>JAPPJO010000085.1:98065-102611 GCA_028820325.1 Gammaproteobacteria bacterium | reverse complement strand
GCCTACGCAAACACCGACACCACCTGGTACACCACGAAGGCCGCCGTCCACGCCAGCACGGTCATGTAGCCGAACTGGAGGGCGGGCCACTTCCAGCTGCCGGTCTCGCGCCGGGTCACGACGTTGGTGGGGAGGCATTGCATCGCCAGCACGAAGAAGACCAGCAGAGCCAGCGCGGTCGCGGTGGTGAACACCGGGCTGCCGTCGGCGTGGCGCTGCGCGCGCAGGGTCGCGCTCAGGGTCTCCTCGTCCTCTGCGGCATCCTCGCCGATCCCGTAGACGATGGCCAGGGTCGCGACGATCACCTCGCGGGCGGCGAATGACGAGATCACCCCCACGTTGATCTTCCAGTCGAACCCCAGGGGTGCAAAGACGGGCTCCACCGCCTTGCCCACGCGCCCGGCAACCGAGTATTCGAGCTCGTAGGAAGAAAGCAGCGCCCCCGCCTCCGCCTCCAGCGCCTCGGCCTCCGCCTCGTCACCCGCGATGGCAGCGGCGGTGCGGAGATCCGCCACCCGGGCGATCGTTTCGGCCGGAACGACCGTGCTCCACTCCGACTCGTCCAGCTTCGGATAGGTGGCGAGCACCCACAGCACGACCGAAATCCCGAGGATGACGGTGCCGGCGCGCGTGACGAACGCTCGCCCGCGATCATATGCGGTCAGGAGGGCGTTGCGCAGCGACGGCAGCCGGTAGCGGGGCAGCTCGATCACCAGCGGGCTGGAGGCGCCGGGGAGAATGGTGCTCTTGAACACGAAGGCCATCCCGATGGCCGCGGTCATGCCCAGCAGGTAGGCGCCTGTGAACACCAGGCCCCCGACCACGGGACGATCTGCGAAGAGCAGCGCCGTGATCATCACATAGACCGGCAGGCGCGCGGTGCAGGTGAGAAGCGGGATCACAAGGATCGACACCAGCCGGTCGCGCCAGTTCTCGATCACTCGCGTGGACATGATCGCCGGGATCGCGCACGCGTGCGCGGACAGCATGGGCACGAACGCGCGGCCCGGCAGCCCGACCCGGCTCATGGGCCGGTCGGCCACGAACGCCGCCCGGGCCAGGTACCCGCTGTCCTCCAGAAGCGTGATCAGGAAGAAGAGGAAGCAGATCTGCGGCAGGAACACGAGCACCCCGCCGATCCCGCCGATCAGCCCGTTCACGACGAAGCTGTTCAGGTCTCCCGGGGGCAGAATGGCGCCGAACACATCCCCGGCGAAGCCGAAGCCGGCCTCGATCCACGCCATCGGATACTGCGCCACCGTGAAGATCGAGATGAAGACGGCGGCCATGATGAGCACGAACCCGGCCACGCCGTGGATGGGATGGGTAAGCCAGCGGTCGATGGCCTCGGTGAGGCGCAGGGACATCAGGCGGGCGCCCTTTGCCGCGCGAACCGCCCGCGCGCCCACCTCTTCCGCCCAGTCGTAGCGCGCCTCGTGCGGGCAGGTCGTGCACGTGCCGCACGCCGCGATGCCTTCCGGGAGCGCCGGCATCGCATCCGGCCCCGAATCCAGCACGTAGGCGAGTTCCCGCTTGAGCAGATCGAAGCCCTGCCCCGAACGCGAGTTGACGGCAACGACGGGCGAGCCGAGTTCGACCGCCAGCGAATCGGTGTCGATCTCCAGCCCGTCCGCCTCGGCCAGGTCGATCATGTTGAGGGCGATGACCATGGGTACGCCCAGCTCCCGCACCTGTCCCGCGAGATAGAGATTGCGGGCGAGGTTGGTGGCGTCGACCACGACGATGGCCGCCTGGGGCCTGGGTCGGCCGGAGAGCTTCCCGAGGAGGGCGTCGCGGGCCGTCCGCTCCTCGGTCTTGTGCTCGGACATCGCGTAGAGGCCGGGCAGGTCGAGGAGCTGGATGGACTTCCCGCCCAACTCGAAGCTGCCCAGCCGCACGGATGTGGTGGTGCCGGCGAAGTTGGCGGTCTTGCCGCGCATGCCGGTGAGCTGGTTGAAGAGCGTGGTCTTGCCCGCGTTGGGATTGCCCGCCAGCGCCACCGTGACCGGAACCGCGGCACGGGCGGGAAGGACGGGCAGGGAGACGGGGCTCATGGGTCGCCCGGGATCACGCGTCCAGGTGCCGCTCGTGGCACGGACGGCCGTCGTCGAGGCGCAGGAAGACATGGCGCGAGAGCCTCGCGGCGATTCCGAGGCGCGTTCCCATGACGCTCACGATCATCGGATCGCCCGACTTCACCATGTGGAGCCGGCGCCCCAGGCACACGCCCATGGTCTTGAGGCGCTCGATGTCTTCATGATCCCCGTCGATGTGACAGATCAGCCCGCACTCGCCGGCGTCGAGCCGGTCCGCGGGAACCCCTTGATCGGATTCGGACATCTGCTCCGGCTCGACCGGCTGGAGAGGGGCGTGGACTGACGGCACGGGTGTCCTCGTCGTGGAAGCGGGTTCGGTATGAGAATCATTCTCATTCGCAAGCGCTGGAGAAGCAAGGGGAGCGTTGCCACCATGTGAACCAGTGTCGCACGCAACAGCGGGGCGCCGTATGTTGCCTTGTTTGAGGCTGGAGTGCCTGAGCCAACGAGCGTGGGCGCCATCTTTGGGCCCTGCGAGGGGGAGAATCGAGATGTCAGAGGATCGAAAAGGCGGGATCGAGCGAAGGCGTTTTCTCGGGATGGCAGCAGCCGGGGTCGCCGCCGGGGGCTTGCGCCCGGAAATCGTGCTCGGCGAGGAGCGTCGCTCTCCCGCAGCCGGGATGCGGACGCTCCAGGAGGCCCAGGAGCAGGAGCTGGTGCCGCTCGGGAACGGCGAACCGCCGGCGACCCAGTTCCAGGCGTGGCCCGGAGGCACGGGATCGCTGCTGGAGAAGCTGTGGAGGGACACCGGAGGGTCTCCCTTCGAACGCCACGAGATCGAGATCGGGCCCTGGCCGGGACCAGCCCCGACCGATCCCCAGGAGATCGCCTTTCTCCCGGCGCATCGGCTGGGCGCACTCATTCGGGAGCGCAAGATCACGTCCGAGGAGCTAACCGAGATCTACCTGGACCGGATGAAGCGCCACGACCCGACGCTCCTGTGTGCGGTGAGCATCCTGGAAGACCGCGCCCGTGAGGAGGCGAAGCGCGCCGACGCCGATCTGCGCGCAGGGCGATGGCGCGGACCGCTACACGGGGTCCCCTGGGGCGTGAAGGATCTCTTCACCGTGCGCGGAACCCGCACGACATGGGGATCCGACGACTTCCAGGATCAGGTGATCGACGAGGACTCCGAACTCGTGCTGCGTCTGCGCGAGGCGGGCGCCGTCCTGATCGCCAAGCTCTCCACCGGGCAATTCGCGGCGGGCGACAACTGGTACCGTGGTCGCACCAGGAACCCCTGGAATCCCGAGCAGGGATCGAGCGGGTCGTCGGCGGGCCCGGGTTCGGCCACCGCGGCGGGCCTGGTCGGTTTCTCCATCGGCACCGAGACCCAGGGCTCGATCGTGAGCCCGTCGCGGCGCAACGGCCTGAGCGGCCTGCGGCCTACCTTCGGGCGCATCTCGCGCCACGGCGGCATGGTGCTTTCGTGGACCATGGACAAGCCGGGCCCAATGTGCCGGAGCGTCGAGGACTGCGCGCTGGTGTTCAACGCCATCCACGGAGCGGACCCCAAGGATCCCGCGACGCTGACCGCCCCCTTCCGCTTCGAGCGCAACCCGGACCTCTCGCAAATGCGCATCGGCTTTACGGAAGATGCGCCCGAAGCCTTTGTAGCAACGCTGGCGGAACTCGGAGCCGACCCGCAGCCCATGGCCGAACTGCCCGAAGGCGGTTCCAACTCGCTCGGCGTCGAGTCATCGGCCGCCTTCGACTTCCACGTCGCGCCCGGAGGCGTGCTGGAACAGGTCCCCGAGCCCCCCGAGGGAGAGGAAGCGCGCCCGCCCCGGTTCCATCGCGGACGGGAAACCCTGGCGCTCGACTACGTCCAGTCACTCAGGCGGCGCCACATCCTGATGAAGGAGATGGCCGAGGCGATGGAGGGCTTCGACATGTTCGTGACCGGATCCGGGGAGACGCGGCTCACGAACCAGACCGGGCATCCGGCGGTGGTTTTGCCCTACGACTTCGGCGACGGCAACACCGAGGACGACTTCGACCACGAGCAGCCGATCTGCACGACGGTCATCGGCGACCTGTTCGCGGACGACAGGATTCTGAGCGTGGCGCACGCCTACCAGTCGGTGACCGACTGGCATCGGATGCATCCGGATCTGGCGTAGGGGCTACCAGCGACGGCCGAGCGTTCGGGAACGGGTTCCCCAGACCGACCGGCTGGCGAGCCCGAGCAGCTTGCGGGTGATGAGTTCGCCGTCGAGGCGGATGTCGTTCAGGATCGCGGCTGCCTCGGCAAGGGAGAGCGGTTGCTCGGCTTCCGGGTCGACGACGGTTTCCTCTTCGCCGAGCATGCCCGGAGGCGCCATGATGTCGCCGGACTCGCCTTCGGCCCGGGTGTTGTCTCCGGTGAGTTCGGCGTCCGAGAAGGCTTCGCCCGCCTGGACGCCCCGGCGGCCCCCGGTGTCGAGCGAATCGAGCATGCGGCGGGCGAA
>JAPPJO010000085.1:36522-97965 GCA_028820325.1 Gammaproteobacteria bacterium | reverse complement strand
CCTGGACGCCCCGGCGGCCCCCGGTGTCGAGCGAATCGAGCATGCGGCGGGCGAATGCGAGGTTCCACGCCGCCACCTCGCGGCCGGGGCTCAGGCGGAGGGCCTTACGGTTTTCCTCTATGGCCGCCACGACATGGACCAGGGCGGAGTCGGAGCCGGGCGCAGCGATGGCGGCGCGCAGGCTGGCGACGCCCAGGTTGTACCAGGCGAGGGAGCGCAGGTCGTCGTCGGGACCGGCCGCGCCACGGGAGAGGCGGGCGCGGGCATCCGGCGCTTCGGCCAGTTCGAGCAGGGTGGTGCCCAGGTTGTAGTGGAGATACGGGGCCCGAGGCTCCAAGGCGGGTGTGGGCCCGGTGTCGCGAGCCGCGTCTTCCGGCGCGGCGGGAGACTCGGTGGCGACCGCGCCCGGGGCCACCGGGACTTCCTCCTGGAGACGCGCGCGGTAGATGCGCGCGGCGGAACTCCAGTCACCGCGGCGGTGCAGCCGGTTCGCGCGCTCCTCGCTGGCGCGTTCGGCGATGACCACGGCAGTGAGGGCGGTGGCCAGGACGGCCACGACAACCAGACGGGTGCGGGTGGTCATGGGCGGAGCTCCGGAGGGGTCGTCCACGGGAATCGCCATGGGCCGCGGGGCCCGCCGGGAGCGGTCGGGACAGGTCGCAGGCGGGCGCGGCCCGGGCGGTCCATCAGGCCGTCGGTGGCCACCAGAAGAAGCGCCAGCAGGATCAGCCACGTTACCGGGTCGCCGGGGCCGCCGCCGCCTTCACCGTCTTCGGGAACTCGGCGGAAGCGGGCGGCGAGTTCGGCCAGGCCGCGGTCGTCGGACGCGTCCAGATAGCTGCCCCCGCCGGCGCGGGCGACACCCCGCAGCAGCCGTTCATTCAGCCGCGAGACCACCGGTGCGCCGCCTGCGTCCGCGACCGGAGCGCCCGCGCCTTCCCCCAGCCCCGCCCCCTCCGCCGTGCCGATCCCCGCGACCCAGATGCGGACGTCACCCGCCGCCGCGAGGGCCGCGCTGTCCGCCACCGCGAACTCGTCCTCGTGCGCCTCGCCGTCGGTCACCAGCACGATCACGCGCTCCCTTCCTTCCTCCCGGCGCGCGTCCAGTTGGCGGCGCGCTTCGCCGACGGCCGCGCTCACGCGGGTGCCCTGGTCCCGCTCGCCCAGGAAGTTCTCCGCCAGCGAGTCGGCGAAGAAGCGCACCACCTGCTGGTCGGCGGTAATCGGAGCGAGCGTATGCGGCCAGTCGGCGAACACCACCAGTCCGACGCGCTCGCCCGGGAGCGCCTCCAGGAGCGCGCCGACCACTTCCTTGGCGCGTCCCATGCGCCCGCCCGGCAGGTCCCGCGCCCCCATCGATGCGGAGATGTCCAGCGCCACCACCACGTCGACCGGACGCGAGGCGTTCAGGCTGATCCCGGGTCCCAAGCGCATGCCGGCGGCGGCGAGGAGCATCACGGCCACGGCCAGGCCGAGGACCCGGAGCCGCCGCCGGGGAAAGTCCACCAGCTCGCGGGTGGTCAGCCGGCCGGCCGCCTCTTCTCCCCCGAACCCCTCCGCGAGCGCGCGCAACCGCCGGGTGGTGCAGGCCAGTGCGAAGGCGGCCAGGCCGATCACGACCGGGAGCAGAAGCAGCAGCATCGGGCGCGCAAACGTCATGGCATCCTCACGGCAGCACCGCCCAGCGCGAGGCCCGCAACCCGACCGCCGCCAGCACCAGCGCCAGCGCCCCGGTCACCAGGAGGAACCGGAAGGGCACCAGCGCGGTGGTGAGCCGCGTTTCCTGTGAGGTCGTCTCGAGGCGGTCGATCTCCGCGTAGATCGAGTCCAGCGCGACCACGTCCGCCGCCGAGAAGTAGCGCCCTCCGGTGATGCGCGCCGCCTGGGTGAGCACCGTCTCCATTCGCTGGCGCCGGGTCGGGGCGCTGGCTCCCGCCGTGCCGTCCCCCGGCTCGGGGGGATCGGGCCGCCCGATCGCCACCGGGTAGATGCGCACGCCCACGGCCGCGGCCGCACGCGCCGCCATGGCGGGCACAAGGCCGTCGCGGTTGTGCGCGCCATCGGTGACCAGGACCAGCACCTTCGAGTCGTGCGGGGCAGCGTCCAGCAGCGCCGAGCCCGCGGCGATCGCGCCCGCGATGTCGGTGCCGTCGATGAGCAGCCCCACCTCCATCCCGTCGATCGCGTGGTCCACCAGGTAGTGGTCGCGGGTGAGGGGCAGACGGGTGAGCGCTTCGCCGGCAAACGTGACCAGGCCGATGGCGTCGTCGCGGCCCGCCACGAAGCGCCTGGCAGCGGCCTTGGCGGCCTCCAGGCGGGTGGCCGATCCCTCCATGTCGTCGGCCCACATCGACGTGGACAGATCCACCGCCACCACGATCCCCCTGCCGCCCTCCACGGGTTCTTCGTGGGCCGTGATCAGGCGGGGGTGGGCGAGCGCGACGATGAGGCAGGCGAGCGCGGCGGCGCGCAGGCCCCGCGGAATCGCATCCACCACCGCCCAGAGGCGGCTCCCCCGCAGCCGCACCGATCCCGCCGACGCGAAGAGCATGCCGGAGGTGCGCCGGGGCCGGAGCCACCACAACCAGAGGGGAACGAGCGCGAGCAGAACCAGCCATTCCGGGCGGGCCAGTTGGACGCTCATTCCGCCTCCCGCATTCTCGCGAATGCCGGCGCCGTTCCCGAGGCGTCGACCCAGGCCCGCATCGTCTCCCAGTCGCGTTCGGCCGTGCGCGCCCCGCTCTCCTGCACAACCGCCGCGGCGGCGAACTTGGCCACCTCGCCCCGCCCCATCGCACCTGCCAGGGCGTCCACGTCGGGCCAACCGGGCGCGCCGGCCAGGTCGCGCATCAGCTCCGTGGCCGTCCGGCTGCAGCCCCACTCGGGGTCGAAGTGCGCCATGTACGCGCGTATTACATCTCCCGCACCCTCGTAGAAGTCGCGCAGCCGACCCGCCCGGTGATGGCCGCGCGCGAGCGATCGGTCGAGTTCGGCGAGCGCCCGTGCCCTCCACTCCTCCGGCGTCTGCGGCGGGGCTTCAACCGAAAGCCCGGCAGCCGCGCGCACCGCCAGCCACTCCCGCGCCTGCACCGTCACCACGCCGAGCAACAGCAGGGACAGCAACGACGCCCCCAACACGGCCGGGACGTTCCAGTTGAACCCGACCACGTCTGCCGGCGGCCTCGGCTGCAGGCCCTGCGCGATGTCGTCGAGCAGGATCGGCGAGGTCACGAACACCCGCCGCCCGGCGATCACGAGACGGTCAACCGGGTCCGCATTCCCGCCCGGCCCGTCCTCCACGCGAACCCGACCCCCACCCGCCTCCGCCTCCCCGCTTGTCATCTCCAACTGCGGGGTCGCCGCGAGCCCGATCTCGAAGGGAATCAGGTCGTATTCGAGCGCGACCCGGAGGGATCCGTCCCCCGTCTCGGCCACATCGGTCCGCACACGCCGCAGGCTCTCCACGCCCCACTCGGGAAGAAGCGCTGCGGGCACCCGCAGCCCCCGTCCCGGAGGTACGTAGACGGTCGCATGGAGGGTGAAGGGATCTCCCAGCTCAACCGTGTCGGGGGATACGCGCACCACCTGAACCGCCGCCCGATCCTGCATCGCGTGCGCGCCCGGCGCCAACGTCGCCGTTGACGCGGCCACCGTCAGCCATCTGACCCCGACTCCAATCCTCATCGCACCGCCTCAGCCCCGGCAGCCATCAGACCGCCCGCCCCCGCCTTCGAGCCGGCGTCCGCTCGCGCGCCCGGAAGAACTCCGCCAGCACGGGCACGTAGTCGTCTTCCGACCCAACCTCCACGACCTCCAGCCCCAACTCGCGAAAAAGCCGGGTCAGTCGTTCCCGCGCATCGCCGGTCCGTTTCGCATAGGCGGCGCGCGCGCCCTCTTGCCCGGTATCCACGATGCGGCGTTCCCCCGACTCCGGGTCCACCACCCGCACCAGACCCACATCCGGGAGCCCCATCTGCCTGGGATCGTTCAGGCGGATGGGCACCAGGTCGTGCTGGAAGCTGAAGCGGCTTGCGATGCGCGGCAGGCGCGGGTCGGCCCCGAAGTCCACGAGAAAGTCGCTGATGAGGAAGACCGCCGCCCGTCGCCGCAGCACCTTCGCCAGAAACTCGAGGCCGGGGGAAAGCCTCGTGCGCCGGCCCGTGGGCTCGAGCGAAAGCAGCTCGAAGATCAGCCGCAGGGCGTGCCGCCGGCCGGTGTCGGGGGGGATGAAGAGCTCCGTTCGATCGGTGACCACCAGCAACCCGACGTGGTCGTTGTTGCGCGCGGCCGAGAGCGCCAGGATGCAGGCGATCTCGCTCGCGATGCGGGCGTTGGAGGCAAGGCCGGTGCCGAAGTCCTGCGACCCCGAGAGATCCACCATGAGCATCGCCGTGAGCTCGCGCTCCTCCTCGTGCTGCTTGATGAAGAGACGGCCCCGGCGAGCGGTGACGTTCCAGTCGATGGAGCGGATGTCGTCGCCGGGCTGGTACTCGCGCACCTCCGAGAACTCGAGCCCGCGGCCCTTGAACACCGAGCGGTACTCGCCGCTGAAGAGCGACTCCACAAGCCCGCGGGTGCGCAGCTCGATCTGCTTCACCCGCGCAGAGAAGACCCGGGGATGCTCGTGTGCGATGGACTCCCGTCCGGCCACGGCGCCTTCCGCGGCTACCTCTTCTTCATGGCGAAGACACCGCCTCCAGCACCCGCCGGACGACCTCGTCGGTGCCGATGCCGCGCGCGTCCGCCTCGTAGGTAGTGCGCAGCCGGTGCGGCAGAACCATGGGCGCCATCGCCTTGACGTCGTCGGGAAGGACGAAGCTCCGCCCGCGAAGCCATGCCCGCGCCCGCGCCGTCCGCGCCAGGAAGATGGATGCGCGCGGCGAAGTGCCGAAGTCGATCAGGGTCTCCAGCTCCTCGAGCCCGTACCGGGCCGGCTCACGGGTGGCGAAGGCCAGCTCCACGATGTAGTCGAGCACGGCTTCCTCCACGTGCACCGCCGCCACCCGCTCGCGGGCACGGAACACCTCCTCCACGCCCGCCACCGGGTCCAGCGGGGTTCCGGCCCGGTCTCCGGCCCAGCGCACGATCTCCTTCTCCTCGTCTCGGGACGGATATCCGATGTCCAGCTTCATGGCGAAGCGGTCCAGTTGCGCCTCGGCAAGCGGGTAGGTGCCGTGCAGCTCCACCGGGTTCTGGGTGGCCAGCACCATGAAGGGATCGGCCAGCCGAAAGGTGTCGCCCGCAATCGACACCTGGCGCTCCTCCATCGCCTCGAGCAGCGCCGCCTGAACCTTGGGGGGCGCCCGGTTGATCTCGTCGGCGAGCACGATGTTGGAGAAGACAGGCCCCTTGTGGACCCGGAACTCGCCCGAGCGCGCGTCCAGGATCGGCGTCCCGGCGATGTCGCTCGGGAGCAGGTCGGGCGTGAACTGGATGCGGCTGAAGCCGGTGTCGATGGCGTTGGCCAGCGTGCGCACCATGAGCGTCTTGGCGAGCCCCGGAAGGCCCTCGAGCAGCACGTGACCGCCCGTGAGCAGTGCGATCAGGAGGGCTTCGACGGCCGCATCCTGGCCCACCACGCGTTCCCGCACGGCGGCCGTGACCCGACCCGAGAGCCCGAGCCCGGCTTCCCCGGCGCCGGCTTCCCGCGCCAGCACCCCCGCTGCGTCGCCGGGCATCAGGCCAGGTGCATCGTGCGCCCGCCGACTACGGTGCGGACGATGCCGATCTCCTGAAACGCCTCGGGATCGGTCTCGTGAGGATCTTCCGACAGGATCACGAAGTCGGCCAGCTTGCCCGGGGTGATGGATCCCTTGAGGTGCTCCTCGTGGGAGGCGCGCGCCCCGTTGATGGTGGCGATGCGCAGGGCTTCGCTCACGGTCACGCGCTGGTTGGGCCCCCACACCCGGCCCTCGGAGTCGGTGCGGGTCACCATCGACTGCAGCGCCATCATCGGCTCGTAGGGGCCCGGCACGTAGTCGGAGGCGCCCGCCACGGGGATGTCGTAGTCGAGGAAGGAGCGGTGCGCGAACATGAAGCGCATCTTCTCCTCGCCGTACTCGATCCACTTGTTGCCGTGATAGTAGACGTAGGTCCAGAAGGGGGTCGGCACCGAGCCGGTGTCGCGGATGCGGGCAAGCAGCGAGGGGTTCACCAGCGTGCAGTGCTCGAGGCGATGGCGCGGATCCGGGCGCGGCCACATGCGCTGCACGCGCTCGTAGGCGTTGAGCACCATGTCGATGGCGACGTCGCCGTTGCAGTGTATGCCGATCTGAAGGTCGTGGCGGTGTGCGTCCTCCGCGACCTCGTGGATCTCCTCCTGGGTCATGGTGAGGATGCCGAAGTCGTCCGGGCGACCGATGTAGGGCGTGCTCATGGCCATGGTGCGGCCGGAGGCGGAGCCGTCGGCGTTGTACTTGACGCCGCCCACGCGCACCCACTCGTCGCCGAACCCGCTGTGGATGCCGGCCGACTTCAGCCCGGGCGTCATCAGGCCCAGGCAGTACATGGCGATGCGGCAGCGCAGCTCGCCCGCCTTGTAGGCGTCCTGGTAGGCGACGGCGTAGTCGGTGCTGCAGCCCGTGTCGTGGAGCGACGTGAGGCCGGCCGCGGTGGTGAGTTCGGAGATGAGTTTCACCCCCGCCTGGCGCTGCTCGCGGGTGGAGCCGGAGGGAAGGAGCCCCTGGAAGAGGTTGTTGGCGTTTTCGGCCAGGAGCCCGTTCAGCTCGCCGTCGTCGAGGTAGATCTGGCCGCCGGGAGGCGACTCGGTTTCGGCGGTGATGCCGGCTAGCTCGAAGGCGCGGCTGTTGTACCAGTAGAGATGGCCGCCCCGGTGGGAAACCCGGACCGGGTGGTCCGGGACCCAGCCGTCCAGGTCGCGGCGCGTGATGCGGCGGCCTTCGCGCACCTTCGTGTCGTCGTACTTGAAGGCGAGCACCCACTCGCCCGGGGGCTTGCCGGCGGCGCCTTCGCGCAGGCGCTCGCCGATCTCGGCCATGGAGCGCACGTCCAGGTTGACCTCGGTGAGCTCGCGCACGCCGCCCGACGCGGGATGGAGGTGGGCGTCGATGAAGCCGGGGGTGACGGTCATGCCCTCCGCATCGATGATCTCGGTGCCGGGACCGGCGAGATTCCTGATGTCGTCGCTTGACCCGACCGCGATGAAGCGCGAGTTCTTCACCGCGAAGGCTTCCGCCTGGGGCAGATCGTCGTCCACGGTGTAGACACGTCCCCCGACCAGAATCAGGTCCGGGGTGACGTCGCCCGCTTCCTGAAGGCGGGCCCGGCCGCGGGCACGCGCGAGCCTCGCGTCCGATCCCCGCAACTCGAAGTCGCCGATGCCGAAGCCGGTGGCGAGGGCGGCGCCGATGCCGAGAAACTCTCCCCTCGAGTAGCGGTTCATGGACTCCTCCGGGCCAAGTCGTTGATAATCTGCTAATTTCCACCCGAGGCACGCCCGTGCAAGTACAGAGAAATGGAGAGCGAATGGGCTTCGGGTTCGCGGGCCGCGCGATTGGCGACCTGTACGAATACACCTGCGCGTGGCGCGCCCACGACCCGGAAGACCGGGTCGAGATCGTGGTGCGGCGGGAGGGGGAGCGGATGACGCTCCCGGTGGCGCCTGGCCGCCGCTGAGACGGGCGCGGGGAGCGCGGCCACGACCCTGGCGCGCTCGCTGGCGGAGCACGAGGAGCGGCTGATGAGCTGCGTGCATTGCGGCTTCTGCCTGCCCGCCTGCCCCACCTACGTCCGCCTGGGCGACGAGGCCGACTCGCCGCGCGGACGCCTCTACCTGATGCGCGCCGTCGTCGAGGGAAGGCTCGATCCGGCGTCGGACGCGTTCCAGACCCACATCGACCGCTGCCTGGGATGTCGCGCCTGCGAACCCGTGTGCCCGGCGGGCGTTGAGTACGGCTCCCTCCTCGAACACGCCCGCGAGGCCGCGAACGAGGCCAGGCCCGCGGGCGGCGCGGCGCAGGCCATCCTGTGGCTCTTCCGCCGCCGCAAGCTGCTCTTTGCGCTGATGGCGCTGGGCCGCCTGCTGCGCGCCACCGGCATCCCCGCGCTGGGCGCGCGCTTCCTGCCCGCGGGTCTCGCCCGGGTCCGCCTGGGCCTCGGCATGCTGGCTTCGACGCGACGGGGGCGCGCTGCCCGCAAAGCCACGGCGTCCGCTTCCTCCCCGGACACGGAGGCCCCGGATCCCGCACCGGGTCGGCCCAAACCGCACCCGCTCGCCGGCAAGCGCGTCGCGGTGCTGAACGGCTGCGTGCAGGCCGGGCTGCTGGGACATGTCAACGACGCCACCCGCCGGGTGCTGCGCGCCAACGGCCTGAACGTCGTGGACGCCTCGGGGCAGCGGTGCTGCGGCGCGCTCCACGCCCACGGCGGAGACCTCGAGGGAGCCCGTCACCTGGCGCGAGTCAACATCGACGCCATGCTGGGGGCCGGGGCCGAGATCATCGCGGTCAACGCCGCCGGATGCGGCGCGCAGCTCAAGCACTACGGCGAGTTGCTGGCCGACGACGCGCGCTACGCCCGGCGGGCGGCCCGGCTGACGGACGAGACGCGCGACATTTCTGAAATCCTGGCCGAGACCGGACCTCGCCGGGGGGCGCCGCTTCCGCTGTCGGTGACCTGGGACGCGCCCTGCCATCTTCTCCACGCCCAAGGGGTCTCGGAGCCCCCTTTCCAGGTGCTGCGGGCGATTCCCGAGCTGGAACTCATTCCCCTGCCCCGGGCCGACGAATGCTGCGGGGGCGCGGGCATCTACGGCATCACGCATCCGCGCCTCGGGGGCAGGATCGGGGCGGACAAGGTAGAGGCCGTGCTGGGAACCGGGGCGAGCGTCGTGGCAACCTCGAACCCGGGGTGCATGATGCAGATCGGCGGAGGACTGCGCATGAAGGGGGCGCGGGTCGAAGCCTGCCATCCGGTCACACTCCTCGACGAGAGCTACAGGGCGGCCGGATTCTACGACACGCCCGCGCGCGGGCTGCCCGGCCTGCGGGATGGCGGCTGATCCAATGTCCCGGTGGACGATCCGTCCATTCCGGACCCATCAGGACTACGAGGCCTGCATCGCGCTGCAGGAAGCCACCTGGGGAACCGGGTTTTCCGAACGGGTCCCCATGGCGCTCATGATCGTCAGCCAGCGCCTGGGCGGCGTGGCCGCCGGAGCGTTCGAAGAAGACGGATCCCTAGCGGGACTCGTCATCGGGATGACCGGGCTGGAGAACGGCATCCCCGTGCACTGGTCGGACATGCTGGCGGTCCGGCCCGACCAACGGGGAAGCGGACTCGCGATCCGTCTCAAAAGTTACCAGCGGGACGCGGTGATGGCGCTGGGCATCAGGCGCATGTACTGGAGCTTCGATCCCCTGGAGTCGCAGAACGCGTACATCAACCTGGCCAGACTGGGAATCGTCGTACGCGAATACGTCGAGAACATGTACGGTCAAACCGACTCCCCCCTCCACCGCGGAATGACCACCGACCGTTTCGTCGGCCTCTGGCAACTGGACGCGTCCCGGGTCGAGCGCCGTCTGGCGGGAGATGAGTCGCCCCCCGCGATCGAGAAGCTCGCGGATGTGCCGCGCGTGCTCGACTGTGTGCCCATATCACCTTCGGGCTGGCCCGAACCGGAAACCCGCGAAGCATCGCGCGCAGACCAGGTCCTGGCCGCCATCCCCTCCAGCATCCAGGCCCTGAAGTCGGCGTCTCCGCAACTCGCGGCGCGCTGGCGGGAGGCCACGCGTTCGGTCCTTCAAAGCTATCTTTCGAACGGGTACGAAGTCTGCGAACTCATTCGGGGAGCGCGCGTCTCTCACTATCTCCTGAGAAGAATCGGGGAGATGAATCCATGACCGGGAAGAAGCTCGACTCGCTCCACGTGGCCATCGTCGGCGCCGGTCCCGTGGGGATCGAGGCGGCGCTGGCCGCTGCCGAAGCCGGCGTGTCGTTCATCCTGTACGAAGCCGGTGCGCATGTCGGCAACAACGTGCTCTCGTGGGGACACGTCGCGCTGTTCACGGGCTGGGATCTGAACGTGTCGCCGCGGATGCGGCGCTGGCTGCGGCGCGCGGGGCGCGAGATACCTTCCGGAGGCGAGCCCCCGACCGGACGTGACCTGGTCAGGAGAGTGCTTCGGCCGATCGCGGCCCTGCCCGCCGTCGGCGACCGCCTGCGCCTCGGCACGCGGGTGCTGTCCGTGGCCCGCGAAGGACTCCTGAAGCACGAAGAGATCGCCAGCGCCGAGCGCGCCAATCTGCCGTTCCGCCTACTGGTGCGCACCTCCGACGGAGAGCGCATCGACCGCGCGGACATGGTGGTCGACTGCACGGGCACCTGGGACGTTCCCAACGCGCTTGGCGAAGGCGGCATTCCGGCTCCGGGAGAGGCGGCTGCAGAAGACCGGATCGTCCGGCACATTCCGGACTTCGAAGCCAATCCGGGCGAATGGGCCGGGAAGCGCATCCTGCTCGTCGGGGGAGGTCATTCGGCACAGACGGTCGCGCGATCGCTCGCGGCCCTCGCCGAGGGCAATCCGGCGACCCGCGTGACCTGGGCGCTCAGGCATCCCGAGCTGCGCCTCCAGCCGATCGCCGGCGACCGGCTGCCCGCGCGCAGTCGTCTCACCCGCGCCGCCCGCCAGCTGGCCACGAGCGATGTGTCCGGCCTCGAAGTCCTTCCGGGTTTCACGGTCAACGGAATGGAGCGCAACGGCGATGGTCTCAACGTGACCCTGAGGCGGCGGGACGGCTCCACTGCCGTGCGCCGGGTCAACCGGATCGTCTCCATGTGCGGCTACGTCGGCGACCACGGCCTCTACCGGCAGCTTCAGGTGCACGAGTGCTACGCGACGGCGGCGCCGATGAAGCTGTCCGCGGCGCTGCTGGCCGGCTCCGCGGGCGACGACTGCATGGACCAGACGAGCTTCGGCGCCAGCACGCTCGGCAACCCGGAGCCCGGCTTCCTGATTCTGGGATCCAAGTCGTACGGCAGGAACAGCACCTTCCTCATGCGCGTGGGGTGGGAGCAGGTGGACGAGGTCTTCGGGCCGCTGGGAGCACGGACGACGCCGGCCTCCGCCCGGTGAGAATCGACGCGATCGAAGTCCGGGAGATCCGGCTCCCTCTGCGAGAGCGGTTCGAGATCTCGAGCGGATACTCCGAGGAGCGGCGCATCCTGCTGGTCAGGTTGCACGCCAACGGGGTGACCGGGTGGGCCGAGTGCGTGGCGGGCGAGGATCCGGGCTACTCGTACGAGACCACGGACACCGCCTGGCACATCCTCGCGGAGTTTCTCATCCCCGCGCTCCTGGGCGCGGAGGTGACGGAGCCTGCGGACGTCGAGCGGCTGCTCGCGCACGTTCGCGGCCATCCCATGGCCAAGGCGTGTCTCGAGATGGCGTCGTGGGACCTGGAAGGGCGGAAAAGAGGCCTCTCTCTCGCGGAAGCCCTTGGAGGCTCCGGTGAACCCGTGCCTGTGGGGGTAAGCGTCGGGCTGCAGAAGAGCGACGACCTCCTGGTCGAGAAAGTCGGGGAGTTCCTGGCGGCGGGCTATCGCAAGATCAAGCTCAAGATCAAGCCGGGAAGGGACGTTGAGATGGTGCGCGCGGTGCGCGGGGCGTTCCCCGAAGCACCGCTCATGGTGGATGCCAACTCCGCGTACACGCTGGCCGACCGGGAACGCCTTGCAGAAATGGACGATCTCGATCTGCTGATGATCGAGCAGCCCCTCGCCCACGACGACCTGCACCGGCACGCGCGCCTCCAGGAGGCGCTCCAGACCCCGATCTGCCTCGACGAGTCGATCCGCTCGGCCGGAGACGCGGAGTTGGCGCTTGAGCTGGGAAGCTGCCGCATCATCAACATCAAGCCGGGCCGGGTGGGCGGTTTCGGCTCGTCGCGCCGCATTCACGACCTGTGCCGTGCGCGCGGCGTCCCGGTGTGGTGCGGCGGGATGCTCGAGTCGGGGGTCGGGAGGGCCTTCAACATCGCGCTCGCCACGCTGCCCGGCTTCACGATCCCCGGCGACATCTCGGCCAGCCGGCGCTACTGGGAGCGCGACATCGTCGACCCCGAGTTCGAGGTGTTCGACGGGATGATGACGCCCCCCGCCGGACCCGGGATCGGGGTGACTCCCGACCAGCGGCGCATCGACCGGCTCACGGTGCGGGTGGAGCGCTGGCCGCGGAGGCGGGCGTAGCCGGGCGCAAACAGTCCGGACAGAAGCGCCACGCGCCCTTGAGTTCCCGCCCACAGGCGCACGTCGGCACCCGAGGCGCCCCGCACCCGGGGCATCCCAGGCAGGCCGGCGGCAACTCCTCCCCGCACTCCGCGCAGACAAGCGGGGTGGTGGCCGCGCCCCCGATGACCCTGCCCACTTCGTGGGGGGTGGTGAGGCCCTCCGCCAGCTTCCTGCGGGCATCCCCGGCCATGGACCCCATCCCGGCCGCGAGCGCGAGCTCCCGCAGCGCGGAGGTGGAGGCGCCGGCACCCACCTCGTCGCGGAGACGGTCGGTCATGACCAGCACCTGGAAGATGCCGATGCGGCCGCGGAACCCGTCCCCGCACTGGTCGCAGGCGCGGCCTGTCCCCCGGCATGCGGGGCAGGCGCGGCGTACAAGACGTTGCGCGATCACGCCGCTCAGGCCCCCCGCCACCAGATATGCGGGCACCCCCATGTTGAGGAGCCGGGCGATGGCGCCGGGCGCGTCGATGGTGTGGATGCTCGACAGCACCAGGTGCCCGGTCACCGCGGCGGCCATCGCGATCTCGGCGGTCTCGCGGTCGCGGATCTCGCCCACCATGACCACATCCGGGTCCTGACGCAGCACCGCCCGCAGCGCCACCGGAAAGGTGAGCCCCGCCTTCGGACGCACCTGCACCTGGTTGACGCCGTCCAGCCGGTACTCGATCGGATCCTCCAGGGTGACGACGTTCTGCCGCTTCCGATCCAGTTCGCCCAGCGCGCCGAACAGCGTCGTGCTCTTCCCGCTGCCGGTGGGGCCCGCCGCCAGAATCACCCCCTGCCGCCGTGCGAGCATGCCCCGCACCGCGGCCAGGTCCTGCTCCCGGAGCCCCACCTCTTCCAGGTCGGTGGGC
The DNA here is from genome assembly GCA_028820325.1 of Gammaproteobacteria bacterium. Classification (GTDB taxonomy): domain Bacteria; phylum Gemmatimonadota; class Gemmatimonadetes; order Longimicrobiales; family Gaopeijiaceae; genus BD2-11. Next base: position 84,859 of record JAPPJO010000085.1, on the reverse strand, counting down.
GCCCGCCCCGGGTCCAGGATGCGCAGGACCGCCTTCTCCCCCTGGTCGACCGGAATCGTGGAAACGCGGACGCGGAAGTGACGGCCTTCGCGGTCGTAGGTGAAGCCTCCGTCCTGGGGACGCTGCTTCACCGAAATGTCCATGCCGCCCAGGATCTTGACCCGCGAGAGCACCGCTTCCCGAGACCATTTGGGCAGTTTCACCGCGTGCCGCAGAACCCCGTCCACGCGCAGCCGCACCCGCAACTGCTCGCCGTGCCGCTCCAGGTGCACGTCGCTGGCCCCCACGGCGACCGCTTCGCTCAGGACGCGGTCGACCAGCTGCACAGCCGGCGCCTGGGCCTCTCCCCGGACGTAGCCGCGGCTTTCGCGGGCCTCCTCCCCGGGCAGCGCCGCGACAAAGACCTGCAGGCCGCCGCCGAGAGCCCGGTCCAGCGCCTCCGAGATCGCCGAACGGGAGGCCACTACGGGCTCGACCTGCATCCCGGTGCGGAACTGCACGTCGTCCGCCGTGGCGAGATCCAGCGGATCGGCCATGGCCAGCCGCAGAACCCGCTCCTCCACGAGCAGCGGAAGCACGGTCTTCGACCGCGCCAGGCTCTCCCCCACGCGCGGCAGCGCATCCTCGCCAGCCTCCAGCGGAGGCGGAAGGTAGGGGAGGTTCAACTGCTGCGCGAGCGCCTGCGCCACCTCCTCTTCGCCACAGGCCTTCATGCGAACCAGCGTCGTCCCCAGGCGCTCGCCGGTCTGCCGCTGCTCCTGCAGTGCGCGCGTAAGCGCTTCCCGGCCAATCGCGCCGGTGTCGAGCAGGATCCGACCCAGGAGCTTGGGCGTGCTGCGGGGATTTCCGGGCGTGCTTTGCGGATTCACGCCCGAAAGCTCGCGGCCCGGGGCGGGCGCTGGAATGGGAGAATGAGCCCCGCCGGCGATGCGGTCGGCTCGGGCTCCGACCCTGTGCCGCCGGCCCGCCCCGGCGAAGGCTACTCGGCCGGTCTCACGTCGATGGTGATCTGCACGGCCAGGTGACCCAGATCCGCACGCGAGCGGACGGCTTCGCGAATCCGCGGCTCCAGCTTGCCGTAGGCCGCCATCACCCCGTTTCGCAGGTGGGTTCGCAGCAGGGTGAGCGCGTTCGCGTCCGGTCTGGTCGTCCGGGTCTGCTTGCGGGCCTCCACGAGATCGGCGGGCACGATCTCGAAGGGCACGATGCCGATGTCGTCGTAGCGCTCCGAGTCCAGGTACTGGATGGAGACCGAAACATCCCCTCGCGCATGGCAGTGGCTGATGTCGCCGATCGCGCGGAACCGCGATGCCAACCGCTTGATGTCCGTGCTCTGAGCCGCGGACATGTAGCCGCGATTGGTCAGACTGAAGATTCGCCGCAACCGCTCGGTCGGGGTCGCGTCGGCTTCAGGCGTTTCACTGTCGAGTTCGCGTCCGGTGGCCGCACGCGCGTAGTGCTCCAGGTTCAGATCGCGATTCCTCTGGCGATCGATGTTGTCCAGGATGCGGTCCGGATTGGTTCTGAAGCTCATGCTTCTCCCTCATGCGTTTGCTTGTTGGGCTCCTGAGGATAACCAGCCCTGCGGCTACAGGCTATAATGGTTCGGGCCCGCACATCCGTGACACGCCCACCCACAAGACCGCAGGAGGATGCCATGTCCGATTCATCGTCCCCGTCCCTGCCCTCGCTGCCCGGAAGAATTGTCGCGGTATTCGTCTCCCCGGGCAGGCTGTTCGCGCAACTGCGCGACAAGCCGGTGTGGGGGGCCACCATGGTCCTCCTGGTGGTGCTGAACGTCATCATGATGTTTCTCCTCCCCGCGGAACTCTTCGAGGCGCAGATCCGGCAGAGCGTTGCGGATGCCGGCATGGGGGAGGACGAGATCGCCGTGGCGGTCACCGTCGGCCGCTACGCGGGCATTGCGATGGCTGGCGTGATGGGGGCCGTGGGCAGCTTCGTCGTCGGAACGGTCCTGTTCTTCGTCTTCGCCACGATGCTCGGCGACAAGGGGCGCTTCCGCCAGTATCTTTCCGTCGTCGTGCATGCCCTGGTGGTCTCGTCGGTCGGCGCGCTGGCCCAGGTTCCCCTGAAGCAGAGCGCGGGCGACATGGAGCTCGTCCTCAGCCTGGGGACCTTCGCTCCATTCCTGGACGAGGGGTTCCTCCTGAGCTTCCTCAGCGCCATCGGACTCTTCGGCATCTGGTGTGCGATGCTGATGGCGATCGGGATCACGCGCATCCAGCCCACCCGCAGCTGGGGCGGCGCGTTCTCGATCGTGATGGTGCTCTACGGCGTCTTCGCGCTGGGGGCAGCGGGTATCGCTTCGATGGTGTCGTGACGGACTAGCGCGGCCCGAACCCCACCGCCCCTGCTACTGGCGTGGCTGGCCTGGGAGCCCATCTTATATCGGCTTCACCGCGTTCACCCTGGAACCCGTCGCGATGATCCGACGCATCGTCCTCGCCATAGCCCTGATTGCGGCCTGCTACCACCTCTATGTGGCGGGGGTGGCGCCCTTTACCGCGCTCATCCAGCGTCCGGTCCACCTCGCGCTCATGGCGTCGCTGGGGTTCCTGGGCCTGGGGGTTCGAGGCGCGCGCGGGCTGTACCGGAAGCCCGGCACGGTGCAAGAACCCGGCGGCGGCTTCGCGCTGCGGCACGCGGTTTCCCTGCTGCTGCTGGTAGGCACGGTTCTCAGCTGCGCCTACCTGGTCTCGGAGAACGAGGCTCTGGTGAGCCGGTCGGCCAATCCCACCACCCTCGACCTGATCGCCGCCGCGATCACGCTGGTGGCGGTGCTCGAGCTGGCGCGCAGGGCCACGGGGTGGGGCATCGTGGCGGTGGCGATCCTGTCCATCACCTACGCCCTCGCCGGACCCTGGCTGCCCGGGATTCTGGCACACCGCGGCTACGGTCCCCAGCGGCTGCTGGAACAGCTCTACCTCTCCACCGAGGGAATCTGGGGCATTCCGCTGGGGGTCTCGGCGGACTTCGTCTACCTGTTCGTCTTCTTCGGAGCAGTGCTGGACATGGCGGGGGGCGGGGCACTCCTGATCGCGCTCGCCGACCGGGTCGCGGGACGGACGAGGGGCGGACCGGCCAAGACCGCGGCGGTCGCGAGCGCGTTCATGGGCTCGCTGTCGGGCAGCGCGGTGGCCAACGTGGTGACCACCGGCACCTTCACCATCCCGCTCATGCGCCGGGCGGGGTTCCGGCCCTTCTTCGCGGGCGCCATCGAGGCGGCGGCGAGCACGGGCGGGCAGCTCATGCCCCCGGTGATGGGGGCAGGCGCGTTCATCCTGGCGACCTGGACCAACATCCCGTACCGCACGGTCGCGCTGGCGGCGGCCATCCCGGCCATTCTGTACTACCTGGCCCTGTTCGCCGCCATCCACTTCCGGGCGGAGCAGCAGGGGCTCGACCCCGTGATCGACAAGGACCGCCCTTCGGTCATCAGCAAGCTGCACCTCCTCATCCCGCTCCTGATCATCGTCACGCTGCTTGCGCAGGGCCGCTCACCCATGCGTGCCGCGTTCTGGGGTGTAAGCACGGCGCTCCTGCTCTCGCTGGCGGTGCCCTCGACCCGAATGAAGCGCAGCGATTACCTGAAGGCAACCCTCGCCGGTGCTACCGGCGCCGTGCAGGTGGCGGCGGCGTGCGCGGCGGCGGGGATCGTGGTGGGGGTGGCGTCGCTGACCGGGATCGGGCTGCGCATGTCGGAGTTCATCGTGGTCATCTCGCAGGGTCAGCTCTTCCCTGCTTTGCTGCTGACGGCGGCGGGCTCGATCATCCTGGGAATGGGGCTGCCGACGACGGCCGCGTACGTGGTGCTGGCCGCGCTCGGGGCCCCGGCGCTGGTGGAACTGGGCGTGCCCCTGCTGGCCGCGCACCTGTTCATCTTCTACTTCGGCTGCATCTCCAATGTGACCCCACCGGTGTCGCTGGCGGCGTACGCGGCGGCCGGAGTGGCATCCTCTCCGCCCATGCGCACGGCGCTCACCGCCATGCTCCTCGCCATGGCGGGATTCCTGGTGCCGTTCCTGTTCGTCTATGCGCCGCCGCTCCTTCTGGAAGGGTCCCTTTTTGAGATTCTGCTCACCTCGGGTACGGGCGCCCTGGGAATCAGCGCCATGGCCGGAGCTGCGATCGGCTACATCCGAAGGCCGCTGGCGGTGTGGGAGCGCGCCGCGGTGGTGGTCGCGGGCGCGGCTCTCTTCGGGCCCTCGCAGATGCTTGACGTCGTCGGCGCGTTGCTTGGAATCGGGCTCTGGCTCTGGCTGGGAAGCAGGGCGGAGACTTCCGCGCCGCAGGGCCAGAACTGAGGTCACCTCATGACGGGCCGCCGGGGCCCTGGCCGTGAGCCTGCCCGACCGCACCGCTGCGTGCGCGTTCTCGTCGTCGCGAGTCGGGCTGCAGGCTGATACCTTGTCGCGAGTTTGTGCACTTGCGGCGGGCCACCCAGCTTCGCAGGAGACCCAGTGACCAGAAGCAATTTCATCGCGTGCGCCCTGATGGCGGCCCTGACTGCGGCCGGATGCGGCGACGGAGCCGGCGGCGGCAGACAGTTCCGGAGCGTCGGCACCGCGGGCACCGGCGGCATCTACTATCCGCTGGGCGGCACCATCGCCAGCCGGCTCTCGGTGCTCGACAGCACCAGCCAGTACACCGCAGAAGTGACCGGCGGCTCGGTCGAGAACATCGCCCGCCTCAACGCGCGGCAGATGGACCTCGCCATCGCGCTTTCGGTCACCATGTACGAGGCCTACCGCGGCATGGGGGACTACGACGAGCCGATCCCGGGGCTGCGCGTGGTTGCGCCGCTCTACCCCAACATCACCCACGTGATGGTGCCGGAGGGATCCACGGTAACCGACATCTCCGAGCTGCGCGGAGGGCGGGTGAGCGTGGGATCAGCGGGAAGCGGCACCGAACAGTCGTCGCGTCAGCTGCTGCTCGCGCACGGCATCACATACGACGACATCAACGTCCAGTACCTCACCTTCACCGAATCGGCGAACGCGTTGCGGGACGGCGCCATCGACGGGTCGATCATTTCCGTGGGATACCCGGCCGCGGCGGTCCTGGAAGCGACCACCACGGGCGGGGCGCGCCTGCTCGCACTCTCCGACGAGGCTATCGAGGCGATGACCTCCACCTATCCGTATTACGCGCGCGGAGAGCTTCCGGGCGGGATCTATCCGGGCGCGGAGGAGCCGCTTCAGACCATCGCGATGATGAACTGGATCATCTCCATGGATTATCTGGAGGCGCCGGTGGTGAACCACGTGCTCGGGATTCTCGAGAACGAAAGGGAGATCCTGGTCCGGGTCAGCCGCATGGTCGAGCAGGTGGACTTCGCTTTTCTGGATGACGCTCCCGTTCCGCTGCACTCGGCGACCGAGGCGTGGCTGGCCGATCGGTAGCGGGCGGGCGCCTCGCCGTCGGGGCGCTCGCGCTGGCGATCCTCCTGGCGGCGGCGTGCGGCCGCTCCGCGGAGGCGCCGGCCGACCTGATCCTCACGGGCGGCGATGTCCTGACCCTGGGGTCCCCCGGGGTGGTCGAGGCGCTCGCGGTCCGGGGCGACCGCGTGGTGGCCGCCGCGACCTCGCAGGAGGTGGGCCGGCTGGCCGGACCCGCTACGCGGGTGGTGGAGTTGGCAGGGCGCACGGTCCTGCCCGGTCTGGCCGACAACCACTACCACGGCATCGGCGGTGGTCCCGGGGTCGACCTGTCCGGGGCGCGGTCGCTCGGGGACATCATCGACGCAGTCGCGGCCGCCGCGCGCGAGACGCCACCCGGCGAGGTGATCGTCACCAACTCGGACTGGCATGAAGGCCAGCTGACCGAACAGCGGCTCCCGTACCGCGACGACCTCGACCTGGCCGCGCCCGAGCACCCGGTCGTGGTGGTGCGCGGCGGCCACCAGTACGTGCTGAACAGCGCCGCGCTGGCGCACTGGCGGATCGACGAGTCGACCCCGGAGGTCCCGGGTGGCCGCATCGGCCGCGACCCGGACGGCCGCCTCAACGGCGAGCTGGTCGACCGCGCCAAGGATCTGGTCACTCTGCCGCCCAGACCTATTCCCGACCCCGCCACCCTCCTCGACGGCCTGGCCGACGAGCACACCCGGCTGAACGCGCGCGGCCTGACCGCCATCCGCTATCCGGGCGGGTCGGCCGGCCAGTACCGCGCCCTCGAGCGCCTGCGGGAGCAGGGCCGCCTGAACCTGCGCGTCAACTACCTGCTGCGTGGGCCGCGCGCCGGCAGCGTCGACGCACTCACCGAAGCCCTGGCAACCTGGCCGGCCATGAGTGAGGGCGACGAGTGGCTCCGCGTCGGCGGAGTCAAGCTCGGCGTGGACGGGGGCTTCGAGGGCGGCCTGATGCGCGACCCGTACGAGGAGCCGTGGGGGGAGGGCGGCACCTTCCACGGCCTGCAGACCGTCCCCACCGACGACTACATCGCCACCGTCCGCGAACTCCATCGCCAGGGCTGGCGCGTCGCCACCCACGCCGTGGGAGACGCCGCCATCGACCTCGTCCTCGACGGCTACGAGGCCGCCAACACCGACGCACCCATCGCCGGCCGGCGCTGGGTAATCGAGCACGGTTTCATCCCGCGCGACGACCAGCTCCCGCGCATGCGCGACCTCGGCCTCGCCGTCACCGCCCAGCACCACCTGTACGTCGCCGCCCCCAGCCTGGTGGAATACTGGGGCGCCGACCGCGCCGCCTGGACCACGCCCGTGCGCGCCTACCTCGACGCCGGCATCCCGGTCTCCCTGGGCAGCGACTCGCCCGTCGTCCCGTGGGACCCCTGGTCCGTGCTCCACCACTTCACCACGCGGGGAACCATCAGCGCCGGCGTCCACGGCCCCTCCCAGCGCATCACCCGCCAGGAGGCCCTGCGCGCGATGACGCAGGGGTACGCCCACCTCACCTTCGAGGAAGCCGACAAGGGCACGCTGGAGGTGGGCAGGCTCGCCGACCTGGTGGTCACCTCGGAGCACTACCTCGACTGCGCCGATCCCTGCCTGGAGACCATGCAGGTCGACATGACGGTCGTGGGGGGAAGGGTGGTGTACGAGCGGTAGGGGTTCCTCACAGAATCTCGCCGGCATGTAGCAGCCGCAGAAAGTGGGCGTAGGGCATGATCTCGATGCCATCGATCCGGCGGCGGTCGTTCGCGGCGCTGACGACGATCGCCCGGCGCGGCGCGAACTCCTCCATGAACGCCCTCATCGACCGCAGGTCTCCCCGCCGAACGCGGCTCTTCACCTCCACGGCCACCTCGCCGCGACCGAGCACGAAGTCCACCTCCAGCTTGGTCTTCGTGCGCCAGAACTGGATGGGGAAGTCCTTTTCCTGGTAGCTGCGTGACGCGATGATCTCCAGCAGGATGAAGTGTTCGAACGCGCGGCCGAACTCCGCTCCTCCCGGCGCGGTGAGTCTTCTTCCGCATACATGTCCCGCTATCCCGACGTCGAAGAGGTAGAACCTCGGTGTCGCTGAGATGCTCTGGCGTCCGGCGCGGCGATGGAACGGGTAGATCAGGTAGCCAACCAGGGTGTCCTGGAAAATCTCGAAGTACGTGCGCACGGTCTTCGCGCTGACCCCGCAATCGGCGGCGATGGCCGAATAGTTCAGCAGTGCGCCGTGGCAATACCGCAGCGCCTCGAAGAACCGAAGGAAAGCCGCCGCGTTGCGGGTGAGAGCTTCCTGGATGATCTCCTGGGTGAGGTAGTCGCGCACGTACGCGGCAAGCGAGCGATGCGCGTGCGGTTTGCCGTAGATCCCCGGCAGCAGCCCGTCGTTCATCGCCCGCAGAAGATCGAAGTCCGGAATCTCGGGCCACGTCAGCGGGAACATCTCGAACCGCCAGGCCCTCCCTCCAAGCAGATTGACGCCCGCGTGCCGCACCTTGCGGGCGCTCGAACCACAGAGCACGAACGCCATGCGGCGGGACTCGATAAGCCGGTGCACCTCGTCCAGCAAGCCGGGCACCTTCTGGATTTCGTCGACGATCACCGGTTTCGAGAGAGCTTCCGGCACCGACGACAACTCTTCGCCCAGGCGCGATGGCCGAGCGCTCAGGCGCAGCACGACGTCGAAGTCCAGCAAGTCGACGTAGACGCTGTCCCGGAATCGCTCACGGAGGTACGTGGACTTGCCCGTCTGGCGCGCACCCCAAAGGAATGCGGACTGCCCCGGCGGAAGGTCAATATCGAGCGTCCTGTGATAACTCATCGGAAACGCGTTCCTGTTTGGTGATACCAAACAGTATCGTACTACGAATTGGTTGCCACGCAAGATGGAGAAGCGCGTGGCCAGACCCTTGAAGCGAGCTACTCAATCGGCAATCCCCTCGTCCCGCACACCACGAACTCCCGCCCGCCCCGCCGGATCCGGTACGGCCGCTTCACGACCGGAACCACGACGTAATCCCGCCCCCGGGGGTACCGACTCCGGAACGCTCTCGCCGCTCGAACGTCGACCTCGTCCGGATCGATCTTGCAATCGAACGTATCCAGCCGCCCCTCCTGCCCACGCACCACGAAGTCGACCTCGCGTCCCGCCTTGTCGCGCCAGTAGAAGATGTTCTCGTCGAGGTGACGGAACCGGAGGGTATCCAGCACCAGATGCTCCCAGAGCAGCCCGCGGTCGTCTTCGCGGATGCGGGTCCAGCCCTTCTCGAAGGTGACGAATCCGGTATCGAACGCGTAACACTTCGGCCTGCTCACGATCTCGCCTCCACCCCCACCCCGGAACGGTCGCAGAAGATGGACGGCATGGGCGATCTCCAGGGCCTCGATGTAGGACTTGACCGTCGGTCGGCTCAGTTCCGTCAGCCGTGAAAGCCGGCTGTAGTCGACCTGACCGGCGCTCCACCTGAGCAGCAGGCGGAACAGCGACAGAAACCCCTGGCGATTGCGGACGTTGAAGAGTTCGAGAATGTCCCTGGCGTAGAAGCTGTCGATCCATTCGGCGAACGCGTGCGGCGATTTCCTCCGGCTCAGCAACGACTCCGGCAGTCCACCGTGCAGCAGCCGTCGGTCGAGGTCCGCGATTCCAAACGGCTCTTCGCACTCTTCCCAGAGCACCGGACACAGGTAGATGGCCCGTTTGCGCCCGGTCAGCGAGTCCCGGAACTTCCCGGTCGCGGCGAGCGTCGACGAACCGGTCGCCAGGATTCGAAGCTCCGGGTACTCGTCCGCGGCGATCTTGAGCAGCAGGCTGGGATCGGCGATGCGATGCACTTCATCGAACGCAAGCGACGTACCCGGTTTCTGGCCTCCGAGGAAGAGCTCCGGGTCATCCAGAGCACGCCTGGTGGAAGGCAGATCGCAGTTCAGGTAGACCACGTCCGGCACCATCCGGACAAGCGAGGTCTTGCCGACCCGCCTCACACCCGACAACCAGACGACAGGTCTCTCCGACCATGCGTCTCGGATTCGCGTAAGCCACAGGCGACGCCCAATCATAGGCGTAGTTTACATCTGATCACACCAAATGACAACTACGCTTAGTACCCGACCGCCCCGTCGCTCACCGGCCCCGCCGGCCGGAAGCCAGGCCCGCGAACAGCCCTTCCCGGCCGGGCGCCGGTGTGCTCGCCCCCGTCGATCACCAGGGTGCCGTTGACGATCACGTAGGGAATCCCCACGGGATAGGACTTCGGGTTCTCGAACGAGTTCGTCTCGGCGATGCCGTCCGGGTCGAACAGGGCGACGTCGGCGACGAAGCCCGCCCGCACCTGCCCGCGGTCGGAAATCCCCAGGATCTGCGCCGGCAGCGACGTCATCTTGCGGACGGCATCCTCCAGTTCGAGCACGCCCTCGTCGCGAACGTAGTGCCCGAGCACCCGTGGAACGGTTCCGTAGTTGCGTGGATGGGGGACGCCGGGGGCATCCAGGTTGATGGCGGATCCGTCGCTGGCGTGCGCCACCCAGGGCTGGCGCATGATGCGGCGCACATCCTCCTCCGACATGGTGTGGAAGATGCCGCTGATGCTGCCGCCTTCGGCCGCCATCAGGTCGATCACCACGTCGGCGGGGTCGTCCACGCCCAGCTCCTCCGCGATTTCGGCCACGCGCATGCCCTCGTAGCGGCGAACCTCGGGCAGGCTGGCCCGTGCGAGCACGATGCCCTCCCACCAGCCGTGCTCTTCCGCCCAGGCGATGAAGTCGGGGTCGCTCTTGATCCTCTCCCTGAGAGAGTCGTCGCGCAGCCGGCGGGCGAACGCGTCGGGTCCGTCCTCCCGGACCCACAGCGGAAAGAAGGAGCTCCACCCGTGGAACATCGCCGTGTACGGGTACTGGTTCGCCGTGATGTCGAGACCCCGGGCGCGAGCCTGGGCGATCTGACCGATGTTGCGATCGATGGTGCCCCAGTTGTTCCGCGCCCGGATCTTGAAGTGGAACAGGTGCACCGGGATGCCGATTTCCTCGGCCACGCGGATGGCGAAGTCGATCTCCCGCTCCTGCTGGTAGCCCTCGCTGCCGTGATGCGAGGTATAGTTGCCCCCGTACGACGCCACGATCCGGGCCAGCTCCAGCACCTCCTCGGGATGGCGGGGGCCGCCGCTGCCGAAGCGGGTGACGAGGCCCCAGGCGCCTTCCTCCATCGACCGGGCGGTAAGCTCCTTCATGCGCTCCAGCTCGGCGGGGTTCGCCGGGCTCTCGTCGAAGCCCTTCACCACGCGGCGTATCTGATGGTAGGAGACGTGGGAAATGAGGTTCATCGAGATGCCGCCTTCCTCGAGTCGCTGGAAATACCCGGTGAAGGTGGTCCAGCCTCCGCCGCCGGAGGTGTCCATGCCGTCGCGCGGCGCCTGGCTGCTCGACTCGCCGGCAACGTCCAGCGTCACGCCCTGCCGCACCTTGCTCTGCGCCGTGCCGTCGTTCAGCAGGCGCCCGTCCGAGTGGGTGTGCAGGTCGATAAACCCGGGCGCTACGACGAGTCCGGTGGCGTCGATAACCCTGGCTGCGTCAGCATCGCCAAGGTGTCCCACCGCCACGATGCGGTCGTCGCGGATGGCCACGTCTCCGGAGAACCACGGGTTGCCGGTGCCATCCACAATGCGTCCGCCGGTGATCAGGATGTCGTAGGGGCCCGGGTCGGTTTGCGCCGATGCCCTTGGTGGAGTGGTCAGCAGAAGGATGAAGGTGAGGACCAGCGAAGCGCGCGCGATGTTCATGGGTCGAGCCTTGGCCTGTGGGCGAGGTGTCAGGGCCCTGGGGGCATTCCGGGCCGGGCGTATGCCGACCGCCCGGCGTGCCTTACAATTGGTGGCCCCCAACCAGGACCGGCAATGTCCGCCGGCCGACAGCCCCCGGAACACCCGGTGACACACGCGCACGCCCCATGATCCCACTCACCTGCCAGAAGTCCGCCTTCTCCCTCGATCCCGACATCCGCTACATCAACTGCGCATACCTGAGCCCGCTCGCGCGCATGGTGGAGGAAGCCGGTATCGAGGGCATCCGCGCCAAGTGCGCACCCAGCGGGATCGGGCCCGCCGACTTCTTCGACCCCTGCGACGAACTCCGCCGCCGTTTCGGCCGCCTCGTCAACGCTCCCGCCGACAACATCGCCATCATCCCGGCGGCTTCCTATGGAGTAGCGACCTGCGCCCGCAACATCGACGTGGCGCGTGGCTCCAACATCGTGCTCACCGCGCGCCAGTTTCCCGGCAACGTGCACAGTTGGCGACGGCTCGCCCGCGAGCGCGGGGCCGAGTTGCGGGTGACGGATGCGCGCCCCGGCCCCGGCTGCGGCGAGCGCTGGAGCACCCGCATCCTCGAGGCCATCGATACCGATACCGCGGTCGTCACCATGGGCGCCGTCCACTGGACCGACGGAACCCTCTTCGACATCGACGCCATTGCCGCGCGCGCCCGGGAAGTCGGAGCGTACCTCATCATCGACGGCACGCAGTCGGTGGGCGCAATGGAGTTCGACGTGGCCCGCATCCGGCCCGACGCACTCATCTGCTCCGGCTACAAGTGGCTGATGGGGCCCTATTCCATCGGCCTGGCCTACTTCGGCCCGCGCCTTCTGGACGGCGTCCCCCTGGAAGAGACGTGGATCGGCCGCGAAGGCAGCCGCGACTTCGCCGGCCTGGCGGGCAACTACCCCGACAGCTACGAGCCCGGTGCGACCCGCTACGACGTCGGCGAGCGCAGCAACTTCATCCTGGTGCCGATGATGAATGCCGCGCTCGAGCTCGTGCTCGAGTGGACGCCCGCCCGCATCGCCGAGTACTGCGGGAATCTCACGGCCGAGCTGGTCGAGCGCGCGGGAGAAGCCGGATTCGGGGTCGAGGATGGACCCTGGCGCGCCCCCCACCTCTTCGGGCTGCATGCTCCCGCCGGCCTCGACCCGCGAGCGGTGAGCGAGGCGCTGGCAGCGCGCAACGTGCACGTCTCGCTGCGCGGGACGGCGCTCCGCATCTCGCCCCACGTCTACAACGACGAAGCGGACGTGGCGGCGCTCTGGGATGCGCTGCGATCGGTGCTGCCTTCCTAGTTGAACACGGTGCCCGCCACCTCGGGCGGGGCACGGAAGTGGAAGCGCGGGATCGGAGCGCGGAACAGGGAGCCGTCCCCCCGCCGGAAGTGGTAGAATCCCTCCATGTGGCCATTCGGACCGCGGAGTACGCAGAAGCTCTGGTAGCGGTGCGCCTCGCCCGGCCGCAGCACTGGGAACTCGCCCACCACGCCCTCCCCTTCGACTTCGTGGTCGCCCGCCACGGGATCGTGAATCAGCCAGTGGCGCCAGAGCAGCTGCGCCGCCTCGCCGCCCACGTTCCTGATCGTGACGTCGTAGGTGAAGACGTACTGGTGGACGCGGGGATCGGAGTAGCGGGTCGCGTACTCGGGACGAACCGAGATCGTCATCGCGTCCGCCTCCAGCGGCGGGCGGGCGCCGCGGCCCCCTGCCGGATTCGAGGATACGCCGTTCCCGTCGCTCCCCTGTTCCCGCCCGGGAGGTTCGGTGGGTCGATGGCTTCCCACGGTCGATCCGCGCTCGCTAGATTGGTTCCTGCCTTTTCGCGTTCCTCCCAGACCCTCGCACAGGACACGCCGACATGCAAGGAGCCATGCTTCTCCCGGAATTCGATCACGAGAGCCAGAACACGCGCCGGATGCTCGAGGCCATACCCGACGAGCATCTCGAGTACCGCCCCCATGAGAAGTCCTGGACGATGCGCGAACTCGCGACCCACGTTGCCACGGTGGGCGGCTGGACCCGGCCCACCTTCGAGCAGGACGAGATCGACCTGTCCCAGCCCTGGGAGGCGCAGCAGTTCGCAAGCACCGCCGAGATCGTGGCGGCATACGACGCGACCATCGCCGACGCGCGCGAGGCCCTCGAGGCCGCCTCGGCGGAGACTTTTCAGGAAATGTGGACGCTCCGTTCCGGCGACACCGTCCACTTCACCATGCCGAAGGGGATGGTGTTCCGCTTCTTCGTCATGAACCACATCGTGCACCACCGGGCCCAGCTCGCCGTCTACCTGCGCGGGTGTGACGCTCCCGTGCCGGGGATGTACGGTCCTTCGGCCGACGAGGGCTTCTGAGGCGGGACCCGCGCACCAAACCACACCTGGAGGAGGCCGGCATGAAACGTTGGGGACTGTGCATACTGAGAATCAGCACGGGATGGCTGCTGGTGATGTGGGGGCTGGACAAGCTCGTCAACGTCGACCACGGAGTGGCGGTCGCCGACTCGTTCTACTTCGGGATCGGCAACAGCGCTCTCTTCCTCAACGTGTTCGGCGTGCTGCAGACGCTGCTCGGCGTGCTGGTCGTGCTCGGGCTTTGGCGCAGGCGCACCTACCCGTTGATGTTCCTCATCCTGGGCGTCACCGCGGTGGCCGTGTGGCGGTCGATACTCGACCCGTGGGGCTGGTTCATCGAGGGCGCGAACGTGCTCTTCTACCCGTCGATCATCATCGCGGCAGGCGCGGCGGTGCTCTGGGGCACGATGGATGAGGACCACATGACGCTCGATCATCGCATGGGCGGGGCCGGGAGCTGACCGAGCGTTTCGATCCGGTCGCAGCCAGCGACCGCATCATCAGCCTGGATGTCCTGCGCGGCTTTGCCGTGCTCGGCATTCTGGTGATGAACATCCAGTCGTTCGCGATGCCGTCGGCGGCGTACACAAACCCCACGGCCTACGGCGACCTCACGGGTGCCAACCTGTTCGCCTGGGCGGCGAGTCACCTGCTCGTCGACGAGAAGTTCATGACGCTGTTCTCGCTCCTGTTCGGTGCCGGTGTCTGTCTGTTCGCCGAGCGCGCGGAAGCCCGCGGCGGCCGTTCCGCCGGGCTGCACTACCGGCGCATGTTCTGGCTGCTGCTCATCGGCCTCGCGCACGGATACCTGCTCTGGGCGGGAGATTTCCTGGTGACCTACGCGGTGTGTGGCTGCCTGGTATTCCTGCTGCGGAACCGCGCACCCGCGACCCTGCTGGTCACGGGCCTGGCGGTCATGTCGGTGGCGAGCTTCCTGTCCGTCAGCGTCGGCCTGCTCGCGCCTGCGCTTCCCGAAGCGGAGACGGCGGACATCGCCGCCGCCTGGGCGCCGGCCGCCGCCGAAATCGAGGCCACCCTGCGCGCGTACCGTGGCGACTGGCTGGCGCAGCAGGGACAACGGGTACCCGATACCCTGATGATGCAAACCACCGTCCTCCCTTTCCTCACGCTGTGGAAAGCCGCGGGCGTCATGCTCCTGGGCATGGCGCTCTACCGCTGGCGAATCCTCGACGCCACTCGCCGCGACAGCTTCTACACCCGCCTGGCGTTGCTGGGATTCGGAGTCGGGACGCCCGTGGTCGCGGCGGGAATCTGGTGGAACTTCGCCGGCGGATGGAGCTGGGAGCGCTCCTTCTTCCTCGGCTTCCAGTTCAACTACTGGGGAAGCCTGGCGATGGCCCTGGGTTACGTCGGTCTCGTGATGCTGGCGATCCGCCGCCGTTGGTTTCCCGCTCTGCAGGCTCGCCTGGCCGCCGCCGGGCGCATGGCGTTCACCAACTACCTCGCGCAGACCGTCCTGTGCACGACTATCTTCTACGGGCACGGGTTCGGGCTGTTCGGGAGCGTCGAGCGCTGGCAGATGCTGCTAGTCGTGTTCGGGGTGTGGGCCCTCGAGCTATGGTGGTCACCGCCGGTGCTGCGGCGCTACCGCTATGGCCCGCTCGAGTGGGGCTGGCGTACGCTGACCTACGGGAGGATTTCGGGGCGGTAGCATGATGCAGCCTGGATTCACGAGATTCGGCGCGACCGGCCTGGTCGCCTGGGCTGCCTTGATCTCCGCCTGCGCCCAGGATGCGGGCCGTCCGGGTCTCGAGGCCGAGGCGGAACTGTTCGAGGAGGCCTGCGCCGGCTGCCACACCGCCGCGGGCGAGAGCCGCACACCCGGTACGATGCTCCTCAGGGGGCTTTCGCCGCGCGCGATCGTCGCCTCGCTCGAGGACGGCGTGATGCGGGTGGAGGGCGCCGACCTGACACGGGAGCAACGCATCGGGCTGGCCGAGTACCTGACCGGACGCGCCTACGCGAGCGACCTCCTGCCAGAGTCGGCCTTGTGCGCCGACCACGGTTGGCAGGAGCTGGGCCTGGACGCGATCGTCTCGATGGGATGGGGCGGGAACCTGGAGGCGACGGGATTCCAGCCCGCTGAACTGGCCGGCCTGAGCGCCGATGACGTGCCCGATCTGGAGCTGCGCTGGGCCTTCGC
This sequence comes from Gammaproteobacteria bacterium, assembly GCA_028820325.1. Taxonomy (GTDB): domain Bacteria; phylum Gemmatimonadota; class Gemmatimonadetes; order Longimicrobiales; family Gaopeijiaceae; genus BD2-11. Next base: position 69,111 of record JAPPJO010000085.1, on the reverse strand, counting down.
CTTCCCGGACGCGGGAGAAGTGCGCACCAGGCCCACCGTCATCGGGGACGCCGTCCTCGTGGGCGGGCCGTTCGGCGAGGTGCTGGCGCTCGACGCGGCCAGCGGGTGCGTGCGCTGGAGCTTCGAGGCGGACGCCGCCGTGCGCGGAGCGGTGCTGGCGGGGGAGGGCCCCGGGGGCCGGGAGACCGCCTGGTTCGTCGACTATCGCACCAACGCCTACGCACTCGACGTGGCCACCGGAACCGTCGTGTGGAGGTACAAGGTCGGCTGGCATTCCACCTCGAACACCACGGGGAGCCCCGCCCTTCACGACGGCCGGCTCTTCGTCCCCGTCTCCTCACTGGAAGTCGCCGTCGCGGGCGACCCCAGCTACGAGTGCTGCACCGCCTCCGGAGCGGTGGCCGCTCTCGACGCGATGACGGGCGATGTCCTGTGGTATCATCGCGTCATTCCCGACTACCCGGAGGAAGCGGGAGCAAATGACATCGGCACGCCGCTGTGGGCTCCTTCGGGCGCGCCGGTCTGGTCCAGCCCCACCATCGATACGGCACGCGGACTCGTCTACGCGGGGACCGGGGAAAACTATACCCGGCCCACCACGGCAAGCAGCGACGCGATCATCGCGATCGACATCGACACCGGAGAGCTGGCGTGGTCGTTCCAGGCGACCCCGGACGACGCCTTCACCATGGCCTGCACATCGGCCACGGCCCGCCAGAACTGTCCCGATCCCCCGGGGCCGGACTTCGATTTCGGCATGTCGCCGATGCTCGTCAAGCGGACCGACGGCAGGGAGATCCTCGTGGCCGGCCAGAAGTCCGGGGTGGTCTGGGCACTCGATCCGGATGACGAGGGGGCGGTGCTCTGGTCGACGAGGGTAGGCAAGGGAAGCGTGCTCGGAGGAATCCACTGGGGCATGGCGACCGACGGCCGATACGCCTAAGCGCCCAACGCGGACCGGGACCTGGTAGTCGCGGACCTGAATCCCGAACTGGCCCCGGCGCCGGGGATGTACGCCCTGGACCTCATCACCGGCGAGGTCGTCTGGAGCGTTCCGGCCCCGGAGGACGCGTGCGAAGGCAAGCGAAGGTGCCTCCGCGCCTTCTCCGCGGCGCCCGCGGCGATTCCGGGCGTGGTCTTCTCGGGGGGATTGGACGGACACATGCGGGCCTACGCGGCGGAGGACGGACGGGTCCTGTGGGACTTCGACACGACCGAAGTCACGGAGACCTCCAACGGCGTGCAAGGCAGAGGCGGGGCCATCGACGGCCCGGGTCCGGTGATCGCGGGCGGCATGCTGTTCACCAACAGCGGCTACGCTCCGTTCGGCCAGATGCCCGGCAACCTGCTGCTGGCGTTCGCAGTCCGGTGACCGGCCCCGCCACGCCCGCGACCGGGAGACGGGAATGACTGCATGCGGAAGGTTGGCCCTGCCGTTGCCGGCGGCCATGGTCTTGCTGATATCGGCCTGCGCCGGGAGCGACGGCATCCCCCGGACGGCGTCCGGCACGCCCGACATGAACGGCCTGTGGCAGGCCCTCGGGAACGCCCACTGGGACATCGAGCCGCACGCGGCCCGTCCGGCACTCGCCATGCAGCCCGGCCCGGTGGTCCCGGTCCCGGCGAACGAGGTCCTCGCCCTGGGCGCCGTCGGATCCGTCCCCTCCGGCTACGGCGTCGTCGAAGGAGGCGAGATCCCCTACCTGCCCGAGGCGCTGGCGCTGCGCAACGAGAATCGGGAGCGATGGCTCGAGCGCGATCCCGAGATCAGGTGCTACCTGCCGGGCGTGCCGCGCGCCACCTACATGCCCTTCCCCTTCCGCATCTTCCAGAGCGAGAGCAGGTTTTTCATCGCCTACGAGTACGCGGGCGCCATGCGCGACATCTACCTTGACGACCCGGGACCGCCGCAGGTGGATTCGTGGATGGGCCAGTCCCACGGCCGCTGGGAGGGCGACACCTTCGTGGTCGAGGTGACCGGCTTCAACGGCCGCACATGGCTTGATCGGGCGGGGAACCACCATGGACCCGGCCTCAGGGTCACCGAACGCTACACGATGACCGGCCCGGACCACATCCTGTACGAGGCGGACCTCGAGGACCCGGAAACGTTCTCCCGCCTCTGGACCATTCGCATGCCGCTGTATCGCAACATCGACCCGAACGCGCGCCTGGGACAGTTCAAGTGCGTCGAGTTCGTAGAGGAGCTGATATATGGACATCTGCGCAGGAACCCGCTCCCGCGCTAGAACGAGACCCGGCCTGACGGTGCTGGCCGCGACGCTGGCCCTGTCATTCGGTCCGTCTCTGTTCGCCTCTTCCCTGCGCGCCCAGCAGCCGGAGCGCCCATCGACGAACTGGACGATGCCGCGCACGCCCGCCGGACACCCCGACCTGCAGGGCAACTGGACCAACGCCACGGTCACGCCGATCCAGCGCCCCGAGGGACAGGATCCGGTCTTCACGTGGGAGGAAGTGGCGCGGATCGAAGGGCGCGTCGTCGAGTCGCGGGCGGAAGGCTACGCCGACAGCGACCCCAACCGGGAAGCCCCGCCCGTCGGAGGGGTCTTCACGGGCGACGTCCGCTTCGACGCCGCGACGGGAGGCACCGGCGGATACAACGCCTTCTATATCGACGCCGGCGAGCGCGTCGCGATCTTCAACGGCGAACCAAGGACTTCCCTCATCGTCGATCCGCCCGACGGACGAGTCCCCGAGCTGAGCGAAGAGGGCCGCGAGCGCGTCACGGAGCGCCGGCGGCTGGCTCAACGGTTCGGCGCCTACGACAACCCGGAGAATCGGCCGCTCGGCGAGCGCTGCATCATGTCGTTCGGCTCGAACGCCGGGCCGCCGATGCTCCCGAACTACTTCTACAACAACAACTACACGATCGTGCAGACGCCGGACCACGTGATGATCATGACCGAGATGGTCCACGATGTCCGCGTCATACGGCTCGGGGAGCCGCGCCGGCTGCCCGCGCATATCCGCCCGTGGATGGGCGATTCGTGGGGCCGCTGGGAGGGAGACACCCTTGTCGTGGAGACCACGAACCTCCACCCCAACCAGACGCTGCAGGGCATCCCGCCCTCCGCGGAGATGAGGGTCGTCGAGCGCTTCACGCTGGCGGACGAGAACACGATCAACTACGAATTCACCGTCGAGGATCCGCGCATGTTCTCCCGGACCTGGAGCGGCGAAGTGCCGTTCACGCGGCTCGACGGGCTCGTCTACGAATACGCCTGCCACGAGGGCAACTACTCGCTCGAGAACGTGCTTCGCGGCGCGCGGGCGCAGGAACGGAGGCAGTGAGATGCGCGGGATGAATGGAGCGCTGCTCGGGGCAGTGGTCGTCGCACTGGGAGCGGTGGTCGTCACGCTGGCGGCGGTGGTCGCGGCACCGCTGGTGGCCCACCATGCCTTCGGCGCCGAATTCGACCGCAACGCGCCGATCAGGCTGCAGGGGCGGATCGTGAGGCTGGAATGGGTGAACCCGCACACCTGGATTCACCTGGAGATCGAGAACGAGGACGGAGCCTCCGAAGTCTGGGCGGTGGAGGGAGGAACCCCCAACGTGCTGCTCAGACGGGGGCTGCGCAGGGACTGCCTGCAGCCCGGCACCGAGATCATCGTGGACGGCTACCAGGCCAAGGACCACTCCCTCAGGCGCGCCAACGGACGCGACGTGACCTTCACCGACGGCAGCAAGATCTTCCTGGGTTCGTCGGGGACGGGCGCGCCGTACGATGAGGACCTGATCAGGGCTCGGCGGGAACGGGGACGGTGTTAGCGCCGATCCGCGCTGGATCCCCATCTACGAAAACCCGATCCACCTCCCCGCCGCCGCCACGGTGAACCACAGGGCCAGCGAGACCGCGCCGACGATGCGGCCGGTCGCGCCCGGGGCGTCCGCCTCCCGACGCGCCACCCGCTCCCGCACCACGAAGGTGAAGGTCAGCGCCACCGGCAACGTGCACATCTTCACCCAGAACGAAGTGTTGTAGTAGGCCCTGATCGCCTCGGAGAGGAAGAGCGGCACGCCGGTGGCGGCCATGAGCACCAAGCTGCCGACCAGCCACGGACGCGCGTTGCGCGCGAGGCGGGCCACCGGCTGGGAGGTGAGGCCCAGGCCGAGCAGCCGGAGGTCCACGACCAGCAGGGCGCCCCCGAGCACGCAGAGCCCGATGAGGTGCACCGCCTCGAGGATCGGGAAGGCCCACACCGATTCGGCGACCGCCCGGCCGAGCGCGGTCGACTCGCACCAGCGGAAGAACGGTTCGAGCACGGTCGTCTACTCCGCCCCGGCGCCGCCCACGCCACACCCCGCCAGCCGGTTCACCCACCCAGGCTGCGGCTGGAGATCGCAGTCGAACCAGTTGTAGGCGATCAGGCGACCCGCGATCACGACGACCGCCCAAGCCGTGAGCGACACCGCGCCGGCGATGCGCGCTGAACGCGGGGGCGTTTCGTCCTCATCCCAGTCGCCCGCGCTACGGTGCACGCCGGTGTGGAAGATCGCCGCGTTGGCGCCGGCCAGCATCAGCACGACGACCTTCGCTCGGAAGAAGATGTTGTGGTAGTAGCGGAGCGGCTGCGAGTAGAAGAGGAGGAGGCCCGTCATCGTCATGATGGCGAAGCCGATCCGCGTCCACGGAAGCAGCCGGCCGGTGAACGCCGTAACGGGCACGTTGCGGAAGGCGATGCCGGTGAGGCGCAGGTCCATCATCACCGTGGTGCCTACGAAGAGGCCGAGCGTGAGGACGTGCGTCGATTCCACCAGGGGCCACACGTACAGCGACTCGAGCAGAGCCACGCTCCAGGACGTCTCGCCGAGCCAGCCCAGGAAGCGTTCGATCACGGGGCGCGCCGGATCACGGGACTTCCGGGTCCGCGTTGTAGGACGGGCGCAGGGTCTCGGCGGCGTAGACGGCATGGCATCCGGTGCAGACCAGGTACACCTCGCCGCCCGCCTCGAAGACGGCGTCGGGATCCCGGGCCCGGGCCGCTTCCACCGCGCGCCTTCCGATCTCGATCATCGCGCGGGACATCGTCTTCCAGTCGTCCCGGCCCTGGGCGCGATCCTCGAGCAACAGAAGGTTGCCGGACTCCGCCAGCACGAAGGCCGCGTTTTCCACAGCCTCCCACTCCGCGGCGCCGACGGGCTCGATGTGGCGCGTGCCCTGCTCGTCCATGATCACGCCCACGGCATCCCAGTACACCTCCGCCGCCGGCTCGATGACCGACAGCATGAGCTCGCGCGAATCGGCCACCGCGGCGAACGGAGGTGGCTCGGGCGCGTCGGTACAACCGGGCAGGGCGAGCAGCGTCAGGGCGTAGATGGGGCCGGGCGTCTTCATGGCCCGCAAACTTGCCCGGGCGGCACGGTCGCGAAAGGGGATCGACACGTCCATGTTGTCCCGCATGGCATCCCGCCCGCCCGCGACCCTTACCCACGCCGAACCGGAAACCCGCATGAAGCTCACGCCGAACGATGCGCCGCGCGCCGCGCCGCGTCCCCTCTCCATCGCTCTCCTCCTCGCGCTGGCCGGGACCGTCTTGGCCCCTTCGGCCGGATCCGGCCAACAGTGGACCACAGCCGAGCCCGAAGAAGTCGGCATGTCCAGCGAGGTCCTAGCCCGCATCGCACCAACCATGCAGCGGTTAATCGACGGCGACGGAACGGCGGGAATCATGACCCTGGTGTCCCGCAGGGGCGAGATCGTGCACTGGAACGCACAGGGTTGGCGCATCCGCGACCAGGACCCCCTCGAGCCCGACGACATCTTCCGCATCTACTCCATGACCAAGCCCGTCACCAGCGTCGCGGCGATGATCCTCGTCGAGGACGGGCTTCTGGCGCTGGACGACGAACTCGGGAGCGTCCTCCCGGGCTTCGCCGGCGTCCGGGTCTACGAGAACGGAGGAGCCCGGCCGCCCAGCCGGCCCATCCTCATCCGCGACCTGCTCCTGCACACGTCGGGGCTCACCTACGGATTCTTCGGCGACAGCCCCGTCGACTCGATGTACAACCGCGAGCTGAACGCGCTCCCCGAAGGCGCGGGCGGCGACCTGGCAGAGAGGGTCGCCACCATCGCGTCGCTGCCCCTGATCGACGATCCGGGTGCGCGATGGAACTACAGCGTGTCCACGGACGTGCTCGGCCGCGTCGTAGAGGTGGTATCGGGCCAGTCCCTGAGCGACTTCTTCCGCGAGCGCATCTTCGAGCCGCTGGGCATGAACGACACCGGGTTTCGCGTGCCGGCCGGCAAGCTCGATCGCTTCGCCGCGATGTACCTCCGCAGCGGCGACGGCCTCAGCCCGGCGGGGACTCCCGGCGAAGGCCCCTTCACCCGTCCCCCGACCTGGCTCTCCGGCGGCGGCGGCCTGGTTTCGACGGCCGGCGATTACCTCCGCTTCTGCCGAATGCTGTTGGGCGGGGGTGAACTCGACGGCGTGAGGCTCCTGCAGCCCGAGACGGTCCGCCTCGTGACCGACAACCACCTGCCTGACGAGATGATTCCCATCCTGCCCGGACTGGACGACCAGGGGTTCGGCCTGGGCTTCGCCGTCTCGGTCGGAGCAAACGCGGGAAGCTACTGGTGGTCGGGCATCGCCAACACGTACTTCTGGGTGGACCCCCGCGAGGAGATCGTCGCGATGGCGTGGACGCAGCTTCAGCCCTACGGCGCAGCCCCCCTGGATCGCCTTCTGAGACCGCTCGTGTACGAGGCCATCATCGCGCGGAAATGACGAAGGCGAACGGGGGCCCCGCTAGGTCCCGAACACAATCTCCGCCTGGGCCCCGACTGCGATCTCCATCTCCGCAAACCAGCCCTGGGGCACCTCCAGCGCAAACATGGCCGGCCCGGAGGACGTGTGCAGACGGGTGGTCTCGGGCTCCATCTGCTGGATGTCGATGATGCGGGCATTCGCATCCAGATAGGCGATGTCGAGCGGGATGAAGGTGTCCTGCATCCAGAAGGATCGAACCTCTTCGGTGCTGAACACGAAGATCATTCCGGCGCCGGGGGCGAGAAAGTCGCGGTCCTTTAGCCCCTGGCTGCGCTCATCCGGCGTGCGTGCGACCTCGGCCACCACCGTGTCCGCGCCGAAGATCACCCAGGCAAGGTCGCGGCCGGGCCCTGCCGGCATGACCGCCTCGGACGCCTCGGGCCCGGACTGCGCATCGCCCTCGGACCCGTTCGAGCGACAGCCCAGGAGCGGCAGCGCCAGGAAGAGGGAGAGGAGAAGCAGGTGGCCGGGACGCGCCGGCCGGCTCCTGCGCCCTTCGCGAACTGGAGCATGAACGGAAAAAAGCATCGATTGCCTGCTGAAGATGGGAGGATCGTCGTATCCGGAGCGCGCGGGCGTCTCGCCCTCCCGGGCGAGCGACGGTGGGCGGGCGTTTCCATCGATTCGCCTGCCATGATAACTTACGGGCGTCTCCGGGGAAGGGTCCCGATCTCCCGAAAACGCGACGGAACTCAGGAAGCGCATGCTCGACCCGGAACTCCTCGACATTCTCGTCTGCCCCGAAACGCGCACCCCACTGCGCATGGCCGGCGACGATCTGCTGAGGGCGCTCAACCGAGCCGTCGCAGGGGGCGCGGTCCGCAACCGGCGCGGCGACCTCCTGACCGATCCTGTCACGGCGGGGCTGGTCCGCGAGGACGGGACCGTCCTGTACCCGATACGGGACGGCATCCCCATCATGCTCATCGACGAGGCCATCGCCGTCGACAACCTCTGACCACCCCATGTCCCTGATCGGTTTCCACCGCTTTCTCATCTATTCGGGCATCATCTTCTGCCTGGCCTTCTCGGGCTACGAGTTCGTCCAGTACTCCCGCTCGTCCTCCCTCGGCGATCTCCTGCTCGGGATCGTCTTCCTGACGCTGGGCATCCTTCTCGCCTATTACCTGTCGCGGCTGGCTGACTTTCTCGCGGGCAAGGGACGGTAACGCCGTCATCCAGCTCTCCTGACCGGAGCCTCACGCCCAACGCAGCCGTCTCGCGGAGGTCCGGCGGCCGTCGTACTCTTCAGGGAAGCCGGTCAGGCCGCTGCTGTCCGGCAACTCATGGAATTCAGGGGAGGAACAACCCATGCGCGGCTTCACTATTCCGCTCGCCATCCTGTTCGCCATCGCCGTCCATCCCCTCACCGCCCGGGCTCAGTCCTTCGACCTCCTGATTCGAGGAGGACATGTGCTGGACGGCACCGGCAATCCCGCGTTCGTCGCGGATGTGGGCGTCTCCGGAGGCGAGATCGTCGCGGTGGGGGATCTGGCCGGTGCGAGCGCGGCCCGCGAGATCGACGCCACCGGGCTCCACGTCACGCCCGGCTTCATCGACATGCACTCGCATGCGGACCGCAGCCTGTTCACCGGCGGCATCGAGATCCGCAGGGCATCGAACCTCGTTGCCCAGGGGATCACGACCGTCGTGTTCGGGCCGGACGGACGAAATCCCGTTTGGCCCCTGGAAGCCGAGATCGCGGGGTACGAGAACGGAGGCACGGCGCTGAACGTGGTTCCGATGGTCGGCCACGCCACGGTTCGCACCGTCGCGATGGGCGACGACTACGAGCGCCACGCGACTCCGGAGGAGATCGCGGTGATGGTCGCCGAGGTCCGCCAGGGGATGGAGGCCGGAGCCTGGGGGCTGGGCGCCGGACCCGAGTACCGGCCCGGGCGCTTCTCCACGACCGAGGAGATCATCGCCCTGGCGCACGTCGTCGCCGACTACGACGGCTTCTACTACTCCCACCAGCGCAGCCAGTCCCCGCTTCCGCTGTGGCTCACTCCGAGCATCGTGGGCGAGTACACGCCGCCTCCGACCTGGCCGCGGGGCTGGAGGCTCACGGCCACCGACGGCATGGGCGAGACCATTCGCATCGGGCGCGAAACCGGCATCCGCGTGGTGGGCACCCACATCAAGGCGAAAGGTCCGACCACCTGGGGCCAGTCGGCGACCGACGTGGCCGCGATCAATCGTGCCCGCGCCGAGGGCGTCCAGGTCTACCTCGACCAGTACCCCTACGAGACCTTCGGCGGTGGTTCAGCGGAGGTGATTCCGGCGTGGTACTATGCGCCGCTGGGCGAGAGCCGCGCCGGCGGGCTGGACGACCCGAAGTGGCGGGTCATCCACAGCGAGCTCTTCGCGAACTACAAGGACAACCTTCGCCGCTATCTGGATGACCCCCAACTGCACCGCGAGATGGTCGCGGACATCGAGTACATGCTCGACCTCCAGGGCGGGGCCGACCGGCACGTTATCGTCATCTCGCCCCAGGACGAGTCACTCGTCGGGCGCACCCTCGCGGAGGTGGCCAAGGCCAACGGGCGGACGCCGGTGGAGCAGCTCATCCGGTTCGCGCTCGACAGCGAGCCAACGCTTCGCTCAGGCGTCCGCTTCCGTCCCCTGGCGGGAAGCCCGGAGGACGTCGAGCGGTACATGCGCCAGGACTTCACGGCGACCGGCACGGACGGGGGCATCGTCCCCAACCCGGCACCCGGGCAACATCCCCGCTACTACGGGACGTATCCGCACAAGATCGCCACCTACGTCCGCGACAAGGGCACCATCACGCTGCCGTTCTTCGTGCGCTCCTCGACCGGCCTGCCCGCGCAGATCATCGGACTCCCCGACCGCGGGTACATCCGTCCGGGACAGAAGGCCGACCTGGTCGCCTTCGACTATCCGGGGGTGCAGGACCACGCCACGATCCTCGATCCGGGTGGCGGAAACGAGGGCATCGAGTACGTCTTCGTGAACGGCGAGGCGGTGGTCGACGGAGGCGAGCTGACCGGGGCCCTCCCCGGGCGGGTACTGCGGCGGCACGAGGTGCGCGGGCGGTAAGCCCCCCTCAGGCCGTCCTGTCCATCGGGTTCGCGGCGAAGGCGGCGCGCAGCTTCGGGTGCTTGCGCCACAGGTAGTACCCCATCCCGCCCGCCGCCAGCACGTTCGCGAACGCGATCGACGTCCAGGCCAGGGGCCCGAGGAGGAACTCTGCCCCGAGCGCGATGAAGCCCATGAAGGCGGCCTCGAAGGCGACGAACAGGAGCACGGCCCCGAGCAGGAGCGGCGGCACTTCCTCCGCCTGCGTAAGGACGGCCGACGCGACCACCCCCATCACCGCGAACGCGCCGAGGTGCACGGCGGAATAACCCACCACCGCCCCCATGTGGATCGAGACGGCGTCGAGGTCGGTGACCCCGAGGAACAGGGCCGACCCCAGCGCGCTGGGCGTGAAGAAGGGCTGGCCCGAAACCGTGTCGAAGATCAGGAACCAGACCGCCACCACGGCCGCGCCGATCAGGCCCGCGACGATGCCCTCGGTCAGGATGTGCTGGCGGCGCATGATCGACCACCAGCTGACCTCCGGCGCCGCCCCCATCATGTGCAGGTAGCCGACCAGCGTAACCCCCGCGATCAGATTGCCGGTCAGATACTCCAGCCAGCCCAGGCTCTCGACGATATCCACCCCGGTAACCGCCACGCTCGCAAAGAACACCAACTCGTACAGGATGAATCCGACGATCAGCCCCGCGAGGACGCCGGGCACCGCCCTGATCCTGCCCAGCAGCCACGCTACCGCCACTCCGGCCAGCGCGAAGAGCGCCAGGTGAATCACGGAGTACAGCAGGATACTGCCCGGAGTCACGGCGACCGTGTCACGACCCAGAAGGGCGGCTTCCAGGAACGCCGGGGTGCGGAAGGGCTGGCCCTGTGACGCGTCGATGGCCAGAAACCACAGCGCCATCGCAACGGCGCCGAGCATGCCCGACAGGGCCCCGGGATAGAAGAACCGCTTCACGAACATGGACCGCCTCCTTCAGTTGGGCCGGAGGGAACCGGCGTCCCCGAACGCTCGACATAGCCCATGGCTATCCGTGACGTTGGGCCCGCCTTGCCGGTTGCCGCAAGAGTAGCCAGAGCCCTCCATCCACGAGAAAGCCCTGACCGCGCCGCATCGGGCACGGTCAGGGCTTGTCGGAACGTCGCGAGACAGGCGGCGCGACTCGCTCGGCCGCCCGCGCCTTCTCCGTCAGCCGATCAGAACTCCGTCAGCACGGCGATCACCAGAATCACCGCCAGCGGCAGCGGGCTCGCGGCCAGGATCCACAGCCGTTTGGGCTCCCACTTCAGGTGCATGTAGTAGATCGCCACCAGCAGGGCCTTCCAGAGCGCCATGAGGATCAGCCCCGTGGCCAGCAGCCACTGCGGAAGGGCGAGGAACGCGTACCCCACCTCGGCCATCGTCAGAACGAACAGTATGAACCAGATCAGGAAGTATCTGGGCTCTTCGCCGTTGCCTGCCATCCCGATGTCTCCTTGGTTCCAGGCGGCCGACGCCGCCCGATGATCAGATGAGGTATACGATCGTGAACAGAATGATCCACACCAGGTCTACGAAGTGCCAGTAGAGACCCATGATCTCCACCGCTCCGTAGTTGTCCGCAGAGTATTTGCCCTGCCACGCCCGGTACAGCACGAACCACATGCACAGGATCCCGATGGTGACGTGCGTGCCGTGGAATCCGGTCATCGTGTAGAACGTGGCTCCGTACAGGGCGGCTCCCTCGATCTCGTGGGCCACTCCGTACAGCTCCACCATGGGAACGAATCCCTCCCGGGCCAGGATGATGTACTCGTACACCTGGACGCCGACGAAGAAGGTGCCGAGCAGGATCGTCACCAGGAGCCAGAACCTGAGCCCCTTCTGGTCGCCCTGCGTGATCGCGGCGTAGGCCTTGACCATCGACACGCTCGAGCAAATCAGAACGAACGTGTTGAAGGCCGTCAGCGGCACGTTCAGCACCGCCCCGGGCTCGGCGAAATGATCCGGGTGGGCGAATCGCAGGATGATGTAGGACCCGATCAGGGCCGTGAAGAACATCACTTCCGACAGCAGGAAGATCCACATTCCCAGCTTTACGTTGTAGACCATCATCCCGGGCATGGGATGCCGGTCGGCTGTCGATGCGGCTGGTTGGCTCATGCGTCAGCTATCTCCTGAAGTTCCAGATCACTGGAGGGAATGCGGTTACGCCGGCGAAACGAAGACGGACATCGGGTCTAGTCCGCTACCGGCTGGGGTTCGAGCGCGGGCGCGGCGGTCTCGCGGGGCGGAGGCGCGTCCTGCAGCCAGTAGTCCTCGTCCACATCGGGCGCCGAGTACTCGTAGGGCCCCCGGTAGACGATGGGCACCAGCTCGAAGTTCCCGTGCGGCGGCGGCGAGGGCACCGTCCACTCCAGCGAGTTGGCGTGCCAGGGGTTGTTGCCGGCCTTTTTCCCCTTCCAGATGCTGATGATGAAGTTGAGGGCGTAGATCGCCTGAACCGCCACCAGCGCGAAGACGCACACCGTGATGAACTGGTTGATGGGCTGCAGGGGCTGCAGGAACTCGTACTGGGTGGGGTCGTAGATGCGCCGCATGTGCCCCTGGATCCCGATCGAGTGCATGGGCCAGAACACCAGGTTGTAGAGGATCAGCGTCAGCCAGAAGTGGATCTTGCCCCACTTCTCGCTCATGAGCCGGCCGAACATCTTCGGATACCAGAAGGTGATGCCGGCGAAGATCGCGAACAGGCTGCCGCCGAAGAGCACGTAGTGGATGTGCGCCACGATGAAGTAGGTGTCGTGGATGTAGACGTCGACCGGGGTCGAAGCCATGAACACGCCGGAGAGCCCGCCGATGATGAACATCGACACGAAGCCCAGGGCGTGCAGCATGGGGGTGTGCAGGTGGATGTTCCCCTTGTAGATGGTCCCCAGCCAGTTGAACACCTTGATGGCCGACGGCACCGCGATGACCATGGTCGTGATCATGAAGGTGGTGCCGAGCATCGGGTTCATCCCGCTCTGGAACATGTGGTGACCCCACACGATCCATGACAGGAAGGCGATGGAGACGATCGCCAGCACCATGGCGTGGTAGCCGAAGACGGGCTTGCGCGCGCCGTTGGCCAGCACGTCGGAGGTAATGCCCATCGCGGGCAGGATGAGGATGTAGACCTCCGGGTGCCCGAAGAACCAGAACAGGTGCTGCCAGAGCAGCGGCTCGCCGTCGCTGGCCGGCAGGAAGAACCCGGTTCCGATGGTCTGGTCGAAGAGCAGCATGATCAGCGCGCCCGCCAGGATCGGAATCGCCAGCAGGATCAGGATCGCGGTGATGAAGAGCGCCCAGGTGGCCAGCGGCATCCGGAACCACGTCATCCCGGGCGCGCGCATGTTGATGATGGTCGTGATGTAGTTGACGGCGCCCGCGAGCGACGCGAAGCCCAGGATGGTGAGGCTGATCAGCCATAGCTGCTGCCCCAGGTAAACGCCGGTGTACTCACCGCTCGCGCTGAGCGGGGCATACGACGTCCATCCGGCGCCGGCCGCCCCCCCTTCCACCGCGAAGCTCACCAGCATCAGCAGCCCGGCCGGGAAGGCCATCCAGAACGACGCCATGTTGAGGCGCGGGAAGGCCATGTCGTCGGCGCCGATCTGGAGCGGGATCAGCAGGTTGCCGAAGACCCCCACCAGCAGCGGCATGATCGCGAAGAAGATCATGATGGTGCCGTGCATGGTGACCAGCGAGTTGTAGAACTCGGGCAGCATGATGGCGCCGGCGGGCGTGGGGGCCATCATCTCGTCGGGCAGGAGCATGCCACCGGGCATGGGCTCGCTCGGGAAACCCAGCTGCCACCGGATCATCGCTGCCAGCAATCCTCCCACGACCAGGAAGAACAGGCTCATCAGGAGGAACTGGATGGCGATGATCTTGTGGTCGGTCGAGAAGATGTAACGCCGAATCCACGGCATCTCGTGGGCGTGCGCGTGCGCGTCCATCTACTGGTCCTCCTGATCGTCGGCGTCGTCGGCGTCGTCGGCGTCCGCGCTCTGGGAGGCGACCCAGGCTTCGAACTCGGCCGCCTCGTATACGTTGAGGGTCCCGCCCATGGTCGTATGCAGATTACCGCAGAGTTCGGCGCAACCGATGGGGTACGCGCCCGCGGCGGTCGCCTCGAACCAGACGGTGATGTCCATCCCGGGCACGGCGTCCTGCTTCACCCGCATCTCGGGCAGGAAGAACGAATGCAGCACGTCCTCGGACCGGAGGGTGATGTTGACCGCCTGGTTCACCGGGACATGCATGATGTTGATCGTCGAGATGTCGTCGGCGGTGCCGGTGACCCCGTCCGTGCCCGCGTAGGTGATCTCCCACTCGAACTGCTTCGCGTTGATGATGTAGTCGAGGGCGTCGGCGGGCACGCTGTCCGGGTTCTTCATCATGTTCCACGAAGGAATGCTGATGAAGGCCAGGCCCAGCACGGCGATGAAGGGGACGGTGGTCCAGATGATCTCCGCCTTCGTCGACCCGTGGATGTAGGTGGCCTTCTGCCCGTCGCGCCGCCGGTAGCGGATGACGAAATAGACCAGGAGCGCCTCGGTGATCACGAAGACGATGCCCGTCACCACGAGGATCGCGTAGTACAGGAAGTCGACGTCAGGCCCAAAGGTGGAAAAACTTTCGGGGAGCATCCAGCTCATGTTGGTGTTCTCCTGCTCGCTGCCGGGGGTGATGCCGGCCGGGCCGGGTGCCCGGCCGCGTGCCGGACCGGCGCCCCTGCGGGGAGGCGCCGGCCCGTCCTCGGCGGCTCGTGTCTAATGTGTCTCGGGAGCGAGAGCGTGGGCTCCGTGGCCGTGCGGATCGATCGGCTCGCCCAGCGGCACCACGGCGTTGGCCGCCATGGCTTCCGAGAAGGAGAAGCTCACCATCGCGGTCTCGCCGGTGGTGACGGTGACGCTGGCGGTCTGCGTGCCGTAGCGCTCGTGCCAGGCCTCCACCACGTAATCGCCGGGCGGGAGCATGCCCAGATCGGCGCTCCCGTCCATGGCCGTGACCCCGTGGAAGGGGTGGTCCAGCACGCCCACATACGCGCTCATCCAGCCGTGCACGTCGCAGCGCACCGGAACCATCACCTCCGCCAGCGGGAAGCTGCGGTTGGTGTCCATGTTCACCGGCTGACTGATGTTGAAGCCGCGGTTCTCGCTGGGCGAGGCGTTGATGTTGTGGGGCAGCCCGTCCGAGTTGCGGAAGGTCAGGTCCTGGCCCGCCTGCACGCCCACGACGCGGGGCACGTAGCGGCAGCCGACCTGGTCCATGACCACCGCGCCGCCCGGGGTGGGGAAGCTCATGCCGGCGTCGAGGCCTTCCCTGACATGGACGAAGACGTTGGCCAGACCGCCGCCGTCACCCACCACGACCTCCTCGGCCGTCGGTGTGTCGGTGTACCGGGCCGCGCAATTCGGCTCGGACGCCATGTCGATCGCATCCATTTCGGGCGCCATGCCCTCGAACATCACCATCGCGTTGATGCCGCCCGCGGTGGCCATGTCGACGGGGGAGGCCATCTCTTCGCCAGCGGCCGCTTCCTCCATGCCGCCGCCCGCCTCGCCGCCACCGCCACCGCCACACGCGATCGCGAACACCGCAGCCGTCGCCATCACCATGGCCCGGCCGCATCCGAACAGGTCTCTCATTCCTTCCTCCGTGGTGCTATTTGAACTTCGATGTCTACGCGTCGCCTTCATCCGGGCCCTCGGCGCCTTCCCGCTCGCGCCTCTGGGCCCGGGCCACAACCAGCACGCCCAGTCCGGCGGTGAGCAGCGTCGCAATCAGCGGCGCAACCACCACGGTGGCCGGCGTCGGTTCCTGCAGGAAAATGTAGTGCCATGAGCTGATCGAGCCCCGGGATCTCGATTCTCCGTTGTCGCCGTCCCAGGCGGCGAAGCCGACGGGTACCGGCTCACCGACGCGGAACTGCAGATCGCCCGGATCCTCGTTCTCAAGAGCGCGGCGGAACATAACAGCCCAGCGGCCCGCCGAAAACGCCGCCTCCGACACGAGCGACTGGCTGGCGTCGCCCTGGGCGGCCATGGTGCCCAGCCCGCGGGCGTCGGCCTCCTGCGCTGCGCCGGCCGTGCTTTCCCAATGCCACAGGTACACGGGGTCCAGCGGATCTCCCATGAGGAAATAGGGCTTGTCCATCCCCTCCGGGATTTCCATGGGGAACTGAAGGTACAGGCCGTCGGGTCTGGGACCTGGTTCCATGTCGCCCTCGTCGGGTCCCACCGCCGACAGGACCTGGGCCTGGAAGGCGGCCCACGCGGTGTCGGGACTCTCGGAGTGGTCGCTCCAGGAGACGTGCACCGCGAGTTCGCCGCCATCGTGCAGGGCGCGCACCCACAGCCCCGCCACCTGCGGCACGAACCAGCGCGGGCTCTCGATGATCTGCCCACCCATCGGGATGTAGAACGCCTCCGCCGACTCCCACAGCGGGTCGTCGACGCCGTCCGGAAGGGGCGCGTCCTCCACCAGGCCGGCCCGGATCACCTCGGTGATGCCCGGCGGGTCTTCGGGAGCGAAGCTGCGCACGTAGTGCGCGAGGTTCCACAGCTGTTCGTCGGTGATGACCCCGGCGTCGATCAGGTCGGTGAACGACGGCATCGGCGTCCCGTCCAGACCGGTGCGCAGCCGCTGGTAGATGTCCTCCACCCTGCCGCCGCCGTTGAAGTACCAGTTCTCGGTCAGGTCCGCCGAGTAGGTGGGCATCCCCGCGTCGTCGACGAGCGTCGGCGAGGAGGTGCCGTCGCCCCTCCCGTCGATGCCGTGGCAGCGGTTGCACTCGATGAGCTCGTATACCTCGCGACCGTCGGCGAGGGCTTCTTCGGTGGCCCGCGTCGGGCTGCTGAAGGTCAGCGGCGCGGGAGCCTCGCCGGCGGCGAAGAACCGGGAGAAGCTCTTGAGGTAGTCGACGAGCGCGAGCCGCTCCTCGAGGCTGAGCTCTTCCTCCCATCCGGGCATGGTCGTGCCCGGCATGCCCTCGTTGATGACGCGCATGATGTCGTCGTCGGTGGGAAGCTGCCCGCTCGCGGTGGTGCGGATCTGGTAGAGCGCCTGGGTGAAGTCGCGCGGGCGCGGCAGCATGTAGGTCGCCGCGTAGCCGTCGCCGAGGCCTTCGTAGCCGTGGCAGGAGGCGCACCAGCGGTCGTAGACGTCGCGCCCGAGCGCGTTCTCTTCCTGGGCGGCGAGAGGGGCCGAAACGGCGCACGTCATCACCGCGGCGAATACGAAACCGGGTACCATCGCAGCCCGTCGACTGCTCGCTCGCGCCCGCATCAGTGCTCCTCCCCTTCGGCGCCCTCTTCCTCCCAGGTGCGCGGCTCCCAGCCGGTCTGTTCGTAGAGGTAGATGGTCACCTGCCAGATCTCTTCGGCGGTAAGCAGGTCCTCCCAGGCGGGCATCGCCGAGTCCCAGGGCGTGGCCTCGCGCGGCAGTCCGGGCCCGCCCTTGGCGATGCGCCAGAAGACGAAGCTCTCGGTGAGCTGTACGATGGTGCCCGGGTCCTGGAAGCTGAGGGGCGCGGGGTTGAAGGCGCTCGCGAAGTGCCCCTGCCCGTCGAGCGCGTCGCCGTGGCAGGGCATGCAGTTCTGGACGTAGATCCTCTTGCCCTCCTCGTAGTGCTCCTCCAGGTCGCCCTCGTGCCGGAGCGGGTTCTCGAGCCCGTTCAGGACCATGGTCTCGCCGCGGAAATCGATCTGTCCGGGGGGCGCCGGGTGCACCGAACGCAGCGCCGCCGGCGCCGAGACCGTGGGCCGCACCCGGTCGAAGGTCATGAAGGCGACCAGAAGGGGAATGGTGACCATGAGCGCCGTGCGCAGGACCTTCTGGCGCGGATCGACCATGACCCGGTGGATGGGGGCCTTGAACTGCTTCCAGCGCTCCTCGGAGTCGCTGACCCAGATCAGCACGCCCACAACCACGGTCCCCATGTACTGCAGGACCACGGTGGCGGGCACCGGCGCGCTGGCGACGCCGAAGAGGGGCGGCAGGAGCCAGATGCCCCATTCGAAGAGAACGTACGCCAGCACCACGACGATCGCCGCCTGGCCCAGCGGATGCTTCCAGGGCTTGGTGTTCATCGATTCTTCTCCCTCAAGGCGCGTCTCCTATCTCTGCGATGCGATGAACTGCACGATCGCCTCGAGTTCGGCCGCCGGGATGTTCCCGAACATCGGGGGCATTATCCCGAGCATCTGCTCGAATCCCTCGGCCGCCGACGCGGTGGGATCGAGGATGGAGGTCCGGATTTCATCGGCGGTCAGGCGAGATCCCATGCCCTCGTAGGACGGCCCCAGCGGCGAGGGCCCGCTGATCGCGTGGCAGGTGGCGCAGGTGTACCGGGTCAGAAGCTCTTCCGGGTCGAGAGGCCCGGTCGGACCCAGCACGGGAGCGGCAGGCGCAGCCGCCGCCAGGCCGCCGGCGGATACCGCGCCACCGTCGTCCGCGAAATCCGCCCCCGTAACCGTGACCTCCCCTCCCAGGGACTGCAGGTAGGCCACCAGCGCCCAGATCTGCACGGACGAGAGGGTGCGGCTCGCGTCCAGCATGATCGGCGCGAACCCTTCCACCAGGTAGGCGTTGGGGTCCACCATGGACGTATGCAGGTACTGCTTGCAGTCCTCGCCCGGCACGCGGTTCGCGCAGCGCTCGCCGATGAGCCCGGTCCCCGCATGATCGGTGAGCAGGTTAGGGGCGCGCTCGCCCAAGCCGTGGCAGGCCGTGCAACCACCGCCGCCATTGTACAGCTCCTCGCCCGCCGCGATCAGCTCCTCGGGGGTGACGTCGTCCGACAACACCAGGTCCTCGGGCACATCCGACTGGAGCTGCGGGATGGCGTTGGCGACCCAGGTGAACACGCCCAGGCAGCCTATCACAACGGCCAGGATACTCAGGTTGGTCTTTAGCATCTGCCTCCCCTATCCCTCGCTGGGTGCCGGCTGAAGGTCGCTCTGGATCCCGCCCGCGGCCGAGGTCCGGCCCGCCGACGATATCACGGGTTTCTCGGCCAGCGAGCCCAGCCAGAAGATGAAGGCCACCAGCCCGAAGAAGATGAGCACGCAGGCCGAGATGACCACCGACGAATAGCCCAGCGCCGGAGTGGCCGCCCAGGGGCTGGTGTCGCGAATGACCTCGAAGACGTGCCAGTGCTGGCGGATGCCGCTGCGCGCGAAGCCCATGAGGCCCATCAGCCAGGTGAAGGTCACCGCCAGGATGAAGAGGGCGTACTGCGAGCGCTGCGGCATGCGGCCCCACTGGATCTCGCCTCTCGAGGTGGCGCCCCGCAGCATCAGCAGGTCGATGGTGATCACGCCGATGATGCACGCGAGCACCGTGAGCACCTGGTAGACCGAGAAGCCGATGCGCACGAGGGTCGGCACCATGTAGCCGTAGATCCCGTAGAACAGCACGATCGCCGAGGCCACCACGAAAATGGCGCCTTGCACGATCGTTCCCGTGCGCGCCCACGGCACCACCGGTTCCTTGTTGGCGCGCCGGTAGAGCAGGAACGACAGGAAGGTGGTCAGGATCATGAAGTTGACCGCTGTGTTCTTGCCGCTCATCAGCCCGAGGACGCTCAGGAAGGGGTGGTGCGTGCCGCCCATCGCCGCGAACTCCTCGCGGCTGGCGATCATGGTGTTGGGCGTCGCCCATACGATCACGCCCACGATGAGCACGGCGAGCATGTACTTCGTGTAGGGCATGAAGCGCTCCGCCCCGGGTATTCGGCCCATCCCCACCCACAGGTAATAGTTGCCGGCGAGGAACAGAATCCCGATCAGGAAGGCCTGGATGATCCACAGCCAGCTCATGAAGCCGCCCATCATGGTGATGCCCATCTGCTGGTTGAACTCGTAGATCTCGCGGCCCAGCCAGTAGCCCGCGAAGGGCAGAACGATGAGCGCGCCGATTGCGATCATGTTGCCCACGTAGCCCATCCAGTCGTAGTGCGCCCGCTCCTCGTCGCTCTTTGCGGCCAGGAAGCGGTACGCCGCGTAGGCGCCGACCACCGCCCCGCCGAACACGACGTTGGCGATCAGCCGGTGGATGTTGATCGGCATCCAGGTCGCGTTGGTGAGCGCCGCCCACAACTGGACCATCTGCGGAGCCGTGTCGACGGTGACGTCGGCCGGCGGGCTCATCATGTAGGTCAGCCAGCCGTTGGCGATGAACATGACGATCGTGCCCCACACGTTCAGGGCGATGCCCAGCCCCCAGTGGAACCACTTCGCGCGCCCCTGCTTCCAGCGGTCCCAGCCGTAGTAGTACAGGTACAGCGTGAAGGACTCGAAGAAGAAGAGCCCCACGTAGATCCACATCGACAGGTTGAAGATCTGCGCGAGATAGCTGAACAGGGTCGGGTAGATGGTGACCAGCAGGAAGAGCAGGATGCCGCCCCAGATGGCGGTGGCCGAGTACGCGACCAGCAGAAGCCGGGTGAACTCCTTGGACAGCTTGTCGTAGCGCTCGTCGCCGCCGAACATGCCGATGGCCTCGGTGACCACCGCGAACATGGGCACGCCCAGCACGAACGCGGCGAAGAGCAGGTGCACCTGGGCCGCGATCCACACGGCCGCCCGCCCGCCGATGACCGGGAAGTCGCCGTAGTCGCGCCCGGCGGGCACCTGGGCGAACGCGGGCTCCGCCATCACCAGGAGGGCGAGCGCACCCAGCAGAAGGATGGGTCCGGCGCCGGAGCGCCACGTCATACCAGGTTTCGGCACGTTTCTCTCCGAGGTCTTGTCAACTCCGGGGAACATCGTCTTCCTCCGGAGTCCCGTCACGCGATGCGGCCGCGGACATCTGGTTGCGTAGGAAGAAAGGCAGTCGCCTGGAGAAATCAACCGGCATGCCGCGGCGCACCTCCGCCATCACGTCGGCGGTCACACTCGTGTACCCGCGCTTGCGCGCGAACGACTCGACGCGCTCGGACACCACGCCGCGCACGAAACTGGGCACCACGGACAGGCGCGCGCGCGCCTCTTCGGTCCAGGGAAGCCCCGGGGAGGTGTCGTCGCCGTACACGACCGCTCGCCGCGGCTCGATCACCGCCCGGTCGCCGTCCGGTTCGTAGGCGCAGGAGTCGTCGGGGCCGAGCAGGTCGCCGGTCAGGGCGTGGGCGCGCGCCCGGCAGCCCCCGCACACCGAACGGTACTCGCAGCGCCCGCACCGCCCGCCCAGTTCGCCGCCCCGCAGCCGGGCGAAGACGGGAGACGACTCCCACACCTGGCGGAAGGGGGTGGTGGTGAGGTCGCCCGCGACCACCGGCGTGTAGGGACAGGGGGTGACCTTCCCTTCGGGGGTGATGCGGCAGTAGTGGACGCCGCACGGGCAGCGGGTGCCGTAGTTGAGCAGCGGCGACTCCTCTCCGCCCTCGATCACGTGGCGCATGATCTGCGGCTGGCACTTGGAGCGCACCATCATGCGGCCCCGGTACTTGCGCTCGAGTTCCACCAGCTCGGCCAGCACCGCCTCGTTCTCTTCCGGAGAGAGGCCCTGCATGCGCTCCCCGCGCCCGGTCGGAACCAGGAAGTACAGGTTGAACGAGACCGCGCCCCGGCTCTCCGCCCAGGCGGCGATCCCGGCCACCTCCGCCCGGTTGCCCCGGGTCACGCTGGTCTGGACGATGAAGTCCAGGCGGTGGGCGGCCAGCCGGTCCACCGCGGCCAGGGTGTCGGAGAGCGCCCCCGACCCGTGGCGGAAGCGGTCGTGGTAGGTGTCGACCAGCGAGTCCACGCTGACCGCGACCCCCTTCACCCCCGCCTCCATGAGCGACTCGATGCGGTGGTCGGTGAGGCGGGTGCCGTTGGTGCCCACCACCACGGTGGCCCCGCCGGCGCTCGCCCGGGCGGCGATCTCTTCCAGGTCGTCGCGCAGGAGGGGCTCCCCACCCGAGAGAATGAGCACCGGATTCGGGTTGACCTCCAGAACCTGGTCGAGCACCCGATGACATTCCGCGGTGGACAGCTCCGTTTCGGCCAGGTGCCACGCCCCCGCGGAGATGTAGCAGTGCGCGCACTCCAGGTTGCAGCGCCGGGTGAGATTCCACGCGACGATGTGCGGGAGACCCGGCGCCGCCCCCGAATCCGCCGATACGCCTTCCGCGACCCAGCGCAGGGAGGGAGTGGTGGAGGGTTCGGAGAAGCCGTCCCGGCCCAGGGTGGGCAGAACGGCGGTGGGCGGACCGGCCATCAAGCTCCTTCTCGCCGCATGAACTGCTCGACGGCCGCCTTCGCGTCGGCGGGGCTTACGGTCTTGAAGTCGACGGGGCAGTCGTCCGCCTGCTCGGCCACGTCCCGGATCGGGCAACGAGTCACCCCGGACGCCTTTGCCTCGTCGATGAACTTGCGCATCTCCGGGGTCAGGCCGTCGACGCCCTCGGCGGCGGCCTTGAGCTGCTTCGTCTGCAGCTCCCGGAACATGACCAGCATGGTGTCGGTGTCGAAGGTGTCGGCCTCCATCATGGCCTGCTTGTTCTCGTCCATGACCCGCGTGGTGATGCGCCAGAAGTCGTGGTCGCGGGCGAAGCGCTCCACCGTGTTGCGGGCCAGGGGGCGGGCGATGAGAGGCACCGCGCCCAGCCGGTCGAAGGCCTCCTCGGTCCATACCACCGGGTCGGCGGCGGTGCGCGTTCGCTCATGCACGTGCCCGGTGTAGGGGCACGTCACCTCGATGGTCGGGTTGGCGGACACCGAATCGGCGTCGCTGCCCTCCACCACCGTGCGCTTCATGGCCTCCGCCGCCTTCACTTCGGCCAGGGCGAGCTCCTCGGCCGTGCCGATCCCCATGATGAGCTGCATGTGGGTGGGCAGCAGCTTTGCGATCGCCTCGTCCAGCCACTTGCTGGTCACCATGGGCAGGGTGGCGCCGGTGTCGCGCCCGGGCTCCAGGACCGGGGGTTCGGCCCCGTTGGATCCGTTGGCCCGCGCGCCCGGGGCACCGTTCGCCCCTGCTCCATCGGCGGCACTGGATCCGTTGGCGGAGGGCCGGGACGGGTCTTCGCCCGGGCGCCAGTTCTCCAGCACGTACTCCTCCACCGCCTTGCGGGCGATGCCGAGCGCGAAGGGCGGGACGCGCAGGATGCGGACCTCCGCCTCCGGAGCCCACTCGAGCCCCATCTCGCCATCTTCCTCGATCCAGGGAATCTCCTCGGGACGAACGTCGGTGGTGCCGATGAGAAGGATGTTCGCGTTCGACTGCCTGAGCAGGTTGTGCGCCTGGGACCCCAGGTCCGTGCCCTCGATGCGGTGCGCCCCGTGGCGCGCGAGGATCAGCACGCTGGGATCGACTTCCTCGGCCCACTGCAGGATGACCTGGAAGGGCTTGCCGATGAGCACCTGGGTCTCGACTTCGACCTCCGGGTACTCCTCCGCCATGATGCGCGCCCGCTTCACGTTCGCCTGGGCGAGCTTGAGCAGGCCCTTGTCGATGATGTTGTTGTGAAGCTCCTCCTGCTCCTCGAACTTGAAGATCTTCGAGGCCTGCACCGAGAGCACGTCCTTGATGTTGCCGAAGACCGCGTGATGGTATTCGACATCGAAGGATGAGCCCACGTAGAGCTTCGCGCCGTACTCCGACGCCATCTCCAGGGCGAGGCGCATGGCCTTGTAGCTGTACGCGGAGCCGTCCACGCACACCATGAAGCTGCCCCCGGCGAGCGGCCGTTCGTTCCGCACCACGAAGGCATCCTTTTCCACTTTCTGCAGCACGCGCGCCACCACGCCGCCGAGCTGCGAGTAGGGCTGATAGCCGATCCCGTGCGCCCCGATCACCATCAGGTCGTAGGCGCGGCCACTCGATCCCGCCAGCTTCTCGTCGTGATCCTCGTCCTCCGCGACGATGCGGCCGTCATCGCCCAGGCGCACGTCGCTGCGCACCTTGTCGCCCCCGTCGTAGCTCGAGGCGATGTTGGGGTCGAAGCCGATGAGGCTCGGCAGGTGGCCCTCCCCCGAATTCACCTCGCTCACCAGCTCCTCGTAGTTGATGCCCTCCAGAAGCTGCCGCGTGAGAGGAACGCCGGCTTTCTGGCACCGCTTGTCCACCTGGTCAAGGAAGGAGTCGGAGATGAGCTGCAGCCCCTTCTCGATCAGCTTGTCGTGGATCTTGCGCTGGCGCTTGATCTCGGCCTCGGTCTGAAACTGGGCGGGGAGGCCGGTCTCCAGCTGGCGGAAGCGGATGTCGTGCAGGCGTGCGGCGTAAACGTGGTTTCCGGTGATGCGGCCCTCGGAACGGTTTGCGAGTTCGATGGCGCGATCCACCGCCCAGTCCGACCAGGGTGAGTTGTCCACCGGCACGAAGATCTCACGGTACATGGCTGCCTCGATTCAAGGTTATCGAGGGACGAGGCGCTTGTGGTTCAGCCATGCGACGCCGGAGCGGCGGGTACAGGGAGGCCCATCCGAGGGGGCCCTGCGGGCTGGAAGCGGTCCACTTGGTTGGGCAAGTCAGGCAGGGCCAAGTCCCCGAAGGCGGTCGCCGAAAGGTCGGCGTACATAACATAAGCGGGCACCCGGGCCCGCTCATCTGATCTCATGTGTCGGCCCCCGCGGAGCCGGGCAAATTATACCGGAAATCGCTTGTCGATGTCAAACACTGCGGAGGGGTCCGGCAACGGCGCATGAAGCGGAAGAATCCACTCCGGGGAATCGCCCCGCTGCCGCGTCAGAGATCCCATCCGGCGCGGGCCAGCATCCACAGGTTGATGACGATGACGACGATGGCGGTGAGGTAGAACGCTTCGGGAAGCGCGGCGTCGGGTCCGGGCATGAACGCTCCCTCGATCATGCTCGGGAGCCGCAGGGCGTGCAGCGCCCAGATCCCCCGGGCCAGCCACACGCTGCGCCGAAACCAGAGCCCCCAGAAGACGAGCGCCACGATCGCGGCGCCGAGCAGCAGCCATAGCACGATGGGGCCCCGGATCGGGTTGACCAGCCCGTTGCGCCACATGGCCACCACGGCGCCCTCGTAGAGCAGCCCGACGTGCAGGTACCAGAAGGCGGCCTGCCGGAACTTGCGGGTCCGCGCATCCCCGCTTCGCGCATCGGGGCCCTGGCTCTGCTCCTGCCCGGCCGCTCGCCCCTGAGCAAGGTCCTGGCTCGAATCGGTCACATTCCCTCCAGCCCCAGGTCCGAACGCGCCGTGTCCATGACCTCCGGGGTCATGCGCTCGATGCCCCGTTCGCGGGCGTAGTCGGTGTAGATGCGCTTCACCATGCCGCGCACGAAGGACGGCACCCGGCCGAGCCGATCCACCGCCGCCGGGGTCCACTCGACCCGGCCGGGACGGGCGGGAGCGGGGCGCTCCTCCTCCACGAAGGCGTCGTCGCGTCCTCCGTCCAGGTTGCCGCGCACCAGCTCCATCGGCTGTTCGGGCACCGTCCGGCCCCCGATCTCGATGCCCATGCTGCTCACCAGCTGCGTTTCCATGGGGTTGGTGAGCATGGCGATCTCGCGGCCGCAAGCGGAACATTCGAACACCGCCGCCAGGGTGCCGTCTCCGGGCAGTTGGCGCTCCGCGAAGGCCATGATGTGATCGCACTGGATGCAGAGGAACTTCATCGGGCTTGCTCCTCCCCCGCCTCTCGGGGTTCGGCGATCCTCCGCGCCAGCGCCCGGAAGGCGCGCGCGCTCGGCGAATCTTCGCTGGCGACCACGGCGGGAACCCCGCGGTCGGACGCTTCGCCCAGACGGGGATCGAAGGGGATCCGGCCCCAGATCTCCAGACCGGTGGCTGCGGCCAGGCGGGCGACGCCGTCTCCGGGAAAGAGCGGATCCGAGTAACCGCAGCACGGGCAGACGTATTCGGTCATGTTCGCCACCAGGCCTACCGTCGGGATTCCCTGCTCGCGCGCCAGACGCGCCGCCCGGGCCACCACCCGGCGGGACATCTCGGACGGAGTCGTCACCAGAAGCAGCGTCTCGAGTCCCGGCAGGAGCTGGAAGACGCGCTCCATCTTGTCGGTACCCGGAGGCAGATCCATCAGCAGGAAGTCGAGGTCACCCCACGCCACGTCGGACAGAAACTCGCGCACGGCACCGGTTTCGATGGAACTCTGCCACAGGAAGCCGTCACCGGAGGGCGCCCGCCAGCGCAGCGGAGCGTCGGCCTCGCTCTGCAGCAGCTCCATCGACATCACCCGGACACCCCCTGCGGCCGGCGCCGGAACCACACCCTCCGCCCCATCCACCAGCCGCTTCCCGGACGCACCCAGCATGCGGGCCAGCGACGGGCCGTTCAGGTCCGCGTCCAGCGCGCCGACCGTGCAGCCTTCCGCGGCCAGGGCGGCAGCCAGGTTCGCGGTCACCAGGCTCTTGCCCACCCCTCCCTTGCCGCTGCCGACGGCGACCAGATTGCGAATCCCGGCCAGCCGGCTGTCGAGCCGCCGCCGCTGGCCCCTGATCTGATCCACGAGCAGGTCGCCCGTCTGCGATTCCACCTCGTGGTAGGTGCGGATCTTTCTCATGGTACCGGGACTGCGCAGCCGATCAGGGCACGAGCTGGGTTCCGTCGGCATCGAGTACGGAAATCGCGTCAACCGGGCACTCGTCGCAGGCGGCCAACAGAGTCTCGCGGTCCACTTCGTCGATCCCCGCCCTGAACGTCGCAATCCCCTCGTCATCCAACTCGAAGGCGGCTTCGGCGGCCTCGATGCAGTCGCCGAAGCCCACGCAGAGATCCCGGTCGATCCGGATCAGAAGGTCTCCTGTCCGTCGCTCGTCAATGTCGCTCACCGGGATCCCGTCGCTGAAGTAGAGTCCTCGCCGGTGTCGGCCGGGACGGCTGAACATCTCCAGGGCCGCGAAACCGGGCAAGGTTGAAGGCGTGCCGTATCGATAACTATTATCATCTTCTGCCCGCCCGTTGCCACGGCAGGCTCGGAACCCGCCCGGGACGTATCGGCCCGGCACGACGCTTCAACCCCAGGGAGACAGTGGAACTCCTGGTATTCGGGACCAACCACAGGGTCGCCCCGGCCGCGGCCCGGGACCAGTTGGCGCTTTCCGGCGAAGAAACGCGCGAGTTGCTCGGAACGCTCGTCGACGGCGCGGACGGCGACCGCGTGGTTCGCGAGAGCGTGGTCCTGTCCACCTGCACGCGCACCGAGATCTTCGCCTGGACGCGCGAGCCGGCTCGGGCCATCGAACTGATGCGTCACAGGCTGCGCGACGTAAAGGACAACGACGCCGTATCCACCTCGCGTCACACGTTCTCCCTCAGCGGGCGCGAGGGAGTTCATCACCTCTTCCGCGTGGCCGCCGGACTCGATTCGCTCATGATCGGCGAGCCGCAGGTGCTGGGACAGGTGCGGCAGGCCTACGCCCTGGCTGAGGAGGAGGGAACCTGCGGGCCGTATCTGACCCGGCTGTTCCAGTCCGCCGTGCGCACGGGGAAGCGGGCGCGCGCGGAAACGGATATCGGCAAGGGATCGGCGTCGGTGGCGTTCGCCGCGGTGCGGCTGGCAACCAACATTCTCCCCGACCTGTCCGAGCAGGCGGTGCTGGTGGTGGGCGCGGGACGCACCGGCGCCCAGGCCGCGCGCAACTTCGCCGCGAAACGACCCCGCAGCCTGACCATCGTGAATCGTTCCGCCGCACGCGCGCAGGCGGTCGCGGACGAGTTCGGCGGGACCGCGCGGCCGTTCGACGAACTCCACGCCGCGCTGAAGCGGGCCAGCGTCGTGGTGACCGCGACTTCCGCCCCGAATCCGGTCATCACCGCCGCGACCCTCTGCGCCATCATGCGCGAGCGCGGTCGAAGGCCGCTGGTGATCATCGACATCGCCAACCCCAGGGATGTCGAATCCAGCGCTGGCCGCATTCCCAACGTCTTCCTGCGCGACCTGGACAGCCTGGGCGACATCGTGCAGGAGAACCTGATCCGCCGCAGCAAGCAGATTCCCCACGTCGAGCGCATTGTCGAGGAGGAACTCCAGAACTTCGTCGACTGGTTCGACACGCTGCAGGTGGTTCCGGTGCTCCGGTCGCTGCGCGAGAGCTTCTACAGGATCGCGGACGAGGAAGTGCGCCGGCACCTGCCCGGTTTCGACGAGTCGAGCCGCGACCGCCTGGAGCGCTACACCCGCTCGCTGGTGGCCCGGCTTCTGCACCAGCCCACCTGCCACCTGCGCGAGCTCGACCTGGAGACTTCCGAGGGGGTTTCCAGTCTGGCGGCGGTCAAGGAGATCTTCCAGCTCACGCCGGACGAGCCTGTGGAGTCCAACGGCGAACACGCGCCCAACGGCGCCGGCTGAACGCCGCGGCGGACGGCCCACCCGCAGAACGGCGGCATCGCGACGCATGGCCTATCCGCAGCACCGCCTCCGCCGCCTCCGGCAGTCGCCTGCCTGGCGCCGCCTGGTGCGCGAGAGCGCGCTCCGGGTGGAAGATCTCGTGTATCCGCTCTTCGTGGTGCCGGGCGAAGGACGGCGCCAGCCCGTGCCCAGCATGCCCGGCATACACCGCTTCTCCCCTGGGCTGCTCGTGGAGGAAGCCGGAACGGCCGTGGACGCGGGGGTGGGCGCCGTTCTCCTCTTCGGCGTGCCCGACCACAAGGACGCGCTGGGCTCCGAAGCCTACGCGGAGGGCGGCCTGGTGCCGCGGACGGTGCGTGAACTCAAGGCGCGCTATCCCGACCTGCTGGTTTGGACCGACGTGTGCCTCTGCCAGTACACCGACCACGGCCACTGCGCCATCCTTGCGGCGGACGGCTCTCCGGACGAGGAAGCCACCCTGCCCCTGCTCGCCCGGGCCGCTGTCTCTCACGCCCGCGCGGGAGCGGACGCGGTGGCCCCGAGCGACATGCTGGACGGGCGCGTGGGCGCGATCCGCGCGGCCCTGGACGAGGCGGGCCACGGCTCGACCCCCATCGTGTCGTACGCGGCCAAGTACGCCTCGGCCTTCTACGGCCCCTTCCGCGACGCGGCCCACTCGGCGCCTTCGCACGGCGACCGCCGCACCCACCAGATGGACCCCGCCAACAGCGACGAGGCGCTGCGCGAGGTGCAGGCCGACCTGGAGGAGGGCGCGGACATCGTAATGGTAAAGCCGGCGGGCCCGTGCCTCGACGTCATCCGCCGGGTCAAGGATACCTTCCGCGCGCCCACCGCGGCGTACCAGGTGTCCGGCGAGTTCAGCATGATGCGCGCCGCGGGCGAACGCGGCTGGATCGACGAGAGGGCGGTGGCGCTGGAGAGCCTGGGCGCGATCAAGCGGGCGGGCGCGGACATCATCGTCACCTACTACGCCGTGGAGGCCGCACGCTGGCTGCGCGAAGACACCTGAGGATCCGCCCGGAGAACCGGGTGCCGGCCGTGCTGGTCGGCATCATCGTGGTCCTGGCCGTTGTGCTGGTGACCATGTCCTTCGGCAGGCCCGTGGTCGAGGCTCACGTCCCGACACCCCCGGACCCCTCCGAGGCCGGTGAGACGCTCGTAGGTCCCATCGACTACACCGTGGATGCCACTTCCACCGGCGCGTGGCAATTCTTCGACTTCTCGCGCGGCTCGGTGGTGGTGAACCCGGGGCCTGGTGAGTGGGATCTGGCTTTTAGGCGCTTCCACATCATCGCCAACGGCGGCCCCGGCTTTTCCGGGGAAGGCGGGATCATCCGCCTGGAGGAGACCGACCTCGACGCGGTTTCGGAGCTGCCCGACGCACCTTACGTGGAGACCCGGGTGCGGCGCGATTCGGTCAACGCCGCCATCGAGCGCTGGTATGCCTACGGCTGGACAAGCCACCTCCTGACGCCGCACCCCGCCGTCTACGCGGTCCGGACGGCCGACGGCCGCTATGCCAAGCTGCAGCTTTTGGGATACTACTGCCTGGGCGCCCAGCCCGGATGCCTGACCTTCCGCTACGTCTACCAGGGGGCGGGCGGCCGCTCGGTGGCGACGCCTGCGGAGGCCGGCGAAGCCGTGAATCGTGAGCCGGACACCGGGGACCCATCCCGCGCCAGCGGCGAACGATGACACCCACCGCACCGACGGAAGCAGGGGACCGGAGGCGGGAGCTGCGCCGCGCACTGCGCGAACGACTGGCGCGCGGGATCTACGAGCGCGAGAAGGCCCGCGACCCGACCCGGAGCAGGCGCCAGTCTTCGTGGGAGGACCTGAACGCCGGCCGCCGCGCGACGCGGCTGAACTATGCCGACGAGCTGCTCACCACCCTCGCCGGAGCCCTGGGCGTGGACTGGACGACGGTCGAAGGCCTGGAGGCCTGCGCGGGCGCGGCACTTGCGCAGGGGGGCCGGGATCGCGAGATCGCCGCCGCCGGGACGCAGGAACTGGCCGAAGTGCTCGCCGCATTGGTGCCGAGGCCGGCGGCCGGGCTGGGACGCAGCCGGGGCTCGTGATAACCTAATCGGACTAAGTCCAGTTAGTTCGACATTCGAACGCCGGGCTTCCAGCTCCTTCTCAGGCGATCCGCCGCTGCTTGCGCCTGAGGAAGTCCATCATGATGTACTGCCCCAGGGTGAGCGAACTCGTGAAGTAGGCCTTTCCGCGCGAGATCTCGGTCACCTCGCGCACGAAGCGCACCAGGTAGGGGTCGCGGGCCAGCATGAAGGTGTTGATGTGGATGCCCGCATTCCGGCATGCAGCCACCTCGCGGAACGTCCGCCGCAGAATGAGGCCGTCGGGCGCGCCCGAGTTCTTGTAGATGCGGCCGTTGGGAAGAGTCACCGCGGAGGGCTTGCCGTCGGTGATCATGATGATCTGCATCATGTCCTTCTTCTGCGCCTTGAGCAGGCGGCGCGCGATCAGGAGACCTTCCGCGGTATTGGTGTGGAACGGTCCCACCTGCGCACGCGCGAGCTGCGAAAGCGGGATTTCCGTCGCGCGGTCGCCGAAGGTCACCACCCTGAGCACGTCGCCCGGAAACTGGGTGCGGATGAGGTGGGTCAGCGCCAGCGCCACCCGCTTGGCGGGCCCGAAGCGGTCCTCGCCGTACAGGATCATCGAGTGCGACACGTCGAGCATGAGCACCGTGGCGCACGAGGACCGGTACTCGGTCTGGCGCACCATGAGGTCCTGGTAGTCGAGCTCGATGGGAATCGACAGCCCCTCACGCTCGATCGCGCTCCGGAGGGTGGCGGGAATGTCCAGGTTCAGCACGTCGCCGTACTCGTAGGGGCGGCTCGCCGCGTCGGCCTCGACGCCGGTGGCAAGCTGCGGGGTTTCGTGGGATCCGAAGCTGGACGTCCCGCTGGCCGAAAGCAGATTGCGCAGAGCGCGATATCCCAGAAAATCCATCCCCTTGCGCGTGAGGCCGAAGTTCACGCTGCGGGCCGCGTCCCTAGCTTCGTCGATGTGCCCCTGGCCGGTCATTTCCTGCGCAGGCGGCATGGCCTTGCCGCCCTCGAGGGTCAGGTAGCCTTCCTCCACCAGCTTCTGCACGATTTCGTCGATGAGCTGGGCGATGCGGCGCTGGACCTCCTCGTCGCCCTCCCCCTCGCCGCGGAGTTCCTCGAGCATCTCCGGGGTGAACTGCCCGCTCTCGATGAGGGCGTCCAGGATCGCCCTCTGCAGGGCGTCGTAGGAGCTCGTGTCCTCGGTCCCGGACCATCCCCAGTAGGGATGAAAGTGCGGGCCGCCGGCGAAGCCCCCGTCCATCAGGAAGTCGGTGAGGTGCTCGAGCAGGGCCTCGAGGTTCAGGGCGTCGAGCAGGCCCGGCCGATACTTTGTGTAGGTCGTGAAGCGCACTGCCCTGCCCTCCCGGAGTGAGCGTCCGCTCGCACCCGCCGGTCCATCAACCTGAACGGCCGCCGGCGCGGCCGGCCATCCACAGGAGAATGGAAGCCATCCACGAAAGACTGCTCGCGTGGTTCGACGCGCACAAGCGGAACCTGCCGTGGCGGGGGGTCGGCGACCCCTACGCGGTGTGGATCTCGGAGGTCATGCTGCAGCAGACGCGAGCCGCCTTCGTGGCCCCCTTCTACCGGCGCTGGATGGAGCGGTTCCCGGATGTAGGCGCGCTCGCCGACGCCGACCTGGAAGAGGTGCTGCGGCTGTGGCGGGGGCTCGGATACTACGCCCGGGCGCGCAACGCCCACCGGTGCGCGCGGAAGGTGCGGGATGGGCATGGCGGTGTACTGCCCTCGTCGGCCGCGGGCCTGCGGGCCCTGCCGGGGATCGGACCGTACACCGCGGCCGCGGTGGCCAGCATTGCCTTCGGGGAGGCGGTGCCAGCCGTGGACGGCAACGTGCGCCGGGTGGTGGCGCGGCTGTTCGACCTCCCCGATCCCTCGCTCGCGCGGGCGCGCGATCTCGCGGCCGGACTGTTGGACAGAACACGTCCGGGCGACTTCAACGAGGCGATGATGGAGCTGGGGGCCACCGTGTGCACGCCCCGGTCGCCGAAGTGCGGAGCGTGTCCGCTGGCGGCGGACTGCCGGGCGCGCGCAGCCGGCACGGCGGCGGAGCGGCCGCTGAGGCGAAGGCGGCGCCCGGTGTCCACCCGCACCTGGGACGTGCAGGTCGCGGTCTCGCCGCAGGGCAGGACGCTGGTGGTGCGGCGCCCGCGCGAGGGGCTGCTGGGGGGGATGTGGGAGTTCCCGGCGGTGGAGGTGGACGATGGCGCTGACCGGGGTGGACGACCGATGAAGGTCGCGGAGCCCGCGGCCGGGGCGGCCGTGGAACTGCCCGCGGTCACCCACCGGTTCTCGCACTTCACGGCGGTGTACCGGCCGCGGCGGGTCGA
>JAPPJO010000085.1:0-36422 GCA_028820325.1 Gammaproteobacteria bacterium | reverse complement strand
CGGTCACCCACCGGTTCTCGCACTTCACGGCGGTGTACCGGCCGCGGCGGGTCGAGGTGGCCGCGGAGTGGGGGGAGGCGGCGGGCCGCTGGGTCACCCCGGCAGAGTTGGCAGACCTCCCCCTTCCGGTCGGCCAGCAGCGCATCGCCCGGGCGGCAGGCTTCTGACGAGCACGGCGCCCCGGACGCCGGCGACGGCTACACCGGGGTGGCGGCGGTCACCGCGACCAGGGCGGCACGACCCGGTTCATGCGGGCATAGGCGATCGCCTGCCCCAGGTGCTCGTTCATGTGGGTCAGCAGCTGCAGCAACACCGCCCAGTTCTCCACTTCGCGGCCGTACAGCTCGGTGGGCTTCGCCAGGTCCGCCTCGGACATCGCGTCCATGATGCCGCGCACATGATCCATCGACGCGGCAAGAATGCGCACCGCCTCGCCCTTGGTGGTCACCCGCTCTTCCAGCGAGGCGTAATCCACGCCCGCAGGTGCGTCGACCCCGAGGTACATGTCCGGATACATGTAGTTGTAGCGGGCGACGTGCATGTACGCGGCGGCCACGGTGTACACCCCCTCCATGGGCTGCCACGAGTACGACTCTGCCGGCATCGCCTCGGCCAGCGCCACGAGCTTCTCTGCCGACGCCTCGAACTGGCCCCGCAACTCTCCGCCGAATCCGGAAATCCCTTGTGCGTGCACGGGCATCGCCAACACCGCCGCCGCGGCGAGCGTCAGCACGCCGCGGGCGAGAAGCAACCGCCCTCGACGACTCGTGACCGGGGCCTTCGCGTAGACTGAAGCACGAGTGAAACGACGCATGGTTCTCCTCCTGTTCGACTCAGCTCTGGGCCGGGAACGGCCCCGATTCCTTGAATCCCTGCCCCGGCGCGGGAGTGTCGTGGCGCGCGCGCCCGTACCCTCCCCCATCGGTGCGGCTGATGCGCTTGCCGTCGACCAGCGCCTCCAGCACGAGTTCGCAGGCGGATGCCGTGTGGCCGTCGCCGGCACCCTTTGTCGCCAGCCCGACATGCGAGAGCAGCTCCAGCAGGCCGGGCACGTTCTCGAATCCCTTGACGCACGCCTTCGCCCCGGCGTCGTTGGAGACCTGCAGCGCGCCCCCCTCTTCGAAGTACTCGACGATCGGTTCCACGTCGGCGCCGCCGGCATACGTCTCGAAGACCTGCCCCGCCGCCCGTGCGATCAGCTCGCGGGCGATGCGGTCGGGTCCGTGCAGCTCGCCCTCGTATTCCAGCTCCATCTTGCCGGTGATCGCGGGCCGGGCTGCGTAGATGTCGCTCACGCGCGGCACGACGGTCTTCTCCTTCAGGCGGAGCGCGCGGCGTTCCGCGCTGGCCACGGCGATCTCCAGCACCGAGATGGGCATGCGCTGGCTCACGCCCGAGCGCTGGTCCACGCGCTTGTCGACCCGGGCCAGAAACGCGATCGACTCCACGATCTCGCCGATGAAGTCGGGAATCTCCACCGGAAGATCCCCCCGCTCGACCCACGACTCCTGTGCCGTGATCGCGCGTCCGACACCGAGCGTTTCCGGGTAGTGGGTGCGCACTTCGGTCCCGATGCGGTCCTTCAGCGGCGTGATGATCTTGCCCCGCGCGGTGTAGTCCTCCGGGTTGGCGGTGAAGGCCAGCATGATGTCGAGCTGAAGGCGGATGGGGTATCCCTTGATCTGCACATCCCCCTCCTGGAGGATGTTGAAGAGCCCCACCTGGATCTTTCCGGCCAGATCCGGAAGCTCGTTGATGGCGAAGATGCCGCGGTTGGCCCGGGGCAGAAGCCCGTAGTGGACCGTCAGCTCGTCGGCCAGGATGTGTCCCCCGCGGGCGGCCTTGATGGGGTCCACGTCCCCGATCATGTCCGCGATGCTCACGTCCGGGGTCGCGAGCTTCTCGACATACCGGCTCTCGCGCGGCACCCACGCCACCGGCGCGTCTTCCCCGTGCTCCTCGATGAGCAGCCGGCCGTAGCGCGACACCGGGTGGAACGGCTCGTCGTTGATCTCGCTGCCCGCGAGAATCGGGATCTCCTCGTCCAGAAACTCCACCAGCTGACGCAGGATCCGGCTCTTGGCCTGGCCCCGGAGGCCGAGCAGGATGAAGTCGTGCCGCGCGAGAATCCCGTTCACGATCTGGGGAACCACGCTGTCGTCGAAGCCCAGGATGCCCGGGAACAACTCCTCCCTGTCGCGGAGCTTGCGGACCAGGTTGGCCCTCATCTCGTCCTTCACGCTGCGGGGGCGATAGCCCGATTCGCGCAACTCCCGAACCGTGGCGGGTCGGCGATGGGTCATGTCTGTCGTGTGGGGTAGCGGGGGGTCGGATCGACGCCGTGACGACCGGCGCGGGATTGGCTAGGATGTAGCACTTCGGGAGGCCGGCTGCCCGGGGTCGGGCGGCGCTTCGGCCTCGACAGACTACCCCGCTCTCCGGGCCCGGATCCTGCGGGCCGGGCGCCGGCTCGATCGGCGGCGCCCACCGCCCGCGCGGAGACCGGCAGCCCGCTCAGGAGTCCTTATGCCACAACCTCCGGCGTCCGTTCGACCGGCTGCCTGGCAGCCTGCGCTCCCCGTCGATCGCTTCATCGTGGAGGAACCTCCGGACGCCGAAGCGCTCCCCCTCGACGTGGTGTTCGTGGGCGGAGGCCCGGCCGGGCTCGCCGGCGCGATACAGCTCGCAAAGCTGGCGCAGGCGGACGGCGAGGCTGGGGGCGATCTGGGCGAACTCCAGATCGGCGTGCTCGAGAAGGCCGGGGAGTTGGGCGAGCACTGCCTGTCCGGCGCCGTGGTCAACCCGCGCGCCTTCCGGGAACTCTTCCCCGAACTCACCGACGGCGACTTCCCCTTCGCGCGCCCGGTGTCCCGTGAAGCGGTGTACCTGCTGACGGGCGCACGGGCGTTCCGACTGCCGACACCGCCCACGATGAGGAATCACGGCAACTTCGTGGGCTCGATCTGCGAGATGGTGCGGTGGCTGGGCGAGCGCGCGGAGGAACTGGGCGTGAACGTCTTTCCGGGCTTTCCCGTCGATTCGCTCCTGGTTGAGGGAACGCGCGTCGCGGGTGTGCGCACGACGCCAGCCGGCCTCGACCGGAAGGGCGCGCCGGGCGCGGGATACCAGCCGCCCATGGATATCGCGGCCCGGATCACCGTGCTCGCCGAAGGCACCCGCGGCCCGCTCACCCAGGCCTGGCTTGAGCGGGAGGGCATCGGTTCGCCCAACCCCCAGATCTACGCCCTCGGGGTGAAGGAGCTCTGGCGCACCCGCCGGCCCCTGGACCGCGTCGTGCACACCCTGGGATGGCCGCTCCCGCGCGATGCCTTCGGGGGCAGCTTCATGTATCCGCTCGCCGACGACCTGGTCGCGCTCGGACTGGTCGTGGGGCTGGATTACCGCGATGCCTCCCTCGATGTCCACGAGCTGCTCCAGCGGATGAAGCTGCATTCGCTTTTTCGCTCCACCCTCGAGGGCGGCGAGATGCTGGAATGGGGCGCGAAGACCATCCCCGAAGGGGGCTACTACTCGGTTCCGCAGCGCCGCCACGGGGAGGGGTTGCTGGTCTGCGGCGACGCGGCAGGTCTTGTGGACGTTCCCTCTCTCAAGGGCATCCACTACGCGATGCAGTCGGGCATTCATGCGGCCCGCGCCATCTTCGCCCAGCTCAAGGGCGAGGGCGACGGCCTGGCGGGATTCAGCCGCGCCCTGGACGACTCGTACGTGATGAAGGACCTGCGCCGCACCCGGAACCTTCGCCTGGCCTTCAAGAAGGGCTCTTGGGCGGGCGGGATCCGGGCGGGGATCATGACGGTGACGGGCGGCGCCTTCCCCGGGGCCCGCATCCCGGTAACGGAAGACGTCGATGAGGAGCGTCGCAGGGGCTCGGCCC
The DNA here is from genome assembly GCA_028820325.1 of Gammaproteobacteria bacterium. Taxonomy (GTDB): domain Bacteria; phylum Gemmatimonadota; class Gemmatimonadetes; order Longimicrobiales; family Gaopeijiaceae; genus BD2-11. The sequence goes on along the minus strand of JAPPJO010000085.1, from coordinate 32,527 downwards.
CGGCCTTCAAGCCCGATGGAGAACTCACCTTCTCCAAGGTCGACGCGGTGTACAAGTCGGGGAACCAGACCCGCGACGACATCCCGAGCCATGTGCTTGCGGGCGACGACGTCCCCCCGGAGGGAGCCGCGTTTTACGCCCGCATGTGCCCGGCCGGGGTGTACGAGGAGGGTGAAGACGGCGAACTGGTCGTGAATGCTCCCAACTGCGTAGACTGCAAGGCAACCGACGTGCTGGGGCCGCGCTGGACACCGAGGGAAGGGGGCAGCGGGCCGGCATACCGAAGGATGTAGTCATGGACAGGCTTGTGCCATCCCACCTCGCGCTCTTGCCGGTGTTCGCGCTCGGTGCCGCGACGGCATGCGCGGAACGGGAACCGGACGCCGTCATCGAGGTCGACAGCGCCGGGGTCCGGATCGTGGAGAGCCGGGCCGCGGCATGGCCGCCCGGGACGGAGTGGCGCGTGGACCCGGAACCCGTATTCCGGCTGGGAGACGCCGGGGACGACCCCTCCTCCAGCTTCTTCCGGATCCTCGATGTCGCGCTGCTCGCCGGCGGTGAGGTCATCGTCGTGGACGGCGGGACCGCCGAGGTGCGTCGCTACGACGCGGCGGGCCGCCACCTGTGGAGCACCGGAGGACGGGGAGAGGGGCCGGGAGAATTCCGCTTCCCGCGCTACCTGGGGCGGCGTGACGACGGTGCGTTCCTGATCTGGGACCGGGCGCTCTCTCGCGTGTCAACCATCGGACAGAACGGCGACCGGCTCGGCACCGAACGCCGGTCCAGTTCGGACGGATCGCCGGTGGTGGCTTTCGGCCTCTTCGAAGACGGTTACTGGCTGGTCGCACTTCCGGCCGTGAGGCGGGTGACTGAGCCCGGCACCGCATGGACCGACAGCGTCCGGTTGGGGCGCTACGATCCGGTGCTGGAGGAGGAAGTTCAGCTGCCGACGGTTCTCGGCCAACGATGGTTGTGGACCGGCCAATCGATGCTGCCGGTGCCGTTCAGTCCAAGGCCGCTGCGGGCAATCGTGGGCAATCGGGTCGCCGTGGCCAGCGGATCCGTACCGGATGTATCGATCCACGATCCTGACGGCTCGCTGGTGACCCGCTACCGGATCGCACGCGACCGCGTGCCGGTGACGGAATCGGATGTCGGACAGGTGATCGAAAGCCTGGTCGAACTGGGGCAGGGTACCGCCGCGGTGTGGCGGCAATGGCGTGACGAGATGGAGGTCCCGGCGTACGAGCCGGCGTTCGACCTGCTGCTGGCCGACGGGGACGCCAACCTGTGGGCACAGCGATTCACGGCCGATCTGCTGTCGCGCGAGCCGCCATCATGGGACGTATTCAGCCCAGCGGGCACCTGGCTGGGCGTGGTTGCGACGCCGGGCGGCATGGTCGTCACCTCCATTCGCGACGGTCTCGTGGCGGGGGTATACCGGGATGAGCTGGGCGTCGAGTACGTCAGCGTACATCGCCTGGAAGCTCTCTAGTCGTCCAGGATACTCACCATCACTCCGGCCTCGGTCCGGACCAGGGAGGGCATGACGACGGGGATGTCGCGCGTCTGGTAGTGCGCCAGCACTGCGTTCGCCGTCGAGAAGGCGCTCAGTTGCTCCAGCGTGCGGATCGTCGGGAAGATCATCGGAAGCCGCCCTGCGCCGTGCCGGTCGAGGGCCTGGCCGGGGGAAAGCCAGAGCGAATCGGTCATCTCGCGCGGGTCGGGGGCCGAGCGCGACCCCGCGGGCGCCAACGCCGCGAAAAAGCGGGTGTCGTAGCGGCGCGTCTCGGCCTCGGGGGTGATCCAGTGGGCGATGTACTGGAGGGCGGATCCGTCGATGTCCACCCCCAGGTCGTCCAGTACCTCGGCGAATCCCAGAGTGCCGGCCAGCAGGTGCTCGCGCAGGCGGACCAGGCGCGCGCCGCCGACCGCCGTGCCGGGTAGAAAGCGTTCCCCGGGCCGGGCGACCAGCACCGCCGCCTCCTCGAAGGCCTCGCGCGCGGCGGCCAGGTAATACGCGATGGCGGGCGGATCCCCGTCCGGCAGCGCGAGCCGGACCGCCGCGGCCTCCGGCGTGAGCCGCTCCAGGCGGGAGACGAGCGCGCGATCGGCGTCCTGCGCATCCACCCGCCCCCCGGGAAAGACGTAGGCGCCCGGCACGAATCCTGCGGAGCGGTTGCGCCGCATCAGCAGGAGCTGGAAGCCCGGGGCGCGCTCGCGCAGCAGCACGACGGTCGCGGCGGGACGAGGCGTCACGCCGGAGGGCGGAAGGCGTTCAAACCGGCCCATCAGCGCCCGACCGCCATCCCGTCCTTGCGCGGGTCCGACCCTGCCGCCCAACCCCGCTCCAGACGCATCACCGCCTGTCCTCCGCCGAAGGACGTGAGCGACGGATCGATTACGTGATGCCCCATGAGGGCAAGCGCGACCTCCGTTGTGCGGCCCATCCCCTCGACCGCCACATCCCGTCCGGCCGTGTGGCGAAACCGGGGGGCCTCGATGGCGGCCTGCAGATCCATGCCGAAGACCAGGAGGTTGAGCAGCACCTGGACGTGTCCCTGGGGTTGCATGGAGCCGCCCATGACACCGAACGCCAGCCACGGTTCTTCGTCCCGCGTGACGAATGCCGGGATGATGGTGTGCAGCGGCTTCTTGCGGGGCGCGACCTCGTTGGGATGCCCTTCCTCGAAGGTGAAGCAGGCGCCCCGGTTCTGAAGGGCAAATCCGGTCCCCGGAATCACCACGCCGGAGCCGAAGCCCTCGTAGAGGCTGTTGATGAACGACACCATGTTGCCGTGCTCGTCCGCCGTGCATAGGTAGATGGTCTCGCTCTCCGGGACCGCGGCTCCAGGGACCACCCGGTCGGCGGCCTCGCGCCGGTTCAGGAGCGCCCGGCGGGAGTTCACATGGTCGTCGGCGAGCAATGCCCGAGCCGGGATCCTCATGTGGTCCGGGTCGCCCACATGGCCCGCGAGGTCGGCGAAGGCCAGCTTCTTGGCCTCGATCAGATGATGCAGATACGCCGGGCTGTTGTGACCCATGATGCGGAGATCGAACCCCTCGAGGATGCGGAGCATCTCGAGCGCGGCGATCCCCTGCCCGGCCGGTGGAAGCTCCCACAACGTGTGGTCTGCGAAATCGGTGGAAAGCGGCGTCACCCAGCGCGCCTCGTGGCCGGCGAGGTCCTCGCGGGTCAGGAAGCCGCCCAGCTCCTCCAGCCCGTCGACCAACAGGGCGCCCAGTTCACCGGTGTAGAACGCCTCCGTCCCCCCGCCCACGACCACGCGGAGGCAGGCGGCCAGCTCCGGCGACCGGAACCACTCACCCGCGCGCGGGGCGCGCCTACCCCCGACCAGGCAGGTGGCGGCGGCCCCTGGATCGGCGCGCAGCTTGTCGGCCGCGGCGGCCCACTGGCCCGCGATGATGGGAGTGACCGGAAAGCCCTCCTCCGCCACCCGGATGGCCGGCGCGAGCACTTCCGCGAAGGTCATCGCCCCGAACCGGTCCAGCAGGGCCGCCCACCCCGCGACCGCACCCGGCACCGTCACCGATCCGGGCCCGCTCGCGGGCACTTCCTCCAACCCCGCAGCCGCGAGCGCCTCGCGCGACATGCCCGACCCCGACCGTCCGCTCGAGTCGAGCCCCACCAGCCGGCCCTCCTCCGCCGACCACAGCAGCGCGAACATGTCGCCGCCCATCCCGGTCATGTGCGGCTCGACCACGTTCAGCATGGCCGCGGCGGCGACGGCCGCGTCGACCGCGTTCCCGCCCCGCTCCATAGCCGAGAGCGCGGCCCAGCTGGCGAGCGGCTGGCTGGTGGCGGCGGCGCTCCGCGGCGCGTAGACGGTGGATCGTCCGGTCACGGCCTCCCATTCCGGTTTGAGCGTGGACGCATCGTCACTCCCGGGGCTCGGTTCGGCTGGCGCAAACGCGCGTGCCGCGCCAAGCTAGAGGGAGCGAGCGGAGCCTGCCAGCCTCCCTGCGTGCGAAACCCGGTCTGCCAGAATGGCAGTCCCGGCACGCGGGGTCGGCCATTATGTCAGGCCCGATTCGTGCATGTGGGCCCGACACCATGCATTTCGTCTGACATGGAAGGCGAGCGAACCGCCTGGAAGCCGGGGTATCTGCCTTTCTGACAGGTCAACCGCGGCGCGGCCCGAGGCAGGGCCGGCTTCGCGGGGCAGACCAACCCGTCTCGCCAGAGCTAACGACAAGGAGTCGGATCCGTGGGCGAACGATACAGGCTACCCGTGCTTCCGTTGCGGGACACGGTGGTGTACCCGGGGGTGGCGGTGCCCATCTCGGCCGGTCGACCCGGTACCATTGAGGCCGTCCAGGCTGCCCTCGAAGGAGATCGCAAGCTCCTCGCGGTGGCCCAGCGGGAGAACGTGGACAAGCCGACCCCCGAGGGGCTGTACGAGGTCGGCACGGTGGTGCGCGTCATTCAGACCCACCGCGTACGGGCCGGAATCCAGCTCCTGGTGCAGGGGGACAGGCGGGCGCAGGTCCTCTCCTACGAGAAGCGCGGCAAGGCCATGCTCGCGGCCATGGTTCTGGACCTCGAGAGAATCCCGCCTCGCAGCGAGAAGGATCCCGCCTTCCAGGCCCTGGACCGGGAACTGCGCGACCGGGCGGCGGGGCTGGGAACCCGGCGGGGCGTCCCCGCCGAGTCGTTGAACCAGCTCATCCAGGGGGTGGACGAACCGGGCGCGTTCGCGGACCTGGTCGCGTTCTACCTCGACCTGCAGACCGCCGAGAAGCAGCGGCTCCTGGAAGTGCTCGACGACGAGGACCGCATGCGCCAGGCGCTCGTGGCGGTGGAGCGCGAACTGGTGCGGCTCAGCGCGCAGGAGGAGATCCAGGCCCGGGTGCAGGAGGAGCTGGGGGAGCGCCAGCGGGAGATGCTCCTTCGCGAACAGATGAAGCAGATCCGGCGCGAGCTGGGCGACGAGGACGAGAAGGCCGAACTCGACGATCTGCGCGAGCGGATCGAGGCGTTGCGGCTCAACGAGGACGCCCGCGCCGAAGTTCAGCGGGAGCTCAAGCGCCTGGGACGGACCAACCCCCAGTCGGCCGAATACCAGGTCATCCGCACCTACCTCGAGTGGATCACGGAACTGCCCTGGGACGATCGCACCGAGGACAAGATCGACCTGGAGACGGCTGCGGACGTGCTCACCGAAGACCACTACGGGCTGGAGGACGTCAAGGACCGCATCCTCGAATTCCTCGCCGTGCGCAAGCTTCAGGCGGAGCGCGCGCCGGACGCCGAAGAAGAGGAGGGCGAGGACGCGGAAGAGGAGGAAGCCCGGCAGCAGGCCCAGGCTGGGGCCGCCCGCAATGGATCCCCGGCGGAGGACGAGCCGGCGAGTGCATCACCGCCCTCGAGCGGCCAGGGACCCATTCTGCTCTTCGTGGGCCCGCCCGGTGTCGGCAAGACCAGCATCGCGCAGTCCATCGGCCGGGCGATCGGCCGCAAGTATGTGCGCATCTCGCTGGGCGGCGCGCGCGACGAAGCGGATATCCGGGGGCATCGGCGGACCTACGTGGGCGCCATGCCGGGACGCATCATTCAGGGAATGCGCCAGGTGAAATCGAAGAATCCCGTGTTCCTGCTCGACGAAGTCGACAAGCTGGGCGTCTCGTTCCAGGGGGATCCCAGCGCGGCTTTGCTCGAAGTGCTGGACCGGGCCCAGAACTGGACCTTCACCGACCACTACCTGGGCATCCCCTTCGACCTGTCGGAGGTGCTGTTCGTCGCCACCGCGAACTACTGGGACCGCATTCCGCCCCCGTTGCTCGACCGCATGGAGCGGGTCGACTTCAGCGGATACACCGAGCAGGAAAAGCTGGAGATCGCCAAGCGCTACCTGCTGCCCAGGCAGCTGGAGGAAAACGGGCTGCGGGAGGAGGAGATGGAGCTGGGCGACGAGGCGATCCTGAACGTGATCAGCGAACACACGCGCGAGGCAGGCGTCCGCCAGCTGGAGCGCGAGATCGGAAAGCTGGCGCGCAAGGTCGCGCGCAGGATCGCCGGCGGCGGATGCGAACAGGTCGTCGTGGACCAGGCCGTCGTGCGCGAGTTGCTGGGCCGCCCGCGGGTGCACCCCGAGGTGATGGCCGAGGAGGACCGGGTGGGTGTGGCCACCGGCATGTTCTACACGCCCACCGGCGGGGACATCATGTTCGTGGAGGCGAGCGTCATGCCGGGGGATGGCAAGCTGGTGCTCACCGGGCAGTTGGGCGACGTGATGAAGGAATCGGGGCGTGCGGCGCTGACCTATGCCCGCAGCCATCACCAGAGTCTGGGGATGTCCGTCGAGGATGTGCTGGACAAGGAAGTGCACATCCACGTGCCCGCGGGCGCGGTGCCGAAGGACGGCCCTTCCGCGGGGATCACGATGGCGACCGCGCTCATCTCGGCGCTTTCAGGGCGGCCGGTGAGACGCGACGTGGCCATGACCGGCGAGCTGACGCTGACGGGCAGGGTGCTCCCCATCGGCGGCCTGAAGGAGAAGATCCTGGGCGCGGTGCGCGCCGGCATCAGCGAGATCGTGCTCCCCGCCGAAAACCACGCCGATCTGGAAGACCTTTCCGACGAGGTGCGCGCCGACCTGGTGCTGCACCTGGTCGACGGTCTCGACGACGTCACGCGGGTGGCGTTCGCGGGCGGGCAGGGCGCCGGGGAAGACCCGGTCGAGGCCGCCGACCCGATGGCGCTGCTCGCCCCCGACGGCTCGTCCTCCGCGCCCGAGGTCGCGACGCACTGACCGAGCCGACCCTCGAGGTTGCGCCCGGCGCCGTGATGGGGCGGCACCACGGGCGGCAGACGGCGCGTCACTTCGGCCGGCCCGACCTGGAGTACCAGGCCGCCGTGGGCTCGGCGGCCGTCCTCGATCGTTCGCACCGCAGCCGGCTGGCGGTCTCGGGCCGGGCGCCGGTGCGCATGCTGGCCGGCGTGCTCACCAACAGCGTCCCGCCACCCCCCACGCCGGCCGCCTCCGGGCTGCTCGCGGGGCGCACGGCCTACAGCGCCGTGCTCATCCCCAAAGGACGCATGGTCACCGACCTGGTGGTCGCCTGGAGGGGCACCCGCGAGGACCGCCACGGGCTCTGGCTGCATGTTCCGGCCGCCGGACACGCACCCCTGGTGGCCCACCTGCGCAAGTTCCTGCCGCCCCGGTTCGCCTTCGTCGACGACGTCACCGACGCAACCGGCACCCTCACCGTCGCCGGCCCGGACGCGGCCGGCATGGTGGGAGCCGCCCTCGACATCGCCTCCGGCGAACTCGCGGCGCTGGACGCAGACGGCTGCCTCCTCACCGGCCCGCCGCCGGACGGCGTCCTGGTCGCGCGCCTCGCCGAGGTGCGGCTGCCCGCCTTCGACATTCTGGGCGACCGGGCCGCGCTCGCACGGCTGGGAGCCGAGCTGGTTCGCCTGGGCGCGGCGCCGACGGGAATGGGCGTCTTCGAAACGCTGCGCATCGAGGCGGGCCGGCCCGAATTCGGCCTCGACATGGACGACCGCACCATCCCCACGGAAGCCGGGATCGACGCGCGCGCCATTGACCACGGCAAGGGTTGCTATACGGGACAGGAAGTGATCGTGCGCATCCGCGACCGCGGCCACGTCAACCGGCATCTGCGCGGCCTCCTGCTCGGCGATGCGCCCACCCCCGCGCCGGCGACCCCCTTGTACTCGGGCACGAAGGCCAAACCGGTCGGGCACGTCACCAGCGCGGCCCTGTCGCCCGCCTTCGGGCAGACCATCGCGCTGGGTTTCGTGCGCCGGGAAGTGGTCCCGCCCGCCGAGCTTCGGCTGGGGAGCCTGGACGGGGTAGCTGTGGCCGTGCGGGCACTCGGGGACGATGGCTGGGAGCTTCAGCGGGGCGACCTGAGCTGAGGCGCGGCGCGGCCGGCGATCGCGCCGGCCCGAAGGCGCCCGACCACATCCGGCGAGCCCCTTCCGCGTATTGCGGTCAGCCGTCCCGGGAGGCCTTGAAGTGGTCCACGATCAGGCCGCCGTGGAAGCGCCCGTTCTCGATGAAGATCTTGTTGGCGTCGTGGCCCGCGGCCAGCACGCCCGCGATGTAGATGCCGGGGGTGTTGGTCTCCATGGTGGCGCGGTCGTGGCTGGGAATGCCGGTCTGCTCATCGATTCTGACGCCCACGCTTTCCAGAAGCAGCGGCGAAGCCCGCCATCCGGTCATGGCGAAGACCCAGTCGTTGGCGAGCTCGGTGATCTCGCCCGTCTCCAGATGCTCCAGGACGACGCTGCGTTGCCGGATCTCCGCGACCCGCGTCGTGAAATGGGTGGCGATCTCCCCGAACTTGATCCGGTTGGTGATGTCGGGAACCACCCACGGCTTCACGCCATCGTCGATGCCATCGAAGATGTGGACCAGAGTGACCCGCGCATGGGCCCGGAAGAGCTCCAGCGCGGCCTCCACCGCGGAGTTGCGCCCGCCCACCACGAGAACGTCCTGGTCGTAGTAGGGATCGGGCTCCCTGTAGTAGTGGTGCACCTTGGGCAGGTCCTCTCCGGGAACGTCCAGGTAGTTGGGCTCGTGGAAGCCGCCGGTGGCGATCACCACGGCGCGTGCGCGGTGTCCGGCGCGGGTGCCGTCACGGCGGCGCGTGCGCAACACGAAGTCCCCCCTCTGGCCCTCGATCGCCGTCACCTCCTCGTGCTGGCGCACATCCAGCGCGAAATGCCGCACGACGCGCCGGTAGTAGACGAGGGCATCCCGGCGCGTCGGCTTGCCGGAAGCCAGAATGAAGGGCACATCCTCGATCTCCAGCTTCTCCGCCGTGGAGAAGAAGGTCATGTAGGGCGGATAGTGGATGAGGGAGTCGGTGATGAACCCGCGGTCGAAGGCGGTGGCCGATACCCCTCCGACCCTGGCCGCACTCGCCGTTGCCAGGCCGCAGGGTCCTGCGCCCACGATCGCCAGGTCGACGGGCTTGCCTTCAGTGGCCATCCTGCCTCCGGCGGAGAGCGTTTCGAGTTCGGACATCTTCTCACACATCGTCGGTTTTCACGGCGCCGACCCGGGAAACATCCAGGCTCTGAAGATATAACTCCAGAAGCGGGGGTCGGGTTGTGCGCGGGAACGCCGCTGCGGCTGGAGCGTACCGTTGGAGCACCTTCCACATCCTCTCAGGGAGCGTCGAAGATGGCACAGGCCGAAGCGGAGGCCCGCAGGGCCGCGAATCGACTGCGGCGGGCGCTGGAGAAGGCGCATCGGGAAATCGATGCGCTGGAAGGGGCGCTCGCCAGAGCCGAGGGCGATGACTTCCCGGGGCACGCCTACGAGGAAGCCCGGGGGCGGCTCGACCAGGTGGTGGAATTCGTGGACGAGGAGTCCCGCCGGCTGCAACACAAGATCCTCGTGGCGGGAGGCCTGGAGCCGCCGGGGCGGGTTCGACGCGCCTCCGCGCGGGATGGATGAACGGCACCCGGCTCCGTGACGATCTGATCGGCGTCATGGGAGCAGGGGTCGGCACGCCCCTGTCCGACGCGGACTTCGACGATCTCGCGCGCCGGATCTCGGAGCACCAGTGGGAACGCAACCCGGTGTTCGCGCGCTTCTGCGCGGCGCGCGGAGTTCAGCGGAGCTCATGGTCTTCGTGGCGCGATCTTTCGCCGGTGCCCGCGCGCGCCTTCCGGGAGCCAGACCTCGTCTGCCGGGGGCCCGCACAGGCAGTATTTCGGACCAGCGGCACCACGGGCAGCGCAGCGGAGCGCGGGGAACACCGCGTCCCCGACCTGTCGCTCTACCACGCTTCGCTGCTCCCCAACTTCGAGGCGCACCTGCTTCCCGATGGCGCGCGCCTGCCCATGATCTCGCTCATCCAGTCTCCGCTGGAGGTTCCGGATTCTTCGCTCAGCCACATGATCGGCGTCGTGGAAGCCGAACTGGCGGCCGAGACCCGGTATTTCGTGGACAGGGACGGGAGACTGGACGAGCAGGGGCTGCGGTCGGCGCTTCGCGACGCGGAGGACGCTGGAGATCCGGTACTGGTGGTTGGAACCGCCTTCGCGTTCGTCCACCTGCTGGACTCCCTGGCGGCGGAGGGCACCCGCTTTCGGCTGCCGGACGGCTCGCGGGTGATGGAGACGGGAGGGTTCAAGGGACGCAGCCGCACCGTTCCGAGGGAGGAGCTCTACGCGGCCATCCACGGACGATTCGGCATCCCGCCGCACCGGATCGTGAACGAGTACGGCATGACGGAGTTGCTCTCCCAGTTCTACGAGCCCGTGCTCGGGGGGGGAGCGCGTCTGCACCGTCCCCCGCCGTGGGTGCGCACGCGCGTGCTCGATCCGGCGAAGCTTGAGCCGCTTCCTCCCGGCCGCGAAGGGCTGTTGTGCCACTTCGACCTCGCCAACCTGGGCTCCGTGTGCTGCGTGCTTACCGAGGACCTGGGCGTAGAGCCCCCGGAGGCGGAGGGACACGGCTTCCGCGTGCTGGGACGAAACCCCGGCGCGGAGCCGCGCGGCTGCTCCCTGGCGATGGACGAGCTGATGACCGCCCGCCGCGGCCCGACACGATGAGGACGCTCCCGGCCTGGTGGTTGCCTCCCGGGGTGCCGGGGCGGGTATCCCCGGCGGCAGCGGAACTCCCGCCGCACACGCGCGGAGCGGAGCCCCCGGGCGCGGCGTCTCCCGCCTTCTCCACCGCCCCCGTCAGCGACGACCTGCGGCTCCGCTTCCCCACCCCCGACCCCGCGTTCGCAAGCCGCCTGTGCGACCACCTGGTCGAAGCGGGCGCCCGCCTGCACGAGCGCCGCACCGACTCGCTGGTGGCGTCGCTGGGCCGCGCCGGGGCGCGCTTTCTGGATCCCGCCGACCCGATCCGCCAAGCGGCGCTCGACCTGCTGCCCGCCGCCGCCGGGCTTTCCACCGCCATGGCCCGGGAGGTCCTGGACGGGATGGCGCGCGACTGGACCGCCGACCGCCTGGCGCAACTGGTGCGCGCGCAGTTCCCCGACCCGGCGGTGCTGGACGGCTTCCGGCCGGGGCCCGGCGGGTCGCGGGTGCGGGCGTTCGGCCACGGCTTGATCGTTCAGGTGGGCGCGGGCAACGTGGCCGGCGTGTCGGTCGGAGGGATGGCGCGGGCACTCCTGGCGCGCTCGCCGGTGCTTCTCAAGCCCGGCCTCCACGACGCCGTGCTGCCGGTGCTCTACGCCCGCGCCCTGGCCGACTGCGACCCGGGGCTGGCGGCCAGCCTGGCCGTGCTCTATTGGCCGGGAGGCGCCGACACGATGGAAGCCGAGGTGCTCCCCCGTGCCGGCCTGGTGGTGGTGTACGGCGGCGCCGACACTGTGGCAGCCGTGCGCGCCCGCCTCCCCGCCACCACTCCCCTGGTGGCGTACTCCCACCGGGTCGGGGTCGCCCTGGTCGGCCGGGAGGCGCTCGCCACGGGGCGGGCGGACCGAACCGCCATGGACGCCGCGCGCGCCGTAGCCGCATTCGACCAGCGGGGTTGCGTTTCCCCCCATCTCTTCTGGGTGGAGGAGGGGGGCGCGCTCACCCCCGCCGAGTGGGCCGCCCGCCTGGCCGCCGCCATGGCCGCGCTCGAGCAGGATCTCCCCGCCGGCCCCACTCCTCCGGAGGTCGCGTCAAGGGTGCAGCAGTTGCGCGGCACCTGGGAGCTGAAGCAGGCGGCCGGCGAGGGGACGCGCGTCTTCCGCCCGGCGGGCGCGGAGTGGACAGTGGCCTACGACCCCGACCCGGCCTTCTCGCCGTCCTGCCTGGGCCGTTTCGCCTGGGTGAAGCCCGTCCCCGAACTGGAGCGGGTCGCGGGGCTGCTCGCGGGACTGCGCCCGTTTCTGCAGACCGCCGGGCTGTGCGGGGCCGGAGCGCGCGCCGCCTCGCTGGTCGAACAGCTCGGCGCCGCGGGCGTTACCCGGGTGGCCTCGCTACGGCGGATGGCATGGCCGCCCGCCTGGTGGCACCACGACGGCGGCGATCCCCTGCGGGCACTCGTCCGCTGGGTCGACTGGGAAGTGGAGCAGGAGCCCCGCGCCTCGGGCTAGCCTTCCGGCTGGTCCTCCGAGCGCCAGACAACCATCTGACGCGATCCGTTGGAAGCCTCCACCCTCGCCCTCAGCATGTCGCCCTCCACGATGCCGAGGTCGTCGCGCATTTTCTGGGGGATGGTGATCCTGCCCCCGACTCCCACGACGACGTCGTCGTAGTACAGCGAGCGATAGATGGCCATGGCTTTCCCTGTAGTTGGAATCGAATTAAAACCGGAAATGGTTTCCCTGGTGTGGCCTGACGGAGCAGGGCCCGAAGGGCGGCCGTCCCGGGCCGGAACGTTGGCGCAAGCCCATCCTCCAACTTAGAAAGAACGCAAGACCTTTGCACAGGGCTTCAGCCGGCATTCCCCGGATTCTGTATCCCGCCGGCCCCCCTGCCTGAAGCCGGGCGATGAGTGCGGCAACCCTGAAGGGGGGCCTTATCGCGGGTCGTCGTCCGGCCTGCGGATGGCAAGCTCGCGCTCGACGCTCACGGAGGCGCCGGTGGTCCGGTCGGTGATGGCAATGATGAGGCGGTGCGCCCCCTCCCCGGCTTCATCGGCCGAGACGGAGAAGTACTCGGGCACGACTCCGTCGACGGGCTCGACGTTGCGCACGAAGCGGACGGCCAGGTCGCCTTCCGCGCCGCCTATCAGGTTGCCCAGCGAGCGCAGGAGGCGCGCGCCCACGCTGCGCCGCTCAGCATCCTGCAGCGTCACCTCCACGGTGTACTCCGACGAGCCCATGAAGTCGGTGGTCAGCCCGTAGATTTCCATGTAGACATGGATGTCGTCGTCCGCGTCGAAGACCAGGTCGCGCGAGGCGCCGATGGCGAAGTCGCGCCATCCTCCGGGCTGCTCGACACGCGGAATCACGCCCCCGGCCAGGACCAGGTCGGACGTGGACAGCCCCACGCGCCGTACCGGAATGGCGGTGATCGTCCCCCGGTTGCGCGCGGCCACGCGGGATTCCGCCGCCAGCCCCTCGAGCGAGTATTCGAAGGTTCCGCGCGGCAACTCGAACGTGAACAGAACGTTGCCGGTGTCTTCGGCCTTTACCGCGTGCGCCACGCTGGCCGAGTCCTCGTAGCTCCGGTTGAACAGGAACATGCCGACGCGGACGGAGTCGCCCTCGAACAGATTGAAGGAGTCCGGATCGGCGCGCAGGAAGGCCAGCACCTCCACCTGCCCGGGAGCGGCACCCCGGAAGCGGGCGATCTGCGCGGGGATCTCCGTCCAGCGGTTGACGGCACGGCTCTCGAAGGTGGTGGTGGCCTCGGTCTCGCTGACCTGGCGCAGGTACTGTCCCGTGTTCGCGTCGAAGTCGAAGCCGACCCGGCTGTACCCCAGCTCCCGGTGGAACACGAAGCTGGGCACCTCCAGCCGGTAGTTCCAGAAGATCCACCGCCCGGTGGCGCTGGCACCGGCTCGCTGAGCCGCGCCTCCGAGCCCGGTGCCGCCGCCGTCCTGCCGCAGCATCCAGATGTTCGCGGGGAGGCCGTAGCGTATGAGAACCTGGCCCCGGTCGCTGCTCCAGCCCGGCAGACGCCGCTCGGGATCTCCGAAGGCCAACTCCGCGTGGGTGACGCGCGCGATGTGCTCCATCGCCCGCTCGTTTTCCGGAATCAGGAAGAGCGGATCGGACTTGGCCCACAGGATGCGCTCGTATTCCCGTGCGTTGCCCGGCTCGAGCCGCTGATACTCGGCCGCGTCCTCTTCGTTCAGGAGGTAGGAAACGTTGTCGTAGGGGGCTCGCTCGGCCGGAGGCATGAGGGCGAGGCCGGTGTCGAAGGCATTGCGGGCGGCGGTCCAGTCCAGCGACTCGTAGAACGCCAGCCCGAGGAAGATGTGCGCGTAGGGGTCGTCGGGGTTCACCTCGGCAAGGCGCTGTGCCTCGGCCGCCATGTCCTCGAAACGGCCCTGGCGATGGAGCAGCGCGAGCAGTCCGCGGGCGGCCTGCGGGTGGTCCGGCACGTACGACAGAGCAGCTCGATAGTGGGCTTCGATGCGCGGCGGGTAGTCCACGTCCCGGTCGCTGGCCCGCCCCGCGCGGGCCAGCTGACCGTTGAAGGTGCCTGGTTCCGTGTAGTTGAGGCAGAAGGCCTGGACCCCGGCGGGACAGCGTGTCGATCCCGCGTACTCGTCCGTCCCCAGCGACCCGTCCCGCCGCCATCCGGCGGGCAGGAAGACCATATGCTCGAAGTCCTCCATCTCCTCGGTGAGGATGCGCGCCAGTACAAAGTGCGACTGGGCCAGGACCTCCGGTTCCACGGCGCGGCTGCCTTCGGACGCGACCGTGCGCTCCAGAATCCTGCGCGAGTCCACGCGCATGAACTGGCGCCGCTTGAGCAGCGCCATCTCCAGCAGCACGCCTGCGTCCTCGTGCAGTCCCTCGTACGCCTCCTCAAGCAGCGCTTCCGCCTCCATCCGCTGCCTGAAGTCGGTCTCTCCCAGGGGCGCGGTGCGCGCCAGCAACGTGCCCAGGGCGAAGGCGATGTGGGGATCCCGGTCGTCTTCCTCGCGAGCGGTGCGCAGCAGCCCGAGCGCGGCGGTCGTGTCGCCTGCTTCGAGCAGGCTCGTGGCCCGGGCCACGGCGCGCGGTACCGGAGCGGCCTGCACGGACGGCTCCTGAGGCGCAGGTGCCGCGGGCGGGACGGGACTCGCGGAAGCAGAGGCGGGTACGGGCACTGCCAGAACCCACGCCAGCCACGCCAGGATACCGCGGGGCCCCCGAAGCGACCGGCTCAAGGCTGTCAGGGAAGAATGGACCGGAGCAGCGCTTCCAGTTGATGGCGCCTGAAGCTCTGGGCCTTCTCCACCGCGAGCTCGTACGATTCCTCGACAAAAATGGCCGCGGTCTGCGCGGCGTCCCCGGATTCGCCATCGGCCGGCGAATAGACGAGCTTCGCCCGGCACGGCTCCCCGCTCGCGGAGCGCTTGGTTTCGAACTCGAGATAGACGTCCCAGATTCGATTCTGGTACGTGATGGTGGCGAGGTGCTGGCCCGGCATGGGCCTCAGGTCGGAGGGTACCGCAGGGTCGATCATGGTGGCTTACATTATCATCCGTGGACCCGGAAATCCAGCGCCCCGACCCCGGCGAGTCAGTCACTGCGGGCGCTCTCCCGCGCGTGTCTCGTCGCGTGCTCCGTCGCGTGTTCCGCCATGGTGAAGCGGTCATCCTGCAGCAGCCTCCTCGGGCGGGGCTCGTGCATCCGTTCCGTGACTGTTCTTTCGCGAACGGCGGTCTCCGGGTTCCAACCGATCCACTCGACCCGGTTCCGTTGACGCTCGCCACCGGTGCCCCTAACTTGCGGCCCGAACCACATGGGCCGCGTGTCTCCGTCGCCGCCGGATGCGAACGGCGCGAGCCATTCCCTCGAACCTCCACACGCCAAGGAACCGCGCGCTTCATGAAGGGACAGCGGACTGCCGCTCTGGCCGGAGTCGTCGCGACGCTCGGCGCCCTCGCCTTCGTTCAGGAGGGCGACACCCCCCAGGAGAGCCCCGATGCCGCCGCCGAGACGGCGGCTGTGGAACCGGATCCGCGGGCGCAGCCCATCGCCTTCCCGCACGACATTCACGCCGGCGAGTTCGGCATCGACTGTCAGTATTGCCACTTCTCCGCCGAGCGTTCGGTCGACGCGGGCATCCCCCCGGTTGCCACCTGCCAGGGCTGCCACCTGGTGGTCCAGGGCCGCAACAATCCGGAGGAAGTGGCCAAGGTGCGCGACTATGCCCAGCGCCAGGAAGCGATTCCGTGGGTGCGCATCTACAAGGTCTCCGACCACGTGCGCTTCCCGCACATGCGGCACGTCGCGCCCGACGAGTCCGGCGAACCCCTGGTCCAGTGCCAGGAGTGCCACGGCCCGGTGCAGGAGATGGCGGTCATCGAGGCGGTGAACCAGCCGCTCTCCATGGGATGGTGCGTGCAGTGCCATGTGGAGCGGGACGTCTCCCGCGACTGCGCGGTATGTCACTACTGAGCGAGCGCGAGTCATGAGCAGCCACGGCCGGAAGCGAGAACGCGAAGCCCATGACCACAAGCGGGAAACAAGTGAGAAGCGAGAACACATGAGCGGCGGCATCCAGCGCCGGGACTTCCTGCGGGTGGTGGGCGCATCGGGGGCCGGGGCCACCATGTTCGGCTGCTCCACCGAGAACGTGGAGAAGCTCATCCCGTACGTGGTCCCACCCGAGGAGATCACGCCGGGGGTCGCGACCTGGTACGCATCCGTGTGTGGAGAATGCCCCGCCGGGTGCGGCATCTGGGTGCGCACGCGCGAGGGGCGCGCGGTGAAGATCGAGGGCAACCCCGAGCATCCCGTGTCGGGAGGCGCGTTGTGCGCGCGCGGGCATTCGGCCCTGCAGGGCCTTTACAACCCCGATCGTCTCACGGGCCCGATGGTGCGCGACGGGGACGGCTTCGCGCCCGTCAGTTGGGAGGACGCCGAGGCGCAGCTCGTCGAGCGGCTGGGCGCGGCGGGCGGGAACGCGCTGCTCGTCACCGGGAGCGACGGAGGAGCGCTCGGCCACCTCTTCGATCGCTTCGCGGAGGTGACCGGCGGTACGCGCGTGGAGTACGAGGCGCTGTCGGAAGCCCCGCTGCGCGCGGCTGCGCGCATCGCCTTCGGACGCGATGTGGTTCCCGCCTACGACTTCGAAGCGGCCCGCTTCCTGCTTTCCTTCGGCGCCGATTTTCTCGAGACCTGGCTGTCGCCGACGGCTTACGGGCGGGGCTTCGCCCGCACCAGCGCCATCGACCCGATGGGCTCCAAGGGACGCTTCGTCTTCGTGGCGCCCCGGCTCTCGCTCACGGGCCAGAACGCCGATGAGTGGTTCCCCATCCGTGCGGGATCGGAGGCTTCCGTCGCGCTCGCCATGGCCGCGGTGATCGCGGGCGACGGGGCCGACGCGGGCCCGTACGCGTATCTGCTGGCCGGTTTCGACCTGGACGCGGCGGCGAATGCCGCGGGGCTCTCGACCGAGGAGATCGCCGATCTCGCTCGGCGCTTCGTGGCCGAAGGGCCCGGGCTGGCGCTGGGTCCCGGCGTGAGCGGACAGCACCGGGGCGCCACCGGCGCCAACCTGGCGGTGCTGGTGCTCAACCACGTCGCGGGCAACATCGGCCGCTCCGTGCACCTGGCCAGTCCGGACCAGGCGGCCGCGTCCCCGTCGTACGCGTCGCTCGAGTCGGCCATGAGCTCGATGCGGGCGGGGCAGGTCGCGGTCGCGCTGGTTCACAGCGCCAACCCGGCCTATTCGCTGCCGCCCGCCGCAGGCTTCGCGGAGGCGTTCGGGGCCGTGCCGTTCAAGGTGTCCTTCGCGTCGGCACTCGACGAGACGGCACACCTCGCCGATCTGGTGCTGCCCGACACCCATCCGCTCGAGTCGTGGGGAGACTCGCACCCCCGCCCGGGCGTGCACGCGCTGCGGCAACCGGTCATGAGGCCGGTTCCGCTGTTCGATGCCCGCGCCACCGGAGACGTGCTGCTCTCGGCGGCGACCGCCCTCGGCCAGGACCTGGGCGCCGGCGACTTCCAGGAGTATGTGCGCGCCCGCTGGCAGGAGATGGGGCTCGCGGGAGACGACGACTTCGACGGCTTCTGGCGCGAGGCCCTGCGCAGGGGCGTGGTCTTGTCGGAGACCGACGGGGAAGAGGCCGCCGCTGAGCTGCTCGCACCGGATCCCGCGGTCGGGTTCGACGTGCCCTCCCTGGACGGCGACGACGACGGACTGGCGCTGGTCGTGTACCCGTCGTCCCGCTTCGGGGACGGACGCCAGGCCAACCGCTCGTGGATGCAGGAGCTCCCCGACCCGGTGAGCAAGATCACCTGGCATTCGTGGCTGGAGCTGCACCCCGCCACGGCCGAGCGACACGAGCTCCGCGAAGGCGATGTCGTGCGCGTGAGTTCGCCGCACGGCCAGGTGGAACTGCCAGTATGGCCCTACGCGGGGGTGCGCGAGGACGTCGCCGCGATCGCCATGGGCGGCGGACACACTGGCTACGGGCGCTTCGCCGATGGCAACGGCGTGAACCCGATGGCACTGCTCCCGGCCGAGTCCGAGGAGCCCTCCGGGGGGATGGTCCATCTCGCCACCCGGGTTGCGGTCGAAGCGACCGGGGAGTGGCGCAAGCTCGCGAGCATCCACGGTTCGGGACATACCCAGGAAGACCGCAACATCGCGCCCGCGGTCGCGCTCGCCGACGTCGGCCAAGCCGAGGAGGAGCACGACGAGCACGCGCTCTACGAGCTGCAGGAAGTCGGGGGATTCGTCCCCGTTCCCGCGGATGGGGAGCCCGGCGATTTCCCGCTCCCGGGAGCCCGTCACGGCGAATACGACCCGGAGACCACCCCGCGCTGGGCGATGGCCATCGACCTGGACAAGTGCACCGGATGCAGCGCCTGCGTCACTGCCTGCCAGGCCGAGAACAACGTCCCCGTGGTCGGTGAGCAGGAGCTTCTCATGGGCCGCGACATCCAGTGGATGCGCATCGAGAACTACTTCGAGACGGTTGACGCGTCGCACGCGGGCCCGGTGGACGTGCGCTTCACGCCCATGCTCTGCCAGCACTGCGGCAACGCTCCCTGCGAGCCGGTGTGCCCGGTGTTCGCGGCCTACCACACGCCCGACGGGCTGAACGCGCAGGTCTACAACCGCTGCGTCGGCACGCGCTACTGCGCCAACAACTGCCCCTACAAGGTCCGCGTCTTCAACTGGTACGAGTATTCGGACGTGCCCGAGCCCCTGAACTGGCAGTACAACCCGGACGTCACCGTGCGGGGCGAGGGGGTCATGGAGAAATGCACCTTCTGCGTCCAGCGGATCCGCGACGTGGAGAACCGGGCGGTGCTGGAGGGACGCGCCGTCCCCGACGGGGAAGTCGTGACGGCGTGCCAGCAGAGCTGTCCGGCCGAGGCCATCGTTTTCGGCAACATCCGGGATCCCAACTCGCGCGTGGCCCAGGTCACCGCGAGCGAGCGCTCGTACCGGGTGCTCGACGACCTGATCAACACGCAGCCGGCGGTCACCTACCAGCGGAAGGTGACATTCCACGAACCGGCGGCGGCGGGACACTAGAAGCAGGGCGCCCTCCGGCCCGCTGGCCGGCGAACACGCGTCCAGGAGAAGGATGGCGACAGCGACGGAAGCACCCCGCGGCGCGGTAGCCCACCCGGATGTCGGGTCCTACCAGCAGGTCAACGAAGACGTCCTCAAGATTCTGGGGCGTCCCGGGCGCGGCTGGTGGATCCTGTTCGGGCTGGCTTCGCTGGGGCTGGCCGTGTTCGCGGGCTCGTGGGCGAACCAGATCATCAACGGGATCGGCCTCTCGGGGCTGAACTCGCCGATCGGGTGGGGCGCCTACATCACCACGTTCGTCTTCTGGGTCGGCATCGCCCACTCGGGCACCCTCATCTCCGCCATCCTCTTCCTCTTCCGCGCGCCCTGGCGGCAGTCCGTCTACCGGCTCGCCGAGGCGATGACGGTGTTCGCGGTCATGACCGCCGGCCTGTTCCCGCTGATTCACGTAGGCCGCGTATGGCACGCGTACTGGCTCATCCCCTATCCCAACTCGCGCTTCCTCTGGCCCAACTTCAAGTCGCCCCTGGTGTGGGACGTCTTCGCGGTCACGACCTACTTCACCGTGTCCGCCGTCTTCTTCTACCTGGGGACCATCCCGGATCTGGCCGCGGCGCGCGACCAGGCCCGCGGGCTGCGCAAGAAGTTCTACAGCGTCGTGTCGCTGGGATGGCGCGGAACCGACAGCGAGTGGCACCACTTCGGCAAGGCCTACATCTTCCTCGCCGCGCTGGCCACCCCGCTGGTGCTGTCGGTGCACTCGGTGGTGTCGTGGGACTTCGCCATGGGCATCGTGCCCGGCTGGCACGCCACCATCTTCGCGCCCTACTTCGTCGCGGGCGCCATCTTCTCGGGCGTCGCCATGGTGATTACCCTGGCCGTGCCGATGAGGAAGTTTTTCGGGCTGGAGGCCTACCTCACCAACAAGCACTTCGACGCGCTGGCCAAGCTGTGCCTGCTGACCTCGCTGATCGTGCTGTACGCCTACCTGACCGAGTTCTTCATGGCCTGGTACTCCGGCGAGCCTCCCGAGCGCGGCGTGTTCTGGAACCGTTTGTTCGGCCCCTACTGGTGGGCGACGTGGACCATGCTGGTCTGTAACGGCATGGTGCCCATTCTGCTGTGGTTCAAAAGGGTGCGGCGCTCCATCGCGGCCTTGTTCGTGATCTCGATCTTCGTCAACATCGGCATGTGGTTCGAGCGCTTCGTGATCATCGTGACTTCGCTGTCGCACGAGTACGAGCCGTTCGCCTGGGGAATGTACCGCCCCTCGATCACCGAAATGGGCATCGTGCTGGGCAGCTTCGGGTGGTTCTGCTTCTGGTTCCTGCTCTTCACCCGGCTGTTGCCGCCGGTGGCCATCGCGGAACTGAAGGAAGTGCTCCCGGCCCCGCTCCGTTCCCGCGCCCGCAAGGAGGCCGCCCGATGAGCGCGCAAGCCGGTCTTCTGGCTTCGTTCGACTACCTCGACGGGGCGGTGGACGCCGTCAAGGCGCTGCGCAAGTCGGGATTCAGCAAGATCATCGCCTATTCCCCGCTTCCCGAGCATCATCTGGAGGAAGCGCTGGGGTACGACCAGAGTCCGGTGCGCGTGTTCGCGCTGGTGGGAGGGCTGACCGGCGCCGCGACCGGGTTCGCGTTCACCACCTGGACGTCGATGGACTGGCCGCTGGTAACGGGCGGCAAGCCCATCGTGTCGATCCCGGCGTACTTCATCATCGCATTCGAGCTGGCGGTGCTGTTCGGTGCGCTCGCCACGGTCATCGGCGTCTTCATCAACGCGAAGCTCCCCCGGCTGCGCCCGCCCGTGGTCTACGATCCCGGGTTCAGCGGCGGACGCTTCGGAATCCACGTGAGCGCGCCCGCCGACCGCATCGAGGAAGCCCGCCGGATCCTCACTGGCAGCGGCCCGGCCGAACTCACCGAAGAACCCGCCCCGTCCCATGGCTGACCGACCTCGCTCGCGCACCCCCGTCCGCTTCGTCGCGGCCGCCCTGCTGGCCGGGCTCGTGAGCGCGTGCTCGCCCTTCGACGACCTCATGGTGCAGATCTTCGGGCGCAGCATGCGCGACCAGCGCTCGTTCGACCCCTACGAGAACACGCTGCTGCCGCCGGAGGGCTCGGTTCCCTTCTCGGCCGGCAACTTCTCCGCCGGTCCGGGCCAGGTATCACTGGGGCAGCCGGATCCGGCGGCCGAGATGCCGCCGTTCTTCACGGCGACGGAAGTCCTTACGCAGGCTCCGGTGGTGATGGAGATGGCGAACCCGGTGGAGGCCACGGCTGAATCGCTCGCGCGCGGCGAGAGGCTCTACAACCGCTTCTGCGCTCCGTGCCACAGCGTGGACGGGGTGGGCGCGAACGCCGCCATCGCCCCGCTGCATCCCATGGTTCCCCTGTTCAACCTGTCGAGCGCGGCCACCGCGATCCGTCCCGATGGGTACATGTACGGCGTCATTCGCGTCGGGCGGGGACTGATGCCCGCCTACGGACACCAGATTCCGCACTACGACCGCTGGCACATCGTCAATCACATTCGCCAGCTGCAGGCGCAGGCGGGCAACCCGCCCCCGGGGGAGTAGCGGCATGGCCCACATCCACGTCCCGGCCGACATCCCGGTTCGCCATCTGGAGCGCTCCCGGGGCTTCTCGATGTTCTGCGGGGCCCTCTTCCTGGTCGGCGTGATCTCGCTCTTCGTGCTCCGCGCCGCCGATCCCGCGCGCGCCGAGCAGGCCTACTCGGCCAATTGGCTCTTCTTCTTCGCCGTCGCCGAGGGCGCGATGCTCCTGTGCGCGGTGACCACCATCGTGAAGGCCAAGTGGAACTGGTCGGTGCGCCGCGTGAGCCTCGCCTTCGCCGCCTACCTGCCGATCGCGTTCATCCTTTTCCTGCCCATGCTGGGTCTCCGGGAATCGTACTTCCCGTGGATCGAAGCGATGGAGTCGGATCCCATCGTGCAGGCGAAGGCCGCGTACCTGAACATCCCGTTCCTGGTCGCGCGCAACGTGGCCGGGCTGCTGCTGCTGATCGGGCTGAGCCTCTACCTGGCGTATCAGGCCGTGCGTCCGGACATGGGGCTGGTCGAGCGCGGCGGTGATGCGGGCCGGGAACGCTGGCGTGCGAGCCTTACGTCGGACTGGATGGGGCAGGAAGCCGAGGAAACCGCGAGCGCCCGCCGCATGGGCCGGGTGGCCCCCGCCTTCATCCTGGTCTACGCCGCCGTGATGAGCATGGTGGTCTACGACTTTGCCATGTCGCTCGAGCCCCACTGGTTCTCCACCATCTTCGGAGCCTGGTACTTCATGGGCGGCTTCTGGGGGGGGATCGCCTCCACCGCCCTCATCGTCGTGCTGCTGAAGCGCCGCCACGCGGATCTGAATCGGCTGATGGGCCTCCAGCAGATGCACGACCTGGGCAAGCTGACCTTCGCCTTCTGCGTGTTCTGGACCTACATCTTCTTCGCCCAGTACATCGTCATCTGGTACGGAAAGCTGCCGTGGGAACAGGCGTGGGTCATACACCGGACCAACGAGACCTGGGGACCGTTCGCGCTCGCGCTGGTGCTGATGTGCTTCGTGATCCCCTTCGCGGGACTCATCGGGCGCCGGCCCAAGATGAACCCGGTGATCCTCGCCAGCTTCGTCTGCGTCATCCTGGCGGGGCTCTGGCTGGAGCACCACCTGCTGATCGCGCCTTCCCTGCGGCTCGAAGGGCCGACCATCGGGCTCTGGGAGGGACTGGTGACGCTGGTCTTCCTGGGGCCGGTGCTTTGGAGCGTGCGCTGGTTCCTGAGCACGTTTCCGGTTGTACAGGTATGGCAGCCGCCGGAGCAGCTGGAGATGGTGGATCTGGAGGTAACCCGGGAGGAAGCGGGCGTCCGTTAGCCGGTCCGCCTCCGGAGGCGTTTCGAGGCGATGAAGTGCATTTCGTTTGGTTCCGGTGGCCGTTGGGGCACCCTTCTGCTCAAGGCCGCAGGAAAGCTCCAGCTCTGCCGCAGGAGCGAAGATTGCGGTTGCGTTGGCGGTGGTGGCCGCAGCGTCGTGCGCAACCGGGGAGCGTGACGTCGGCACATCGGTCGTCTACGACTCCGCCGGCGTGACCATCATCGAGAATCCGGAGCCCGACCGACCGCTGGATGTCCAAGTCACGCCGATAGCCGATCTCATACCTCCCGACAGCGCGCTCACGGTGGTGCCCTGGGGTGTCACGACCGATGAGGCGACCGGGCGGATCTACGTCGCGGATCGACCGAATGACCGGGTCGTCGTGTTCGACGCCTCAGGAATGTATGCGGGCACCCTGGGACGGTCGGGGGAGGGGCCCGGGGAGTTTCGCAATCCCTGGGCAGTGTCCATGGATCCCTCGGGACCGCTCGTTGTGTGGGACAACGGTCGTCGCCTCCTCAGTCGCTGGTCGAGCGGAGGGGAGCTCCTGGAGGAGCTGCGTCCGGATCTGGACTTCCGGGGTCCGGAGTTCGCGGTGGGAACCGACTGGCTCGCGACCGTGACGGCCACGGGGGCGGGAATGGCGACCAGGCGCCAATTGGTCCTCCACACGGAAGGCAACACCACGACGTTGCACGAAACAACGGCGGACATGGCCATGATGGAGATGCGCGGCGGGTCCTTTCCGGCCGAAGAGCTGTTCGCTCCCATGCACGTCTGGTCGAACCGGGGAGACTCCATCTTCTTCCTCAACGGGCCGTACTATCGTCTCGACATGAGCGTCGGCGGCTCGCTGGAGCTGAGTATCAGGCGGCCCCTGAATCCCATTGAGGTGACACGGGAGATGGCCGTCACGAACATCGAGGAAGGTCCTGGGGCGTATGGCGACCTGATGCGCCGGAATGGCCTGGAGGCGGAGGACATCGTAGCCGCAATCGGATACGAGGAACGGATCTCGCCCGTCCTGAGCGTGACCGCTGCCCCAGGAGGACGACTTTGGGTCACCCGCACGCTTGACGGGTTCACTCCCCACGCCGTCGACGCCTTCGACGCTTCCGGAAGCTACGAGGGCACGTTCGACGCGCCCGGGATGCCGGTTGCGTTCGTGTCCGATTCCACCTTCGTGGCGATTCGGGTGGAGGAGTTCGGAGAGACGATCCTGTCACTCCAGCGGGCACGCAGGAGCGAAGGGAGCTTCTGAAGGGCGGTTGAAGCGGCAGTAGGCGCCGGCCTGGTGCCCTACGGGTCCCCAGCCAGGATGTGTAGCACCTGCGGGTGGAGCGCGGGATTGCTGGAGACCCCCGAACCACCGTGGATCGTGGGCTCGCCCGAAACGTCCGTGAAACACCCGCCCGCTTCGGTGAGGATCGTCAGCAGGGGTGCGGCGTCCCAGGCGGCGAGCACCGGATCGACCATGACCTGAGCGCGGCCGGTGGCCACCAGGACGTGGCCGTAGCAGTCGCCCCAGCTGCGCGTGATGCGGGCGGCGGCGGCGAGGGCTCTCCAGCCGGCTTCGCCGGCATGGCCGTGAAAGACGCTCTCGTCTGTGGTGAGCACCAGGCTCCGGTCCAGCCGATTCTCGCTTGAAACCGAGCACGGCTCGCCGTTCCAGCGGCACCCAAGGCCCTTGGCGGCCGTGACCGTCTCCCCGAGCGCAGGCAGGTGGACAACCCCTGCCACGGGCTCGCCCTCCACCTCGACGCCGATCAGCACGCCCCACAGCGGCACTCCATGGACGAACGACTTGGTCCCGTCGATCGGGTCCAGGATCCAGCGCACGGCAGCTCCGGGAAGCACTTCGCCATGCTCTTCGCCGACGATGCCGTGATCCGGGTAGCGTCGCCGGATCTCCGCGCGCAGCAGGCTCTCGGCTTCCCGGTCCGCGATGGTCACCGGGGTGTCGTCCGCCTTGGTTTCAACCTCGATCCGGGCGCCGAAATACCCCAGGGCGACCTTCCCGGCGGCGCGCGCGAGCTCTTCGGCCGTGCGCGCCAGGTCAGCGAGTTCGATCGGGGTTGGATGGGCAGCGTTCATGGCGGAGAGCGGGGCGCGGCGGGGAGTCGGCGCTCCGCGGCGGGCGGGGAAGCCCGTGCACGCCGAGCACTTGCGCCCAAAGGTACCGAAAGCCCCGGTCCGCGGGGAGCGGTCGGGTGGCCGCGCGACGGCGGCGGAGATCCCGGTCCGCGACCGCCAGGGCGTCCTGCCAGTGATACAGGGCGGCGAGACCGAAGCTCACCGTGACGCCATGTGGCGAGAGCAACGGATGCCGCGCGACCGCCCGGGCCAGGCGGTCAGCGGCCGAGCGAACCCGGCCGGCGCTCATGTGCCCGAAGATTACGACGAACTCGTCGCCGCCCAGCCGCGCCGCAAATGGCGAACCACACATGGACTCGCGCGATTCCGATTGCCTCGAGCCGTTCGCCGAGGCCTTCGAAAGCACGGTGGCCACGGCGGTGAGCACCCGGTCGCCCTCCAGGTAGCCATGCCGGTCGTTGAAGCGCTTGAAGTCGTCCACGTCGAAGAGAACCAGAGAGAGGGGACGCAGGGCACCGGGGACCAGGACGCGATCCAGATGGAGTTCCAGATGGCGGCGATTGGGAAGCCCGGTCAGCCGGTCGGTTAGAGCCAGACGTCGATTCGCGGCTGCACTCCGTTGGATCCGGCGCAGCCTCAACTCCAACTCGCGCACGTAGCCTGCGTCGAGAAGGCAGCGCATGCCACCGCTCGTTCCCCGGGGCCGGCGGCGAACCCGGGCTGGCCTCTTCGTCAAGCGTCCGTCTTCATGCGTCGGACTCCGGGCGATGTCCCGGGGGCGTGATCCCGCACCGGGTGTGGGCGGACGGGCGACCCAGTGAGGCTAGCGCCGCACCTCCCGGGCAGGAATGGAAGATCGGGACCGATGCGGTCCCGGCTCGCGGGAAGGGCGCGTCAGCCGGTCTGCTCCGACGGTTCCGCGGTGGGCGCCTCGGCCGCTCCAGTGGACTCGGCCTCGGCGGCGGATTCGGCCCCGTCGCGCCCGGCCGCCAACCCTTCCGCGCGCTCGGCGTAGCGCCTGATCTCATACCCGACGGCCCGCAGGATCCCCGCTTCCTGGGTGTCCGGCTCGGCGCGCGCGATGATCGTGCGCAGCGTGCGCATCACCCCCTCGGGTGCGCGCCGCGTGAAGAAGGCGATGCGGTCGAGGCCGCGCTCGAGGACCGCGTAGGTCTCCTCCAGTTCGGCGCTGTTGGCGGGATCGGTCGCGCGCCGCCCCCGGGGCAGCTCCGCCGCGTCGTGCGCCGCCAGGAAGATCTC
Organism: Gammaproteobacteria bacterium; assembly: GCA_028820325.1. GTDB lineage: Bacteria > Gemmatimonadota > Gemmatimonadetes > Longimicrobiales > Gaopeijiaceae > BD2-11. The sequence goes on along the minus strand of JAPPJO010000085.1, from coordinate 6,184 downwards.
GTAGGCCAGGATCAGCACGGCCTGGGCCAGGTTGAGGCTCTTGTACTCGGGGAGGGTGGGGACGATGGCAACCCGGTTGCACAGGTCGAGCGCCTGGTTGGAGAGCCCGCGGTCCTCGCGCCCGAAGAGCACCGCCACGGTGCCCCGGGAGGCCCGCTCGACCACCTGGGCCGCCAGGTCGCGCGGCCGCCCGTAGTTGCGGTGGGCGGTGCGGGCGCGCGCCGTGGTGCCGAGCACGAAGGTGGTGTCGGCCAGCGCGTCGGCCAGGGTGTCGTGGATCTCGGCGCGCTCGACCAGGTGGTCGCTGCGGTGGGCGATCCCGGTGATGCGCCAGGCGTCGAACTCGGCGGGACGAACCAGGCGCAGCCGGTCGAGCCCCATGTTCATCATCGCCCGCACCGTGCCCGCGATGTTGACCAGGTTCTGCGGCTCGTGCAGCACGACCACCACGTTGGAGAGCGGAGAGGCCTCCGCCGGCACATCTCCCTGCATGGGGCGGGTCAGCGTTACGTGGATGAATCCGCGGGAGTCCGCGGGCTGTCAGGACTCGGGAGCTACTTCTTCCTCGGGCGCCTCGGGAAGCTGAGGCAGCTCATCCGCCTGGCCCTCCTTCAGGCCGCGCTTGAAGTTCTTGATGCCCGTGCCCACGCCGCGGGCGAACTCGGGAATCTTGCGGCCTCCGAAGAAGAGGACCAGCAGGCCCAGCAACAGAAGAATCTCGTTGAATCCCAGGATCAGGGGCAGCGCCACAAAGACCAGGTCTGGACCGAACATGTTCTCGCCTCGATGTCGTGGTTCGACTGGTGGAAGGTAGCAGCCCCTTGAAGAATCCGCCCGCTGTCAGACCCCCGCCTCTCGCAGCAGCAGCTTCGCGATGGTCTGAAGCTGCATGTTGGTCGTCCCTTCGTAAATGGTTCCGATCTTGGCGTCGCGATAGAACTTCGCCACCGGGTAGTCGCTGGTGAAGCCGTACCCACCGTGCAGATCCACGCACTCCGACGCCACCCTCTGGGCCGCCTGCGATGCGAACAGCTTGGCCATCGCCGCCTGGCGGATGTAGGGGAAACCGCCGTCGCGCAGGCGGGCCGCATTGTACACCAGCAGGCGCGCCGCTTCCACGTCGGTGGCCATCTGCGCGAGTTGAAACTGAACCCCCTGAAACTCGGAGACGGAGCGGCCGAACTGCTCCCGCTGCCGGGTATAGCGGAGCGTGTGGTCGAGGGCGCCCTGCGCCAGACCCACCATCTGGGCTCCGATGCCGATGCGCCCCTCGTTGAGGGTGGCGATCGCGATCCTGTACCCGAGGCCGACCTCGCCCAGCAGATTCCCGCCGGGAACCCGGCAACCGTCCAGCACCACCTCGGTCGTCGACGACGCCCGAATGCCCAGCTTCTGCTCCCTCCTGCCGACGGACAGACCCGGGGTGTTCCTGTCCACCAGAAACGCGGTGATGCCGCGGTAGCCCGAATCCGGATCGACGTTGGCGAAGACGATGTAGAGCCCGGCTTCGGCGCCGTTGGTGATCCAGAGCTTCTGGCCGTTCAGAATCCAGTCGCCGCCCGCGCGCATGGCGGTGCATCGAAGGGCGAAGGCATCGGACCCGCTCCCCGCCTCCGAGAGCGCATAGGCGCCGACCGTGTCGGAGGCCAGGCGCGGCAGATGGCGGGCCTGCTGCTCCACGGTTCCGTAGCGGAGGAGCGCGTTGATGACGAGGGTGTTCTGCACGTCCACCAGCACGGCCACTGCTGGGTCCACGGCGGAGAGCTCCTCCACGACGAGCACCGCCGCGAAGAACGAGCTGCCCGCTCCCCCGAAGCGTTCGGGAATCTCCACGCCCATGAGGCCAAGCTCGAACAGCTTGCGGATCAGCGTCGGATCCATGGCCTCCTTCGCATCCATGGCGGATACCCTGGGTGCGATCTCGCTCCGCGCGAAGTCCCGCACAGCCTGCTGAAAGAAACGCTCCTCCTCGCCTAGGGATGTCAGCGGGCTGCGCATTCCGTCCGGGAAGCCTGCCTGCATGAGAGACTCCGTCTCCTGCGCTGGAAGCCGAAGAATGGACCGACCCATGGACCGCGTCCCGATCCCCGGGCGGCGCCGCGAACATCGCGCGCGCGGCGCGCCGTACAACCCCCCGGAGGCGCCCGGCGTTCCCGCGCGGAACCCTGAGCCCGAGGCTCGATCCGGCTTCTCCGCCGGGACGCGGGTATCGGGGTTGACGCGCAAGGAACGCACTTTCTATAGTCCCGAACCGAAATCCGCCCTCGATCCCTCCCGTGCCCGGAGCAGCCATGTCCGACATCCCCGAGCATCTCTACTACACCGAGGAGCACGAGTATGTGGGGGAAACCGACGCGGAGAGCGTGTACGTCGTCGGTATCACCGACTACGCGCAGGGGGAGCTGGGCGACATCGTGTACGTGGAACTGCCCAGGGTCGGCACGCACTTCGACCGCATGGAGGTGTTCGGCGTCATCGAGGCGGTGAAGGCGGTCAGCGACCTCTACTGCCCGATCGCGGGCGAGGTCGTTGAGATCAACGAGGCCATCGACCTCGATCCGGCCCTGGTCAACGGCGATCCCTACGGGGACGGCTGGATGATCAAGCTGCGCGCGGAGGACGACGACGCGCTCGAGGGCCTGATGAGCCCCGAGGACTACGAGTCCCACATCGACGGGTGAGGAGCAACGCATCCGCGCCTGGCGGATCCCCCGAGTAATGCCCGACATCGCGCACGAGAACAGATTTCCCCGACGACATCTCGGTCCCGGGCCCCGGGATGTGCGCGCAATGCTCGAGGAGCTGGGCTACGATTCCCTCGACGGGCTCGTCGCGGACACCGTGCCCGAATCGATCCGCCTGGGGTGCGAACTGGATCTTCCCGAGGGGATCTCCGAACACGAGCTGATCGGTCGGCTGCGGGAGATCGCCTCGCGCAACCAGGTCTTCCGCTCCTACCTGGGGATGGGCTACGCGGGCACCATCACCCCGCCCGTGATTCTCCGCAACATCCTGGAGAACCCCGGCTGGTACACGCAGTACACCCCGTACCAGGCGGAAATCGCGCAGGGCCGGCTGCAGGCGCTGCTGAACTTCCAGACCATGGTGGGGGATCTCACGGGCTGCGCGGTCGCCAACGCGTCGCTGCTGGACGAGGCCACCGCGGCCGCCGAGGCCATGACGCTCTGCCTGGCGTCCACGCGCGACCGCGGCCGCAACCGCTTCCTGGTCGCCTCCGACTGCCACCCGCAGACCATCGAGGTGGTGCGCGCCCGGGCGGAGCCGCTCGGCATCGAGGTGGTGGTCGAGCACCCGCGCGACTGGGCGCTCGACGACAACGTGTTCGGCACGCTGGTCCAATACCCGGGCACCGACGGGAGCGTGCGCAACTACCGGGCGCTCTCGGACGCCGTACACGCGGCCGGGGGACTGGTGGTCATGGCCACCGACCTGCTCGCGCTCACCCTGCTCACCTCTCCCTGGGAGATGGGCGCCGACATCGCGGTGGGCAACAGCCAGCGCTTCGGCGTCCCCCTCGGCTACGGCGGACCGCATGCCGCCTTCATCGCCGCGCGCGACAACATGCGCCGCCAGATGCCGGGCCGGATCATCGGCGTCTCCATCGACGCCCACGGCAACCCCGCCCTGCGCATGGCGCTGCAGACCCGGGAGCAGCACATCCGCCGCGAGCGCGCCACCTCCAACATCTGCACCGCCCAGGTGCTGCTGGCCGTCATGGCGGGCATGTACGCGGTCTACCACGGCCCGGAGGGACTGCGGCGCATCGCCACCCGGGTGCGCAACCTCACGGGCGTGCTGGCGGAGGGCGTGCGCAGGCTGGGCCATCGGGTGGTCAACGAGGTCTTCTTCGACACCCTGACCATCGAACCCGCGGGCATGAGCGCGCGCGGGATCGTGGAGCGGGCGCGGGAGCGCGGGATCAACCTGCGCGAGAGCGCCGGTCACGTCGGCGTGGCACTGGACGAAACCGTGGGGCCGCAGGATCTGGACGATCTCTTCGCGGCCTTCGCGGGCGAGGACGGGCCCGGGTTCGACGCCGCCGCTCTCGCCCGGGAGACGGAGGCGCCTCCACTGCCTCCGAAGCTCGCGAGGCAGACCACGATGCTCGATCATCCCGTCTTCAACAGCTACCACTCCGAGACGGAGATGCTGCGCTACATCCGCCGCCTCGAGAGCCGCGACCTGTCGCTGACCACCAGCATGATTCCGCTCGGCTCGTGCACCATGAAGCTGAACGCCACGGCGCAGATGACGGCGGTGTCGTGGCCGGAGTTTGGCGCTATACATCCCTTCGCGCCGCCGGAGCAGGCTGAGGGGTACCGGCACATCATCACGGACATGGAGCGGTGGCTGGCCGAGATCACGGGATTCGCCGCCACTTCGCTGCAGCCCAACTCGGGAGCCCAGGGCGAGTACGCCGGCCTGCTGGTGATCCGCGCATACCACCACGACCGCGGCGACACCGGGCGGGACGTGTGCCTCATCCCCTCCTCCGCGCACGGCACCAACCCGGCCAGCGCGGTCATGGCGGGCATGAAGGTGGTGGTGGTCAAGTGCGACGCGGACGGCAACATCGACACGGGTGACCTGCGCGTCAGGGCCGACCAGCACGCCGACCGGCTGAGCGCGCTCATGGTCACCTATCCGTCCACCCACGGGGTCTTCGAGGAGCGCATCCGCGAGGCCTGCGGCATCGTGCACGAGCGCGGGGGGCAGGTCTACCTGGACGGCGCCAACCTGAACGCCCAGGTGGGGCTCGCGCGACCCGGCGACTACGGCGCCGACGTGTGCCACATCAACCTGCACAAGACCTTCGCCATCCCGCACGGCGGAGGCGGTCCCGGCATGGGCCCCATCTGCGCGGCCGAACACCTGGCGCCCTTCCTCCCCGGCCATCCGCTGATAGGGACGGGGGGCGAGAAGGCGATCGGCTCCATCTCCGCGGCCCCGTGGGGCAGCGCGAGCATCCTGCTCATCTCGTGGGCCTACATTGCGCTCCTGGGACGCGAGGGGACGAAGAAGGCGACCGAGGTGGCCATCCTGAACGCCAACTACATGGCGAACCGGCTGGAGCAGCACTTCCCCGTGCTCTACAAGGGCGCGCGCGGCCGGGTGGCGCACGAGTTCATCCTCGACCTGCGACCGCTCAAACGGGCCACCGGGGTCACCGACGAGGACGTGGCCAAGCGCCTCATGGACTACGGCTTCCACGCGCCGACCATGTCCTTCCCGGTGCTGGGCACGATCATGGTCGAGCCCACCGAGAGCGAGTCCCGGGAAGAGCTGGACCGCTTCTGCGACGCGCTGGTCTCGATCCGGGCGGAGATCCAGCAGATCGAGCTGGGGCTTGCCGACCGCAAGGACAACGCGCTCAAGAACGCCCCGCACACGGCGGCGGTGGTGGTGAGCAGCGATTGGAACCACGCCTACAGCCGGGAACAGGCCGCGTTTCCGGCTCCCTGGACGAGAGAGGCGAAATTCTGGCCCTCCGTGGGCCGGGTCAACAACGCATTCGGGGACCGCAATCTGGTCTGCGTCTGTCCCCCGGTGGAAAGCTACTCGGAGGTTTGACCATGGCCGCGCTGACGTATCACGGACACGCGACGTTCCTGCTTCAACTGAGCGACGGCACACGTATCTCCATCGATCCCTGGTACGAGGAGAGCCCCGCCAACGACCTGTCGCTCGCGGATCTGGGGGATGTCGACTACGTGCTTTGCTCGCACGGGCATTTCGATCACTTCGCGGATGCCATCCCGCTGGCGAACGCCACCGGAGCCACGCTGGTGTCGACCTTCGAGATCGTGGCGTTCGCCCAGACCCAGGGAGTCGAGAACGCGCATCCCATGCACATCGGCGGCGGATTCAACTTCCCCTTCGGGCGCGTGAAGATGACGCCGGCGCTGCACGGCGGACAGGTGCACGGCGACAACACGGGGGCGTACACGACGGTCCCGGGCGGGCTGCTCATCGACGCCGACGGCACCCGCGTCTATCACGCGGGCGACACCGCGCTGCTGACGGACATGAAGCTGCTGCGCGGCCAGGTGGACGTGGCCCTGCTGCCGATCGGCGACAACTTCACCATGGGCCCGGAGGACGCGGCCATCGCGGTCGACTTCATCCGGCCTTCGGTGGTGGTGCCGATCCACTACAACACCTT
>JAPPJO010000041.1 GCA_028820325.1 Gammaproteobacteria bacterium | reverse complement strand
GATCGGTGGAGATCTCCTGCGGCTTCTCGTGCTCGTTCTCGCGGCTGTAGGCGTGCGTGTACAGCCACCGCTCGTCGTTGCCGGTGATCCCCACCAGGTCGGCGCCCAGCGTCTTCGCGGCGTGCTTGATCTCGCGCGCCATCTCCCCTGGAGACTCCACCGGCAGCGTGTGGCCCGGGCCCTCGCGAACGCTGGTGTACGGGTCCAGAAACCCTTCGCGGCGGTCGTCGCCAACGCGCAGCTCGGCGAAGATGTCCGTCACGTGCCAGGACGCGTTGCGCAGCGCGTAGTCCCGCTGGGTGAAGCCGTCGACGGACCGCCAGGTCAGCTTCGGCGTGCGGTACGTCTCGTAGAACATGTCCGAGCGGTGCGTGCGCACCTCCGGGTCCCAGAACGAGCGGCAGAAGATGTCGTCCCGCTGTGAGAAGCGCTGAAAGTCCTCCCGGACGTCGAAGCCCGCTTCCCTGTCCCTGACCCTGTCCATGTCCCTGTCCATTCAGAGATCCCGGCAGCCGTATTCGATGCCAGTCTTCACCGCCTCGACCAGCTCGTCGATGTCCGCCCGGGTCACGATGAGGGGCGGCGCGATGGTCACGGTGTTGTTCAGGCCGGGAATGCTCCGGGTGGTCCTGCCGACCAGCACGCCCTCCCGGGCGGCCCTGCCCACCACGGCCGCCATGACGTCCTCGCTCACGGGCGCCTTCGTCGCCTTGTCCTTCACCAGCTCCACGCCGGCGAACAGACCCTTGCCGCGGACATCGCCCACGTGGTCGTGGTCCAGCAGTTCCCGCAGGCGGCCCTGCAGGTAGGCCCCCACCGCGCGGCTGTTCTCGATCAGGTCCTCGTCCTCGATGATGCGCAGGTTCTCGAGCGCGGCCGCGAACCCGACGGTGCACCCGCCGTAGGTGCTGATGTCCCGGAAGTAGTCGAACTTCTCGCTCGGATCGCCCAGGAACCGGTCGAACACCTCGCCGCGCACCGCGGCCGCGGAGATCGGAGCGTAGGAACTGGCCATGCCCTTGGCCATCGTGACGATGTCCGGGACGAAGTCGTAGTGCTCGAACCCGAACATCGTCCCCGTCCGCCCGAATCCGCACACGACCTCGTCGATGATCAGTATGACGCCGTATTCATCGCAGATCTCGCGGATGATCGGAAAATATTCCTCGACCGGAGGAATGACGCCCCCACCCGCGGTGATCGGCTCGAGGATCACGGCCCCCACCGTCTCCGGCCCCTCCTCCTCGATCGCGTCCCCGAGGGCGCGTGCACACTCGATGTTGCAGTCCGGATAGGTCTTCCCGAAGGGACAGCGGTAGCACATCGCGTGCGGAATCCCCGAAAACCCGTCCGGGAACGGTCCGTAGGCCTCCTTGCGCTCCTCCTGGCCGCTGGCGGCGAGGCAGGCGATGGTGGTGCCGTGGTAGTCCCGGTCCCGGTACAGGACCTTCGACTTGCGGCTCCCGTTCAGGTGGGCGATCTGGCGCACCATCTTGATCGCCTTCTCGTTGGCCTCGGAGCCGCTGTTGGCGAAGTAGACGTGGTCCAGGCCGGGCAGCCACTCGGCCAGCGCGCTCGCGTACTGGGCGGCCGGGACGGTGCCGACGACGCCCGCGTAGTACGGCAGCCGCGTCAACTGCTCGTAGACGATCCGCGCGATGCTCTCCCGCCCGTGGCCGACGTTCACGCACCAGACGCCGCCCGAGGTCCCGTCCAGGTACTCTTTCCCGTGGATGTCCCGGACGCGCGCGCCGCGGCCCTCCACGAAGACCTGCGGATCCTGCGTCTCGAGAATCCTGTGCTGGAACAGGTGGTGCCAGAGATGCTTCCTGTCCTTCTCGATGACGTCCTGGACGTCGTAGTCGGCCAGCAACGCCTGTGTGTCGGACATCCGGGTCTCCTTAGCGGGGCCCCACGACCTGCTAGCTCAGCCGGCTAGCTCAAGCTGAGATGCGCGTATTTCTCCAGGTGACGGGTGGGCATCGCGAGCGCGTCGCGGCGGAACGGCTCCGCGAGCACGTTGGCGCCCCCTTCGACGACCGCGTTGATGACGCACGGCCGGCCGCTCGCCACGGCGTCGCGCACCACGTCCTGGACATCGCGGTAGTCCTCGACCGTGTAGCCCCTCGCGCCCATCGACTCGGCCACCTTCGCGAAGTCCGGGTTGGCGCGCAGGTTGGTGCCCACGAAGCGGTTGCCGTAGAAGTCGATCTGGTTCTTCTTCTCGGCGCCCCATTCGTGGTTGTTGATGACGATGGCGATGACCGGGATGTCCTCGCGCACCGCCGTCATCACCTCGCTCATCCCGCTGATGCCCCACGCGCCGTCCCCCTGAATCGCGAACACGGGAGCCGCCGGATTGCCGACCTTGGCGCCCAGCGCGGCGCCGTACGCGAAGCCGCAGTTCCCCCACGTGAGCGCGGCGAGGTGCTGCCGCGGGCCGTTGAAGCGGAGGTACCCGTTGGTGATCGAGCAGGTGTTGCCGATGTCGGTGGTCACGAGCGCGTCCCCGGGCAGCGCGCGCGTGAACTCCCACAGGAAGCGCCGGGGATGCATGAGGGCATTGGTCGACGAGGACCAGTCCTCGAGTTCCTCGTCCCAGGCTTGCTTCTCGCGGGCGACATCGGCGATGCGGTCCGCGTCTCGTCCCGGGTCCGGGAGCGCGCGTCTCAACTCGTCGAGCAGTTCGACAGCGTACTCCTTCACGTCCGCGACGGAGAAGAGCGCCGGGATCTTGCTCATGCCCCACTGCCTGGCGTCCCGGTCCACCTGGATGAGCGTGGCGTCTTCGGGCCAGTAGGTCATGTCGTACTGGGGCAGGAGACCGAAGACCCCGAGCCGGGTCCCGAGAGCGAGCACCACGTCGGCCTTGGCGATGGTGCGCATGGCGGCCTTCGACCCGCAGTAGCCGATCGGCCCGCACCCCAGTTCGTGGCTGTAGGGGAAGGTGTCGTTGTGCAGGTAGGTGCTGACCACCGGCGCGCCCAGGTGCTCGGCGAGCGCCGTGACTTCTTGCAGGGCATCGCCCTGGCTGACCCCGCCTCCGGAGACGATGACCGGATAGCGGGCGCCGCTCAGGATCCGGACCGCTTCCTCGATGTCCCGCCTGGGAGGCCGGCCGGGGCCGAGGACGGGCGTCGCGAAGATCTCCTCCTCGATGTCGCCGTAGAAGTAGTCCCGGGGGATGTTGAGGTGCGTGGGGCCGAGTTCGAGCTTCGCGCGGTAGAAGCAGCGCCGCGCGAGTTCGCCCATGCGCTCGGGACGGTTGACGCGCACCTGGAAGACGGTCTGCGCCTCGAACATCGGCATCTGGTCGAGTTCCTGGAAGCCCCCGGTGCCGATGCCGAGCGATCCCGTTTCCGGGGTGATGGCGACGACGGGGGAGTGCGCCCAGAAGGCGGCCGCGATGGCGGAGACGAAGTTGGCCGCGCCGGGGCCGTTCTGGGCGATGCAGGCCTGGGGCCTTCCCGTGACCCTCGCCAGCCCGTCGGCGGCGTGCGCGGCGGCCTGCTCGTGCGCCACCGAGATGAAGCGAATGCCCGCATCCGGGAACAGGTCGAGAGCGTCCATGAACGCCGATCCCACCAGCCCGAATACCTCCGTCACGCCCTCCGCCACCAGCGTTTCGACCAGCGCTTCGGAGGGCGTCATCATTCTCTTCGGCACGTCCAGCCTCCAGTCTCCGGCCCCCGCGGAGCCGTCGATCGTCTCGTCGCCCGTTGCCCTGGCGCGGGCGCATGCAATCCGGAGAACGTAGTATAGCCCGTCCCAACGGCAGGCTATAGCCGGTCCCCACGGAAGAAGCGTGGAGGGAGTCGTGAGAAGGTCGACAACAGCCCCGGCAGCTTTCGCGTTGGCCCTCGCCCTCGTCGTCGCGGCCTGCGCCCCGGAAGCCGACCCGCAGGCCGACCCGGCGGACACCATCTTCTTCGGCGACCACATCGTCACCGTGGATCCGCGGCAGCCCACCGTGGAGGCGGTCGCGGTGCGCGGCGAAACCATCGTGGCGGCGGGCTCGCGGGACGACGTGATGGCGCTGGAAGGGCCCTCGACCCGGGTCGTGGACCTGGGCGAAAACGCCCTCCTGCCCGGCTTCATCGACGCCCACGGCCACTTCCTGGGCGCGGGGCGCGACCAGACGTCTCTGCTGCTGCACCCGCCGCCGGTGGGCGACGTCAGCAACATCGACGACATCGTGCGCAAGGTGCGGGCGTGGATCGACGAGCACGAGATTCCCCCCGGCGAGCCGGTGACCGGGCGCGGCTACGACGACTCCCTGCTCGAGGAGGGCCGGCACCCCACGCGCGCGGATCTGGACCGTGCTTCGACCGAGCACCCCATCGTCCTCACCCATGTGTCGGGGCACCTGACCACGACCAACTCCGCCGCGCTCGCGGTCAGCGACATCACCGCGGACACGCCGGACCCGCCGGGGGGCCACGTGCGCCGCATCGAGGGTTCGATGGAGCCCAACGGCGTGCTGGAGGAAACCGCCAGCGGACTGCTGGCCATTGAGCGTGCACCCGCCCCGTCCCCGGAGGAATTCGACGACCTGATTCGCCGGTCCATCGACGTCTACTTGAGCCACGGCACGACCACCATTCAGGACGGCGGGACCTCCGCGGCGCAGGCCGAACGCTTCCAGGCGGCCGCGGACCGCGAGCCCTTCAAGGCGGATGTCGCGGCCTTCGTGCGCCGCCGCGGCGCGCCCGTCGAGGTGGCTGACGTGCCCTATGTGCGCGAATACCGGAACGGCTTCCGGGTGGCCGGCGTGAAGCTCATGCTCGACGGCTCCCCGCAGGGGCGCACGGCCTGGGTCACGATCCCGTACGAGGAGCGTCCGCCCAACACGCCACCGGACTACGTGGCCTACGGCGTCATGGATCCCGACGAGTACAAGGCCCAGGCGGACCAGCTGATCGAGGCGGGCATCCCGATCATCGTCCACGCCAACGGCGACGCGGCCATGGATCTCATGATCGACGGGGTGGACGAGGCCGTCGCGGACATGGACCCCATGCCCGACCACCGCTCCGTCATCATCCACGCACAGCTCATGCGGGCCGACCAGTTGGACCGCGCCGCCGAGTTGAGCGTCGTGCCCTCGTTCTTCGCGGCGCACGCCTTCTTCTGGGGCGACTGGCACCGGCGCAGCTTCGGCGAGGAGCGGGGCAACAACATCAGCCCGGTCGGCTGGGCGCTCGAACGGGGGGTGGACTTCACGGTCCACAACGACGCCCCCGTGGTCCCGCCGCACATCATGCGACTCGTCTCGATCACCGTGAACCGCCAGACCCGCAGCGGGCACATCCTCGGGCCCCACCAGAGGCCGACGGTGCTGCAGGCGCTGCATGCCGTCACGCTCGGAGCCGCCTACCAGTACTTCGAGGAAGACATCAAGGGCTCGATCACGGTCGGCAAGCAGGCCGATCTCGTGATTCTGGGCGAGAACCCGCTGACTGCGGATCCGGAGAACCTGGAGTTCATTCCGATCCTGGAGACGTTCTCGCGGGGCAGGTCGGTATTCTCGCTGTAGCGGCGCCGCCCATGGGGGTCGACGAACTCGTTAACCGAATCATGCGCCCCGTCGCGGACGCGGTATCGGAGTTCATCTTCTTTTCCGTGCCGGTCGGCGGGGCCGAGATTCCGCTCATCGTGGCGTGGCTCATCGCCGGGGGCGCGTTCTTCACCCTGTACCTGGGCTTCATCAACGTGCGGGGCTTCAGGCACGCGCTCGACCTGGTCAGGGGCCGCTACACGGATCCCTCGCAGCCGGGCGAGGTGACGCCCTTTCAGGCACTTGCGACCGCGGTGTCGGGCACGGTCGGCATCGGGAACATCGCGGGCGTGGCCGTGGCGATCTCGCTGGGCGGGCCCGGGGCCACGCTCTGGCTGATCATCGCCGGGCTGCTCGGCATGAGCACCAAGTTCGCCGAGTGCACGCTGGCGGTGAAGTATCGCCGCACCAACCCGGACGGGTCCGTGAGCGGCGGCCCGATGTACTATCTGCAGCACGGGCTGGAGCTGCGGAACCTGCCCGGGATCGGCCGCGGCCTGGGGATGTTCTACGCCGCCGCCATGGTCCTGGGCTGTCTCGGCATCGGCAACATGTTCCAGTCCAACCAGGCGGCCGCCATCCTGATCGAGGTGACGGGCGCCGAAGGCAGCTTCTTCAGCGACAAGGCCTGGCTGCTGGGCGTCCTCATGGCCGGAGCGGTGGCGCTGGTCACCGTCGGCGGGATCAGGAGCATCGCCCGCGTCACCTCCAGGCTGGTGCCCTTCATGGCGGTGCTCTACGTGCTGTCGGCGCTGGCGATCATCGGGCTGAACGCCGACCGGCTGCCCGGCGCCATCGTTCAGATCTGGGAGGGGGCGTTCTCGACGGACAGCATCGGCGGCGGCATGATCGGCGTGATGATCATCGGGTTCCGGCGGGCCGTGTTCTCGAACGAAGCCGGCCTGGGCTCCGCCGCCATCGCGCACTCGGCGGTGCAGACCGATGAACCGTGCACCGAGGGTTTCGTCGGCCTGCTGGAGCCGTTCATCGACACGGTGGTCATCTGCACGATGACGGCGCTGGTCATCATCACGACGGTCTACGATCCGTCGCTGGCCGACACCGGCATCACCGGCATCGAGATGACCAAGACGGCCTTCGAGAGCACGCTCTCGTGGTCGCCCGTGCCCCTCTCGGTGGCCGCGGTGCTGTTCGCCTTCTCCACCATGATTTCGTGGAGCTACTACGGCCTGAAATCTCTCACCTATCTGACGGGCGAGAACCGAACCGTGGAAGCCGGCTTCAAGCTGTTTTTCTGCGGTTTCGTGGTCCTGGGCGCCAGCCTGCAGTTGGGAGCGCTGATCGATCTCTCGGACGCCGTGATCTACGTGGTCGCGATCCCCAACCTGCTCGGCCTGTACCTGCTGGCGCCGGTCCTGAAGCGGGAGATGCGCTCGTATCGCGAACGCCGCGGCCGGTACTGATGGACTGGCGGACCGGAATTTCCGTTCAGTCCATGGTGTATTTCAGCACGTCGCTGAAAACGCGAAAAGAGTGAAATCGACATGACGACCGAAAGCGGACCGGCGGAGCTGAGGCTTCGCGAGTTGCGTATCGGGTATCGCCGGGGGCGACCGGTGCTGGGCGGGCTCTCGCTCGACATCGTGCCCGGCGAAGTGCTCGCGGTGGTCGGCCCCAACGGCTCGGGCAAGACGACCCTCTTCCGCACGCTTCTGGGGGTGCTGGCTCCGATCGACGGCGAGGCCACGGTGTCCGGCACCGACCCCGCGGACTACCGGCGCCGGCACGGTATCGGCTACCTCGCGGAAGACACGGTGCTCCCGCCGGGATGGACGTGCGACGGCCTGCTCGCGCTGGCGGCGGCCGCGGCCGGTCCCGAGGCCGATATCGAGCGCGCCTGTCGTCTGGCGGGGCTGGACTACGACACCGACGGTCCCGCCGACGCGCTGTCCAAGGGGATGCGGCGCCGGCTGGCGCTCGCCATGGCTCTGATGCGGCCGACCGGGCTGCTCTTCCTGGACGAGCCCGAGTCGGGACTGGACCCCGGGCAACGCATCCGTCTCCGCCGGCGGATCGAGGAGATTCGCGGCCAGTCCACGATCCTCGTCGCCAGTCACGACCTCGGCGAACTGGCGATGATGAGCGACCGCGTGCTCCTGATCGACCAGGGGCGTGGGCGCGTCGTGCAGCCACCGGAAGGCGGGTTTACCCGCGAGTTCCTCGAGGCGGAATTCGTCGGGCTGGAAGGGGCGGTCTCATGAACGGTGCGATGAACATCGTCAGGGCCTCCCTCCGGAACGCGGTGCGCCGCAGGTGGAAGTTCGTGCTGGTCGTGTTCCTGTTCGGCGCCGGGGTCGTCGTCCTCTCGCTCGCCTACCCCGTGGCGGAGACCCTCGAGCGCATGCAGGCCGTCGGGGAGGCGATGGAAGGCGGCACCGAGCCGTCCAGCGAGCAGATCGAAGTCATGGCGCGCGGTGCGGTCACGGTCCTCCTCTTCAGCCTGTTGAACCTCGCCTTCGGCTTCGGCACGATCCTCGTCGCCTTCCTGATGCCGGGCGGCATCGTCGCGAGCGAGCGGCGCAGCGGCGCGATCATGCTGTGGGCGCAGCATCCGATGCCGCTGCGCTCGTTCTACCTGCAGCGGTACGCCGGCATACAGATCGCGACGGTCGCCGCGCTCGCGATTTTCGGTCTGACGGGCGCGGTCGCCGTCCTGCCGGCCGGCACCGTGCCGGCCACGGGAGTGGGAGAGGTGGTGAGCGTCTGCCTGACGGGCGTGCTCGCATGCGCGATCAGCTTCGCCATCACCGCGCTCGGCATCCGCCGCGCCGCCCTCATCGGAGTGCTCTACTATCTGCTCTCCGGGGCCGTGGGGTCGCTGCTCGCAAACCCCATTATTCTGGAGAACTGGACGGCGGCGGAGTCAGTCCGGACGGTACTGTCGTTCGTCATCTTTCCCACTGGAGTCATCAACGATCTCGTCGCGGGTTTCGGGTCCGGCGTGGCCTGGGACTGGGGAGCAACGGGAACGGCCGTCTATCACTTCGTCCTGTGGACCGGCATCGCGTGGCTCGGCCTCCGCAGGATCGAGAAGCGGCCCCTGAAACTGTAACGTGCTACTGAGACCCAGCTACTGCTGCAGGCGCAGGACGAAGAGGCCCTCGTCCCAGCTCGAGGTGACGAAGATGCCGCTTTCGAACCAGGGATAGATCGACCAGGAGCCGGAGAAGTTCTTTCTGTTATGCTCGGGTACGGTGTCGAAATACCCGGCCTCGCGCGGGTTCTCCGGGTCCGAAATGTCGAGGATGCGCACGCCGAACGCATAGTTGGAGTGATAGATGAGCCCGTCGTGCACGTAGAGGTTGTGATCGATCGCCTCGCTCGGCCCCAGGTGCTCCTTCACGAGAACCGGATCGTCGAGGTCGGCGAGATCCCACACGAGTAGGCGCGTCCGCGAGACGCGGTTGTTCCTCTCGTCGTTTTCGTCGTTCTGGTAGAAATGCCGGTGGTCTTCGCTGAGCCACCCCTGGTGGATGTATTCGCGATCCGCGTATGAAGCGGTCGACAGCGTCACCGGGTTCGCCTTGTCGGTCACGTCCGCCACGACGATCGCCGTCTCGTTCGAGCCGATGCAGATCTCGCGGCCCGCGTGCTCCGCGTCGGGACCCCGATACACGACGCACTGGACATCGTGCGTGTAGCCGGTGCCGCGGCGTCCCGTCCCCTCGGCAGCGTAGCAACCCGCGAAGCTCGGGTTCTTCGGGTCGGAGAGGTCGATCATGTGGAGGCCGCCCCCGCAGGTTTCGGCGCCGGAATTGTTGCCGACGGCGTAGGCGAAGCCCGTCTCCTCGTTGATCGCGATGTTGTGGACCGCGCTCACCCGCTGATAGCGGGCGTCCGCCCCCAGTTCCGTGAACTCCGCGAGTCCGCGAAGCCGGGTGAGGTCGAGGACCTGCACCCCGTGACCCGTGATCTCGGCCACGACGTACGCGTGATCCGCGTAGACCTTCACGTCGCGCCAGACACTGTGCGAGGTCGGGGAGCCCATGAAGGCGATGGGGCGCGGTTCGGTCGGGGTCGAGAGATCGACGATGGCGAGCCCGTCGTGGCGGCCCACGAGCGCGTACTCGACATCCGTCTGGGGGTCGGTCCACCCCCAGATGTCGTTCACGGCCCAGTCGTTCTCCAGTCCCGCGGGCGTCCGGCCCGGGCTCAGGTCGCGTGCGGATACGTGCGCGGCGAGATCCACGCGTTCGCACGGGAAGCCGTCGGCCGACCCCCCCTCGCAGGGGACGATCTGCGCCGCGACGGGAGGCGGAGGCGGCGGGTCGGGCGGGGCGACCGGATCCGGGTCCGGCGGACCGGTCGGGGGATCCCCGCACGCGACGACCGCGACCGCCACGACCGCCACGGGGGCGAAGGCGAATAGCCTGCGCATCAGTGGGTCAGCAGGAGCCGCGGTCCCAGGAGTCTGGCCGGGTCCGCGTCCGGCTTGGGGGTGAACTTGTTGATCCAGCCCCCGCTGTAGGACGCGATATACAGGTTGCCGTCCTCGTCCATGTCCATCTGGTGCGGCAGCGAGAGGCCGCCGGGCCAGATCCCCCGCCCGATCGCGCCGGCCGCTCCGTACGCACCCCAGTAGTCCTGGAGGACACCGTCCCGGTCGTATTTCAGGACGCGGTTCAGGCTCGCGTCCAGGACCCACACGGCGCCGTTCTCGTCGAGCCAGATATTCACTGGATCGAAGATGTTCGGCCATTCCTCGATGAACTGGCCGTCGTGCGTGAACAACTGGAGGCGCTCGTTCTGGCGGTCCGCCACGTAGACCCGGTCCTCGTCCACCGCGAGACCGTGCAGAAGATCGAATTCTCCCGGGCCGGTGCCGAGGGCGCCCCACTGCATGATGAACTCTCCGTCCTCCGAGTACTTGATGATCCGCGAGTTCCAGTACCCGTCGGCGAGGAGGAAGCTCCCGTCCGGGAGGAACGCCAGCTTCGACGGCCAGCCGTAGGTGTACGGGCCCCAGTCGGATCGGGCGCGGGCGGCTTCGCGCGTCTTCGGGTGGTCGCGTTCGCCGAGGCGCATGACGATCTCGCTGCCGTCGTTCGTGAACTTGACGACCTGCATGTGCCCTGCCCCGCCGCCGCTGTCGACCACCCACACGTGCCGGTCGGGGTCGTAGGGGTTGATGTACACCTGGTGCGGGAGGGTGAAGAGCGAGTCCCACTGGGCCCACTGTTCCACGATCTCGCCGTTCCCGTTCGCGACGACGATGTAGTTCGTGCGGCGCAAGCGGTCCTCGCGGGGGTCCGACCGGTCGGCGGGCCAGTCGCCGCGCGTGACGACGACGATGCGGTCCGGGTGGTCCACGGCGACGCCGGCCACCTGCCCCCAGCCCCACTCGTCGTCGTGGTCGGGCGCGCCCTTCCACCACCCGGCGACGGGATCGTAGGGCCCCGTGCGGTCGTCGCCGCCCTTCACGACGGCGCCGTTGGATCCGCTCGCCGTCGCGGCCGCCGCGGGTTCCCCGCCCTCGCAGCCCGAGAAGGCAAGGGCGGCGGCAACGAAGGCGGCAGGCGCGAAGACCGGGAGGAACGGCCGGGTTCTCATGATTTCTCCGTCTTCCCGCGGTCGGACTTCTCCGGCGCATCCGTCGCGGCGGGGGCCCATGGGTCGTCGATGCCGGCGCCGGGGCACGAGTCGCCGGTGTCCAGGAAGTGCGTGTGGAGGCACTCGAGCGTCGCGCCGAGACTGGTGAGCAGGTCGACCGTCTCCGGGAACGGGACGCGGGTGAAGAAGCCGGCCCGGCCGCCGCGCGCCATGTCCGCCGTGGACTGTCCGAGGCGGGTGATCGCGGTGACGTCCGCGCCCTGCGACACGAGGTATTCGATGAGGTCGTTGTCGCCGCGCGACGCGGCGTAGTGCATCGGCGTGTAGAGCCACGAGTCGCGGTGGTCGACGTCCGCGCCGAGTTCCTCGATCAGGTACTTCACGGCGGGAATGAACTGGTCGGGCCGGTTGCGGACGCTGAACGCGCCCAGCCCCAGGTACCCTCCGCCCGCCGCGGCGTGGATCGGCCAGGCGTTGGGCGCGCCCTCCGGAATCCAGGGCAGCGCGGAATCCTCCTGCTGGCGGCCGTCCTGCTGCCGCCGCTCGCGCATCCCGACCTCGGGCCAGCGCGTCGGGATGTTCGGATCCGCGCCGTGCGCGACGAGGAGTTTCAACGCCTCGAGGTCCTGGGCGAAGGCCGCCCGCCAGAACGGCGTCGCGCCCGTGAGGTCGATGCCCATCTTCGTGAGGCCGTATTCCCAGTACCACAGGTGCGTGTTCAGGCGCGGGTTCGGATCGGCCCCGGCCTCGAGCAGCGCGCGGAGCACGTCCATGTGCCCGGCGTCCTGCAGGTCCTGCGCGCGCGGCTGCGGGTAGTTGGACTTCGGCGCCCACTGGGTCTGGAGGACGGCGAAGAGGGGCGTGGCCCCGTCCGTCGAAGCGGCCAGGTCGGGATCGGCCCCGCGCGCGACAAGGACGAGGGCGAGGTCGAACTGGCCGTTGAGCGCCGCCATGAGGAGCGGCGTCGTGGCGTCCGCGCTCGCCTGGTCGATGTCCGCGCCGCCGTCGAGAAGGGCCGTGGCCGCCTCGATGTGGCCCTCGCGGGCCGCGTGCAGGAGCGCGGTCATGCCGCCGGTGCGGCCGACGAGCACCTCGCGGTACGGGGGACGGATGAGGTCGGGGCCGCCCGGATAGTCCGGCCCCACGCGGCCCAGCGAATGTGCGCTGACGTCGCCGACATCGAAGCCGGAGCGGAGGAACTCGCGCTGGGCGCGGATCGCCGCCTGCACATGGGCCGGGCTCGGCTCGCCCGGCCACTCGGCTTCGGGATCCACCTCGGGCCCGTACGGGCCGAGCGTCTCCGGCGGGGCGCCGATGAGGTCCCGCATGCGGCGGTTGGCCTCCCGGTCCAGCGCGAGGCTGGGCAGGACGTCGACTACGGCGGTCGCGATGCCGGGGTCGGCGCCGGCCTCGAGCAGCGCGGCGGTGGCAGCCGAACGGTTCGCGCCGGCGGCGAACATCAGGGGTGTCTGCCCCGCCGACCCCTCCCGGGCGTTCGGATCGGCGCCGTGGTCGAGCAGCGCGGCCACGGCCGACCGGCCGTCCACGGCGGCGGCGGCGAGGTGCAGCGCGGTCACGCCGCTGTTCGTCGTCGCGGCGTTCGGGTCGGCCCCCGCCTCGAGCAGGAGCGCGACGACGGGCCCGTGCCCTCCGCGGGCGGCCAGGTGCAGTGGCGCATAGCGGCCGATCCGCGTCCCGGCGTCCACCGCCGCGCCCGCATCGAGCAGCGCCCGGGCCACAGCCGCGTGGCCGCGCTCGGCGGCGAAGTGCAGCGCGGTCATCCCGTCGCCCCGCGCCGCGCTCGCGTCCGCGCCGTCCCCCACGAGCGCGCGCACGGCCTCCGCCGCCCCGTCGCGCGCCGCCTCGAGCAGCCGGTCGGTGGAGGACGCCCCCTCCTGCGCGGCCGAACCCGCCGGCAGGAAGGCCGGAATCAGGAGCGCGGCCGCAAAGGGCGCCGCGCCGCGCCACAGGCGGCGGCGCATGCTCCGCCTCATCCCGTGCCTCATCTCGTACCGCTCCCGCCCGGGGCCGCCTCGCCCGTGAACTCGAGCGGGAACGCCCCGTCGCTGTCGCCGAACGAGGCCATCTCCGGGTGTCCGATCTTCCGCATGAGGCTCACGAACGCGTTCGCCATCGGCGTCCCGTCCGGGGCCCGCAGGTGGACGCCACCTTCGAGCGCGCCGTTCGCGCCGCCCATGAGCAGCAGCGGCGCGCGCCGGTGGTTGTGCAGGTTCCCGTCCGCCATCGGCGACCCCCACACGATCGCCGTCTTGTCGAGCAGCGACGCCTCGCCCTCCATCGTGTCCCGCATCTTCTCCAGGAAGTACGCGACCTGCCCCAGCCGGTACGTGTTGATCCTGTTGAAGTCCATGATGTCCTCGGGGACGTTCCCGTGGTGCGAGGCCCCGTGGACGGACTTCGTCGTCCCGCTCTGCGGGAAGGTCCGGTTGGACTGGTCGAAGCCGGTCTTGAAGGTGATGACGCGCGTGAGGTCGGTCTGCAGCGCGAGCAGTTGCAGGTCGAACATGAGCTGCATGTGCTCCTCGAAGGAGTCCGGGACCCCGGAGGGCGCCTCCGGCATCTCCCGTTCCTCCCCGCTCGCGTTGCGCGCCTCGACGAGCTGGATCCGGCGCTCGATCTCGCGGATGTGCTCGACGTATTCGTCCAGCGCGACCCGGTCCGCCGCGCCCAGCGTCCTCCTGAGCCGGGCGACCTCGGTCGCGATCCAGTCGATCATGCTGCGGTCCGTGCGGCGCCGCGCCGCCCGGTCCTCGGCCGAGTCCCCGGCGCCGAACAGGCGCTCGAACACGACGCGCGGCTCCCGGATGGCGGGCAGCGGCTGGTTCGGCGACGCCCACGCGAGCGATGTCGTGTACGCGCAGTGGTAGTTGTAGGCGCAGCCCCCGCCGCGATCGATGCCCTCGATGCAGAGTTCGAGCGACGGGAGCACGGTCTCGCGCCCGAAGCGCTGGGCGTGCAACTGGTCGAGCGAGGTGCCGAGGAAGATGTCGGACCCCTGCGTCTGCTTCGGGTGCGCCTGGGTGAGGAACACCGCGGTCGAGCGGTCGTGGTCGCCTCCGATCTCCTCCGCCCGAAACGCCTCTGCCGAGCGGCAATCCGTATTGCTCACGATCGTCATGTGCTCGCGGAACGCCTCCAGCGGCCGGAGCTGGCTGTCCGTCACCAAGTCGAAGTCGCGCCCGGTCGTCGCCGGCGCGAACAGGTGACGTTCGTCGCCCCAGTCGCTCGAACCCGCGACCCCCATCGACTCCTCGATGCAGACTAGGCGCGTGAACTCCGCCGCCTTCATCGGGTCGGCCCACAGCCGACCCGCGGGAACCATGGCGTCAAGCAGGGGCAGGGCGACGCTGGCACCGGCGCCCCGCAGGAAGGTGCGGCGCGAGAGGTGTGTGCCCGTGATGAAGTTCATGATCCCTCCTCTTCATCTACTGCGGTGGACGGCCGCGCCATCCGGAACGCGTCGCTGTTCACGACGCCGAGGATGAACGAGGACATCCGGTAGTCGTTGGCTTCCGCTTCGCGCGCGATGGCCCGGATCCCCGGCTGGTCGAAGTACTCCGCGCGGCGCCCGATCGCGTACGCGAGCAGGTGCGCCGTGAAGTTCCGAACGAGCGGGACCGGCCGCTGCATGAGGAGGTCGACGAGTTCCGCCGGCGTGCTCACATCGGACCCGTCGTAGAAGGTCCCCCGCGTGTCGAGGGCGACGCCGTTCTCGCGCACCCGCACGCGCCCCGTCACGTCGTAGTTGTCGAGCGCGAGCCCGATCGGATCCATGAACCGGTGACAGGCGCGGCACGTCGGGTTGGCCGCGTGCATCTCCAGCCGCTCGCGCGTCGTGAGCAGCCGCCCTCCCCGGGCGGATTCCGTGTCGTCGAAGGCGGGGATGTTCGGCGGCGGGGGCGGAGGCGGCGTGCCCATGAGCACCTCCATCACCCACTTCCCCCGCAGCACCGGCGACGTGCGCGCGGACATCGACGTGAGGAGCAGCACGCTCCCGTGCCCCAGCACCCCGCGCCGGCTGTCGTCCGGATAGCTCACTTGCCGGAACTCCGGCCCCGCGACGCCCGGAATGCCGTAGTGACCGGCGAGGCGCTCGTTGAGGAAGGTGTAGTCCGCCGTGAACAGTTCGAGCAGACTCCGATCCTCCCGAATCAGGTGATCGAAGAAGAGCTGCGTCTCCCGGACCAGGTCCTCGCGAAGCTGGCCGGTGAAGTCCGGGTAGAGGTAGGGCTCGGGCTGGTTGTCCTCCGCGTCCTGGAGTCGCAGCCACTGCGACGCGAAGCGCGTCGCGAGCGCCTCCGCGCGCGGGTCCGCCAGCATCCGGCGCACCTGCGCCTCGAGAACCGCCGGATCCGAGAGCCGTCCCTCCGCGGCCAGCGTCAGCAGTTCGTCATCCGGGCTCGCCGCCCAGAGGAAGAAGGAGAGGCGGGACGCGAGGTCCACGTCCGCGATCCGGTAGCTCTCGCCGGCCGCGGCCTCGGGCGGCGCCTGCTCGAGACGGAAGATGAAGGAGGGGTTGGCCAGGATCGCCTGCAGCGCGGTCCGGACCCCGATCTCGAACCCTTCGTCGGCCGCGTCATCGTAGAAAGCCATGGGTCCCGCGAGATCGTCCTCCGTCACCGGCCGCCGGTAGGCCGCTCGCGCGAGCCGGGTCACGATCGACTCCGCGCAGGCCCGTGCCTCCTCAGGCGCCTCAGCCGCCCTGCCCGCCGCCGTGCTCCGCCCCGGATGGCAATGGAAGACCTTGCGGCGGCTCGCGGTCTCGGAGAGTCCCGAGTTGCGCCGGGGACCCGTGATCATCAGCTCGCTCAGGTGGGGGAGCGCCGTGATCCCGTAGTTCGCCCACGCCTGGGAGTCCTCGCCCCCGACGAAGGACCAGCCCGGCGTCTTCAGGCGGTCCTCGTACGGTCCCTCGATCGTGCGCACGAACGCCGCCGCCACCGGGCGCTGGCCCGCCTTCACAAAGATGGGTTCCGTGCGGATCGGCACGGTCGAGCGCCCGCCGTGCTCGAGGCCGAGCAGGGCGACCCCTTCCCCATCGATCGAGATGTCCACGTCCTGGAAGCCGGTCCCCTGCCCGAACAGCGTCTCGATCGAGATCACGTACTCCCCGTCCACCGGGAAGTCGTGGGTGACGACGATCCCGCCGCGCGTCCCGTACGGCGTGCCCTCGATGTGATCCCAGGCGTGCTGCGAGACGTCGATCGGGTTCGTGTACTTGGCGGTCTTCGAGAGGGCGTCCGGGTTGCCGACGGCGATCCGGCTTACCTCCGTGGCGGCCCTCAGGTAGGCCTCGAGGAGCGTGGTCGAGAGGCCCTGCGCGTCCGCCATGTTGTCGAAGGCGCCGAGGTAGGTGTCCGCCGGCAGCCAGCGGCCCGCGTCGATCTCGAGGTCGAGGAGATCGCGGATCACGCGCTCGTATTCGGCCCGGTTCAGCCGCTGGAAGCGCCGGGAGCCGGGGTTGCGATCCCGCGCGGCCTCGCGGTCGACAACGGTCTCCAGTGTCTCGACGAGGGCCCGGAGCGTGTCCGGCGACGGCCGGCGCTGGCCCGGAGGCGGCATCATCCCGGCGCGCAGCTTGCGGATCATCTTCTCCGCCGTGGGCGCCCGCTCGTGCGCGGCGTCCACGACGAACTCCTCGAGGGTGAGGTTCCCGCGCAGAAGGCGCCCGTTGTGACAGCGGGCGCAGTAGCGCTGGACGACAGCGGTCAGGTCCGCCGTGTCGGCGAGTAGAGCCACGTCGGCGAGGACAGCCGCGTCGTGCGCCGGGAGGGGGGCGGAGCCGGACGCACGGTCCCCCGAGGGCTGCCCTATGAGGGCGAACCACAACCACAGAACCGCACCCGCACTCAGTGTCTTCACGCGCCCGTCCTTCGAGAACGATGGATGACGCCGTTTCGCAACCTTTCAACTTAGGAAACGTCATCTCCACGGGCCACGTCGGGACCGAGGCCTCCCGGCGTCGCGTAGTCCGCTACGTGCGAGGCCGGCCTAGCGCCTTGTCCCGGAGCGCCTCCACTGGTCCGCCGAGGGAAGACCTCGGGAGACGAGGACCTCGAGGTCGGCGGCGTCCGGGAGGATAGAGGCGAGGGAGGCCGGGTCCACCGCGGCGCCGGCGAGGGTGCCGAGCCCCCCCGGACCACCGTCGAGGCTCGCGAGGTCGCGCACGATCGCACGCACCCGGCCCGTCCGAGGGTCGCGGAGGATCGCCGCCGGCGGACCGTTCTCGCCGTTCAATGTCGCGGTCCCCCCGGGCCCGACCAGTACGATCGCCGCCAGCCTGCCGACCCACGCCGGCGACGCCGGAAGGGCTAAGGCGAATCCCGACTCCTCGTCCCCGTCCGCCATCTCCTGCATGTCGAAGCGCAGTGAGAACAGCTCCTCTCGCGCGGCGCTCAACCCGGTCAGCGTGTACGGCCCCCCGGACCCGGGAACCGTCGGCGGAGCGTCGACGACGAATGCCGGCTCCAGGAACGGCACGCCGTCGGCGTCGGCGCCGCCCCACAGCAGGAGGGTCCGCGCGCCGTTGGCCTTTGCGGCCGCCGGCTCGCCCTCTTCGCGGAGGCGGTGATCGAACGCCCTCGTGAAGCCGAAATCGCTGATCCAGCGCGGCCGGCAGTAGGACATCAGGTCCAGGCGGTGCGGACCTACGAGGGAACTGTCGGCGCTGTTGAAGCCCCAGGTGCCGATCGTTCCACCGCTATGCGGAAAGGCGGGATCCGGCCCTCCGGCGCCGCCGCAGGGAGCATGCCGGAGACTCATGTTGTGCCCGAATTCGTGCGCCACGGTCGCGGAGTCGAGCCTCGAGATGCTCGTCCGGCCGCCGATGAATCCCCGCCCGCCAACCCTGAGGTCGTCTACGAGATAGGGGGGCAGCCCGCCCATGTAGTAGCCCGTTTCGCCCTCCACGACGCGAATCGCCTCGATCTCCGCCATCAACTCGGTGCTCGTCTGCGCCGTGGTGTACAGGGGCTCGCGCACATCTACGGTGAATTCAGCGATCGGCAGCCATTGTCGTGTCGGCCGGAACAGAGGGTCGTCTTCGGTCAGGTCCCCCACGCGATTCAGAAAGTCATCGGACGGCACCGCGGCGCGGACGACGGGGAGATACGTGAGGTTCAGCGGAGGCACGGTTCGCGTGTCGATGGCCTGCCGGCCGGTCTCGGGGATCCGCCGCGCGATTCCGTGGCCGAGGCCCAGCGTTTCATCCGGGTCGACCTCGACGACGAGTTCCAGGCCGGGTTGAACGACCGCGGCCGGGACCGCGACGTTCGCCGACCAGTCGAGCCTACCCTCTTCCACCTCGTGCGGAACCGTGCCCGCCGCGCCCGGGACATCCACGGCGTGCACCTCTTCGTCCTCGAGGTAGAAGCGCGCGCGTACGGGCGGGAACGCGACGGATTCCCCGGTTGGAGCGGTGAGGAACACGCGCAGCAAAGCGGAGCGGTCCGCCACCAGGGGAACCGGGAACCGGAACGACTGCACGGCCTGCGTGAGGTAAGCGGGCGCCACATCCTCCTCGCAGAGAGCCACGCGCTGGTTCTGCAGGGTTTGGAGCCACGCGCGGAACTCGGGATCGACGGGGGCGCACAGGCCCGTGCCGCCGGTGTGAAGCGTGGTGAGGCGCCCAAGGTCCCGCAGGCCTGCCGGAAGGAGACCCGACAGGTACGGGTTCGCGTTCAGGTACAGTTCCGTCAGCGCAACGAGACCGGACAGTTCGGGCGGCACCGGGCCGGACAGCCCGTTGTGGGAAAGAATGAGTTCTTCGAGCGACCGCAGTCGTCCCAGACTCGCGGGGACGGGCCCGCTCAGTTCGTTGTTCTCCAGCCTCATTTCCCTGAGCGCGGCGAGGTCTCCGAATGCCGGGGGAATCGAATCCGAGAGATCGTTGCCCCAGAGTCCCAGGATCCGGAGTTCCGAGAGTTCGCCCAGTTCCGGCGGGAGCGGGCCGGTCAGATCGTTACGGTTCGCATAAAATTCATGCAGACTGGAGAGGTCGCCGATCTCCGGCGGGATGGAGCCGGTCAGGTCGTTGTAGCCCAGGTACAGGGTGCGAAGCTCGGAGAGGCTCCCGAGTTCGGGCGGAACTAGATATCCTGTGTCTCGTGCAGTCCAGTAGAGTACACCATGTCATCCATAACACGTTATTAGACAGATACTTCCAAGACTACATCCGGGTTGCCTCGTCCCTTGCCGTCCGCTGACATCCCGTGTATTCTTCCTTGTAGAGTGATTTGGAATGTGATACACAATCACGGAAGGAACCCGCATGACGAAGCGACCCAGGACGCTCACCGCCGCCTTCGTTCGGACGGTCGGCCGCCCCGGTGTTTACGGCGACGGACGGGGCGGGCGGGGGCTGAGCCTCCGGGTGTACCGGACGGCCAACGGCCGGATCACCAAGACATGGCGGCAGCGCGTCAGGATCGACGGGCGGCTCACCTCGATCGGACTCGGGCCGTACCCCGAGGTCACACTCGCCGATGCCCGGGAAAAGGCGCTGGACAACAGCCGGAGGGTTCTCCGGGGACAGGACCCGCGCGGGCGCGGCGTCCCGACGTTCGCCGAGGCCGCGCGGCGGACCATCGAACTTCACCGCGATTCGTGGAAGGCCGGGAGCCCGCTGCCCCAGCAGTGGGAGTCCACCTTCCGTCTTCACGCCGCCCCGCTCCTCGACAAGCGGGTGGACCGGATCACGAGCGCGGACGTGCTGGCGTGCCTTGGCCCGATCTGGAACTCGATGCCCACCGCCGCGCGGAAGGCCAAGCACCGGATCACCGCCGTGTTCCGGTGGAGCATCGGGCGCAACTACCGCAGGGACAACCCGGTGGACCGGGCCGTGGCGGCACTGCCGAAGCCGAACGGCGGCGCGGCGGGCCATCACCGCGCCCTGCCGCATGGCGAGATCGCGGCGGCGCTCCGGTCCATCCGCCGGGTGGGGCGCGGGAGTCCGGCTGCGCTGTGCGCTGAACTGATCGTCCTGACCGCCGTGCGTCCGGGCGAGGCTCGGGGCGCGCTTTGGGATGAGATCGACATGGACGCGGCGAGGTGGACGATTCCGGCCGAGAGGATGAAGGCGGGCCGGGAGTTCGCCGTTCCACTCAGCACGGGCGCGCTGGACGTGCTGAGAGAGGCGCGTGCATGGTCGGAAAAGTCGCCGCTGGTGTTCCCGTCGCGGACCGGCAGAACGCTTGCGCCGAAGACGGTGTCGCGGTTGCTCCAGATCGCCGGGGTGGACTCGACGCTTCACGGCTTCCGGTCGAGCGCGCGGTCGTGGATGGCCGAGACGGGCGTCCCGGCCGAGGTCGCGGAGGCCTGCCTCGCCCACGTTCCCAAGAGCCGAGTCGTCCAAGCGTATCAGCGCTCCGACCTGCTGGAGCGCCGTGCCGAGGTCATGCAGGCGTGGAGTAGCTACGTCACGCGGGGATAGACCGCCGACCTGCCGCCGCTTCTTCGACGGCCTCGGGGGGCCGTTTCCGCACGTTTCGCGCACCTTTCGGGAAATCTACGGGCCTTAGAATCGCGCAGGACCGACGATCTCGGGTCTCCGAGGGGTAAGGGTAGGGCCAAAAAGCGGCCCAGGCGCTCCGAAATCGCCGGGGTGGACCTCGTCGCTGTACGGATTCCGGTCGAGCACCCGGTCGTGGATCGCCGAGTCCGGCGGCTTGGCCGACGGCGCGGCTCGTGCCTGTCTTGTCCATGTCCCGGGGATCCGGATCGGACAGGAGTATCAGGATCCGACTTCCTAACCCCGCCGCGATGAGCCGCTGGATCCAGCTGGCAGCAAAACCAGTCAGACCGGGCCTCATCGGACCGGCTTCCATGCCACTGGACGATCACTCCGCAATTCACCAAGGGGGGAGTCTCGCCGCGCCACTGGCAGCGACCGCAAACAGGTCGTGGACGGCGTCGGAACGCTGTGGAACGCTGTGGAAAAGTAGGAGATTTCCGACCGTTGACATCGCCCCGAATGGTTGTTCAGCGTTCGGGCATGGAGACGCTGGAAGGGCTATGCAGATCGCGGGTCAGCGCGCTTCTTGGGCGCTCGGACCTGAGCCGGACGGCGTTCGGCGAGAAGGCGGTGGGCGACCCGAACCTCATGCGCCAGATCGGCCGTGGCCGCTCGCCGTCGCTCAGGACGGCGGACCGGATTCTCGCGTTCATCGCCGAGCACGACCGGGCATCGGGAGGTGGACGCGATCCTCCGAGAAGGCCCTGACACCCGGAGACCGA
>JAPPJO010000052.1 GCA_028820325.1 Gammaproteobacteria bacterium | reverse complement strand
GCGGCCGCCACCAGGTCGGTCATGAGCCCGGCCGCGGTGACCTCCGGGCCCGCTCCGGGGCCCTGAATCACCATGGGATGGTCGGCGTACCATCGAGAGCGGATGACGAGCAGGTTTTCGGTTCCGCGGGTGCGAGCGGCGGGTTGGTCCTCGGGCACCACCTCCAGGCGGACGGACGCCACGCCCTGGGCCACCCGTGCCAGGCAGACGAGCCGCCCCCCCTGCGCCGTCGCCGCCCGCGACCGCTCGGCCATCTCGGCGTCGAGCCCGGAGAGCCGTTCGATGAACTCCCGGACCGGACCGGGCTGGAGGAGGCGCTCCGGGAGAATCGGTTCGACATCGACATCGGAAGGTTCCAGGGGGATCCCCGCCGTGCGTGCAAGGATGACGAGCTTTCGGACCACGTCCCTGAGGCCCAGGTCTTCCCTCGGATCCGGCTCGGAGATCCCTCTCCGCCGGGCTTCCTCGACCGCTGAACTGAACCGCCGCCCGCGGCTCAACTGGTCCATCAGGAAGGTGAGCGTACCCGACAGCGTCCCCTCGAGGGAGATGACGGTGTCACCGCTGCGCCGAAGGTCGGCGATCATTCGCACCATCGGGAGGCCGGCCCCCACAGTCGTCCCGTGGTGGAGGCCGCCCCCGCGCCCGGCAAGGCGCATGAGCGTCGCGTACTCCTCGAACGGCCCGGAAAGGGGAAGCTTGTTGGCCGTGACCACGGCGGCCCCGGCCCGGAGATAGTCCGCGTAGCACGCCGCGACGGTCGCGCTCGCGGTGCAGTCGACGACGACGAGCGGGTCGCCCGTCCAGACGGCCTCGAAGGCCCGGTCGGGATCGCCGCGGCCCCTCTCGACGTGCGACCTCCACCGGCCTGCCACCAGGCCCTCGAGGTCGGTTGCGGCCTTCCGGCTGTTCGAGATCCCGACCAGGACGGGCTGGACCCCGTGCGGCCGCATCGCGTCGTCCCCGCTTGCGGCGAACTGGTCGAGGAAGGCTCCGCCGACCCCGCCCGCCCCGAGCACGAGGATGCGGACGGGCTCGAGTTCGTCAGGCGGGCTGAAGAAGGCGCGGTGGACGGTGCGGAGCGCGACCCCCTCCTGCCCGGCGTTCACGACCCATGAGATGTTGCGTTCGGAGGATCCCTGGGCGATAGCGTGCACGTTTACCCTCGCAGCTCCCAGAGCCGAGAAGAGTTTCCCGGAGACGCCGGGCGTGTACCGCATCCCCTCTCCCACGACCGCGAGGATCGAAAACCCCTGTTCGACGGTCGGGTCGCGCACGAGCCGCGACTCCCGCTCCCTCCGGAACTCGGTCGCCAGAGCGGCCCGCGCCCGCTCCGCGTCGGCGCTCCTGACCGCCAGGGACAAGGCGTGCGCGCCCGAGTCCTGCGTGAAGAGAAGCGAGTCCACGTCGGCGACACGGAGCGCACGGAAGATCCGTTGCGAGGCCTCGGTAGCGCCGACCGTCTCGACGCCGGCGAGCCGGATCAACGCCACGTCCCTGGTCGCGGAGATCCCGCGCACCGGCCGAAGGGGATCCCGCTGAACCGAAGTCACGACCAGCGTCCCCGGGAGGGACGGATCGAGGGTGCTGCGGATCCTCAGCCGGATCCCGGCGCTCCGGGCAGGCTCCACTGCCGGGGGACAGATCACCTGCGCGCCGAAGTGGGCGAGCTCCAGGAGCTCCGCGTAGGTGATCTCGCGCACCGGCGCGGCGTCGGGCACGGCCTCGGGATCCGCGGTGAGAACCCCGTCCACGTCCGTCCAGATCTCGACCTCCGCCGCGCCCAGCATCGAACCGAGAAGGGTGGCCGTGTAGTCGGACGCGCCCCGGCCCAGCGTGGTCGTCTCCCCGGCGGCCGTCGAGGCGATGAACCCGGTGACCACCGGGACTCCGGCGTCTCCGGGAAGCCGCGCGCGCACCAACTCCCGCGACCGCTGCCGGTCCACCCGCGCCGCGCCGAAGCGGGTGTCGGTGCGGAGCAGCTCCCTTGCGTCCACGTCGACCGCGGCGACCCCATGGGAGCGCATGCAGGCGGCGACGAGCATCGAGGAGAGCAACTCCCCGAAGGAGAGCATCCAGTCGCGCGTGCGGAGGGTGCACTCGCCGAGAAGCTGGGCCCCGCTCGCGAGGCGCCGGAGGACGTCCATCGCCGCATCGAGGCGCAGGGCGAGGCCCGGCGCTTCGTCGGTCGGAGCGAGGGCGTGGAGAAGCTCCCGGTGCATCTCCGCGATCTCGCGCGTCACCGACGCGTGTCCGGCGTCCCCCCGCCCCGCAAGCTCGGCGACCTCGACCAGCCGGTCCGTCGTTCCGT
>JAPPJO010000107.1 GCA_028820325.1 Gammaproteobacteria bacterium | reverse complement strand
CTTTAGACGATTCTCTGCCTTGATTCTGGCCTCTCGCGATCCGCCGGACGGGCGCACCCTCTTCTACGCCACCAACGCGGGCGACATCGACCGGCGCCATCTGTGGCGCGTGCCCACCGCGGGCGGAAGCGCGCGGCAGCTCACCCGGGGCGACGGCGTCGAGACCAACCCGGCGGTGCTGGCGAGCGGCGAGCAGGTGGCGCTGCTGACCGCCAGCGCGAGCCATCCGCTTACGGTCGCGGTCGCGCCGGCCTCGAGCGGCGACGTGAGGACCATCCGCGAGCTTCCCGCCCGCTATCCGCTGAGCGAGCACGTCGTGCCCGAAGCCGTCACCCTCAACGCCGAGGACGGCTTCGAGTTCTACAACCAGCTCTTCATGCCCCCGGATCTCGAGCCCGGCGAACAGCGCCCGGCGCTCATCTTCATCCACGGGGGATCCCGGCGGCAGATGCTGCTCGGCTACCACTACATGCACTTCTACCACATGGCCTACGCCATCAACCAGTACTTCGCGAACAAGGGGTACTTGGTGCTGTCGGTGAACTACCGGAGCGGCATCGGCTACGGCCGCGACTTCCGCAACGCGCCCGGGCGGGGACGGGAGGGCAACACCGAGTACCAGGACATCCGCGCCGCCGGCGAGTACCTGCGCGACCGCCCCGACGTGGATCCCGCGCGCATCGGGCTCTGGGGCCTGTCGTACGGAGGCATCCTCACGGCGCAGGGGCTCGCGCGCGACTCGGATCTCTTCGCGGCGGGCGTGGACATCGCCGGCGTGCACCTGTGGGGCAACTCCATCGACCCGGAATCCGTGTCGTACCAGTCATCCGCGATCTCGGAGATCGAGAACTGGACCTCGCCGGTCCTCCTCATCCACGGCGACGACGACCGCAACGTGGCCTTCTCGCAGACCGTCGGGCTGGTGCAGCTGCTGCGGGCGCAGGGCGTGCCCCACGAGCTCATCGTCTTCCCCGACGACGTGCACGACTTCCTGCTGCACGAGCGCTGGCTGACCACCTTCGACGCGACGGACCGGTTTTTCGATCGTTACCTGATGGATGGAAGAGCGGTGGCGACGGAGGGGAGGCGGTAGGGTCCCTCAGCCCGCCGGCAGCGGGATGGATGCCACCGACGGGACATCCAACTCGTCCCGGTAGACGCCCCAGATGCGCGAATCCGAGAAGCGCAGGGCGTCGAACCGGTCGGGCAGGAGCACATCGCGCGCGACTCCGTCCGAAGAGACGCGCAGCCACCGCGGACCGCCGTTCAGTCCACCGGCGTCGGGGTCGAACGGGTGCAGCCACATCGTCCCGTCTTCACCGCAGCGGAAGTCCACATAGTGCGGCAGGTAGGTCGCGAGTTCCTGCGGGCTGCCGCTCACGCCCTGGGCCATCTGGTTCAGGAGCCGCTGCCGGTCCGCTTCGCCGAGCCTGCCCCTCACGTCTCCCGTCAATTCGGCCTGCCTCAGCTCGAACACCGCGCCGGCGAACTGGCGCGGGCTGACCTCGGTGAAGGGAACGGGCGGAAGGTCCACGGGCGCAACCTCTGACCCCGACGCGTCGAAGCCGCGCAGCTGATTCCGCACCCTGTCGTAGGCGCGAACGACATTATCGCCGCACGCGGCCCACAGCCTGTACCACTGCGGGAATCCGCCCTCGCTGGGGACGAAGTCTCCGGATGGATCGTCGAGCACGTCACCCAGGGTCACGAGGATTCGGGTCCCGGCGGTCTGGGGGTCGACCGCGACCAGATCGGATCCCAGCAGCGAGAGACGGAGCCCGAGCATGCCCGCCTCCCCCGGCGGGCGCGGGCGGGGTACGATGATCTCGCCGCCGAGTCTCGCGGTTCGGACCGCGGCGCTCAGCAGGTTCATGCCGCCCCGAATGCTGCCGGGCGGAAGGGACTCCGACCGCAGGGGGATCTCCGCCCAGTCCGCGTCCGGCCGCGAGATCCGGATCATTGCGTGGCGCCTGAGGTCGAAGACCCACGCCTCGCCCTCCCATCCTCCAGCGAGGAAGGCCGAGGGCATCGGGAACTCCTCGGGCCCGCCTCCGGCGCGTCCGTGCGCGCCGAGGAGCTCGCCATCCCGGCCGAATCCAATGAAGTAGGGCTCGACCGAATTGAAGACCCAGACGGAGCCGTCGCTCGTTACCTCGAGATCCTGCACGACCGCGAGGGATTCGGAGGTGCCCAGTATTTCGATGTTGGACGCGCTCAGTTCGAGCGGGGCGTCCGGGTCGTCGGCGGCCGGGGAGGCGCAGCCGGCGAAGAAGGCCGTTGCGGACAGCGCCGCAGCGAGGCGGAGCGACATCCGGCGCTCGGGAGATGTCATCGTTGCTCCTACGCCGTCACGATCGGCCACGGCTGCCAATCCCGCCACTTTCCGCGCGTGAAGTCGGGGAAGGGGACGGGCGCGGCTCCCTGGGCTACGCTGATCTCCGAGAGTTCGCAGACGGCACTCAGAGCCGCGGCGTCGTAGACGTTCATGTCGGTGGGGAGGCCCTCCCGCAGGCACTTGATCAGCCGATAATCCTCCATGAAATCCATGCCGCCGTGTCCGGCGCCGATGGAGGCCTCGCGCAGCGCGCTCCAGAGCGGATGCTCGTGCTCGCCGTACCAGGCCTCGGCGTCATCCCATCGGTGGGACTCGCTACGGCCCTCGATGTAGACGCGGTCCGGGTAACCCTGGAAGATGCCGCGCGTGCCCTGGACCTTGTTGATGCGGTCGTAGGGGCGGGGCAGGTTGGTGTCGTGGGCGACGTAGATGGTGCGTCCCATCGCCGTCTGGATGAGGCTCGCGTTGACGTCGCCCAGCGCGAAGGTCTCGGCACGCTTGGGATGCCCCGTGCCGTAGTGGATCGCCGCCCACTCCTGCAGGCCGCGCGACGGGCTGCTCATCGACACCAGAGAGGCGAAGCGGTCGCCCCGGTTGATGTCCATGCAGTTGGCGACCGGGCCCAGGCCGTGGGTGGGATAGAGGTTGCCGTTGCGCGTCCAGGAGTGCGCGCGTCGCCAGAGCCCCTCGCCCTCGTCGGCGAACTTGATCTCGCGCAGGTCGTGCAGATAACCACACTCCCCGTGCAGGATCTCACCGAGCAGCCCCTGGCGCACGAGGTTGAGGCAGAGGAGCTCGGCACGGCCGTAGTTCACGTTCTCCATCATCACGCAATGACGCGCGGTGCGCTCGGCGGTCTCGACCAGCCGCCAGCAGTCGTCCAGGGTGTAGGCTGCGGGGACCTCGGTGGCGGCGTGCTTGCCGTTCTCCATGGCGGCGACGCAGACGGGGACGTGCCAGCGCCACGGGGTCGCGGTGTAGACCAGATCGAGATCCGCCTCGCCACACAGCCGCTCGAAGTCGCGCTCGCCGCGGGTGTAGAGGGCGGGGCCGGGATGTCCCGCCTCCTCGATGATGGCGGCGGCCCGCTCGGCGTGTTCGGCGCGGATGTCGCACACGGCGGTCACCACGCACCCGTCGATGCGCACAAGGTTGCGTACGTGGGCGGTGCCCATCCCGCCCACGCCGACGAACCCGATGCGCACCGGATCGAGGGGCGGGGCGGCGAGCGGCTGAGCCGGGGGGGTGGGGAGTCCCTGAGGGGTGGCGCCGGTGGCCGAGGCCTGGGCTTGAGCTCCGGTCATGGCCGCTTCGGCTCGGGGCTCGGTGCATCCGGCGGCCGCACCCGCAGCCACTCCGAGCGCGCCGGCCTTCAGGAAGTCGCGGCGGTTCAGGGCGGTGGGGGCTCCGGTTGCGTGGTCTTCGACCCCGGAATCGCGGCGGGTCTTCCGGCGGTGGGCGTCGTCGTCGTTCATGGGAGTGCGTGGTTCGGGTGCTCTGGGAACGCTCCAGAAGACAGTGACGCGGTCCGTGGGATTGCGCCAGTCGCGGGGGGTGATCCGTGGCACGATTGGTCGCGGATCATCGATCGCTCTTGTCCTCGCTTCCGCTACATCTTTTCCGGGCCCGCGTTTCCTGCAATCATGGAATGCGCGCATCTCGCGACACCGCCGAGCCTCCAATCGATCTCCAGTCCCCGGACCATGCCCCCCTCCCCGACCCCAACGATGCCACGGGTGCCACGGAGCCCCGGTGTGGGCGCATCGATTTCCCTGGTGCGCGTTCTGAACCGGCGGGCGCGCGGGCTCATGACCATGATCAAGCGCATCGTCTACCGGCTGCCCGGTCTGCGCAACGCGATGCTTCCCGAATACCGCTACTGGGTGGACCCGGGCGAGCTCGCGGCAATGATCGGGCTGATCGACGCTACCCGTGGCACCGGAAGCGCGATCGTGGAGATCGGAGTGGCGCGGGGAGACACCTCGGTTTTTCTCCTGGAGCATCTGCGAACTACCGGTGATCCCCGGACGGTCGTGTTCGTCGACACCTTCGCCGGTTTCACACGGGAGAGCATCGACTACGAGGTCGAGAACCGACGCAAGCGCGCCCGCGAGCTCTCCGACTACTCGTACGGCAGCGCCCGCGTCTTCGACTACAGCCTCGCCCGGCTGGGCTACAGCAATTACCGCATCATCGAGAGCGATTGCTCGAAGGTGAACTGGGACGAGATCGGCCCCATCGGTGCGGTGTTTCTGGATGTCGACCTCTATCTGCCCACGGCGGTGACGCTGGAGGCGCTCTGGCCCCGGATCGTTCCCGGCGGCGGTATCGTTCTGGACGATTGCGTCGAGCCTGCCTGGTGCGACGGCGCTCTGCAGGCCTATCGCGAATTCATCGACCGGCACGATCTCCCGTTCGTTCGCGTGGGCGGCAAGGGGGCGTTGCTGCGGAAGCCGGGAGGGGAGGCCGGCGCCTGACGTGCCGACGCGTCTGTCGCGGTTGTAGTCCGATCGCCGGCGCGATCTGCCGAAGGATCGCGTCCCACACCGAGGAGTTTCCATGCGCAAGGGATTCCATGCCACGCTGCTGGCCGTAGTCGCGCTTGCCGTCGCCGGATGTGACGGCGGGGCCGCAGTTTCCGACTTCGAGGTCGCGGAGGCCTCCATTCCCGACCTGCAGCGGGCCCTGGAGGAGGGCCGGGTCACCTCGCGCCAGCTCGTCGATCTCTACCTCGACCGCATCGCAGTGTACGACGTGGCCGGGCCGGAGTTGAACACCATCACGCGGCTGAACCCGAGAGCGGGCGAGCAGGCCGACGCGCTCGACCGGGAGCGGGCGGCGGGAACGGTGCGCGGGCCGTTGCACGGCATCCCGGTGCTCATGAAGGACAACTACGACGTGGCCGGGATGCCGACCACCGGGTCGAGCCTGGCGCTCTCGGGGCTCATGCCGCCCGACGACGCCTTCCAGGTGGCGCGGTTGCGCGAGGCGGGCGCGGTCATCGTGGGGAAGACCAACCTGCACGAACTGGCCGCCGGAATCACCACCATCAGCTCGCTGGGCGGGCAGAGCCGCAACGCCTACGAGCCCGCGCGCAACCCGGGCGGGAGCTCGGGGGGGACGGGGGCGGCGGTGGCCGCGAGCTTCGCGGCGGTGGCGTGGGGGAGCGACACCTGCGGGTCGATCCGCATCCCGGCGGCGGTGCACAACCTGTTCGGGCTGCGGCCGACCAAGGGGCTGTCGAGCATCGACGGAATCCTGCCGCTCTCGCACTCGCAGGACACCGGCGGCCCGCTCGCGCGCACCGTCACCGACCTGGCGATCACCCTGGACGCGACGGTCGGACCGGACGCGGCCGACCCGGCCACCGCCGTGCTGGAGGGGCGCGGCGTGCCGGACTTCCAGGCCGCCCTCGACCCGGCGGCGCTGGAGGGCGCCCGCATCGGCGTGCTGGCCGACTGGCTTGAGGAGGGCGGGGGCGGGGGCCGCATCACGGACGTCGTGCGCGCCGCCCTGGCCGAGATGGACTCGCTGGGGGCCGAGGTGGTGGACGTGGCCATCCCCGACCTGGACAGCCTCCTCTCGGGCACCGGCCTGATCGACCTGGAGTTCAAGTTCGACCTGATGGACTATCTGGCCGGGGTCCCGGACGCCCCGGTGTCGACGCTCGAGGAGATCGTGGAGGCCGGGCTGCACCACGAGGCGCTGGACGGCACCTTCCGGCGGCGTATCGCCCGCACTGAGCAGCCCGCGGACGAGTACGCGGAGGTGATGGCCCGCCGGCAGGCCCTGCGGGAGGCGGTGGTCGGCTTCATGGACGAGATGGAGCTGGACGCGCTCGCCTACCCGACCATGCGCCAGGAGACCGCGCTGATCGGGGCGGCCCCGGTCGGCTCCACCTGCTCGTTGAGCGCGAACACCGGGCTTCCGGCGCTCACCGTGCCGGCCGGGTTCACCGAGGTGGAGGTGCCGGCGGGCCTCGAGCTGCTCGGCCGCGCGCTCGACGACGCCCGCCTGGTCGGCTTCGCCTACGCGCTCGAGGCGGCCAGCCCGAAGCGGCGGGCACCGCTGCGCACGCCGCCCCTCGACCGGGGACGCCCGCCGGATCCCGTGCTGGTCGCGCTCGACCCGCCGCAGGGGGGCGTTGACGGCGCCTTCCTGCTGGATCTGCCGACCGGCACGCTCTCGTATCGCATCGCGCTCGCGGGGGTCGAGCCGGGGGACGCGCTGGGGGTGGTCCTGCGGCGGACCCCCGCGGCCGACGGGGAGGGGGGTGGGGTGGTGGTGCTCCGCCTAGCCGGGCCGGACGTCACCGACGTGACGCGCGCGACGCCGCTCACCACTCGCCTCATGCACGACCTGCTGGACGGCCGACTGGAACTGGTCGCCCACACGAGCACGGGGTTCGAGCACCGCAGACTGGTGCCCGAGGGATAGGGTTGCTCTCGTCGCCTCCCTCTCTTGTTCGCCAAAACTGGCCTTAACTGGCCAACAAGAGCGGGTCTCGACAGAGCACCCCGCGCGCGTGCCCCCATCGAGGCTGCCAGGACGCCGTTTCCGCTTGCCTGACACATTCTCCGCGGGCACCTTCCAGAACCTGCATCCCGGCCTGCCGGATCCCTGTATTCCGACCCACCCGACGTCCGACAACCGGAGTCTTCCCGACATGAAGAATCCCCTCGTCATCGCCGCGTCCGTGGCGTTGTCCGCCATCGGCGCGACGGCTCTCGCTGCGGGCACGGCCACAGCCCAGAACACCTCGCCGCCCGAGTACATGGAGATGGCCCGGTCGCTCCTCGAGGAGCTGGTCGAGATCAACACCACCAACACCGAGCGCGGCAACAACACCCTTGCCGCGCAGGCGGCGGCGCGGGTTCTCCTGGACGCGGGTTTCCCCGAGGAGGATGTCCACGTCCTGGTCCCCGACGACGCGCCCGCCAAGGGCAACCTGGTGGCGCGGCTGAGGGGCCGCGACGCCGGGCTCGCGCCGATCCTGCTGCTCGCGCACATCGATGTCGTCGAAGCCCTCCCCGAGGACTGGAGCCCCGATCTTCCGCCCTTCGACTTCATCGAGCGGGACGGCTACTTCTACGGCCGCGGCGTCATCGACGACAAGGACGAGGCGGCCATCTACACCGTCAACCTGATCCGCATGCAGCAGGAAGGTTTCGTCCCGGACCGCGACATCATCGTGGCGCTCACGGCGGACGAGGAGGGCGGGCCGCGCAACGGTGTCGCGTATCTCCTTGAAGAGCATCGCGAGCTGATCGACGCGGCGTACGCCCTGAACGAGGGCGGCGGCGGGATGTCGCAGAACGGCCAGCGGCTCTCCAACAACGTGCAGGCCGCGGAGAAGCTCTATCTCTCCTTCTTCTTCACCGCCACCAACCCGGGCGGGCACTCGTCGCTGCCGGTTCGCAAGAACGCCATCTACGATCTTTCGAACGCGCTCCTCGCGGTGCAGGACCACGACTTCCCGGTCATGTTCAACGAGATCACCGAGGAGTTCTTCGGACGTTCCGCGGATCTGGTGGGAGGCGAGATGGGCGAGGCGATGCGCGGTCTGCTGGCGAACCCGGGGGATGCGGAGGCCGCCCGCGTGCTGGCGGCCGAGACCGGCTATAACTCCCGCCTGCGCACCACCTGCGTCGCGACCCTGCTCGAAGGGGGCCACGCCCAGAACGCGCTGCCCCAACTGGCGCGCGCGAACGTCAACTGCCGCATCTTCCCGGGACACGATCCCGCGGACGTGCACGCCGCCCTGGCGGAACTTGCCGCCCCCTTCGACGTCACCGTAGAGCCGCGCGGAACCCCGACGGCAAGCCCGCCATCCCCCCTCACCGATGAAGTGCTGGGGCCCATCGAGCGCATCACGAACGAGATGTGGCCGGGCGTGCTGGTGCTGCCGGTCATGTCCACGGGCGCAACCGACGCGCTCTACCTGCGCAACGCCGGCATCCCGGTGTACGGGGTGAGCGGCATCTTCGGAGACATGGACGACGTGCGAGCCCACGGCCGTGACGAGCGTATCGGCGTCGAGAGCTTCTTCGAGGGCCAGGAGTTCCTGTACCGGCTGGTGAAGGCACTCTCCGGGGGCGCCGTGTCATAGCGGCGTTTCGCGGCCCGGAACCGAAATCGAACCCAGCGCGCACCGTATTTTGTTGCGCGATCATGAAGGACAAGCAGGAGGAAGAGCATGAAATCGCTGCCGCACAATCACTTACTCGTTCTCCTGGCCGTCGGCGCCGCGTGGGCCGCGGAGGCATCCGCGCAACAGAAGCCCACGCTCACCCCCGACGACTACGGCCAGTGGGAGACCCTGGGCCAGGCGACGCTCTCGCCCGACGGGCTCTGGCTGGCGGTTGGCATCAGCCGGGTCAACGAGGAAGCCGAGTTGCGCATCCACCGCACCGATTCCGACTCGGTGGTGGTGGTCCCGTTCGGCCGGAGCCCGCAGTTCAGCGATGACGGGGCCTGGCTCGCCTACGCGATCGGCATCTCCCCCGATGAGCGGGAGGCGCTGCAGGAGCGTCGCGAGCCGGTGCGCAACGACATGGGGCTGCTGAACCTGCGCACGGGCGAGCAGGAGACGATCGAGGACATCTCGTCCTTCTCCTTCTCGGGGGACGGGCGCCATCTCGCGCTGCGGCGCTACGAGCCCGAGGAGCAGGAGAGCGCGGGAGCGGACGCCATCGTGCGGAGTCTGGCTTCGGGGGCCTCGATAAGCTTCGGCAACGTCGGCGCGCTCGCGTGGCAGGACGAGGGACATCTGCTGGCGATGACCGTGGATGCCGAAGACCGCGTGGGCAACGGGGTCCGCCTCTACGATCCCGAGTCGGGCCGCATCAGCTCGCTGGACGCGGGCGAGGCCGAGTACCGGCGACTCTCCTGGCGCGAAGAGGCGGCGGATCTGGTCGTGCTCAAGACCTACACGGACGACGAGCACGAGGACACGGCGCACGTCGTGCTGGCATGGCGGAACCTCGACGAAGGCGACGGCGAGGCCCTCGTTGTCGATCCGCGCGAATCCCCGACGCTGCTCCCCGGGCAGCGCGTGGTCGAGCACCGCTCGCCGTCCTGGTCCGAGGACGGATCCGTTCTCTTCCTGGGTTATCAGGAGCGGATCCCGGTGCCGGAGGATGAAGGAGAGCGCGAAGAAGAAGCGGAGGGTGATGAAGAGGAGGGCGATCCCGAGGGCGAAGAGGATGCGGAAGGCGAAGGAGACGAGGGGGAGGCAGGCGACGACGAGGAGGACGAGCGGGCCGGCGTCGAGATCTGGCACACCCTCGATGTCGATCCGGTGCCTCAGCAGAGGGTGCGCGAGCGCCAATTGCGGCAGCGCAACCAGATCGCCGCATGGCACCTGGATGACGGGCGCTTCCTGATGCTCGGCGGCGACCGCGCCGACCAGACAACGCTGCTGGAGGGAGGTGGCCACGTCCTCAACCGCGACGAGACCCCCTACGACGTGGACGCCATGTTCAATCAGCAGTTCTACGACCTGTATTCGGTGGATACGGGCTCTGGCGCGGAGTCGCTGGTCCGGGAGCGGATCACGCTGGGGGCCCAGGGGAGCCCGGAGGGCCGCTACGTGGTGTGGTTCGAGGGCGAGGACTGGTGGAGCCATGACCTCTCCGGCGGGGAGACGCGCAACATCACCGGGGGGCTGGGCGGGACCTTCGTCAACCTGGACCTGACCCCCACCCGGGAGCAGATGCCCGCGTTCGGGCTGGCCGGCTGGACGGAGGACGACGAGGCCGTGCTGATCAACGACCGCTGGGACGTCTGGGAAGTGCAGGCGGACGGCTCGGGTGGCCGCCGCCGGACCCGGGGCGCGGAGGATGAAGTGCGCTACCGCGCCATGCAGCCGGACCGGGAAGCCGAGGCTTTCGACCCCGGCGAGCCCATCTACTACTCCACCTACGGGCAGTGGACCAAGGAGGCGGGATTCTCACGGGCCCGCCCCGGCCAGGACCTCGAATCCCTTATCTGGGACGACGCCTCCTACGGCTCCTTCGGCGGCGCCCTGCGAAAGGCCCGGGACGCCGACGTCTTCGTCTTCCGGCGCGAGCGCTTCGACGATTCACCGGACTACTTTGCGACCGGGCCGGATCTCGACGACGCGAGCCAGGTCACGCGCACCAACCCCTTCCAGGACGACTATGCCTGGGGACGCACCGAGCTCGTTGAGTACGAGAACGAGTGGGGACGGCGCCTGCAGGGAGCGCTGACTTATCCCGCCGACTACGAGCCGGGCCGGCAGTACCCGATGATCGTCTATCACTACGAGCTGCTGTCGCAGGGACTGCACCAGTACCAGGTGCCGGATCCGACCCGCTACTACAACCAGCAGATCTGGACCCACGAGGGGTACTTCGTCTTCCGCCCGGACGTCGTCTACCGCGACCGCCGGCCGGGACAGTCCAACGTGGAGACGCTGCGCCCCGCGGTGGCGGCCGTGCTGGAGACGGGGCTGATCGACCCGGAGCGGATCGGGCTGATCGGGCACTCCTGGGGCGGCTACCAGACGACCTTCTTCGTCACCCAGGACAACCTGTTCGCGAGCGCGGTGGCGGGCGCGCCCCTCACCAACCTCATGAGCATGTACCTGTCGTTCTACTGGAACAGCGGGGGCACCGACGCGCGCATCTTCGAGATCAGCCAGGGACGCATGCAGGTGCCGTGGTGGGAGGACTGGGACTCCTACTTCAACAACTCTCCGGTCCATCACATCGAGAACCTGGACACGCCGCTTCTGATGATGTTCGGGACGGAGGACGGCGCGGTCGAGTTCAACCAGGGGGTCGAGTTCTACAACGCCGCCCGCCGGGCCGGCAAGCACATGGTGATGCTGGTCTACGAGGGCGAGAACCACGGGCTGGCCGAGGAACCCAACCAGCTGGACTACCAGAACCGCATCCTGGAGTGGTTCGGGCACTACCTGAAGGGCGATCCGGCTCCGGACTGGATCACCAAGGGGGTCCCGTACCTCCTGCAGAAGGACGGGCCGAGGGCGCGAAGGAGGGTGGTGAGCTAGCGGCGGGATGGTGGCCGGGGACGATCCCGCCCGGCAGGCGGCGGTCGCGCTCGTGGTGCGCCGCGATCCGGAGCCGTCCTTCCTGCTCGTGCGCCGGGCGCATTCGCCGCGCGATCCCTGGTCGGGGCAGATGGCGCTCCCCGGGGGGCGCCGGGATCCCGAGGACATCGATCTGCGCGAAACCGCGGTGCGGGAGACGCGGGAGGAGGTCGGGATCGATCTGGATCGCTCGGGCACGCTCCTGGGCCGGCTTCCCGACCTGAAGCCGACATCGCGGGCGATTCCCCGGCTGGTGATCGCCCCTTTCGTCTTTCGCCTGTCGCGCGACGCCGACGCGCGCGTGGCGAGCGCCGAGATCGCCGCAGTATACTGGGTGCCCGTCGCCGACCTCAGCGCTCCCGGGGCGCGCTCCGCGGTTGCGGTGGAGACGCCTGCGGGGAAGCGGGAATTCCCCTGCTACCGCGTCGAGGGCCATCCGGTATGGGGACTCACATACCGAATCCTGCAGCGCTTCCTGCGGAGTCGGCTGGCAGAGCTTCCGCCGGTGGCGGGCGACAACGACCAGGGGGTGGTAGAATGACTGCCGAAGGAGCGTTCTCCTCACCGCATCCGGACCGGAGCGCAAAGTGAAGACGGAAGAACAGACCCGTTACCGCGAGCGCACGCCCTGGGCGTTCTGGGTGGACCTCATCTATGGCGCGGCCATCGTGTCGGGCGCGTATTCCGTGTTCGTCACCTCGGGCGGCGGCATGCTCTTCCGGCTGGCCGCGGGCGCGGCCATGCTCGCCGGGGGATGGGGTCTGCGCATGGTGCTGGGGGGGCTGACGGTGCTGGTGCAGGAGAGCCGCATCGTTATGCACCTGGGCACGGTGCGGCTCGTGCGCAAGACGGTGCCGCTGGACAGCATCGTCTCGCTGGAGAGCGTGCGCTACCGGCCGCTGCTCGAGTTCGGCGGCTGGGGAGTGCGCGGCGCGGGCAAGAAGAAGGCCTGGACCGCCCGCGGCGATCGCGCAGTCGTGGTCGAGCTCGACGAGGACCGGAAGCTCTACGTGGGGAGCGACCACCCCCAACGCCTCGAGGCGGCCATCCGGAGCGCCGTCGCGGGACGCCGCAAGAGGGACGACTAGGGGCTACCGGCCCCTCTGCAGGGTGTTGCAAATCCGCAGATGCAACAATATGTTGCCAAACGGACAATGCAACAGGACGTTGCCAACCCGGGAATGCAACACTGTGCGGAGGGTCTGGGGCGGTAGAACCTCACGCTAACCGCCGACCTCCGCGGCAGCCGCGTCCGTCGCCCAATCGGGCATCACCCCGCGGTCGAAATCGAAGACCGCCTCTCCCAGCAGCATCACCACGGTGGTGACCACGATCACCCCGATCAGGTTCAGCATGATGCCCGCGCGCGCCATCTGCCCGACCGAGATGCGGTCGCTGCCGAAGACGATGGCGTTGGCCGGCGTCGCGACCGGCATCATGAAGGCGCACGACGCGGAGAGTGTCGCGGGGAGCATCAGCGTGAGCGGATTCATCTCCGTCACCACCGCCACCGAGGCCAGGATCGGGAGAATCATCTCTGTGGTGGCCAGGTTGCTGGTCAGTTCGGTGAGAAAGGTGAGCGTGAGGCAAACCAACAGGATGACGACGATGGGCGGCAGCCCGCCGAGTCCCTGGAACTGATTCCCGATGATGTTCGCCAGCCCGGTGTCGGTGAAGCCGGCCGCAAGCGCGAAACCTCCTCCGAAGAGGAGCACGATGTTCCACGGCAGACGCGGGATCACCTCCGCGCCCATGACCCGGTTCGCGGTTGCGAAGCGGGCTGCCCGGCGAAGCGGCCGCGGCCACCTGCGGGTGGGGCCGGCGACCGCCTCGCTCGCCGCGCGCGGGGGCTGGTTCCGGCTCGGGATGAAGAAGAGGACCGCCGCCATGGTGATGGCCACGGTGCCGTCGTCGATCATCTCCGGGAAGGGCAGGAGGTTGGACCAGCCCGGGATGGTTCCAAAACCAAGCTCCAGGTCCCGCCGGAAGATCCACAGCACTGCGGTGATCGTGAAGACGACCAGCACGGAACGCTCCTCGAAAGAGATCGGACCGAGCCCGGCGCGCTCGCGCTCGAGGACATCCCGGTCGATCTGAACTTCCGGCGACGGGCGATAGAGGACCTGGGTAAGGATGAACCAGCACACCGCGACCATCGTGATCCCGACCGGCGTGGCCAGCACCATCCAGGTGCCGAACTCGATCGGGGGTGCTTCGGGGAAGATGATCTGGAAGATGCGCTGGAAGGACAGGTTGGGAGTGGTTCCGACCAGCGTCGTCACGCCGCCCATCGAACAGGCGTAGGCGATGCCGAGCATGAGGGCGACGGTGAACGTGCGGGAGTGTTTGACGCCGGCGGTTTCCTCGACCTGGAGCACCATCGCGAGCCCGATGGGCACCATCATCACGGCGGTGGCGGTGTTGGCGATCCACATGGAGAGGAACGCGGCCGCGACCATGTAGCCCAGGATGATGCGCGAGGGTCCGCCGCCCACCGCGTGGATGATGCCCAGGGCTATGCGCTTGTGCAGGTTCCACCTCTGCATGGAGAGCGCGATCATGAAGCCTCCCAGGAAGAGGACGATCGTGCCGTTGAAATAGACCGGCGCGACGTCGTTCCCGGACATGATGCCGAGCAGGGGGAAGAGCACCAGCGGCAGAATAGCGGTCGCGAAGAGCGGCAGCGCGTTGCTCACCCACCAGATCGCCATCAGGCTCACAACCGCGGCGAGGCCGCTTGCGGGTCCGTTGTCCGGATCCACCGGAAAGGCCAGCAGCAGGAGGAAGCAGCCCAGGCCGAGCCAGAAGCCGATCGCCTGCGTCCGCCGGCTGGTCGGTGGTCGATGGTCCGCCATGAGGTCGCCTCCTGGACTGCCTGTCTTGCCGCCGGGTCTGGTCGAACGGCGAACGCCGGGTCGCGGGTCAGCCGCCGACCTCCCCGGCGGCAGCCTCCGTCGCCCAGTCCGGCATCACGCCTGATTCGATGCCGAAGACGGTCTCTCCCAGCGTCAGCACCACCGTGGCGATCACCAGCGCCCCGATCAGGTTCAGGACGATGCCCGCGCGCGCCATCTCCCCCACCGAGATGCGGTCGCTGCCGAAGACGATGGCGTTGGGGGGTGTCGCGACCGGCATCATGAAGGCGCACGACGCCGACAGCGTCGCGGGAACCATCAGCATGAGCGGGTTCATTCCGGTCAGCACCGCGACGGAGGCGAGAATCGGGAGGATCATCTCCGTGGTGGCCAGGTTGCTGGTCAGCTCGGTAAGGAAGGTCAGCGTGAGGCACACCAGGAGGATGACGGCGAAGTCCGGCAGCCCGCCGAGGCCCTGGAACTGATTGCCGATGATGTTCGCGAGCCCCGTCCCCTGGAAGCCGGCCGCCAGGGCGAATCCGCCTCCGAAGAG
Source organism: Gammaproteobacteria bacterium (assembly GCA_028820325.1). GTDB lineage: Bacteria > Gemmatimonadota > Gemmatimonadetes > Longimicrobiales > Gaopeijiaceae > BD2-11. The sequence goes on along the minus strand of JAPPJO010000107.1, from coordinate 6,791 downwards.
CAGCACGATGTTCCAGGGCAGGCGAGGAATCACCTCCGCGCCCATCACGCGGTTCGCGGTGCCGAAACGGACGGCCCAGCCAAGCGCCCCCAGCCACTTCGGGATCGCGCGCCCGGCCCCGACGCCCACAGTGCGCGGCGCCCTGTTTCGGGTCGGGATGAAGAAGAGCACCGAGGCCATGGCGATGGCAACGGTGCCGTCGTCGATCATGCCGGCGTAGGGAAGCAGGTTCGACCATCCGGGGACGGTCGCGAAACCGAGCTCCAGATCCCGTCTGAAGACCCACAGCAGGGCGGTCATGGCGAAGACGATCGCCACGGAGCGCTCCTCGAAGGAGATCGGGCCCAGGCCGGCGCGTTCGCGCTCGAGGACATCCCTCTCGATCCGGACTTCCGGCGATGGACGGTAGAGGACCTGGGTGAGCAGCAGCCAGGCCACCCCGATCATCGTGACACCGATCGGAAGACCCATCACGATCCAGGTGCCGAAATCGATGGGAGGCGCTTCGGGGAAGATGATCTGGAAGATGCGCTGGAAGGACAGGTTGGGAGGTGTTCCGACCAGCGTCGTCAGCCCGCCCATCGAACAGCCGTAGGCGATGCCCAGCATGAGGGCGATGGTGAACGTGCGCGAGTGCGTCGTGCCGGCGGTCTCTTCGACCTGAAGCACCATCGCGAGCCCGATCGGCACCATCATCACCGCGGTGGCGGTGTTGGAGATCCACATGGAGAGAAAGGCGGCTGCCACCATGAAGCCCAGGATGATGCGCGCCGGCCCGCCTCCCACGGCGTGGATGATGCCGAGGGCAATGCGCTTGTGGAGATTCCACCGCTCCATGGTCAGCGCGATCATGAACCCTCCCAGGAAGAGGACGATCGTGCTGTTGAAGTAGACCGGGGCCACGTCGTTCCCGGACATGATGCCGAAGAGCGGAAAGAGCACCAGCGGAAGAATGGCGGTCGCGAAGAGCGGGAGCGCGTTGCTCACCCACCAGATCGCCATCAGGCTCGCGACGGCGGCGAGGCGGCTTGCCGGCAGGTTGGCGGGATCGATCGGAAAGGCCAGCAGCAGCAGGAAGCAGCCCGCCCCGAGCCAGAACCCGATGGCGCGTCCCCGCGGGCTGGTCTGCTTGTCGTGTTCCGCCATGAACGGTCGCCGGGCGGGCCGGGCTAGCTGCCCGGCTCCAGGCGGGCGACCATGCCGGGCCGGTCGAACACCAGGTAGATGAGCCCGTCCGGGCCCTGGCGCACGTCGCGGATGCGGCCCTGGCGGCGGACCAGCGTCTCCTCGCCGGTGACGGTTTGCCCGTCGAGGGTCAGCCGCGCCAACTGCTGGCCGGCCAGCCCGCCCACGAACATGGAGCCGCGCCACTGCGGGAAGCGGTCGCCGGTGTAGATCATCAGCCCCGAGGTGGCGATGGAGGGCACCCAGTAGTGCGCGGGCGGCTCCATTCCGTCCCGGTGGCTGCCCACGTGGATCCTCGACCCGCTCCCGTAGTTGACCCCGTATCCGACCACCGGCCAGCCGTAGTTGCGGCCCGGAAGGATCAGGTTGACTTCGTCGCCCCCCTGCGGCCCGTGCTCGTTCAGCCACAGGTCCCCGGTTTCGGGGTGAAAGGCCATGCCCTGGGCGTTGCGGTGACCGTAGCTGTAGATGTCCTGGAGCACTCCCTCCTGTCCGACGAACGGGTTGTCGGCCGGGATGCGGCCGTCGTCGTGCAGGCGGACGACCACGCCGTGGTGGGTGGAGAGGTCCTGCGCGGGATGGGCCGACAGCTCGGAGAGCCCGCCCCGGGGAGACACCTGACGGTCGCCCGCGGTGATGTAGAGGTAGTTGTCGGCGTCGAAGGCGATGCGCGAACCGAAGTGGTCACGGCCCCGGGACTGGGCGACCCAGACCTCCTCGACCCCGGTGAGCGCGTCGTTCTCGAAGCGGCCCCGGACGACCATGGTGCTCGAACCGCCGTCGTCATGCTGGGCCGCAAAGCTCAGGTAGAGCAGGCGATTGCCGGCGAAGTCCGGGTGCGGCGCCACGTCCAGGAGGCCGCCCTGGCCGCGCGCGCGCACTGCCGGCACGCCCTCGACGGGGTCGCGCAGCAGCGTGCCGTCGCGCACGATGCGCAGCCGGCCCGGCCGCTCGGTCACCAGCATGTCCCCGTCGGGGAGCCAGGCCACCGCCCACGGGTTGCTCAGGTCGTCGACCACCGTCACCACCTGGTGCGCGACCTGCTCCGGGCCTCCCGCTACGGGGCCGGGTCCCGGGCCGGGCGTCTGCCCGTCAGGTGTGGAGGCTGCGGATGGGCTGCAGGCTGCGAGCAGAAGGGCCGCCCATTTCGCACCGGAACCGAACCATCGAGGTGTGGGGACGGTATGCCTCGAGCTCGTGTCGCGTTCGCTCGCCAACGCGGGTAGTAAGCAGAGTTTCATCGCCTGCAGCCGTGTTCAGGTGAATTGGCACCCAGAGCGTACTATATACCGCGTCAAGCCCTTCTTCCGCCACACGCGCGCCCGACCACGGAGTGCAGATCGGCGACGCGAGCGAAGGGCCGTGCCGCTCCGCCGCGCGGGGGAGGGAACAGCCTGGCGGGGCTCAAGGTAGGGCGGGCTGACCAACCGCCGTGACCACAGCCTCCGGGAGCCGCCATGTCCACTTTTCGCGTCGTCGTCGTGGGCGGAGGCCTCGTCGGTCTCTGCTCGGCGTGGCAACTGGCGCGGCGTGGAGTGGACGTCGTCGTGCTCGAGCGCGCCGGGCTGGGCGCGGGCGCCTCGCGCGGCAACGCCGGTATCGTGGCTGCCGGGCATCCTCCGCTGAACCGGCCGGGCAAGGTCCGCCAGTCGCTGCCGCGCCTCTTCGACGAGCGGAGTCCCCTGTACGTGCGGTCGCGCCGAGACCCGGGCGTCTGGCGCTGGCTGGCCGAGTTCGCCCGGCACTGTACCCGCCGGCACGAGAGGCGCTGTCTGGAGACGCTGGCTCCGCTGGGGCTGGATACGCTCGACTGCTTCGATGCCATGGTGGACGAGGAGGGGATCGCCTGCGACTACCGGAGCGGGAACTACCTGGAGGTCTGCGTCGGCGGGAAGGCCATGGCGAAGGCACGGGCCGATGCGGCGCTGATGCGCGGGCGCGGTTACCACCCCGAAGTCGTGGACGGCGGCCAGGCTCGCGAGCTTGAGCCGGCGCTCGATCCCCGGGTGGCGGGCGGAGTCCTGTTTCCCGAAACCCGCATTCTGGACCCGTATCTCTTCCTCCTCGGTCTGGCGGAGGCCGCGCGCCGGAGAGGCGTCTCGATCCGCGAGGGGGTGGCGGTGCGACGCCTCATGGTCGCAGGTGGGACGGTGCGGGGCGTGGAGACCGCCGATGGCGGGCGGGTCGACGCCGACGCGGTCGTACTGGCCACCGGTCCGTTCAGTCCGGCGCTGGCGGAACAGGCCGGCAGCCGCCTCCCCATTCAGCCCGGAAAGGGATACCACCGCGAGGTGGCCGTGGGACCGGGCGGGGCGCCCGCCATGCGCGTCGCCTGCACCAATCGCGAGACGGGCATCATCTGCACGCCGCTGGAAGGGCGGGTGCGTTTCGTGGGGACGATGGAATTCGCCGGCTACGACCTGGAGCTCAACCCTGTCCGGCTCGAACAGCTCACGCTGAAGCCCCGTGCCTGGCTGCCCGGCCTGGGGGACGCGCCACCGGTGTCGCAGTGGTGCGGTCTCCGGCCGATGTCCCCGGACGGGCTGCCCTTCATCGGCCCTGTCGGCGATGTCGCCGGCCTGTCGGTGGCGGTGGGTCACGGCAACCTGGGGCTCACGCTGTCGGCGGTGACGGGCGAAATGGTCGCCAATCACGTTACGGGCACCGCTGACCCGCGCCTGGCACCCTTTTCCCCCGCCCGCTTCGGGCGGTAGCATGTTCGCATGTCGCTCAGATCCAATCTTCGCCTCGTCTTCTCGCTCGGACGCGGCCTGACCCGCGGGCTCCCGGATGCGGATCCCGGCCTCGACCCAATTCAGCTCTTCGGGCAGTGGTTCGAAGCCGCGCGCAAGGCCGGCATGCTTCTGCCCGAGGCGATGACCCTTGCGACCGCGTCCGCCGATGGTGCGCCCAGCGCGCGCATGGTGCTGCTCAAGGGTTTCGGCGAGGACGGGTTCGAGTTCTACACCAACCTGGGCAGCCGCAAGGCGGATGAGCTGACCGCCAATCCCCGGGCCGCCCTCTGTTTTCACTGGGGTGTGCTCCAGCGCCAGGTGCGCGTCGAGGGCGACGTCACCCAACTGAGCCGGGAGACCTCGGCCGCCTACTTCCGCACTCGCCCCCGCGGGAGCCAGGTCGGCGCGTGGGCGTCGCGGCAGAGCGAGCCGCTGGGGGACCGTGGGATGCTGGCGCGCCGGGTGCGCGAGATCGAGAAGAGGTTCGAGGGCGGGGAAGTGCCTCTGCCCGATTTCTGGGGCGGCTTCCGCCTGCATCCCCAGCGCATCGAATTCTGGCAGGGGCGCACGGACCGGCTGCACGATCGTCTTCTCTTCCAGCGTGAGGGGGATGGGTGGAGCAGCCGGCGGCTTCATCCCTAGTGACCGCCGACCGTCCACGCGCCGGAGCGCGGTTCTTCAAGGGCCACGGCCTGGGCAACGACTATCTCGTCTTCCCGTTCGGGGATGGATGGGCCGCGTCGCGCGAGGCGGTACGCGCGGTCTGCGACCGATGGCGGGGCGTGGGCGCGGACGGCATCGTCCTGCACTCGTCGCCGGACGAGCGCCCGTGGCGCCTGCGCATGTTCAACCCGGACGGCTCCGAGTTCGAGCGGAGCGGCAACGGCCTGCGCGTCTTCGCGGCGTGCGCGGCGTCGCGGGGCTGGATCGGCCACGAGGGGTTCGCGGTGGAGGCAGGAGGAGACCGCATCCGCATGCGCGTGGAAGAACACCTGGGCGCCGGGCTCTACGACGTCTCCGTCGAGATGGGCCGCGCATCGCTCGACCCGGCCGATGCCGGGCTCGCTCCCGGACGGGAGGGGCGGCCGCTGGCGCACCCGGCCGAGGGAACGCTCGACTGTACGCTGGTGAGCGTCGGCAACCCGCACTGCGTGGTGTTCACCGACGACCTGTCGGAAGCAGCCCTCTCGCGCCTTGGTCCCTTCCTGACGGCCCACGATGCATTCCGTGCGGGCGTGAACGTGCAGCTGGCCCGGGCGGTCTCGCGCGGCTCCATCGAAATCGCGATCTGGGAACGGGGCGTGGGGCGCACCCGGGCCTCGGGAACCAGCTCCTGCGCGGCGGCGGTTGCGGCCGCGAGGCGCGGAGTCGTGGACTACGGCGATGTCGAAGTGCGCATGGAGGGCGGCACGCTGCAGGTGTACGTGTCCCCGGAGCTGGAGGTTGTCCTGCGGGGGCCGGTGCAGGAGGTGGCGAGCGGCCGGCTGTCGGATGGATTCCTGGACGCGCTGCGAACGGCGGCCCTGGAGCGGGGTTCGCCCGCATTGCCGTCGATGGGTTCCCGTTCATCGACAAACAGGACATAATGACGGCAGTCGCCTTGTCGGCGTCACGGACCCCAGCGGAGAAGCCGCCGTGCTGAGATTCCCGGAAGAGATCCTGCTGCTGTTGCTCGATGACGAGAACGGCACCTTTGCGCACGTCCCCAGTTGGTCGCTCAACTACGCCCTCGGCGGCGGCGTGCTGATGGACCTGGCGCTCGAGAACCGGATCGACACCGATCTGGAGAAGCTTTACCTGGTCGACGCGACGCCGGTCGGGAACAGCCTTCTCGATCCGATGCTCGAGGAGATCGCCGGGGCCACGGAAACCCACGACGCGCGCTACTGGGTGGAGCATGCCGCGGGCCGGGCCGCGGAGATTCGCGAGACGGCGCTCGATCGGCTCGTCTCGAAGGGCATCCTGGCGCGCCAGGACGAGCGTTTCCTGTGGGTCTTCCGCTCGCGGCGCTATCCGGTCGTGGACGGCAAGGCGGAGCGCGAGGTGAAGCTGCGCATCATGGAGGTGCTGTTCAGCGACATGATTCCCGATCCCCGGGACATCGTCATCATCGCGCTCGCGGATGCCTGCGGCATCTTCAAGTTCCTGCTTTCCAGGCGCGAGCTGAAGAACGTCCAGCAGCGGATCGACGAAGTGCGCAGGATGGAGTTGATCGGCCGGGCGGTCGCCGAGGCCATCTGGGACATCGAGCTGATCGTGCGCACGCAAAGCGTGCCGATGCAGGGCTAGCGAGGCCGGGCGCTGCTGGCGCGCCAGGTACTGGCGACCGCGTTGATCGTGCCGGGCCGGAGGGTGATGCCCGACGGACCTTCCCTCGCAGATTGGTAGACGCCGGGGACCCGCACTCGCCGGGCCCGGATTCACATTCGCGAATCCGGTTCCTCCATTGACCTGGCAGGCCGCTCCCGACGGAGGAGGACCCGCACTCGGTGGGCCCGAATTCACATTCGCGAGTCTCGTCTCGCCATTGACCTTTGGTTCGGAGTTCGTGACGCCGGGGATCAGCGCGCGGCGGTCCCGAATTCACCATTCGCGGGTCCCGTTTCGCCATTGACCTGGTTCGGCGCTCGTGACGCCGAGGATCAGCGCGTGGCTTTCCCAAATTCACATTCGAGCGTCCCAATCTGCCATTGACAACTTTGGAGTGCGCGATTCGGCGGAGTCCGAGATTCCAGATTCGCCTGCCCGCCAAGGGCTCTCACGGACTCGCTGACAGCCTTCGCGGCCCCCATCCTCCTCCGAAGGTCTCCCGCCGCCACTTCGGCGACTACAGGGCATCCTGAGAAGCCGATTTCCGTGGCGTTATATTTG
>JAPPJO010000172.1 GCA_028820325.1 Gammaproteobacteria bacterium | reverse complement strand
TCGTGCTCCGCGACAGGCCCGTGCGCGCCATCACCTCGGGCAGCCGCAGGAAGCGTGTCGGAGGGTTCGTTCTCTCGTTCCTCGGATTCTCGGCCATCGTCCTGCTCCTCCTCGTTCTGCTCGGCGTTCTCGTCGGTCTCCGGGTGTCACGGGCGTCGAGGAGGATCGCGTCCGCCGCCCGATGCCCCGTCCTGCTCGGCGATGAACGCGAGAATCCGGTCCGCCGTCCTCAGCGACGGCGAGCGGCCACGGTCGATCTGGCGCATCAGGCTCGGGTCGCCCACCGCCATTTTCCCGAACGCCATCGGGCTCACGCCCGAGCGCCCGAGAAACGCGCCGGCGCGCGAAATGAACTGTCCCTCCAGCGTCTCCATGCCCGAACGCTGAACGAACGTCCGCAAGCACGTCAACCCCTGGCGAATTAGCTAAGTGGTTATGACGTATCATGTTGTGTCATAGCGTGTCAGAGCCCCGGACGAGCTCCGCCAGCGGCGCGGCGGGACGCCCCCGTGGCGAACCGAAGGGTGATCGTCCAGAGGCGTGGAATCCGGCCCAGCGAGACCCGGTTCGACTGGTTTGCCGCCGTGGGTGGCGGCAATGCGGTTGCCCGCCGAACCGCGCTGCGGAGAGGCGGAATGGTTGTGCCGGCGGGTGGCGAGGGTGGCGAGTCGCTACCCGATGTAGTCGTTCCACCCCTGCATGACTTCGGCGCGTCGCGCCAGCAGGTCGGAGCGCTGGTAGGCCTGAACGACTTGGCTTTTCGGAACATGGGCGAGGCAAGCCTCCGCGACCTCCGCCGGTACGCCGGTCTCCGCCATCCACGACCGGGCGCTCGACCGGAACCCGTGCAGCGTCGAATCGACCCCGGCACGCCGAAGCACCCGGAGCGGGGCCTTCGACGGAAGCGGCCCGCCGGTCCGCGACGGGAACACCAGCGACGACTTGCCCGACAGCTTGCGCGCCCGTTCGAGCACGTCGACCGCGCCCGTACTGAGCGGGACGGCGAACTCGCGGCCCGCCTTCATCCTAGAAGCGGGGATCGTCCATACGCCCGCGTCCATGTCGATCTCGTCCCAACGGGCGCCCCGGGCCTCTCCGGGCCGAACCGCCGCCAGCACGATCAACTCGACGCATGGAACCGCCGAAGGGTGCGTGTCGGTCGTCCCGCGAACCGCACGAAGCGCTGCCCCGACCTCGGCGTGCGGGAGCGCGCGGTGGTGGCTTGTGGTGTTCCCGTTCACCTTCGGTAGCGCCTCTACCGCCCGGTCCACCGGGTTGTCCGGGCGGTAGTTCCGACCGATACACCAGCGAAAGACGGCGGCGATCCGGTGCCGGGCCTTCCGCGCGGCGGCGGGCTTCGAGTTCCAGATCGGCGACAAGCAGCGCAGCACGTCCGCGCTCTCGATCCGGTCCACCCGCTTGTCGAGGAGCGGGGCGGCATGGAGGCGGAAGGTGGACTCCCACTGCTCGGGAAGCGGGCTCCCATCCTTCCACGCCTCGCGGTGAAGCTCGATGGTTCGCTCGGCGGCCTCGGCGAACGTCGGGACGCCGCGCCCGCGCGGGTCCTGGCCCAAGAGGACGCCCCGGCTGTTGTCCAATGCCTTCTGGCGGGCCTCGGCGAGCGTCACCTCGGGATACGGCCCGAGTCCGATCGAGGTGAGCCGCCCCTCGATCCTGACGCGCTGCCGCCACGTCTTGGTGATCCGGCCATCCAGTGTCCGGTGTACGCGAAGGCTCAGCCCGCGTCCGCCGCGTCCGTCGCCGTAGACTCCGGGCCGGTTGACCGTCCGCACGAACGCGGCGCTCAGCGTTCTCGGTCGCTTCGTCATGGTGCTTCCTTCCTTGTGGTGTATCACTCATTGCAGCACTACACCGGGAAGAATACACGGGATCGTGATGGACGGCAAGGGACGAACGGGCGCTGCGTAACCTACTGAACACGTTGTCCAGTAACGTGTTATGCCCTGTTAGGTAGACCCTAGTGGACTACTCGGGAAGATGTGTGGCGAGTTCCGGCAGAATTCGGCGACTTCCCGGCCATGAAACGGATGGCCCTGTTCGACAACCGGCTGACCGGCCCGATCCCTGCCGAACTCGGCACACATGTTCCAGTGTAATCCACCAAGGTCTACTGAGTAGGCCATAACACGTTATTGGACAACGTGTTCTGTGGTATCCACGGCGGTCCACCGTCCCTTGCGGTCCATCGCCATCTGGTGTATTCTTCCTGATATAGTGATGCAATGAGTGATACATCACAAGGAAGGAAACCCACCATGAAGCGACCGAGGACGCTCTCCGCCGCCTTCGTGCGGACGGTC
>JAPPJO010000098.1 GCA_028820325.1 Gammaproteobacteria bacterium | reverse complement strand
GGGGCGAGGGTGTGTGAGGAGCGGGCGTGAATGCATCGCCGCTCGAATGCCGGGGGAAGTTGGTCCAACGGGCTGCTAATCCACCAATTCGAGATCGAGTTCTTCTACCGCGCGTGCCAGGAGTGGTTCCCGCTCCACGAGCTCCTCCAGACGCTCCTGCCGCACCTGTTCCGGAGACACCGCGCGGGGTGCGCGGGGCGCCGCCCGGCCACCCTCGACGATGTCGATTTCGGGGGTGTAGTCAAGGTGACGGGCGAGCGCCTGCCTGAGCGATGCGACCGAGTTGCGGGGAAGATCATCGAGTCCCATGCCGTCGGGAAGTCCGATCCTCAACCCACTCTCTCCAGCCTTCTCGACGGATGCACCCTTGAGGATGGTCAGCAGGCCGCCGGGCAGGGTTCCCCGTCCCTGACGGAGTACGGTCTCGAAGGCCGTGACGAGATCCGGACCGGTGGTGGCGGAGGACGAAACGGGCTCCGGAGCGGGCGACGGCACTGCGGACGGACGGGACGCGGGCGGCGGCGCCGCGGGCGGACGGGACGCGGGCGACGGACGGGAAGGGGGTGACGGCCGGGAAGGGGTCGGCTTCGGATCCGCCGCCGGGCGCGCCGGCGCGCCGCCGAGGCCCTCGATCAGATCCTCGATCAGGACGGTGTGCTCCAGGTGGCTCAGGCGCAGCAGCAGGAGCTCGATCAGGACACGCGGCTGGCTCACCCGCTTCAGGCTGCCCTGTGACTCGAGATCGGCCGCCATCGCCAGCATGCGCACCAGATCGGCGGCTTCGAAGTGCCGTGCGCGCGCTTCGAGGGCGGCGCGGTACTCGCCGCCCGCATCGACGGATTCCTCGCCGTCCAGACGGACGCGCAGGAGCAGGCGCAGACTCTCCACCAGACCGTGGTAGAACTCCACCAGGTCGTAACCCTCGTCCACGAGCGCCTCGACGAAGGAAAAAACATCCCGGTGACGGTGCCCGTGGATGATGTCGAAGAGTTCGAGGAAGCGTTCCTCCTCGACCAGGCCGAGCACCTCCCGCACCGCTCCGGGGGCGACCTCGCCCCCGGTGAGCGCCAGAACCTGGTCGAGAAGCGAGAGAGCGTCGCGCATCCCCCCATCGGCCTTGCGCGCGATGATGCGCAGTGCTTCGGCGGAGGCCCGTGCGCCTTCGCTTCCGATCACCTGCTCCAGTCTGGCCACGATGTCGGCCACCCCGAGCCGCCGGAAGTCGAACCTCTGGCAGCGGGAGAGGATGGGCGATGCGGACTGCTGGATGCGCTGGGGCTCGGTGGTGGCGAAGATGAACATCACCCGGGGAGGCGGCTCCTCCAGAATCTTGAGCAGAGCATTCCACGCCTCCCGCGTGAGCATGTGCGCTTCGTCTACGATGTAGACCTTGAAGCGATACTCGTCGGAGGGCGCGTACATCGCCCGCTCGCGCAGGCTGCGGGCGTCGTCGACGCCCCGGTTGGAGGCCGCGTCGATCTCCACGACGTCCAGCGATGTGCGGCCGCTCCAGATGAGCGAGCAGCTCTCGCATGTGCCGCAGGGTTCGCCCTCGCCTGTTCGCGCAGGGCAGTTGAGCGCCATGGCCAGGACGCGCGCCAGTGTGGTCTTGCCGACGCCCCGCGGACCGCAGAAGAGGTAGGCGTGACCGGTGCGGTCTGCGCTCACCGCCCGCCGCAGCGTCTCGGAAACGTGTTCCTGGGTCGCAACCTCGGCGAAGCGCCGGGGACGGTACTTGCGGGCTAGCGCGGTATGGGACACGCGGATTCGGCTGCGGGAGAAAGGAACATGCCCCAGGTGAACCGCAGCCGCGATCGCCGCACGTACCGCTGCTGCCTGCACGGCCCTGACGGGGTTCGGTGGGTCTTCGCTCTGCGGACCTGGGGCACGCAGCAATCTGGATTCGGGGGTATCGCGCGTCAAGCGGAAGCGGGGGCCGCCAGCCCGGCCCCGCTCGACGCCGGCCAGCGGGGCGGATGGGTGCGCGAACCGGGTCAGAGGCGCCACGCATCGGCGACATGGTCGACGTGCGGAACACGCGACGCGTCGCGTGTGCTCCCGAACTGGACCGCCACCGCGTCGAAGCGCAGCGACAGTCCCCTGAGGCCGCCACGCGCATGCATCCAGGCGCGGGCGACCTTGGCGATCTCGCCCTTCTTGCGTTCCGTGATGGCCTCGAGTGGATGGCCGAAGCCCGTTCCCCGTCGCGCCTTGACCTCCACGAAGGCCACCGTGCGCCCGCGGCGCACGATCAGATCCACCTCGTTGCGGCCCGCGCGGTAGTTGCGCTCCAGCACGGTCCAGCCCGCGTCCTCGAGATGGCGCGCGGCGATCGCTTCGCCCTCGCGCCCCAACTGCCCGCTTGCGGTCATGAATGAATGTGCGGGCGAAGCGCGGGCGCTGGAATGGCTTCGTGGGACCGCGGCTACTCCAGCATCGGGATGCGGATTCCCTCGCGCCGAGCGGTCCGGAGGGCGATGGGGTAGCCGGCGTCGGCGTGGCGCGCGACCCCGATGCCGGGGTCGTTGGTGAGCACCCGCTCGATGCGCGCCCGCATCCCGGGGGTGCCGTCGGCGACCACGACCTGGCCGGCGTGAAGCGAGTAGCCGATTCCGACGCCGCCGCCGTGGTGGAAGGACACCCAGCTGGCCCCCGACGCGGTGTTGAGCAGCGCATTCAGGATCGGCCAGTCCGCGATGGCGTCGCTGCCGTCGCGCATGGCCTCGGTTTCGCGGTTGGGGGAAGCGACGCTCCCGGTGTCAAGGTGGTCGCGGCCGATGACTACCGGCGCGCTCACCTCCCCGCTTGCCACCAGGTCGTTGATGGCGCACCCGAAGCGCGCCCGCTCTCCCTGCCCCAGCCAGCAGATGCGCGCGGGGAGGCCTTGAAACGCGACCCGGTCGCGGGCCAGCCGGATCCAGCGGCACAGGTGCTCGTCGCGGGGGAACATCTCCAGCACCAGGTCGTCGATACGGTGAATGTCGGCGGGATCTCCCGAGAGCGCGGCCCAGCGGAAGGGGCCCCTGCCCTCGCAGAACAGGTCGCGGATGTAGGCGGGCACGAAGCCCGGATAGGCGAAGGCGTTGTCCAGGCCCGCCTCCAGGGCAATGCCGCGCAGGTTGTTGCCGTAGTCGAACGCCACCGCGCCGGCTTCCTGCATCGCCACGATGGCCGCGCAGTGGGCGCGCATGGAGGAAAGCGACCGCCGCTGGTACTCCTTCGGGTCGGCTTTGCGCAGGCGCGCGGCTTCTTCGAGGGAGAGGCCGGCCGGGACGTACCCGCCCAGGGGGTCGTGCGCCGATGTCTGGTCGGTGACCACATCCGGGGTCACGCCGCGCGCCACCAGCTCCGGAAGCACCTCGGCGCAGTTGCCCACCAGCCCGACCGAGACCGCCTCGCCCGACCGCGCCGCGCCCCGCACCCACGCCAGGGCTTCGTCGAGGTCGTGGGTCATGCGGTCGCAGTAGCGGGTCGCGATGCGCCGCTCGATGCGCTCGGCGTCGACCTCCACGCACAGGATGGCGCCCTCGTTCATGGTGGCGGCGAGCGGCTGGGCTCCACCCATGCCCCCCATCCCGCCGGTCAGCACCCAGTGTCCGCGCAGAGATGCCCCGAAGTGCTTGCGGGCGAGTGCGCCGAAGGTCTCGTAGGTGCCCTGGAGGATGCCCTGGGTGCCGATGTAGATCCACGACCCCGCCGTCATTTGCCCGAACATGATGAGGCCGCGCCTCTCCAGCTCCCGGAAGTGCTCCCAGGTCGCCCATTTGCCGACCAGGTTGGCGTTCGCGATGAGCACCCGCGGCGCCTCCGGATGGGTGCGGAACACCCCCACCGGCTTTCCGGACTGAACGAGCAGCGTCTCGTCGTCGGCGAGGCCGCGCAGCGTGCGCACGATGGCGTCGAAGGCGTCCCAGGAGCGCGCCGCCCTTCCGGTGCCGCCGTACACCACCAGGGCGTCGGGCGCTTCGGCAACCTCGGGGTCGAGGTTGTTCATGAGCATGCGCAGGGCGGCCTCCTGGGTCCAGCCGCGGCACGAAATGCGCTCTCCCCTGGGAGCCCGCACGGTGCGGGTCCGTGGCGTGCGGGTCATGAGCCTCCCCCGGCGCTGCGGGTGATGTCGGCGATGGCGCCCGAAGCCACCAGATCGGCGAGCGCCTCCAGGTCCGCGGTCAGCGACCGGTCGCCGGAAAGCGTCGCAACCCGGGTACGAACGAGCGCGTGAATCTCCTCGACCGCGTCGCTGGAACGCAGCGGACGGCGGTAGTCGATGCCCTGCGCCGCGCACATGAGTTCGGCGGCCAGGATGTGCTCCAGACAGGACACGGCCCGCCCCGCCTTGCGCGCAGCCGCGAGCCCCATGGCGACGTGGTCTTCCTGGCCGGCGCTGGTCGGCACCGAGTCGACGCTGGCCGGGTGGGCCAGAACGCGCATCTCCGACAGCAGGTCGGCGACCACCACCTGCGCGACCATCAGGCCGCTCTCGAGCCCCGGGCGCCGGGCGAGAAAGGCGGGCAGCCCGAGCGACAGGTCCGGGTTGACGAGCCGCTCGATGCGGCGCTCGCACATGGACGCCACGTCCACCACCGCGATCGCGAGAAGGTCGAGCGCCTGCGCCACGATCTGGGCGTGGAAGTTGCCTCCGGAGAGGACCTCGCGGGACTCGCCGGCGCCCCCTGCCGCTTCCGGGAACACCAGGGGATTGTCGGTCGCGCTGTTCACCTCCACCTCGAGGATGCGCCGCGCGTAGCCGAGCGCGGAGCGAGCGGCCCCGTGCACCTGCGGGATGCAGCGAAGCGAGTACGCATCCTGCACCCGCGGGTCGCCGAGGCGGTGCGACTCGCGAATCTCGGATCCCGCGATGAGGGCGCGCAGGCGGGCAGCCGACGCCGCCTGCCCGGGGTGGGGCCGCGCGGCCTGGATCTCCGGCCGGAACGCCTCGGGGGTCCCCAGGAGGGCTTCCGTCGACATCGCGCCGCTCGCCTCGGCGGTGTCCAGCGCCCGCTCCGCGGCCAGCAGCGCCAGAACCCCCAGCGCGGTGGTCGCCTGGGTGCCGTTGATGAGCGCGAGGCCCTCCTTGGGTCCCAGCCCGATCGGCGCGAGCCCCGATTCGGCCAGGACGTCTTCCATCGAGCGCTGCTCGCCGCCCATCTCGCCCATCCCCTCGCCCAGAAGGCTCAGGGCCACGTGCGCCAGGGGCGCGAGATCACCGCTCGCACCCACCGAGCCGAATTCGGGGATGACGGGGTGGATCCCGCGGTCGAGCATGTCCAGCAGCCGCTCTACGAGCCGCGGGCGGCATCCCGAATGTCCCCGGGCCAGGGCGTTTGCGCGCAGCAGCATGATCGCCCGCACGCATTCGCGGGGCAGGGGTTCGCCGACGCCGGAGGCGTGGCTGCGGATGAGATTGTGCTGCAGCGCCCTGCGGTCCTCGGGCGCAATGACGACCTCGGCCAGCCGCCCGAACCCGGTGGTCATGCCGTAGACCGGCTCGCCCGACCCGATCAGCCGCTCGATCGTGGCGCGGGAGGCCCGCATGCGCCGGGCGGCCGCGGCGTCCAGCGAAAGACGCTGCGTGCCGGGGGCCGAGCGCGCCACCGCCTCCACCGCCTCCAGCGTGAGCGAGTGTCCGTCGATCGGGATCCCGTGCGGAACGTCCAATTTCGGCTACATCAGGAGGACGGTGGCGAGGCCCAGCAGGAGCAGGAAGCCCAGGAAATCGGTCGCGGTGTGCAGGAAGACCGAGGACGCGACCGCCGGGTCGAATCCCAGGCGGTGCAGCAACATGGGGATGAACGCCCCTCCGAACCCCGCCATCAGCATCGTGCCCCACATCGAGATCAGCACGACCAGCCCGAGGCGCGGATCTCCGCCCGGCACGAGCAGGCTCGCCCCGGCCACGATGCCTCCCAGCACGGCCCCGTTCACAAGCCCCACCAGGACTTCCTTGCTCACCACCGCCCCCGGATCGGCGCCCACATCGTCGCGCAGCGCCAAGCGGCGCACCGTCACCGCCAGGGCCTGGGACCCGGCGTTCCCGCCCATCCCGGCGATCACGGGCATGACGACCGCGAGAATGACGGCGCTCTCGACGGTATCGGCGTAGAAATAGACCACCAGCGCTGCCGCGGTCGCGGTCAGCAGGTTCAGCACCAGCCACGGAAGACGGGTTCGCACCGCTGCCACCCAGTTCGCCCCCAGCGACTCGTCGTCCGAGACACCGCCGAAGCGCAGGATGTCCTCTGTCTGCTCGGCTTCCATCACATCGAGCACGTCGTCGAAGGTAATCCGCCCCAGCAGCTTTCCACCGGGATCCACCACCGGTACCGTGGGCAGGTTGTAGCGGGCCATGAGGCGGCCAACCTCCTCCTGGTCCTCGTCCGGGCTCACCGCGGCCGCCACGGGCTCCACCAGCGTCGATACCGGGTCCTCCGGCTCAGCCAGGATCAGATCGTCGAGAGGGACCGTTCCCACCAGCCGCCCGCTGCCGTCGACAACCCACACGGTGTAGAAGTCCTCCACCTCCCTGCCCTGCCGGCGGACCTCCTCGATCGCCTGCCCGGCGCTGAGGATTTCCGGCACCGAGACCAGCGCCGCGGTCATGATGCCGCCCGCGCTCTCCTCCGGATAGGCGAGCAGTTCGCGGATCTCTCCCGCGTCCTCGACGGACATCTCCGCGAGGATGCGCGCCCGCTCCTCGGGCTGCAGGTCGGCTACCAGGTCGGTGGCGTCGTCGTCGGCCAGCTCGCTCAGCAGTTTCGCGCCGCGGTGGGGCGTCATGGCCGCAAGCAGATCCGCCGCGTGCTCGTCCTCCTCCATCTCGGCGAGGGTCTCGGAGGCCAGCTCGGCGGGGAGAGCGCGCAGAACCACAAGGCGGTCGGCGTCCGAGAGCGACTCCAGGACATCCGCCACATCCGAAGGATGCAGCTTCGCCAGGGTATGGTTCGCCTCCGCGATCTTCCCCTGGGCGATCGCGGCCAGCAGAACCTCCTTGCGGAGCGCGAGGGACTCTTGCGACGACACGGCGAATGGTCCGGAAGCTAGGGCGGGTTCGACGAGGCGCGAGAATTCTCGCGGGACCCGTCGCCGGCGGCAAGCACCCGCTTCACCAGCGCTTCCTGGCGGAGGAAGAAGGCGCTCGCGAAGCGATCCTCGGCGGGATGGTCGTACCCCAGCGCGTGGAGGGTTCCGTGGATGGCGAGCCGCACCAGTTCCTCGTGCGCGGACAGACCGAGTTCGGCTGCCTGGCGCAGGGCCTGCGGGTAGCCGATGTAGATGTCGGCCAGCAGCGGCTCATCCGGACCGTGCAGGGCGAAGGAGATCACGTCGGTGACGCGGTCGCGGCCGAGGTAGTCGCGATTCAGGGCACGGATGCGGTCGTCTCCGACGAGGGTGAGCGACACCTCCCCATGCATCGTTTCCTCGTCGGCGCACGTGGTGCGCACGGCACGGACCAGGCTCGCGCGCACACGCGCCGAAATCGCCGATTCGGCCGCGGCCGGGGAGTCAACGTCAACCAGCACCTGGGGCCCGGTCACGGTTCCGGGAGCGGTGTCAGGGGGAGGAGGAGGGGGACGGCGCGGCGTCGCCGGCGGGATCACCGTTTGCGGCGGCTTCCGAGGGTTCGTCGCCGGCCGCTTCGCCGTCATCGCGAGCCTTGCTGATATGCGCCGTTTCGGGATAGTCGATGCGGCGGTGGTACATCGCTTCGAGCACCTTCGCGAACTGCTCCTTCACGAGCGATACCTGCGCGAAGGTGAGCGGAGCCTCGTCCAACTGGCCATCGGCCACCCGGCTGTCCACGATCGCGTCGACCATGGCTCGGATGCGTTCCGGGGTGGGATCGCGCAGGGTGCGGGCGGCCGACTCCACGGGATCTGCCAGGAGCGCCACCGCGGTCTCCCTGGACTGCGGCTTCGGTCCCGCATAGTGGAACTCGGTTGCGTCGACATTCTCTTCACCGGCCTGCTCGAGCGCCTTGCCGTAGAAGTAGCCGATGCGCTGGGTGCCGTGGTGCTCGGCGATGAAGGCCGAGATGGCCGCGGGCAGCTTTTCCTGACGGGCCAGCCGGAGTCCTTCGACCACGTGGCGCCGCAGGATGGCCGCCGAGATCGCCGGATCGAGCCGGTCGTGCGGGTTTACGCCCCCGTGCTGGTTCTCGATGAAGTACTGCGGCTCGAGCACCTTGCCGACGTCGTGGTAGTACGTGCCCACCCGGCACAGAAGCCCGTTCGCGCCGATGGCCGTGCCTGCCGCTTCGGCCAGGTTGGCCACGTTGACGGTGTGGGCGTAGGTGCCGGGTGCCTCCATGGACAGGCGCTTGAGCAGCGTGCGGTTGGGATCCGCGAACTCGAGCAGCGTCTGATCGGTGGTGATGCCCGTGAACCACTCGAACGCGGGCACGAAGAGGAGCGCCAGGCCCGCGCTTACGATGGCGTTCCCGGTGGTCCAGCCGATGGAGGGGAGCACCCCCGCGGAGGGCTGCATCCGACTGAGCCACAGTGAGAGCGTGACGAAGGCATAGGATCCCGCGATTACGGCGATGAAGGTCCAGCTCTGCGAGCGCCGCCGCACGACTCCTACGGCGAGCGCCGCCGCGCCGCCGCCCACCATGGTGGTCACCATCACTTCCGCGCCCTGGAAGGGCGTTAGCGACGCGGTAACGACGGCCAGCACCAGCGCGAGCATGAGGGCGAGGCGGCCGTCCCACACCACCGCCACCGAGAGCGTCACGAAGGCAATGGGGAGCAGCTCGGGCGGGAAGATGGCAACCCGCGAAATGACGATTGCGGAGGCGAAGTAGGTGGCCAGCAGCAGAGCCAGGAGCGTCATCCAGCGGATGTTGGTGTACACCTCGCCGCGATAGGCCCACAGCACGATCCAGAGCATCCCGAGCAGCAGCACCTGCAGGAGGTACGCGCCGAGGGACGGCAGAAAGCCCGTGGCCGTCGCGCCGAGCAGCCCGAGCGTCCGTAGCTGCTCTTCGTAGGCGCGCAGGCGGACCAGGTCCTCGTCGGTGACCTGCTGGTTGGCGCGCAGGATGGCCTCTCCGGTGAGCACGTTGCCGCGCGTGGTGGCGACGGACTGGCGGGCCGCCGTGCGCCGGGCCGCCGTGGCCTCCTGGTTGGGCACGTAGCTGAACTCGCGGAAGCGGATGAGGAGCAGACGCAGGATCTCGGTCGCCTCCGGAGAAGCGTCGTCGGGCAGCAGCGCGGCGGAGCGGTTGTAGAGGTCGGTGGCGGTCAGCAGCTCGGCGGCCGACACGAAACGTTCACCGCCCTCGTCGAGCACCGTGATGCGGTCACCGAGGTTATCCCGTGTCGTCGCATCGACCACGCCGGCCGGGATGAGTTCCCGCGCGGCGCGCAGTGCGGCCCGGAGCACTTCCTCGCGGACGGCCGCATCCCGCAGCATCTCCACCAGCGCAGGTGTCGCGGCGATGTTCTCGGCCGCCAGCACGGAATCGAGCGCCGCGGGGCCCGCCCCCAGGGTATCCTCGACCGTGGCGAAGAAACGGTTGAGGGCGTCGGCGGTGGAGTCGCCCGCCTCCGGACGGTAGCGGTAGATCATCGGCACCGCGGCAACCGCGGCCGCCCGGTCGCGCTCCAGCTCGGCCGCGGACTTGGGCACCGCGAACTCGACCTCGGCAATCAGATCCTCGGTCGCGACCACCCCGGCCTCGTACCCGCTCACGTCGGCCACCCGCGGGTTGGGCGGGAACCCCACCGTCACCAGGAGGGCGAGCCCGGCGAGCATCAGGACGCGCGCGCCGTGGTGGACGACCGCCTCGGGCCACAGGCGCTCCGGCGGGCTCGACAGCATGCGCCAGAGGGTCACCGGGGCTCTCCTTCCACGGTGTCCTTCTCGTACGCGCGGATGATGTGCTTCACCAGCCGATGGCGGATGACATCCACCGCGTCCAGATAGACGAGCGCGATACCGTTCACGTTGCGGAGGATGTTCTCCACCTGAAGCAGACCCGAATCCGCTCGGTTCGGGAGGTCGATCTGGGTCTTGTCGCCGGTGATGACCACGCGCGAGTTCAGGCCCAGGCGGGTCAGGAACATCTTCATCTGGGCGCGGGTGGCGTTCTGGGCCTCGTCCAGGATGACGAAGGCGTCCGAAAGCGTGCGGCCGCGCATGTAGGCGAGGGGCGCGATTTCGATGGTGCGATCGTCCAGGGCGCGGCGCACGCGCTCGGGCGGCATCATGTCCTCCAGCGCATCGTAGAGGGGCCGCAGGTAGGGGTCGACCTTCTCCTGCAGGTCGCCGGGGAGAAAGCCCAGGTTCTCGCCCGCCTCCACCGCGGGCCGGGCCAGCACGATGCGCCGCACCCGCTTGCGGTAGAGCGCCTCCACCGCCTTGGCCACGGCCAGATAGGTCTTGCCTGTGCCGGCCGGACCGATCGAAATGACGATTTCGAAGCTGTCGATGGCCTCGACGTAGCGCCGCTGTCCCTCGGAGCGCGGGCTGATCACCCGGCGTGACCCGGGCAGCGCGATGCGGGACGGCTCTCCCGCCTCCACGGGTGCCGCCCGGCCGCCGCTGGCGTGCTCTTCCGCGAAGCGTGCGATGTCGGAGGCGTCGAACCCGACCCTCATGCGGGCCAGCTCGATCATGTGGCGCACCACGGGGACGGCCCGCTCCACGCCTTCGAGGGCCCCCGAGAGCAGCAGCCGGTCGCCGCGCAGGATCACCCGGATGCCGAAGAGACGCGCCAGTCCCTGCATATTGGCGTCGTTGACCCCGGCCAGCAGGAGCGGATCGGCTCCCTCGGTGTCGAGGCGGTGCTCCACTATGGTCTGGGTCATGCCAGCTTCAGCGCCTCCAGCTCCGCCCTTCCCGGACGTCCGGGCGCGGCCTCGAAGAGGGCCCTCGCCGCGGTGGTCTTCGGGAACGCGATCACGTCTCTCAGGCTTGTGGCTCCCGCGAAATGCTGCACGATGCGGTCCATCCCCAGCGCGATTCCGCCATGCGGAGGAGCACCGGAACGCAACGCCCGAAGGAGGAAGCCGAAGCGCTCTTCGATCTGCCGGTCGCCCAGGCCCAGAGCCCGCAGGACGCGCTCCTGCAATGCCGCGTCGTGGATGCGCAGGCTGCCCGATCCGAGTTCCGAACCGTTATACACCAGATCGTACGCGCGTGCCCCGCACGAAAGCGGATCCGACTCCAGTCGAGGCAGGTCCTCCTCCGCCGGCATCACGAAGGGATGGTGGTTGAAGGTGATGCCCGCTCCGTCCGGAAGCGGGTCGAAGAGCGGGAAGTCGAGAATCCACGCCCACGCATGCTCCCGGCCGCGTGGGACGGCGGCCACATCCGCCGCCCGCAGCCTCGCCGCCGCGAGAGCCGGCGAGGTGACCGCATCCGGGCCGGCTGCGGCCAGGGCCAGATCGCCGGCACGCAGGCTCAGCGCGTCGTAGTGCCCCTCGCCCAAGAAGCGGGCGAGCGGACCCGAACCGCCGTCTTCGGTGCGCTTGACCCAGAGCAGCCCGGGCGCACCGGCCTTCCTTGCGGCCGACTCGATCACCCCCACCTGCTTGCGGGAGAGCGATGCACCTCCCGGAAGGCGGAGCCCGCGCACGCGCCCGCCCGCCTCCAGCGCCGCGCGCGTAATGCGGAAGTCCACATCCGCGAAGGGCTCCGACCAGTCCTCGATCTCAAGCCCGAAGCGGAGGTCGGGACGGTCGCTGCCATAGCAGTCCAGGGCATCGCGGTACGCCATGCGCTGGAACGGCGCGGGCGTGCCCATCCCCGCCACCTCGGAAAGGCGGACCATGAGTCCCTCGATCCACCCCAGGATATCCTCCGGCGCGATGAACGATGCCTCCACGTCGATCTGGGTGAACTCGGGCTGCCGGTCGGTGCGCTGATCCTCGTCGCGGAAACAGCGCGCGATCTGGAAGTAGCGGTCGAACCCCGCGGTCATGAGGATCTGCTTGTAGATCTGCGGGCTCTGCGGCAGGGCGTAGAACTCTCCCGGGTGGACGCGGCTGGGCACCAGGAAGTCGCGCGCCCCCTCCGGCATCGGCTTGGTGAGGATCGGGGTCTCGATCTCGAGGAAGCCCAGCCGGTCGAGGTAGTTGCGGGTCTCGAGCACCAGCCGGTGACGCAGTTCCAGCGCGGCCTGCATGGGCGCGCGCCGCAGGTCCAGATGGCGGTGCAGCAGCCGCAGTTCCTCCGCCGGAGGCTCCTCTCCCGGGTTCTGGTGCACCGGGATGGCGGGCGTGTCTGCGTCCCCGAGCAGTTCGAAGCTCGTGGCCTGCAGTTCCACCGCACCGGTCGCCATTTCGGGGTTTTGCGCCTCTGCCGGCCGTCGGACGACCTCGCCGCGCACCGCGATCACGTCTTCGGCGCCGAGCTTGCCCGCCGCCCTGAACGACTCCGGTTCCGTCCAGTCGGGGCCGAAGGAAACCTGCACGATCCCGGAGCGGTCGCGCAGATCGATGAACACCATGCCGCCCAGGTCGCGGCGCCGATGAACCCAGCCGGCGAGTCGCTGCGTGCGGCCCGCGTCCTGTTCGCGGAGGCTTCCCGCCATGCGCGACCGCCGGGAAGTGCGCTCCGGTTTCGGATCAGTCATGTGAGCCCGGGTTGAAAGCGGGGACAAGCCGACGAATCGGACTTGCGGGGAGTGCTCGTCGAACATCTCGCGAGCGGGGATGGAAGAGGAAGCCGACGGCCCCTCTCCTGCGAAATCGCGCTAAGTTAGTCAGCGTGCGCCCCCGGCTCAAGCAAGGAGACTTCGCCTGTTTCCGGAGGGTGCGCGAGAACGAGCGTGCGGTGACTTCCTTCCGGACTGCCATGGTGCGAAAAGCGAGCGGCGACGAGCGCCCCGACCTGCTGGGCCTGGTCCCGGCGGAATTGCGCGAAGTTCTGCGCCGCCACTTCCGTGAACGCGGGCAGCCGGAGTTCCGCACCGGCCAGGTGGAACGCTGGGTGTTCCGCAACGATGCCCGCGGCTTCGGGGAGATGAACGACCTGCCGCTGGGCGAACGCGACGTCCTCGCCTCGGCCTTTCGCCTCGAGGAGCCCGCGACCGCCAGCGTGTCGGTCTCGCGGGACGGGACCGTAAAGCACCTGTGGCGGCTCTGGGACGGCGAGCTGGTGGAATCGGTGCTGATCCCCACCCGCTCGCGCCTCACCCTGTGCATCTCGTCGCAGGCGGGCTGCCCGCTGGGGTGCACCTTCTGCGCTACCGGCTGGTCGGGCTTCCGGCGGCAGTTGACGGCGGGTGAGATCGTGGCCCAGTTCCGAGCCTCCCGGCGCTGGGCGCGGCAGCGCGACATGGGCGAAGTCTCCAACATCGTGTTCATGGGGATGGGGGAACCGCTCGCCAACCCGCGCGCGGTCCTGCCCTCGCTCACCATCCTGAATGGCGGCTACGGGGTCGGGGCGCGCAGAATCACGGTGTCGACGGTGGGCGTGGTCCCCGGAATCCGCTCCCTGGCCGAACGGCCGGAGCAGTTCGGGCTCGCGCTTTCGCTGCACGCTCCGGAATCCGAATTGCGCCGGGAGCTGATCCCGCTGGAGAAGCGCTATCCGCTGGCCGAGGTGAAGGCCGCCCTCGAGCGATTCCGCCGGGTGCGCGGCCGCCGCATCACGCTCGAGTACACGATGATCCGGGGCGTGAACGACGACCTCGCGCTCATCCCCGCCCTGGCCGGTTTCGCGCGCGACACGCGCGCCTTCGTGAACCTGATCCCATTCAACCCGATTCCCTACCAGCCCGACTGGCGCCCGAGCGCGCCCGCGAGAGTGCAGGCGTTCCGCAGGAAGCTGGAGGAGGGCGGAGTGGCGGTGATGGTGCGCGAGCCCCGGGGGCGCGACATCGACGCGGCGTGCGGTCAGTTGCGGGCGAGCCGGCTGACGGTGCTCACCGGGTAGGGGTTGCCGGCCCGCGTCAGCGGATGCGGTCCCCTATGCGATCCCAGCGAATGCGGCGGAGCCAGGGGAAGGGCGTCATCGTGCCGCGTTCGTACGAGTAGTAGATGAACAGTGCGCGGCCCTCGAGCCGCCAGCCCTCAAGCAGCCCCCAGTAGCGTGAATCCTGGCTTTCGTCGCGGTTGTCGCCCAGCATGAAGTAGTTGTCGGGCGGGATGATGATGGGACCCCAGTCGTCGCGGCTGGGGCGATACGAGTCCGCATCCGCCCCGGGCACCAGGAACGGCGTCTGCCAGGTCATGCGGATGTCGGAGTGGTCCTCGCTCGCCGGGTTGTGCTGCGCGTAGGGCTCATTCGCGACCGAGCCGTTGATGTAGAGGGTCTTGTCGCGCATCTCCAGCGTGTCGCCGGGCAGGCCGATCAGGCGCTTCACCAGCATCATGTTCTCCTCGTGCGGCGGATCGAACACGAGGATGTCGAAACGTTTCGGGCTCGAGTAGCCCGGGATGCGAATGGAGGTGCCCGGGATGGGGGAGCCGATCGCGGCCCGGTTCACCACCAGGAAGTCGCCCAGCAGGAGCGTGTCCATCATCGAACCCGAGATGATGACGAAGGTCTGCAGGACGAAGAACCGGATCAGAAAGAAGAGGCCACCCCAGATGAGGAGCATGCGCAGCCAATCGCCCAGAGTCCCTTCGGATCTCTCGGCCCTGGCCCGCGCCGCCCGGCTCGACTTGCGCTTCTTCCTGCTCATCGCTGGCTCCCCGCCTGGTTCAGACCGTCCGCCCACTCCCTGAGACGCGAGAGGATCCCGCGCCAGCCCGGCTCGGGCGGAGGGGCCGCCACCGCGTCCTGCGCGCGTTCCGCCTCGGGCTCGATCAGGATGGAGGGATCCCAGGTGCTCCCGAGCAGCACCGTGACGTCGACGTACGCAGTCGAGTCGGGCTCGTCCTGATAGGTGGGAATCGCCAGGGCGTCCGCCACCATCGACGCCAGGTCGACGCGTCCCAGCCGGGCCAGCACCAGGGAGCTGTCGCGGTCGAACGCGCCGGCGTTGCCGAACTCGACCACATCGAAACCGGCGTCGCGCAGCACCTCCGTGGCCTCCCGCGCCATCCCGGGTACCCCACCCGCGTTCAACACCTCCACGCGCACCCGCTCGCGCGGATTGGCGATCACGTCGGCGGTCAGGGGCGGGGCTTCGGGCGGCTCCCACCACTGGAGCACCGCCGAGCCCGCCAGCACGGCCAGTCCGCCGAGCACGGCCACCAAGGCCAGTCCGCGGAGCAGCCTACCCATGAGCCCTCATCCTCAGCAGCTCCAGGAAGGCCGCGGTTTCGGGCCGGACGGACCCGCCGATCCCCCGCAGGTGCTCGGTGCGCGCGCCCGCCACCTCGAAGGCGACGTCGTCCATTTCATCGGGCATGCGTCCCCGGAGCGACGCCCGCCATTCCGCCCGGACCGCGCGTCCGGGTTCGAGAAAGTCCGCCGCGTAAAGAGCCACACCCGCGGTGTCCAGGCCGGGATGACCGAGGGTGTGGAAGGCCACCGCCCGCAAAAGGCCATCGTCCTCGACGCCCTCGCGGGCCAGACGGCCGGCGGCGGCGGGCCCGTGCAGCAGCTTCCCGGGGAGCTCCGCGAACTCATCGTCCACCATCGCCCGCAGCTCCGCAGGGTCGCCATCTCTCAGGACATCGTGGAGATGCCCCATCGCCGCCCACCGCACCACTTCGTCTTCGCATTCTGCGCGTACTACTGCCCATTCGCGCATAAGGTTCGACACCCGGATCATGTGGAGGCGGCGGGACTCGCTTGCCTGCGCCCAGCAGGGGAGCAGCCCGCCGCCGGCGCGGACGACGAGAGGGTGATTGCGCGGGGGATTCATACAGGGGAGTAGATAGCGCCCCGGGCCGGGAGGAATCAACCCCGGCGTGCGCCTTCCGGACCCGGACTCGTCTCCGGAGATGGCGCATTGGTTCCCGGTTGCCGATAGCTTTGCGGTCATGCAATGGGACAGTCTGCTGGTGG
Source organism: Gammaproteobacteria bacterium (assembly GCA_028820325.1). GTDB lineage: Bacteria > Gemmatimonadota > Gemmatimonadetes > Longimicrobiales > Gaopeijiaceae > BD2-11. Next base: position 5,848 of record JAPPJO010000098.1, on the reverse strand, counting down.
TGGCCACCGCACGCGCGCTCGGGCGCGAGTTGCGCGCAGGACGGACACGCGCCCTCCATCTGGATCGCGGCGCGGGCCGGGTTGCGCTCTTTCTGCGGGGACGGACGGTCGTGTTCGCTCTGCACCCGGCCTCAACGGGGCTCGCCGTCATCGACGAGGCGACGCCTCCTGCGGGCGCCGTCCCGCTGGCGGGGATCGTGCGCGAGGTCTCCGCACCCGCGGACGAGCGCGCCATCCTGGTGGAGATCACCCGCCTGCGGGGCCGGACGCGCCGTACGCGACTCGTGCTGGAACTCTCGCCGGGCCGGTGGAACGCAATCCTCACCGAGGGCCCCGACGACCGCATCCGAAGCGTGCTCAGACCACGCCGTTCCGGGGAGCGCAAGCTGCTTCCCGGCGCGGTCTACGAGCTGCCGCGCCCGTCGAAGCGCCGGGGGGCTAGCCGCCCGATGGCCCTCGCGTCGTGGCGCGAGCTGTTCCAGGACGTGGAGCCGCGGCAGCGGGTGACAACCCTGGTCCGCAACGTCGCCTACACCTCGCGCATGAACGCGCACGCGTTTCTGGGTGACGGAGACGAGGCTGGCTGGAAACGCTGGCGCAAGTGGCGCGATCTGAAGGACCTCGACCCCCGGCTGCTATCTTCGGGCCGGGGGCTCCAGCCCTATCCCTATCCCCTTCCGGGGATGGAGGGCAGCGCGCGCGAGACTCTTCTTGCCGCGCTGACGGACGGGTCGGAGGTGCTCGCTCGCGCGAGCCTGGTGCCGTCCGAGGTGATGTCGGCCCTGGAAAAGCGCATCGGCGCGGCAGAGGGCCGGCTGGTGCGCCTGCAGGAACAGCTCGCCCGACTCGAGGACCCGGTCCGGATGCGTGGGATCGGGGATCTCCTCCTCGCGCGGATGAAGCTGATCCCGCGCGGGGCGGCCCGGGTGTCGCTCGACGACTTCGAAGGCGGCACCATCCGCGTCTCGCTCGATCCCACGCTGGCGCCGCACGAGAACGCGGCGCGCTACTACGCCCGCGCCGCACGCGTGGATCGGGCCGCCGCCACGCTCCCGGGCGAGATCGAGGACGCGGACGCCCGGCTGGCCGCCTGGTACGCGGTCTCCGAGGAGGTAGCAGAAGGATCGATGGATGCCGGGGAACTGGAGCGGCGGCTGGGACTGCCCGCTCCGGGACCGAGGTCGCGGAAGGCCCCTGCCCGCCTCCCCTACCACCGCTTTCGCAGTTCGGCGGGCACCGCGATCCGGGTGAGCCGCGGGGCGAAGAGCAACCACGAACTGACCTTCCATCACTCCGATCCCGACGACATCTGGCTGCATGCCCGTCACGCCTCCGGCGCGCACGTCATCCTGCGCTGGCGCGGCGAGGGCAACCCGGCCCCCCGTGACCTGGAGGAGGCCGCCATCCTGGCCGCGGTGAACTCGAAGGGCCGCACCTCGGCGACCGTTCCGGTGGACTGGACGCGCCGCAAGTACGTGCGCAAGCCGAGGGGCGCACCTCCCGGCACGGTCACGCTCGAGCGCGAGAAGACGGTGTTCGTCAGCCCGGATGCGGAGGTGGCGAAGAGGTTGAGGGTGGATCCTGAGCGACGCTAGTCCGGCGAGGGCCACTCGACCTGGAACCTTGCTATGTAGCTGACGTCAAGCTCGTCCCTGAGAACAGCCCAGATCGTGTCGCCCTTGAAGTACGGATCCATCTGCCCCGGGTAGGGGCGTGCGGCCCAGCCTTCGGGGGTATCGACGTGACCGATCCATCGACCATCCGCGTCGAAGACGTCGTAACCGTCCGTCGGATTCCAGTACGACCAGAGCCGTGGCCCCAGTCCGCGGCGCCGTTGCTCCTCGGTCGAAGGCCGGCTGATACCCGGAGCTCCCGGCCAGACCCACACTCGGCCGTCGTCCGTGCGCCAGAGTCGAAGGAACGCGGGACGCTCCCGCGGAAGGATCGGAATCGGAGGAAGCGACCTTGACTCAGCTCCACGTCCCAGCCTCGCGAGAGTCTGGTTGTCACTGCGCCGACGCATGTTCTGTACGCGGAACCCGTCGTCCCAGTATTCATGCTCCTCGTCCGTCCTCACCGGTGGATCCCATGCCCGCGACATCCGAGTCACTCCCCCGTCCGACCGGACGACGTCTATCGCGTAGCTGGCCGAGCAGCCGAAAGCCAATACACCCGTTCGGCCCCGCGTCCATTGCGCGAAGGGCATGTGGCGGAGGCGGTTGTCCTCCATGCTCCCTCCGGAGTGCCCCGGGGATCGCCGCTCACAGCCCTCCCAGGCTCGAGTTGGCAGGAACACGGTGTCCGTCACTTCCTCGTGGCCGATCAGGCGTCCGAACAACGGTCTCTGCTGCCCCGCGCGGAGCGTGTCCAGGCCACTCCGGGGCGGGTTGAGCGAGATCCAGAGCTGACCCCGTTCGTCCCATCGGAGGGCATCCCGCCCGTATCCCGGTCTTCCCGCCGACGGACGTAGTCTGATCTCTCGGACCAGGGTGCCGTCGGGCGAAAAGACACTGACGCGTCGATTGCCGAAGTCCAGCGCGGCCAGCGCCCCGTCGGTGGAGAGGTCCATGCTGACCACGTACGTCACCTCGCCGGGGCCCTGGCCTTGCCGGGCAATCGTCCTTACGTATGTGCCTTCCGCATCGTAGTGGCGCAGGTCGCCGTCGAGATCGGCGACAAAGAGACTTCCGTCGGGGCCGACCGTGAACACCGGCAACCTGCTCAGCAGGTACTCCGGCGGACCTTCGATCATGCCGATTCGTGACACCTCGCGAAGGGAGGCTGTGCCTCGCAGGGGTGAGGATGAGAACACGAACGTCGTGTCACCCAGTTGCCGTGACGAGGATTCCTGTAACGATTCGGGCGTTCCCTCGCCGCATCCGCCCATCGAAAGCGTCATCAGAAACGCTGCCAGCGCACGGCTCACGGTCCTACCTCCCATTAACCGAGGAAAGGCTCTCAGTACGATGCGGAGGGGAAGCCTGGCTCGTCAACTAAACATTTAGCAGTCCGGTGGCTGAATCCGCAGGCTGGCTATCCGGCGGGATCCCGACCGTCCCGCCCCATCGCCCCCCTGAGGGCGGCGACGAACTCGCGCACGCCGTCCGCTCCGTCGCGCTCGCAGCGGTCGATTAGGGCGCTGCCCACCACCACCCCGTCCGCCACCGCGGCCACGTCGGCGGCCTGTTCGGGGGTGGAGATGCCGAACCCCACCACGACCGGGATGCCCCCGGCCCGCCGTTTGACCGCCTCGACCTCCCGCCCCAGCGCCCGTCGCAACTGTGCGCGTGCGCCCGTGATCCCAGTGCGCGAGATGTAGTACAGGAACCCCGCGCCCGCGCCCGCGATCACGGTGATCCGTTCGGGCGACGTGGTCGGGGCGATCAGGCGGATCAGGTCGAGGCCGTGCGCCGCCAGCCGCTCCTCCAGCGCGGGATCCGACCCCGCGGGCACGTCGGTCAGGAGCAGCCCCTGGGCGCCGGCGCGGGCGGCCGCGCGGGCGAACTCGTCGACCCCGTAGCGCAGGATGGGGTTCAGGTAGCCGAAGAGAACCACTGGAGTGTCGTGTCCGGCGCGGAAGGCCCGCAGCACCTCAAGCGTGCCCTCCGTGGTCATGCCCCCCTCGAGCGCCCGGAACGAGGAGCGCTGGATTGTGGGTCCGTCCGCGAGAGGGTCGCTGAACGGGATGCCCAGCTCGATGATGTCCGCCCCCGCACGCGCCATCTTCCGCAGCAGCTCAAGGGACTGGGGCGCATCCGGATAGCCGCAGGTCAGGAATGGGATGAGCGCGGCGCGGCGCTCGGCCCGGCAACGCGCGAAGCACTGTGCGAGGGACATGCCGGTTCGGGCATGGGCGCGGTCACTCATCGGCCTCGGTCCCCGACAGCCGCGCCACATGCGCGACGTCCTTGTCCCCGCGGCCGCTCAGGCACACCACGACCGGTCCGTGGCGGGCGAGCTCCGCCCCCGCCTCGAAGACGTGCGCCATCGCGTGCGCGCTCTCGAGCGCCGGGATGAGCCCCTCCAGGCGGGAGAGCCGGTGGAAGGCGGCCAGCGCCCGATCGTCGGTGACGGTCACGTATTCCGCCCGCCCCTCATCGAGGAGCCACGAGTGCTCGGGCCCCACGCCCGGGTAGTCGAGCCCGGCGGAGATGGAATGGGCCGGGGCCACCTGCCCGTCCGCGTCCTGGAGCAGGTAGCTCAGCGACCCGTGCAGGACGCCCGGCGTGCCCGCCGCCAGCGGTGCCGAGTGCCGCCCGCTGTCCAGTCCCTCGCCCGCAGCCTCGACCCCGACCAGCCGCACATCCCCGAAGGGAACGAAGGCGTGGAAGATGCCCATGGCGTTGGATCCCCCGCCGACGCACGCGACCACCGCACCGGGGAGCCTGCCCTCCGCGGCCTCCAGCTGCGCGCGCGTCTCGTCCCCGATGACGGCCTGGAAATCGCGCACCATGCGCGGGAAGGGATCGGGCCCCACCACGGAACCGATGATGTAGTGGGTGTCGCGCACGTTGGTCACCCAGTCGCGGATGGCCTCGTTGGTGGCGTCCTTGAGCGTGCACGAACCCGAGTCCACCGGACGCACCTCGGCCCCCAGCAGCTCCATGCGATAGACGTTCAGCGCCTGGCGCTCGACATCCTCCGTGCCCATGTAGACCACGCACTCGAGGTCGAAGAGCGCGCACACGGTCGCCGTGGCCACCCCGTGCTGCCCGGCGCCGGTTTCGGCGATGATGCGGCGCTTGCCCATCCAGCGCGCCAGCAGCGCCTGCCCGAGGGTGTTGTTGATCTTGTGGGCGCCGGTGTGGTTGAGGTCCTCGCGCTTCAGGTAGACGGGACCCGCGCCGATGGCTTCCTCCACGCGGGGAGCGCGGTAGAGGGGGGAAGGCCGGCCGGCGTAGTTCTCGAGCAGGCCTCCGAGCTCCGCGGCGAAGGCCGGGTCGGCCGAGGCGTCCCGGTAGGCCTCGGTGAGCTCGTCCAGCGCGGTGATGAGGGTCTCGGGCACGTAGCGGCCCCCGTACGGGCCGAAACGGTCCGCGGCCGCTGGTGCGCCCGGCGTCACGAGTCACCTCCGTTGCCCTGCGCGGCGCGCACGAAGCCCCGCACCTTCGCGGGGTCCTTTACGCCCAGCCGGCGCTCCACCCCGGAGCTGGCGTCGACGACGTGCGGCCGCAGGATCGAGACGGCCTCCGCCACGTTGCCGGGGTTGAGGCCCCCCGCCGCCACGAAGCGCTGCCCGGGGGCGAAGCGGTCGCGGATTCCGGCCAGGCTCTGCCAGGGGAAGCGGGTGCCGGTTCCGCCGGGCAGCTTTTCGTGCCATCCGTCGAAGAGGAGTCCGTCGGCGGCGCCTCCGTACCGGTCGAGCGCGGTCAGGGCCTCGGCCGCGTCGCGCACGGGCGCGGCCTTCCACACCGTCCAGGGGCCGCTCGCGCGCAGGCGGGCGACGGTGGCGGGGTCTTCGCGGCCGTGCAGCTGCACCACGGACGCCCCGGTGTCGCGCGCCGCCGCCACCGCCTGATCGAGGGTCGGGTCGACCAGGAGGATCACCAGCGGGATGGCGGCGGCCTCTGCCACCGCCCGCGCGGTGGGGATGTCCACGCTGCGCGAGAACCCGGGGGTGAGCACGGTGCCCACATAGGTAGCGCCCGCCTGCGCGGCGAGGCGGCCGTCCGCGGGGCGGGTGATCCCGCAGATCTTCACTTCAGGCACGGGGGCGGGTCCGGTTGGGGGTGGGGGGTTCGGGAGCGGTGGCGGTCGCGGGTGACGGTTCCGGCCCGGCCGTGGCGGCGCGCGGTCCGCGCGGGACGCCGGTCAGGGCTGCCACCGCGTCGCCGGGGCGCGGACTCCG
>JAPPJO010000071.1 GCA_028820325.1 Gammaproteobacteria bacterium | reverse complement strand
TGAGGTTCCTGATCGCGGTCTTCAACTGGGCATCGAGGTCGAGGGACGAGCGGGGTCGCCTGCTGATCGAATCGAACCCGCTCAGGGGCTTGAGGACACCCATGGAGAAGAACCCCACCCGGGTCGTCCTCTCCGAGGAGGAGTATCAGGCGCTTCTCGGAGTGTCCCGGAGCGTGGACTGGCGGTTCCGCGTCGCGCTCGTGCTCGCGCACGAAACGGGACACCGCATCGGAGCCGTCCGCAAGCTCCGGTGGGACGACATCGACCTCGACGGCGAAACCATCCGGTGGCGCAGCGAGCACGAGAAGACCGGATACGAGCACACCACGCCCGTCACCCCCGAGGCGGTCGCCGCCTTGGAGGAGGCGCGGCGGCGGAACCCGGCGACGGGCGACGCCCCGGTCCTGCCCTCGCCGAAGGATCCCTCGTCGAGCGTGGCCGCGTGGGTGGCCCGCGGTTGGTGGGACAGGGCCGAACGGCGCGCGGGGTTGGAACCCAAGCGCGGGCGCGGCTGGCACTCGCTGAGGCGCAAGTTCGCCAGCGACCTCATGGACCAGCCGCTGAAGGTGCTCTGCGAGTTGGGCGGCTGGAAGACGGCCAAGACCGTTCTCCAGTGTTATCAGAGAGCCGACGAGGGACAGCTCAGGACCGCGCTCGCAAACCGCCGCCGAGTTCGTACCTGATCCCGTTCGGCGGGAACCGAAGGGCGGGAATCAGACCCGCAAACCCCGTAAGTCCAATGATCGCAACAGATCCAAAATCGAAATCGGGCGTTGGATCAGCGACCAGAGGCCGTATGATCGCCGCACTGCTCGATTCGGAACTGCCCGTATCAAGAGGGATAACGACGCCCCTACGTCCCGAGATCGCGGTGCCGGACACCGCCACGGGACGCTACATGGCGGGCGAGGACTTCGCCGTGACCGCAGGCTGGGGCCACTTCGGGACAGGCGACGCCGTGATGCCCGGAAGGGGCCGCATCGTTGAACGCGCCTATCGACCGGACGAGCACTCCATATTGGCGGAACACGTTGCCGTCCTTGGTGAGACGACCTTCGACGTGTACCTGAACGGCGAAGCCTTCTGGCGCAACGTCCCGGCCGACGTCTGGGACTATAGGCTCGGGGGCTACCAAGTGCTCAAGAAGTGGTTGTCCTACCGGGAGCACGCGGTTCTGGGCAGGAAGCTGCGCGCCGAGGAAGTTCAGCACTTCACCGACACAGCACGGCGGATTGGCGCGTTGCTGATCGCGACATCCAACCGACCCGAGAGGAGTTCACCATGACCGAGAAGCTCATCGACAGAAATCCCGATGTGTTGGGCGGCACGCCCGTGTTCTCGGGGACCAGGGTTCCCGTGCGCATCCTGATGGAGCACCTAGAGGCGGGTGACCGGCTCGACGACTTTCTGGACGACTACCCCACGGTCACGAGGGAGCAGGCCGTCGGCGTGCTCGAACGGGCAACGGCGCAACTGGTGGGCGATGCCCGATGAAGGTGCTGTTGGACGAATCCGTTCCAAGGCGGCTCGCGGCTGAGTTTCCCGAGTCGTTCGGAGCGCGCACGGTCCAGCAGATGGGCTGGGCCGGGTGCTCGAACGGAGAGTTGCTGCGCCTTGCGGCGGACCATGGGTTCGGCGTCCTCGTCACGGTGGACCAAGGGTTCGCGTATCAGCAGAGTGTTCCGAACCTTCCGATTCCCGTCGTCATCATGATCGCCGGACGCACCCGATTGCAGGAATTGCTTCCCCTCGTCCCGGCGGTGATCGCCGTTCTCTCGGGCGACCTCGGTCAGCGAATCCACCGTGTCGTGGCCTGACATTGACCCTGCCCGAGCGCCCGTTGAGTATTCCAAGTTGAATGCACTCAACCAGCCTCCGACTCATCCGCGCCCGCCGGGCGCGGGCCTGCCTCCAGAAAGGGTAACGGACATGGGCAGCTTGCAGGATGCCGTCATGCAGTACGTGGAAGGCGAACTGAAGAAGGATCCCCGCGTGAAGAACGCCAGCCTGTTCGCCGCTGCTCGCGAGATCGACGAGTCGGTCGAGGAGCTGACGCTGCAACAGTTTCACGCCAAGTATCGGCTACCGGCGATCCGAAGGATAGCGCCCCAAGGGCGGCCCGCACGGCAGCCGAAAGCGGTTCCGCCTGACCCCTCGCCCGCATCTTCGGGTGATGATGCCGCCGTGATGGAGTACGTGGAGCGGACGCTTGAGGCGAACCCCGGAATCGCGAACGCCGACCTGTTCGCGGGTGCCCGCGAGATCGACCCCTCCGTCGGCCAGCTCACGGGCCGGCAGTTCCACGCGAGATACCCCCTCCAAGTGAAGGCGCGGCTCG
>JAPPJO010000100.1 GCA_028820325.1 Gammaproteobacteria bacterium | reverse complement strand
TTGATGAACTCCACTTTCACGATCGCGTCGTTGACCACGATGCCCACCAGGATGACGACCCCGATCAGGCTCATGGTGTTCAGGCTCTGGCCCGAGAGCGCCAGCGCCAGCACTGCGCCGGAGAGCGCGAGCGGAACCGAAATGAGAATGATCACCGGGTGTCTGAAGGACTCGAACTGTGCCGCCAGGATCATGTAGACAAGTACCAGGGCGAGCGCAAACGCGAAGGCGAGGTCGCGGAACGAGCGGCGCATCTCCTCGTTTTCCCCGCCCACGTCGACGCGCACGTCGAACGGCGGCGGAAGCGCAGCCAGTTCGTCGTCCACCGTGGCGATGGCACGGTTGAGGCCGCCGGAGATCACGTCGGCGTAGACGGTGACTACGCGCCCCTGGTCCTCGCGGTGAATCTCCGCCGGGCCCACCGCCTCGCGCACGGTGACCAGCTCCCGCAGGGGCACGCCGCGCACCTGCAGGGCGTCGAGCGTCTCGGCGGAAAAGCGCAGCGCGTCGGGCAGCCTCACCACCACGTCGATCTTGCGGTCGAAGTCGACGAACTCGGTGGCCCGGTCGCCGCGCATGGCGCGCTCGATCTCCTCCGCGATCAGGCGCGGATCCACGTTGTGACGCGCGGCCACGTCGCGCAGGATCTCGACCTGGACCTGCGGCTGACCGCGGCCGGTGCCCACGCGCACGTTGCCGACGTCCGCCAGCGTCGACAGCTCTTCGCGAACGGTCTCGGCGTAGGCGTAGCTCTCCGCGAGGTTCTCGCCGCGGATGCGCACCGCGATGTCGGCGTCGGCGCCGCCCAGTACCGTGCCCAGAGCGGTCGCCTGTCCCGCCTCGAAGGCGAGCGTCCCGGGTGGGAAGCGGGCCTCGACCGCGCGCACCCGCTCCAGCACGTCGTCCGTCGCGATCCCCGGGTGCACGCGGACCTCGAGGGTGCCCGTGTGCGCGCCCGACGTCTCCTCGCTCTCCATGTAGGATCGGACGTCCTCGCCCACGCGAGAGAAGACGGTCTCGACGCCGGGATCGTCGCGAAGCGTCCGTTCGATCTCCTCCACCGCCAGCGCGGTCGCGGCCAGCGCGGTACCCTCCGGCAGCTCGAGACGCACGCGGAACCCGCCCTGGTCGACGTCGGGCAGCAGGTCTCGATCCAGGGCCAGCGCGAGCGCCAGCGTGGCGGCCAGCGCGGCGGCGGAAACCGCCATCACCCGCCCGCGGTGGTCGAGTGAAATCTCGAGGAGTCGGTGATAACGGTCGGCGAAACGCTGGAACCCGCGGTCGAAGGCGGCGAGCAGCGGCCCGAACAGGCGGCTGCACACGCCGGCGAGTCCCTCCCACCAGAAGCCCACCAGCGCGCGCCCCAGCGCGAAGGCTCCCGCGATCAGCCGGAAGGGGAGCACCACGACCCACCGAAGCGCCCGCCCGATCCTGGCCAGCACCCCCCGCCGGAGCTCCGGCCGGGTGCGTTCGGCTCGATCGGGCGCCCGTGCCCGGTCCACGAAGCGCGCCGCCATCCCCGGCAGCAGGGTCAGCGCCACCAGCAGGCTGGCCAGCAGGGAGAAGGCCACCGCGAGCGACAGGTCGCCGAACAGTTCGCCCGCCACCCCCTCGATGTAGATGATCGGCCCGAACACCGAGATGGTCGTGAGGGTCGAAGCCGTGATCGCCCCCTGGACCTCCTCGCCCCCGAGGGCGGACGCCTCCGCCGACGGGACGCCCGCTTCCCGGTGCCGGAAGATGTTCTCGAGCACGATGATGGAGTTGTCGACCAGCATCCCCACGCCGAGCGCCATCCCTCCGAGGCTCATGATGTTGAGGGAAACCCCGAACGCCTCCATGAGCGCAAAGGCGCCCACGACGGAGATCGGAATCGCGAGCGCGATGGCGAACGGGTAGCGCGGGTCGCGCAGGAAGAAAAAGAGCACCAGGAACGCCAGCATGCCCCCGAACACCAGGGCCTGCACCACGTTGCTGATGGAGTCGGAGATGAAGCCCGCCTGCGAGTAGGCGATGTCCACGGTGATGTCGGGAAACTCGAGCGCCAGAATGCCGAGCGCGTCGCGGATCTCGTCGGCCACCGCCACGGTGTTGGCCCCGGACTCCTTGTACACCAGCAGCCCCACCGCCTCCGTGCCGTTGTATCGGGCGATGGACTCCCGGTCGGCGAATCCGTCGACCACCCGGGCCACGTCGTCCATGCGCACCAGGCGAAAGCTGCCCTCCTCCTCCTGCTGTCCGCCCGTCTCGGTCTGCTGGCGTCCCACGACGACCTCGCCGATCTCGCCCACGGTCTGGAACTCGCCCAGGGTGCGCAGCGGGTAGCGGTAGCGCCCGCGCAAGATGGATCCGCCCGGTGCGGAAAAGTTCGCGCGGTCGAGGGCGACCGCCACGTCCTCCATCTCGAGCCCGTACGAGAGGAGCAGATCTGGATCCACTTCCACCTGGATCTCGCGGTCCAGTCCGCCCGTGACCGCCGCCTGCGCCACACCGTCGAGCTGCTCGAGCCTGCGCCGGAACACCGTCTCCACGAAGTCCTTGGTCGCCCACAGGTCGGCGCCTCCGGCAACGGAGAGCACCATGATGGGTTCGGACTCGGGATCGATGCGCAGGATGCGCGGCCGCTCCGAGGTCTCGGGAAGGAACTCGCGGATGTTGTCGACGCGCTCGCGCACGTTGAGCATGGCGAAATCCATGTCCGTGCCCCAGGCGAAACGCAGCGTCACCAGGCTGACACCGTCGCGCGACACCGATGTCACCTTCTCGACCCCGGGCACCGCAGCTCCCTGGGCCTCCACCAACTCGGTGATGAGCCGCTCCACTTCCGCCGGCGCTACGTCGGGATAGGTCGTGTAGACCACCAGGCGCGGATAGCTGACATCGGGCAGCAGGTCGATGGGCAGCCGCAGGAAGGAGATGATGCCAAGCAGGGAGATGGCCAGGAAGAGCATGGCCACGGCAACGGGCCGCCGCGTCGAGATGCGGGGGATCGACATGCGTCAGGGAAGCGGCGTGCCGCCGTCCAGGGGCCCGCCCACGACCTGCTCGAGGGCGATGCGGGCGGCGACGAAGTCGTAGCGAGCGTTGATCGCGGTGCGCCGCTCGTTGGCCGCGCCCTCGATCGCAAGTTGCAGTTCGGAGAAGGGAATCGTCGTCAGGCGGTATCCCTCTCGCGCCAGCCTGAGGCGCTCCTCCGCGATCTCGCTCGACCGTTCCGCCAGCCGGTAGCTGTCCCAGGCGCCGCGCAGGTCGATGAGGCGGGAGCGAACGTCCCGTTCGATTTCCAGGCGGGTCTGGCGGACTCCTTCCTCGGCGTTGGCCAGTTGAACCTGAGCGTCGGCAATATTGCGCTCGGCGGAAAAACCCGTAAAGACGGGCAGAGACAGGGACAGACTGGCGCTGGCGTAGCGGGATTCGCTGGAGAAGGGTTGGAAGGTGGCCGCGTATTCCAGGGCGTTGGCGCTCTGGAAGAAGGCGGTGCTCAGGCTGATCGTCGGCAGGCGCGCGCTACGGACCGCGCTCAGCGATGCCCGGCTCACATCCACCTCTGCCCGATTCTGCTGGATGAGGGGGCTCTGTTCCAGCGCCCTGCCGATGAGCGCGACCTCGTCCAGTGCGGCCGGATCGAATGGTTCGGGAGCGATGCCGCGAGTGGTGAATTCGCCCATGTCCGGCCCGACGATCTCCGCGCGCAGAGACAGCACGGCCTTGGCGTGCTCGTTCTCCGCCTGGCGAACCGCCCGCTCCTGCCGCTGGACCTCCAGTTCGGCGGCCAGGACGTCGACCCGGCTGCCGACCGCGAGTTCGAACAGCCTCGTCGTGCTCTCCTGATCCAGCCGCTTGCCCTCGAGGATCGCCATCTCCAGTTCGAGAAGGTCCGACTGCCGGATGGTCTCGTAGAAGCTCGTGGCGACGCGCCCCCACGTGGCGGTCGTCTCCGCATCGACCCTCCGCTCGCGGGCGATTCCCCGCGCGCGCTCCGCTCCGCGCTCATGGAAGCGCCTGCCACCCTCGAACAGGCTGAAGCGAGCCGAGATGTCCTGGCTCGAACGAGAGGCGGTGACCCATTCCACATTGGGATTGGCGATCGGATTGCCGAAGAAGTCCTCTGCCTGCAAACGCCGGTTGAGATTGACGTTGGTGCCCATACCCAGGTCGAGCCTCGGCAGGAAGGCGCCCCACGCAGCCCGCATGCTCGCTGGCGTCAGGTCCAGTTCGTTCATGGCCTGGCGCAACAGGGGGTTGTTCTGGCTCGCTAATTCGAGCGCTTCATCGAGCGAAAGCACGCGCGGCGCCTGCGCCTTGAGTGGGGCCGCCGCGAGCACTGCGGCGAGGAAGCACCCCGCAACGACGCCCGGCAGCGCCTCCCGGCGCCTCATCGTCCCGACCCGCCGGAAGATCCCGCCCCCGCCGGCATGTCGCCCTCCGCAAGCTGGACGGCTGCATCGTGCCCGAGGAAATGGTGGCCGTCGACGAGCACGATCTCGCCGGGACCGACCATCGAGGTTTCCGGGTTTTCCACGATCTCGACCACCCGGTCGTTCTCGAGCCCCGTAGTGACGTAGCGCCACTCCGTGCGGCCGATCTCCCCCTCCTCCTCGTTGAAGACGAAGAGCATGGTGCGCCGGTCGCGCTCCAGCACGGCCGAGCGCGGAACCAGGATGCGCTCCGTGAAATGCTGCGCGTCCAGCGAGACGCTGGCGTACATCCCGGGCTTGATCCTGCCGCCGGGGTTGGCGAGCAGCACGGTCACGCGTGCCGAGCGGGTTTCGAGGTCGATGACCGGGTTGATCGTTTCCACCGTGCCGGTGAAGGTCTCGCCCGGGAACGCGGCGAAGGTCATCGTGGCGCGCCGGCCCTCCTCCAGGAGTCCGATCTCCCCCTCCAGCACCTGGGCCTCGACCTTGATCGGGTCCAGCTCCACGACGGTGACCAGTTCTTCGGCCTCGGTCACGAACTGACCCGGCACGACCCGAAGGTCGGCGACCCGCCCGGCGAAGGGAGCGCCGATGCGCGTCCACGAGAGTTCCAGCTCCGCCTGGCGGACGTTCAACGTGGCCTCGTTCAGCCCGCTTCGCGAGCGAGCGACCCGCGCCCGCTCAGCCCGCACTTCGGGATCGGCGATTTCGTCGTCGAAGAGCACGAGCTGTTCGTAGTCGGCCTGCGCCTGGGTGAGGGCGCTGTTGGCGCGCGCCAGCGCCAGCGCGTACTCGGTGGTATCGATCTGGATGAGGAAGGCGTCGGAATCAACCGGGTCGTTCTCGCGCACCCGCACCTCCCGCACCTGGCCGGCAACCCGAGCCGAGAGAGTGGCGCGCCGAAACGCGGCCGCGCCCCCGGAGGCCGTGATGCGGATCCAGAGCGTATCGCGCAGCACGCGCGCCCCGCTGACCGGTTGCGCGCGCCGGGCGAAGCTCTCCAGCGAGGCTTCCGGCACTTCGAGCGTCGTCGCTTCAGCAGAGGCTGCGGCGTCCTCTTCCTCCGGGGTGGGGCGCAGCCTCAGGTAGATCCCCCCACCGAGCAGGACTACGATGATCACCACGGTCGTGACTCCCAGCGTCGTCTTCGAAAAGCTCATGGGCCGTGTTCCTTCGGTTCGCTGGCTCTACGGGCCGTTGTCCGCGGTGCGAGGTGGCGCCAAGGGCATCCGCAGGGTGTACCCCACGGCACACTGAAACGATCTTCCAACTGGACATTTTCGATGATCGGATGCCATCAAAGGGTTGCCGATCGACGCGCCACGGACAAGGTGGCGGGAAGGCGCGGGCGCGGCCATGGCAGTACGGGATTCCGTGCTTGCTCTCCACCGCTGCGCGGCCTAGTATTTCTCCCTTTCCGGTCTGCCGCGGAGTCGGTCGGCGGACCAGCCAACTGAATCGACGGGCGCGCCGAACCACTGTCCATGCTCCCACCTCCAAACGAGATTGAGCGCCGCATTCTGGACTACATGGAGTCCTATCTGCGTCGCCACACCTACCAGCCGTCGGTTCGCGAGATCGGGGCGAAATTCGGCATTAAGAGCACCAAGACCGTCTCCGAACACCTCAAGGCGCTCGCCGCGAAGGGCTACCTGGAGCGCGACCCGTCCCGGTCGCGAGGCGCGCGCATCGTGGGCCTGGACCTCAACGCCGAGACGCGCTCGGTGCCCTGCTACACGCGGATCGCACAACGGCGCGGCGATGGCCGCGAGGCGGAGCCGCCGCAGTCCTACGCCATCGACCGCCGCCTGGCGGGTGCGGCGGGATCGTTTTTCGTAAGGGTTTCCGGCGACGACGCGGGCGCGCTGGGATACGAGGACGGTGATCTCCTGCTGGTGCAGCCCGTCCTGGCGCCGGAGATCCGCGATGGCGACATCCTCGCCGTGCATGTGGCCGACGGGGCGGGCTTCTATCGCTACGATCACGCTGGAGATCTCCTGCATCCCGGTTCACCGGAGGCCGCCGCGATTCCCGCGATGCGCCTGGAGGCCATGGCCGTGGCCGGCAGAGTGACCGCGTTCCTGCGGCAGGTGGGAGATGCCCCCGGCACGGACGCATCCGGCGACACCCCCTCGGGCCGCCGCTGGCGCCGAGGTTCCCGGCGAATCGCAGATGCCCGCGAGGGACGCGGGAGGCGTGGCCGGCAGCAGCGCTAGCAGTCCACGCGCTGCGCGCAGTTCAGTGGCTGTCGGCTCTTCACGTGGGACGAGTACTTGCCGGCCCGGGGACCAGGCCTTCATGGCTCGCGCGCTGGAGATGGCCCGGCTGGCGGAAGCTCGCTCCGAGGTCCCCGTTGGAGCCGTCCTGGTGCTGGACGGCCAGGTCGTGGCCGAGGGGCATAACCGGACGCGCGCCGATGCGGATCCCACCGCGCACGCGGAAGTCGTGGTGTTGCGTGCGGCCGCCCGCAGGCTCGGGCTCAGGATCCTGCCGGGCGCCACGCTCTTCGTGACCCTCGAGCCCTGCGCGCAGTGCGCCGGCGCCATCGTCCTCGCGCGCGTCACGCGCCTGGTCTTCGGGGCCTCCGACCCCAAGGCGGGGATGGCGGGCAGCCTGGACAACCTGGTCCAGGATCCGCGTCTCAACCACTCGGTCGAGCTCACGCCAGGGGTGCTCGCGGAGCCCTCCGGGGAGCTGCTGCGGTCGTTCTTCAGGGCGCGCCGCTAGGGGAGGGGCGCCCGCCGACGGGGCGCGTGGGCTACCCCTGTCCCGGCACCCCCGCCTCGACCGACGTTCCCCGGAAGCGCAGGACGGCCCACAGCACGGCCACGCCGAGCAACAGCGCCAGCCACGGCGGCAGGCCGTATGCGGTGCCGACGTTGCCGAGCGCCATGCCCACCACGCCAACCAGCAGGGCATAGGGCAGCTGCGTGCGCACGTGATCGATGTGGTCGCAGCCGGACGCCGTGGAGGAGAGCACGGTCGTGTCGGAGATGGGCGAGCAGTGGTCTCCGAAGATGGCGCCCGCCAGCACCGATCCGGTCGCCCCGAGCAGGATGACCTCCGCGCTGCCTCCGTCGAAGCCGACGCTTCCCCCGAGGGTGATGGTCAGGGGGATCACCAGCGGGATCAGGATGGCCATGGTCGCAAACGAGGTGCCGGTTGCGAACGCCATGGCGGCTGCGGTGGTGAACACCAGCACGGGGATCAGCTCGAAGGGAATGGCATCCCCCAGGATCCGGGCCAGAAAATCCGCGGTCCCGATCTCCCCCGTGATTGCCCCCAGCGACCAGGCGAAGACGAGGACCAGCATCGCGGTCATCATCGCCTTCATCCCCGCGACCAGGGACGACAGGGTCTCCTGCAGCGTGAGGATGCGCTGTCCCAGCGACAGGGCCATCGCCATCAGGCACCCCGCCAGCGAACCCCACAGCAGGGTGGCGTAGGGATCCGCCTGCCCCAGGATGTCCATCAGCGGCGCTCCCGGACCTGTCGCCGCGCTTCCGGACACGTACAAGCCGATCAGCACGGTGAGGACGACGGTGAGCACGGGAAGGGCGGCGTTCCACCACCGCCGCGGGGCGCCCTCGACCGGTTGCAGCAGCGTGTCCGTCGTGTCGGTGACCGGGGTCGATCCGGGCCGGGTCAATCCCCCCCCTGTGGCGGCGCGCCGCTCCGCCGTCGCCATCTCGCCCAGGTCCCGGTTGGTGTAGCTCACCAGCGCCACGAAGACCAGCGCCAGCAGGGGATAGAAGAGGTACGGGATGGTGCTGAGGAACACGGCGAAGGCGCTCGACGACGTGAGCGACGCAGCGAGCTCCGGGTTCGTGGACGCGTGCTGCTCCGCCGCGAGCTGCAGCCCCTGGTCGATGAGCGATATTTCGTAGCCGACCCATGTCGAGATCGGGACGATGGCCGCCACCGGCGCCGCCGTCGAGTCGACCAGGTACGCCAGCTTCTCCCGGGAGATGCGGAGCCGGTCGGTGATGGGGCGCATGGTGGTGCCCACGATCAGGGTGTTGGCGTAGTCGTCGAAGAATATGGTCAGCCCCGCGAGCCAGGTGGCGAGCTTCCCCCGGCGCGGCGTGGTGGCGACCGGCGACACGGCCTCGACGATGCCGAGCGTGCCCCCGTTGCGGGCGATGATGCCCACCATCCCGCCAAGCAATAGCGAGAACACCACGATCTGCGTCTGCCCCGAATCGTCGGCCAGCGCGGGCACGATGAAGGTGTCCACCGTGCGCCAGGTGGCGGCGAGCGGGTTGAAGCCCGCCACCGCCAGCGCGCCCAGCCAGACCCCCGCGAACAGCGCGGCCAGCACCTCGCGGAAGATCAGTGCGAGCAGGATGGCGACCAGCGGCGGCACGATGGAATACCACGCGGGTGCGTAGTGCGCCTCCACGGTCTCGGTCGCCGCGCCCACGCGCACCTCCAGGGGCAGATCCGCCCGCGACTCCACGAACAGATCGGCCACCGCCAGCGACTGGCCGGCGTCGACGGCGCCGGAGCGAAGCAGGGTGCCGCCGGCGGAGCGGACCTCGAACCAGCTCGACTCTTCGGGTGCACCCGCCAGCGTGAGCGTGAACGGCAATCCTCCCATGACGACGGCCGGATACTCTTCGACCTCCTGGGCCACGAGGCGGCCGGCACCGGAAGTCAGGATCGACAGGACGAGCAGGAGAGCGAACGGTATGCGCCGCATCGGGAGTCCTCGCAAGGGATTGGGAGATGACCGGGCGCGGGCGCCCGGAGACCCGCGCGCGGCTGTCGGGAACAGCCGCTGGCAAGGTATCGCGGCACGGGGAGCGTTGCCACCGGCGAACATGCGCCCGTATCTTCGGCCCCGAGTTTCCGCGACCAAACGGAACAGCCGACCATGCCCAATCAGTTCCGCATCCCGATCATGCGAGAAGACGCAGTGGGACGGGCGATCGCCCGCATGGCGCGCGAGATCCTGGAGCGCAACGAGGGAACGGAGCGCCTCGCGCTGATGGGGATCCACCGCCGGGGCGTCCAGATCGCGCGGCTGCTGCAGGACGAGATCGAACGCGCGGCCGGCGTCCGCGTGCCCCGCGGGTCCATCGACATCACCCTGTACCGTGACGACCTGATGGCGATCGGGCCCAGGCCCGTGATCGGTGAGTCGAAGCTGCCCCCGGGAGGCATCGACAACCGCGCGGTGGTGGTCGTGGACGACGTCATCTTCACGGGGCGCACCGCCCGCGCCGCCATGAACGAGCTGATGGATTGGGGGCGCGCGTCCCGCATCTACTACTGCGCCCTCGTGGACCGCGCGGGCCGCGAACTGCCCATCCAGCCCGACATCGTGGGCCGGGCGGTGACGGTGCTCCCGCATCAGCGCGTCGACGTCCTGGTGCCCGACATCGACGGGGTGCTCGGCGTGGACGTCGTCACGACATCGCCGGAGGCTGCGTGAGCCGTTCCGCCGCCGCTGCTCCGGCGCTGGGCAAGGACCTCGTCGGCATCGAACATCTCAGCGCCCGGCAGATCACCAGCATCCTCGACACCGCGGAGCCGTTCAAGGAAATCTCAGAGCGGCGCATCAAGAAGGTGCCGACCCTGCGCGGGATTACCATCGTCAACCTCTTCTTCGAGGCGTCCACGCGTACACGCATATCGTTCGAGTTTGCGGAGAAGCGCCTTGCGGCGGATACCGTCAACATCGGCGCGAGCCGCTCGTCGGTGGCGAAGGGAGAGACGCTGGTGGACACCGCCCGCAACCTCGAGGCCATGAAGATCGACATGGTGGTGATGCGGCACTGGGCGTCGGGCGCGGCCCGCTTCCTGGCGGAGCGCATTCCCTCCAGCGTGATCAACGCGGGGGACGGCGCCCACGAGCACCCCACCCAGGCGCTGCTGGACATGCTTACGCTGCGCGACCACCTGGGCGCCATCGCCGGCCGGCGGGTGTGCATCGTGGGGGACGTGCGCCACTCGCGGGTGGCCCGCTCCAACATCTTCGGACTGCTGACGCTGGGCGCCGAAGTCGGCGTGTGCGGTCCTCCGACGCTGATCCCGCCGCACATGCGCGAACTCGGGGTGCGCATCTTTCATCGCGTGGAGGAGGCGATCGAGTGGGCTCACGCCCTGAACGTGCTGCGCCTCCAGCTCGAGCGCATGGAAGCCGGCTTCGTGCCCAGCCTGCGCGAGTACAACCGCATCTGGGGGGTCTCGCGCGCGCGGCTGGCGGCGGCGCCCGAGCCGCTCCTCATCCTGCACCCGGGACCCATGAACCGGGGGGTGGAGATCGACAGCGACGTGGCCGATGGCCCCCACTCGGTGATCCTCGAGCAGGTGACCAACGGGGTGGCGGTGCGCATGGCCGTGCTCTACCTGCTGGCGGGCGGGCGGCCCGAGAAGGCCGAGGCGGCCAAGGCGGAGGAGGTCGCGTGAGCCCGCGCCCGCTGTGGATTCGTGGAGGGAGGATCATCGACCCGGCCGCGGGCATGGACGCCACCGGCGACCTGCTTCTGCTTGGCGGGCGGGTGGCCGAGTGCGGTGGCAGGGTGGAGGGTCCGGCCGATGCGCAGGTCGTGGAGGCGGGCGGGCTGGTGGTCGCGCCCGGCCTGATCGACGTGCACGTGCACCTGCGCGAGCCGGGCGGGGAGCACAAGGAGACCATCGCCACCGGCGCGCGCGCCGCAGCCGCGGGGGGCTTCACCTCCGTGTGCGCGATGCCCAACACCAGCCCGCCCATCGACGATCCCGCCTCGGTGGGCTTCGTGGTGGCGGAAGGGCGGCGGGCGGGAGGCGCGCGCGTCTACCCGCTGGGGGCCATCTCCGTCCGCCAGGAAGGGAAGAGGCTGGCGGAGATCGGCGAGATGGTGGCGGCGGGCGCGGTCGGCATCACCGACGACGGCCATCCGGTCATGGACTCAGGGCTGATGCGGCTCGCGCTCGAGTACGCCCTGCCGTTCGGCATTCCGGTCGCCGACCACCCCGAGGACCTGGGTCTCTCACGCGACGGCAGCATGAACGAAGGTCTCGTGTCCGCCCGCCTCGGCCTGGTGGGCAAGCCCAACGCGTCGGAGGACATCCACATCGTACGCGACCTGCTGCTGGCCGAACTCACCGGTGGCCGCATCCACCTCCAGCACGTCTCCACAGCGTGGGGAGTCGAAGCGATCCGGCAGGCGAAGGCGCGCGGGGTGCGCGCGACCGCGGAGGCGTCCCCGCACCACCTCATCCTCACCGAAGCGGCGGTGGAGGGGTACCGCACCGACGCCAAGATGAACCCGCCGCTCCGCACCGACGCGGACGTGGCCGCCGTGCGCGCGGGCCTCGCCGACGGCACCCTGGACGTGATCGCGACCGACCACGCCCCCCACCACTACGACGAGAAGGAGTCCGCCTTCGACGACGCGCCCTTCGGCATCGTGGGGCTGGAGACCGCGGTCGGGCTCGTGCTCACCCATCTGGTCGGCGAGGGCGTCATCGACCTCCCGACGGCCATCGAGCGCATGAGCCTCTCACCCGCGCGCGCCTTCAACCTGCCGGGTGGAACCCTGGTCCCGGGCAGCGTGGCCGACGTGACCCTGATCGACCCCGCCCGCACCTGGGCCGTGGACCCGGCGCGCTTCCTCTCCAAGAGCCGCAACACGCCCTTCTCCGGGCTGGAACTCACCGGGAAGGCTGTGATGACCGTCGTCCGCGGGGAGGTCGTCTGGAGGGACGGAGGCTAACGGGCAGACCCTTCCGGCAGCGCGAACGCCCACAGCCGCGGGAGGACCCTCCCGCTCGCCTGCCCGGAACCGATCACCACGTACTGTCGCCCGCCTGCGGAGTAGGTCACCGGAGAGCCGGGACGCCCGTCCAGTTCCGTCGCCCAGAGCTCCCGCCCATCGTGGGCGTCGAGGGCCACCAGCCGCGAACCGGTGCCCCAGAACACCAGGCCGCCGCCGGTGGACACCGTGCCGCCGTGACCTCCCTCCGCCGGCACGCGCCAGACTTCCCGGTTCTCGGCGGGATCCCAGGCCAGAAGCAGGTTGGCGGGGCCCTTGAGCGGCGGGCGCTCGGGACGGGGACCGGCGTCGGCGCCGCGCACGGTGCCGGTGTTCCAGACGCCTGCGGTGTACTCGAAACCCTCTTCCTTCTCGAAGAAGGAGATGTTGTTCCTGGCGGGCAGATAGACGAGGCCGGTCTCCGGATTCCACGACATGGGATGCCAGTTGTGCGCGCCGCCGGGGCTGGGCGACAGCCACACCGCGCCCGTCTTGCCGTAACGCGCCTCCGGGGTCTCCACCGGGCGGCCGGTCTCCGGGTCGACGTGGGTGGCCCAGGTGAGGTCGTCGGCGAAGGCTTCGGCGGAGATGAACTCACCGGTATGCCGGTCGATGACGTAGAAGAAGCCGTTCTTGGGCGCCTGGACGATGACCTCGCGCTCGCGCCCGTCGATGGTCAGGTCCAGCAGCATCAGCGGCTGGGTGGCGGTGTAGTCCCAGTCGTCGCCGGGGGTGGTCTGGTAGTGCCAGCGCAGGGCGCCGTCCGCGGGGTCGAGAGCGAGAATCGAGGAGAGGTAGAGGTTGTCGCCGCCGCCGGGGCTGCGGTTGTCGCGGCTCCAGGGCGATCCGTTGCCGGTGCCGATGTACAGGAGGCCGGCATCGGGGTCGGCGGCCATCCCGTCCCACACGGTGCCGCCGCCTCCGACGATCCACCACTCGCCCGTCCAGGTCTCGGCCGCGGCCCGCATGGCGTCGCTCTCGAACCCGAGCGCCGGGTTGCCGGGGACGGTGTAGGTCCGCCAAAGCTGCTCCCCCGTGTCGGCATCGTAGGCGGTGACGTAGCCGCGCACCCCGTACTCCGCGCCGGCGTTGCCGATGACCACGATGTCGCCCATGACCCGGGGCGCGCCGGTTACGGAATAGTCGGACCCGGGAGGGGTGGTCTGCGTTGACCACGCGATCGATCCGTCCGCCCGGTTGAGCGCAACCAGCCGCCCGTCCAGGAGCCCCGCGATGACCTTGTCGCCGTGCAGCGCGGCGCCCCGGTTGACGTCGCCGCAGCAGGTGCGCGGGCCGCCGCGGTCCTCGGTGGGAATGCCGGGGTCCCAGCGCCAGATCTCGTCGCCCGTGGCGGCATCCAGCGCGAAGACCACGCTGAACGGGCCCGTCGCGTAGAGGACGCCGTCGGCGATCAGAGGCGTGGCTTCGATCCGGGCGCCGGCCTTGGGAATCTCCCAGCTCCACGCGACCTCAAGCCCGGCAACGTTGGCGGCGTCGATCTGGTCGAGCGTGCTGTAGTAGGTCTCGGCCGGGTTGCCCCCGTGGTGCCGCCACTCCTGCGGCGTAGCCGCCGAGGTCGCGAACAGAAGGCCGAAGACGACCGCGATGGCCAGGAAGCAACAGAAGGCAAGGGCGGGAGGAATGCGTGCCGAGCGGTCCTGCGGGGTGGGCGAGGTCGTCATGGGTGCGCTCCGGGCCGGATCGACGACATCGGTGGCCGGAGGCGTGGTGCGGCCCCATGCGCCGACAACAAGTGCACGGGAAAGCTTGGGGCGCGGAGGCGATGGGGCAAGAAAGCCCCGGGGGCTTACCTCAACCCAGGGAGTTCACCTGACGTGCCAGCGCGCTCTTCATGCGGGCGACGGCGTTCGGGTGCAGCAGGCGGGACGTTGCGGCCCGATCCAGCAGGACCTGGGCCTCGCGAAAACAGGTCTGGGCGGTTTCGGCATCGGTGGCTTCGCGCACCTTCTTGAGCGCTGTGCGCAGACGGGAGCGCTTCGCGCGGTTGCGGGCGTTCTGCTCCCGACTCTTGTTCATCCGCTTTATCGCGCTCTTGACGTTCGGCATCCTGTTCCCCGGATCGTGCGGTCCTTCTTCTGCAAGCTGCGGAGGATACCCAAATGCGCCTTGGGAATCAACCGGGTAGCGGTCGGGTGCACCCGCGGGTAGCTTCCGGGTGCAATGGACATTCTCCTGCTGATTCCCGTCCTGCTCCTATCCATCATCGTCCACGAAGTCGCGCACGCCTGGGTCGCGCTGCGCGAGGGCGACGACACCGCCTACACGCTCGGGCGCATAACTCTCAACCCGCTCCCGCACATCGATCTCATCGGGTCGATCCTGGTGCCGCTCGGCCTCTACTTCATGAACGCCGGGTTCCTCTTCGGCTGGGCGAAGCCGGTGCCCGTCAACCCCCGCAAGTATCACAACTACCGGGGCGGCGACATCCGCGTATCGCTGGCCGGCATCGCCGCCAACCTGATCCTGGCGGTCGGGTTCACCCTGCTCGCCGCCCTGCTGGTGAAGACCGCTCAGGTGAGCGGCGGGGCACTGGCCGGGGCGATGGACGTGGCGGTGCGCATCGCGGAGCTGGGCATCCTGATCAATCTCGTGCTCGCGTTCTTCAACCTGGTCCCCATCCCGCCCCTCGACGGATCTCACGTCCTCTACCACCTGCTGCCCACGCGCCTCGGCGTCGCCTACCGTCGTCTGGGACGCTACGGCATGCTCATCCTCCTCGCCGTGTTCTTCCTGTTCCCGGGTCCGTTCTTCTCCATCGTCCTGGCACCGGTTCGCTTTTTCATGGGAGCGGCCCAGGACTTCATCGACCTGTGGCTCTGACACCCTTCGACGTCGCCGCGAGAGAGCGCCGGGAGCTGTTCGTGGTCGCGCTGGAGCGCTTCCAGGGGCCACTGGACCTGCTGCTGCACCTCATCCGGCAGCAGGACATCGACATCTTCGACATCCCCGTCGCCACCATCACCGACCAGTTCCTGAAGGTCGTGGGCGGGATCGGGGCGGAGGAACTCGAGGGCGCCGGCGAGTTCGTCGAGATGGCCGCAATCCTGATCGGCATCAAGGCGCGCCTGCTGCTTCCGCACCGCAGGGAGGAGGAGGACGAGGATCCCCGCGCCGAGCTGGTCCGGCGTCTGCTGGAGTACGAGCAGGTACGCGAGATCTCGTCCCGGCTGGAGATCATGGAGGCGCGCAGGATGCGCCGCTGGGCGAAGGGCTACGTGCCGCCGCGTCCGCGCCCCGCGCCCCGTGACACGCCGCTGGACACGACGTGGGACGAGGTTTGGGAAGCCGCGCTCGCAGTCGAGCTTCCGCGGCCCCATGTCCCCCCCCGCGTACAGACCCGCCTGGTGTCGATGGAGGAGAAGATCGCCCTGATCCGCGATCGGCTGCGCGCCGTCGGGCGCATCGAGTTCTCCCGCCTGATCGGCTCCTGGCGCGCGCGCATGCACGGGGTCATGACGCTGCTGGCCGGGCTCGAACTCGCCCGCCGCCGACAGGTGCGCCTGCGCCAGACCCGGCCCTTCGCCGAGCTCTGGCTCTATCGGCGGGCTGCCTCGGCGGTGGAATCCGAGAACGCCGGCGGGGAAGCTGCGTGAACCCGGCGCAGGTGGTCGAGGCGATCCTGTTCTCGAGCGATGCCCCGCTGACCGCGGAGGAGATCGCGCGCGCGGACGAGAGCCTCGACGAAGACGTGGTCGCCGAGGCCATCGCGGCGCTCGGGCGCGAGTACGACGATGGCGAACGGGCCTTCCAACTGGTGGAGATCGCCGGCGGGCATCAGTTGCTGACCCGCCCGGAGTTCGCGCCCTACCTGGAGCGATTCGACACGGTACCGCGGCCGGCACGCCTCTCCAGGCCGGCGCTGGAGACGCTGGCCATCGTCGCCTACCGCCAGCCCGTGGGCCGCATCGAGATGGAGTACATCCGCGGGGTGAACTGCGCGGGCGTGATTCGCACCCTCGTCGACCGCGACCTGATCGAAGTCACCGGACGCGGAGAAGGGATCGGCAGACCGCTTCTCTACGGGACCACCGGTCACTTTCTCGAACACTTCGGCCTGCAGTCGCTCGACGAGCTGCCGCGACCGGCGGAGCTCCCGGTCGTGCTCCGGGAGCCGGGGCCGCTCGAGGTCGAGCCGGCAGAGGAGCAGCCGGCCGCCGAGTGACCGGGCCAGCGGACGCCGTCACCGGGCCGGATCGAGGCGAGCGGCTGCAGAAGTTCATCGCCCGGGCGGGCGTCGCCTCGCGCCGCCGGGCCGAAGCGCTGATCGTTTCGGGACGGGTGCGGGTGAACGGCCGGACGGCGACCGTGCTCGGAACGCGCGTGCGCCCGGAAGTCGACGAAGTGGTCGTCGACGGTGCCCGCGTGCGGCCGGGACCGGTCCGCTGGGTGATGCTGAACAAGCCGGCGGGATTCCTCACCACGCGCCGCGACGACCGGGGCCGCGACACCGTGTACGATCTGCTGCCCGAATCGCTGCGCGGGCTCATTCATGTGGGCCGGCTGGACCAGGCCACCGAGGGGTTGCTGCTCTTCACCAACGACGGGGAGGTGGCGCACCTGCTCGCGCATCCCCGCTACCGCGTCGAGCGCGAATACCGGGCGCGGGTCACCGGAACTCCCTCGGCCGCCGCTCTCAGACGTCTGGTGTCCGGGGTGAAGCTGGAGGACGGCGTCGCGCGGGCGAGGCGCGCCCGCGTGCTGGCTCGCGATCCGCCGTGCGCCGTCCTCGAACTGGTCCTGACGGAAGGGCGCAAGCGGGAGGTGCGGCGGATGTGCCGGGCGGTCGGCCACCCGGTGCGCCGGCTCGAGCGCGTGCGCTTCGGTCCCATCCGGTTTCGGGGCCTCGCTCGCGGGGAGTGGCGGGAGTTGGGAAAGGCGGAGATGGCGGCCCTGGAAAAGCTGCGCGCGTCCGGCTCCTAGCCGCCAGCCGCACCCCGCCCGACCTCCGGACTCGCTTTGGGCGGACGTCGACCCCGGCGCTCCGAGCTCGCGCCCCCCTGCGCCCGCGCTACCAGCCCTCCGCTCCCATCAGGGGCACGAACGCGCACTCCATCAGCCGTTCCGTGGTCGTCCCGGCGGGCGTTCGCCGGATGCGCACCAGTTGCTGAATCCGACGCGACCCGACCGGAATGACCATGCACCCGCCGTCCGGGCGGAGTTGTTCTTCCAGGGAGCGCGGGGCGGCCGGCGCCGCGGCCGTGACCAGGATCGCGTCGAAGGGTGCCTTTTCCGGCCAGCCCAGCGTGCCGTCGCCGACGCGCACGTGCACATTGTCGCATCCTGCGTCCCGCAGGAGCCCGCGCGCCCCTGCGGCCATCCCGGGCAGGCGCTCGATGGTAAAGACCTCCGCGGCGAGACGCGCGAGAATCGCGGTCTGATAGCCGCTGCCGGTCCCGACTTCGAGCACGCGCTGCCCGGGCGAGAGCTCCAGAGCCTCGGTCATCGCGGCCACCATGTAGGGCTGCGACATGGTCTGCCCACCCGTCAACGGAAGGGCGCGGTCCTGGTAGGCCGCCGCGCGTTGCTCCCGGGGCAGGAAGTGCTCGCGCGGAACCTCGCCCATGGCCGCGAGCACGTCCTCGTCCCGGATGTTCCTGCGCCGCAACTGCCTCGCAACCATCCTGGCCCGCCGGTCGGCGAACCGTTCCCGCTTCGTCTTCCGTGAGAACATGCCCGCCGGATCCTGCTCGAGTTCCCGATGGAGGCCCAACGCCGACCTCCCCGCCGGGCCGCCCGGTACCGCGGCCGCGAGTCCACCTGCTTCGTGGCCGCCCCGCTACCGCGACAGCCAGTAACTGAGCTTAACCATGAAGATGTTGTCCGGCATGACGCCGAAGAGTTCACCGAGGTCCGAGTCGAAGTCGAACTGCCCGGTGCCGGCGCTGTGATTGCGGCCCTGCGACCAGACGAGGTAGAGCACGGACCCCGGCGAGTACTCCCACCTGAGCACCGTATTGGACCGGAACTGCCTGAAGCTGAAATCGGGATTCCCGAACGACACCGGGCTCCCGCCCAGTTCGGCCAGATAGCGGCTGTCCTCGGGGAGCACCTCCACGGCTTCGAACCTGTCGGCGTAGCGCTCCGCGCGCGGGTCGGCCACACGCTTGAACTCGCTGTAGCTCCCGGACCCCACGAAGGGCTGGGCGTACACCTGCAGCGAGAGGTTGGGCGTGAAGGCGTAGTCCATGCGGGCGGTCAGCCCCACGGTGGTCTGGTTGATGCGCCCGAAGAGGTAGTTGGGAGCGTCGGTATTGATACGCCGGACCCACTGGCGGTCGTCGAGGTTGCGGCTCACCATGACGCCGAGGTTGAAGGTGGCTCTGCCCGATGGCCGCACGCGTAGCGTGGGCGCAACGCCGAAGGACCACGAATCGCTCTCGGGGCGAACGTTGCCCCAGGAGTTGACGTTGATCCGGACTGGCTTGCGGGCGTCGCTGCCGAATCCCCCCCAAAAGTTGGTCTGCCCTTCGGTTCGGACGAGCGGCCCGCCCCGCAGCATGCCGGCGGACCAGGCCCCCAGCTCCTGGTTTACGCCCGCGTAACCGTGCCAGAAGTTCCGGAGCTGGAAATTAACGTTGACGTTGCCTCCGGTCCCGGCACGATCCCGATCGTAGTTCCAGACGTTCCAGGCGTTGAGGTTGACGAACCAGTTGCGGAAGGGGCCCTGGGGCGTGGAATTGTGATATCCGCCCCACACCCAGTGCACGAGATAGTCCGCGTCGCGCTGGTAGCCCATGTCGTTGACCTCGAAGCCGGGCGTACGCGTCTGGAATCCGGTGCCGACGCGCCAGGGGCTTCCGGCGAACTTCATGATGCCGAAGTTGGCCGCGCCTCCCGCCAGGCTGGTGCGCTCGGCGTCATAGTTCACATGTCCCGCATCGGGACGCTGGAAATACCGGGCCGGCGAACGCTGCGTTCGGGCGATGGCGTCCGGCGAACCCCGCACGTGAGAGCCGAGGACGTGCCCTTCGAGCTGCCAGGCGTCGCCCCCGAAGCGGTGCCTGAAGTCGACGCCGCCGGTGTAGGCCGCGGACCTCAGCCGCAACTCCTCGGCGACTCCCGCGTTGCGATTCACGGTGGTGCCAATGAATCCCACGGCCGAACGGCCCTCCGCGAAGTCCTTCTGCAGCCTCAGGACCCCATGGTTGGAGAACGGCTCTACAGGCTGCTGGAACGAACTGCCCGTCCCCGGCGCGATATCGGCGCGCTCTTCGGAGGTCATGGCGTGCAACGCCCCGATCGACCATCCGCCCGCCGTTTTGCCGGAGAGCTTCCAGGCGCCCAGGATCGTGGTCTGGTCGTCGGCGTCCGCGTATCCCCCCTGCGGATCGGCCCATCCCTGGGGCGCGCGCCCGATCCTGCGCGAGTAGAACAGCGACTCGTTGGCCTGGTCCCCGTCTCCCAGCGCGATGCCGAAATTGAAGATGCCCGCGCCCTCGACGAAGAAGGGCCGACGCTCCGGGAAAAACGTCTCGAACGCGGTCAGGTTCACTTGGGCGGGGTCTGCTTCAACCTGCCCGAAGTCCGGGTTGATGGTCACGTCGAGGGTGATGTCGGAAGTCACCCCGTACTTGAGGTCGGCGCCGACCGATCCCAGCGCGTCGTTCGGTCGATAGAACGGGTTGGCCTCGTCTCCGGGGGCGCGCCTGAGGCTGGCCAGCGAGTACGGAAGGACCTCCAGCCGCCGGGGTGGATCCAGGTCTTGCAGCCCGCGCAACTCCCCGAAGCGCGACACGATGCCGCCGTCGGCGCGGGTGGTGGGCGCCCACGCCGAGAGTTCCTCCCGGCGCGCGAGGTGGCGCATGAAGTTGATGCCCCAGGTCTGTTCCTCCCGGTCCCGGAAGCGCAGTTGCGAGTAGGGGATGCGGAACTCTGCGCTCCATCCCGCATCGTCGCGCGCGGTCGCGACGTCCCAGACCGCGTCCCATCCGGCGTCCTCACCGGTGTCGTCGAACCTGTAGACGTCCTGCTTCACGCCGGCGGGGTTCACCACGAACTGGAAGGCCGTGCGGCGGTCGAAGTAGGAGTCGATGACCACGCCCAGCAGATCCGAATACGACTGTTGATCGCGCCGCGTCAATTGGCTCGCGATCTCGCCGGGACTGGTGTCGTGCGCACGCATGAACACGAACAGCGCAGTGGCTCCGTAGAGGACGCGCGCCTCCGTGCGCTGCGTCGCGGGTTGGCCTTCGTCGGGCTCGAACTGGGTGAACCGGGTTGCCACGGCGGCCGCTGCCCACGCGGCTTCCTCCATGGCGCCGTCCACCGTGACGTCCGCATCGGCGACCCGAGTCGCCGGGAGAATCGGCACGTCCTCGCTGTCACAGCATCCGGGTACGACCGGCGCGCCGCCCGACGATGGCGCGGATCCCTGTTCCTGGGCCCGGATCTCCGCGCCGGGGCCCGCCAGCGCAACCATCAGTCCGAGCATGTATCCCACGTGTCTCCTCTTCATCCCCGCCCCTCCCGTTGTCTGTTGAAGAATCGGCGGCCCGTACGAGGCCGGGTTGCGGACGGTTTCGCACCGTGGGGAGGGTTGGCTCGGGCGTGGCCTCTGTCGCCCCGGGATGGCCGCGTCTAACTTGCTGCCGAGTCTAGGACACGGCCCGGGAAGGAGAGTATGTCATGACGAGGATCAGGCAGCAGTCGGCACATTGGCGCTCTGTTCAAATCGGGAGAGAGCCGGTGAAGGCTGCCTCGTGGCGCGGTTGCCCCCTGCTCGCGGCTCCCTTGCTCGTTGCCGTCTGGGCCGGCTCTTCGAGCCACGCCTTCGCCCAGGCGCCCGCCGTCCCTGCTTCCGATCAGCAGGTGGCGCTGGTGACCGGATCCACGTCGGGGCTGGGAAGGGAACTGGCGCTCAGGCTGGGAGCCCGGGGTCATCACGTGATCGTGCACGGGCGCAACGAGGAGCGGGGCGCGGAGGTGGTGGACGCCATCAACACCGAAGGGCCGGGCAGCGCGCGCTTCTACCGCGCCGACCTGGCCTCGCTCGCGGACGTGCGCCGGTTCGCGGAGACGCTGCTCGCCGACTACGGCCGCATGGACCTCCTCATCAACAACGCCGGCTTCGGGTCGGCGCCGAATGAAAGGCTGCTGACCGAGGACGGCCACGAGTATCGCTTCCAGGTCAACTACCTCTCCACCTTCCTGCTGACCCACATGCTGATGCCGCGGCTGCTGGACAGCGCGCCGGCGCGCATCGTGAACGTCTCCTCGGGGGCCCAGACGCCCATCGACTTCGACGACGTCATGATCGAGAAGGACTTCAGCGGAGGGCGCGCCTACGCCCAGAGCAAGCTCGCACAGGTCATGTTCACGCTCGACCTGGCCGAAGACCTTGAGGGCACCGGCATCGTGGTGGGCTCACTGCATCCGGCTACCTACATGCCCACCGGAATGGTGCGCCGGGCGGGCGTGGAGCCGCGCTCGACCATCGACGAGGGCGCGGACGCCGTGATGCAACTGGTGGACTCGGACGACTACGAGAGCGGGCAGTACTTCAGCGGGCTCAGGCCCACCCGGGGCAACGACCAGGCCTACAATGCCGGCGCACGCGCGCGGCTCAAGCAGTTGAGCCAGGAGCTGACCGGAGTTCGCTGCAGCATGGGCCGCTGCCGCTATGTCGGGGGATGACTAGCAGTCCGTGGATGAATCCGCGCGAGCACCGAGAGCGGTGAGGCGCCGGGCTGGCATGACGGAAGTATCGCAAATCAAGGCAAGAAGTCACGTA
>JAPPJO010000044.1 GCA_028820325.1 Gammaproteobacteria bacterium | reverse complement strand
CGCGATGTTGAACATCGCGACTGGCGAGGGGTGCTCCGCCCCCCCTCGACCCCCCAGAAAAACTCCGCTCCGGAAGCGTTCGCGGTTGAGGTTGTTCGCCCTCCCTTCCGCCTGGCCGAAGGTTCCATGCGGCCGGTCGCCGCGTTTCTCCCGCCGACCACGGATCACCGCCGGTCGAGGCCGTCGATTTCGCGGGCGACTCCTGCGTCGCGACCGGCGGGCGGCGTGCTCGGCGTTACCACCGCTTCGGCGCCGGTCCCCCCGGCCTCCGGGACGGACTCCGCCCGTCCCTACGCCGGGGTCGAGCCCCTTCTCAACCCGGCGCAGCCCGATCGTCCGCAAGCGCGGAAGACTCGGGACCCGCAGTCGCCGAGAACGTCCTCCTCCCCGGAGTCTTCGGAGGGTACCGTCGCCATCAACGGCTCCTCCGCCAACGCCGTTCTCCTACCCGTCAGTGCTCGTTAGCGTCCGCCTCCCCGAGGCAAAGGGAACGGCTTCGAGTCGGTCTCGCACTCGTCCACAGACCTCTCATGAGATCCAATGGATTCCTAGCTCAGGATGTGGATACCGATAGTGATAACCTGCGCTGGCTAGTCGTTGTATTATGTTGTGGTCATGTCAGTTACAGAATTATCGGATCGGACGATTCCACCGCACATCCGGCGGGCGTTGGAGGAACGCGACCGGGGATGCCGCTTTCCCGCGTGTGGCTGCCGGTTCACCGAGGCGCATCACGTGAAGCACTGGGCCGACGGGGGCGAGACCAGCCTGAGAAACACGATGCTGCTATGCCGGCGGCATCATCGCGCGGTTCACGAGGGGCAGGTGAAGGTATCGGTGGCCACGGACGGGACGGTGGTGTTCTTCACGCGCGGGGGGAAGATGCTGGCCGACGCGCCGAGACAGGTCTGGAGGGATTTGGCCCCGGTCCCATCGGTGCATCCTGCC
The DNA here is from genome assembly GCA_028820325.1 of Gammaproteobacteria bacterium. Classification (GTDB taxonomy): domain Bacteria; phylum Gemmatimonadota; class Gemmatimonadetes; order Longimicrobiales; family Gaopeijiaceae; genus BD2-11. The sequence goes on along the minus strand of JAPPJO010000044.1, from coordinate 1,453 downwards.
GCCCCGGGGAAAGGCGACGGTCTCACGCTCTCGAACGGGGCTGCGCTCTATCGCGATTCGGAGATCCCATGGGAGATCGAGGCCGCTGCTCGGGAAGCCGTCGACAATTGAGGGGCTCGGGGCGACCTCGAGCCGGATATTCGGCGTGCGGCGGAGGCGGCGTCAACTGGCCGCCACCTGTCTCCGGTGTTCTGCTCGCCATCGTCGGAGCGGTCCACCGGAGGCAGATGGATGCCATCTGCGAGAAGCTGCCGCGCAAGCTGCCTGGCTGGCGCCCGGCCCGCCCGTCGGCTCCCCCCGCGGGACCCGAACTCCACCACATGCGCCCGCCACGTCTCGGGATCGCCCGGCGCTCCGTGCGCCTCCGACACCACCTCGAGCCGAATCGGCGTCACCTCGATCAGCAGCACGCTCTCGTCCCGGTCCGGGTAGAACGGCGTCCACGACTCCTTCCAGTGACGGGCCTTCATCTCCGGGTCGTCGACCAGGCGCGCCCGGCCGATGACAGTGACGTACGCCGGCACGCCTTCCGCGAGATAGTGGAGCGCCACCCGGGGATTGGCGCGCAATTGCTCCACCTTGCGGCTGCCGGGGTTGGTGGCCAGCCAGACGACCCAGTTCTCGTTCGGCGGGAGCGGGTCCATGGCGCGTACGGCCGGAAAGCCCTCCTCGTCCAGCGTCGCCAGCGACACGAACGCCGCCCCTTCCACCACCTCGCGCGCGACCCCGAGCAGTTCGGCGCGCGACGGCGTCTGGGCGCCAGCCGAGCCCGCGACGGCCAGCGAGGCCATCCACGCCGCGACCAGCGGGGTCATCCAAGCTGCCACGGCCTGCGGGGCCATCCACGCCGCGACCAGCGGAGCCATCACGAGGCGCGCGCCCGTTCTACGTGTTTTGCATAATTTACGCATTCTACGTATTCCAGCCCTCACTTCAGACGTTCTGCTACACGTTAAAGAGCACCCGCAGGACATCCCCGTCCTGCACGACGTAGTCCCTTCCTTCCACCCGCAGCCGCCCGGCCGCCTTCACCGCCTGCTCCGATCCGTATTCCTCCAGGACATCGCAGGGGATGACCTCCGCCCGGATGAAGCCCCGCTCCATGTCCGAGTGGATCTTCCCGGCGGCTCGGCGCGCGTCGGTGCCCGCGCGGATGGTCCAGGCTCGCACCTCCGGCCCCGCCACAGTGAAGAAGGAGATCAGGTCCTGCAGCTGGTAGGCCGCGCGAATGAAGCGGTCGAGGGCGGGCTCGGCCAGCCCCATGTCGCGCAGAAACTCCTGCTGGTCCGCGGGCTCGAGCATCGCGATCTCCGCCTCGAGGCTGGCCGAAAGGGTCATGCCCGCGGCGCCCATGCGGGCCAGCGCGCCTTCGAGTTCATCCGCCAGCGACTCCCCTGCGTCGTCTTCCTCGCGGTTGAGCACGGCCAGCAGCGGCGCGTCGGTGACCAGCGAA
>JAPPJO010000042.1 GCA_028820325.1 Gammaproteobacteria bacterium | reverse complement strand
GGGACTAATCACGACAAATGTAATCGGCAGCGCCACTTTGCTTTACGTCGTATCCAGCTCGGTTGTGTATCACTTTGAATATACAAATATGACCCGGAACACACCGGACGGAAGTGGACGGCGGCGGACGTGAACCTTCCACCGAACCGTGGGCTCGACCGCTGCGGGTGCACCCTCGACGTCGACCGGGGCAACCGCCGAAGCATCCCCCGTTTCGCCTCCATCGTGGCGGGGACGGGAAGCGGTGAGGCGGTTCATCCTACCACGTCTCTCTCCGGCGCGCGACGCTGGCCTTTGAGCCCGGCGGCGCGAGATTACCTTACGGTTGATGGGCCTTCGGTCGGAGGTGGGGAGCCGACCGTCCAAGACCACTTTGGTGAGGAATCGACCCGTGACGCTCGAACACTGGACCGCCAACATGGGGAACTACTGCCTTTCGGATCGCGCCGAGGTGGTCGACGAGGTGACCCCCGCGTATGGACGGCTGATCGCGGGGGCGGGCGCGCTCGGCGTTCCCGCGCCGTTGCGGGCGCGGGACGATGCGTGGCAACTGGAGGTGCTCGCGCATCCGCACGGCCCGCGCGTCCTGCGGGCGTGCATCCTTGCCCCGGACGGGCGGCCTGCGGTGTCGGTGGCGGTGGCGGAAGGCGGTGGCGACGGCGCGCGGCACGCATGGCGCGAGACCGTTGCGGCGTCCGCCTGGTTCATCGAGGGATGCGACCTCGCGGAGTTCCGCGACCCTCCGGACGGTCCGTGGCTGATGGGAGCCTTGCAGGACGGGCTGGACGGCCATCCGGAGGCTTTCGAATGGCTGGGGGCCGTCCTCCCGTACATCGGGGTGGGCGTTTCTGGACAGCCTCTCGACGATCACGATAGCATGAACCGGCCCGCCCGCCGGTTCCACCGACGCACCCTCAGCGGCTCGGCCCGGCATCGCGATCCGGCCCGCGCGTGGGCGGCCTTGTCACCAGCCGCGTCCGCGCGGTCTCGCGACGCCAGATGTCTCGTAATACTCGGTCAAGCCGGTCACTCGCTCGTCGAGCCGCTCGATTCGCCGCCTCAAGGTGGCGTTCTCCTCGGTCTGCCGCTCGACTTGCCGCCGCAAGGCTTCGACCTGTTCGGATTGCCGCCGCCGTTCCGTTTCGGACTGCCCGGACAACCTCTTCAAGGCCTCCGTCAACTGCCCCTCCAACTCGGTCATACAGCTTCCTCGCTCTCTTGATGGCTTTCAGGCAGGCCGCTCGCGCAAGGTCCAGCGCGGCTTGTCCAGCGTCCCCGACGGCCCCACCACGGCCTGCTCTTCCTCGATCTCCGGCAGCGCGATCCTCCAAGCGGCCATCTCGATTCTCGCGAGCGTCCGCCGGGTCTCCGCGATCTCGCAGTCCAATTCGGCCACCGCCTCGATCCGGGCTGGGATGCTCCTCGACCGCCACCGCATCGTCGCCCAGCTTCCGGCGGAGATGCCGAGCGAGCGGTTCAGGCCGAACGTCAGCGGCTTTGGCCAAGCCTTCTGCGGCAACGTGTGCATCCGCGCGGCCTCTTCCTCCGTAACGAGCCCGATGGTACGCAGCGCGTTCCTCGCGGCGCGCCGCGAGTTCTCGTCGGGCCGCCCGAGCTCGCTCACGGTCAACTTCCCTGTCTCCCTGCGTCCGCTCTCCAGCCGCCTCCTCAGCCGCTCGGTCGGATCGTTCGGGCTGGAAGTCAAAGGCGTACAGCCGTCCCTTCAGCCGCCAACGGTCCCCGGTGTCGGGGTCCATCGCGGTCAGGTAGTCCTTGCCTTGGCGCGGCACTTCCAAGCCCGCCTCCCGGAGCGCGGCGACGACATCGAAGCGGTCTTTCACCACGCCGTGCTCGACCCGCTGGATCAGGTAGTCTCGGATCAGGTCGCGGGGGGAGGCTTCGAGCCGGAGCCCGGCCCGCAGTCGCGCCGCCTCGACGTAGGCGCGGTGTCCGGGCTGCTCCACCCTGGCCCGGGCCGGATCGTCCGGACGGCCCCAGCCGTGCTCGTGGTTGAAGGCGTCGCGGAGCGGGTCGAACGTTCTCCGCCAGCCCGGAGGGGCAATGTTGAGGCTGCGCCCGGTCTCAAGGTCGCATCGCGCGGCGAGAACGTGGACGTGGGCGCCGCCGCCCTCCTCTCGGTGGAGCACCGCCGCCCACGCGTAGCGGTCCGGTTCGAGCCCCGCCCACGCCGTCTCCTCGAAGGCGTCCAGAACCGCGCCGATCTGTTTGTCGGTCGGTTCGTCCTCCGGCGCCCACGCGATCACGCCGGAGGTGTACCTGTGCTCGAACCCCAGAGCGTCCGCCACCGACGCCACCCGGTGGGGATCGCCACGAAGGACCTCGACGCCTTCGCGCGGTTTCCCGGCCGCGTCCCGCTCCCCGAGGAGGTATTTGGCCGCAGCCCGCGCCGATCCGGTTCCG
>JAPPJO010000045.1 GCA_028820325.1 Gammaproteobacteria bacterium | reverse complement strand
GGAGCGGCGGGCGGCGAGGTGCTCCAACCCCCGAACCCCGTCGCGGGGGCCACGGGCCGAGCGTAGTCCCGTCGTGGCCGACGGCCCGGCCGACGTGATCCTCGACGGACCGCCAGCCGGGAGCTTGGCCGTGACCGGCGCGGGGTTGAGAATCCGCCCGTGGGTGGGTCCTTGTCCGACTGGGTGGCAGCCATCCAGGTCATGCTCCCCCCCCCAACACCCTGCCGAGCCGGGAAAACCGCTCTCACGGCCATTCTGGGCGTTTTGGGGGCGGTTTGGCGGCATCCGAGGCCGTAGGATCCACTGTAACGCACGAACTCGACCCCCGGAGGGGTAGGAGTACCCCCGGTTTCGGGCTACCGGCCGAGGTGCTCGACATCCTCGCGGTGGAGGATCGAGCCACGGAAACGGATGGCGTCGTCGCTCTCGACGGCTGAACGGCTGGCGGTGGCCGCGTGGCCCGCGTGCGCCATCAGGTGTCTGCTCGGGCTCTCCGTGCCCATGGACATGGCGCGCGACGGTCGTTTCGGGGGTCCGGGGGCATCCCTCGGCCAGAGGTTTTTGTGAAACAAAAGCACATCTGGCTCCCCGGAAACCCCGAAAGCAAAGGGGCCGCTAAGGAACCGCCGCGACAAACCCCCTGAGCGGCGGCGACCGCCCGCAAGCCGCCACCGCGCCCCCGGTGCGAGACCGGGACGCGAGTGGCGAAGAAGCCTCCTCTCCGCGATACTTCGTTCGCGCAGATCGTGCGGTCCATCACGAGAGGAATCGAATGATGGCACGCACGAAACGTGACCGGCGCGCATACAGCGCCGGCGAATGGGGCCGGAATCGGGTGAGGGTCTTCCCTGACCCCAAGACCGGCTTCTTCCAGATAGAGTGGCGAGAGAGCGGGCGCAGGCTCACCCGGTCCCTCAAGCACCGCGACTGGACCCGAGCCAAGAAGCAGGCGGACGAAGCCGCTGCGGACTTCGCCATGCTTCAGCCCAACGGCAAGGCGGAGGCCGAGTCCGAACCGCTCACCCTGGGAAGGCTTTTTGACATCTACGGCGAAGAGGTGACGCCCGCCAAGGCCGAGGGGACACAGCAGACCGACAGGACCGCGATGTGGATGTTCCTCAAGTTCTTCGGCAGGGACCGCGACCCGTCCACACTCTCACAGCGCGACTGGGACCGGTTCATCCGGGAGCGCCGGGCGGGAAGGATCGGCTACTCGGGCAGGCCCGTGTCCAACCGGACGATCGCATGCGACCTGACCTTCCTGATGGCCGTGCTCAACTGGGCGGCCAGGTCGAGGGACGAGCGAGGCCGCCTGCTCCTCGACTCCAACCCGCTCCAGGGTCTCAGGAAGCCCGTCGAGAAGAACCCCACCCGGGTAGTCCTTACGGAACAGGAGTACGAGGCGTTGTTGAAGGTGTCCCGTGACGTGGACTGGCGCTTCCATGTTGCACTCGTGCTCGCGCACGAAACCGGGCACCGAATCGGAGCCATCCGCAAGCTGCGGTGGTCTGATGTGGACTTCGAGGGCGAAGCGGTGCGGTGGCGCGCGAAGCACGAGAAGACGGGATACGAGCACGTCACGCCCGTGACCGAAGAGGCGTTGGCCGCTTTGGAGGAGGCGCGAGCGATGAGCGCCGGGACCGGCGATGGGCCGGTGCTGCCCGCGCCGACGGATGCCTCGCGGTGCGTGGGCCGGTCGCTGCCGAGCTTTTGGTGGCAGAGAGCCCAGACGCGCGCGGGACTGGAACCGAAGCCCGGTCGAGGCTGGCACTCGCTGAGGCGCAAGTTCGCGTCCGATCTCATGGATCAGCCGCTCAAGGTCCTCTGCGAACTCGGAGGCTGGAAAACGGCCAAGACCGTCCTTCAGTGCTATCAGCATGCCGACGCGGGACAGCTGAGGCAGGCACTGGCGAACCGGCGGCGAGTTCGGGCCTGATTCCAATTAGCGGGAGTCATTCGGCGGGAATAGCCGCACCCGAACTCGTAAGTTCAATAATCACAAACAGATCCGCGTGGGATTGCACATGCTCGCCCACCGAGCGATCTGGTTGAGGTTATTCCCGATTCGGGAGACCTGCCGCGTGCGCTCGCGCTCGACCTCGGCTGCGGGCACCGTCCATGTCCGCGTGCGCGCCATCGCCCGGCGGATCAACGCCGAGAGCGGCACACCGGCGCACTTCGCCTTGGCCCGCCAGTCGGCGGACTCGTCCGGCGTTAGGCGGACGGCGACGAGGATCGGGCGGCTTCTAGCCATCCGGCCGCGCCGCAACCGGGGGAAGGGGGGCGACGCCCCCGCCCGCGCAATCCACCGGAGCGCGGGTCAGTTGGGGATCGAAGGGGCGGAGTCCCTCGCCAGCCCCGCGGTTATACCGAGGGTATGCTGGCTTGTCTCCCATAATCATGCAGATTCCCGCTTGATTTGCACGACCGGGT
>JAPPJO010000016.1 GCA_028820325.1 Gammaproteobacteria bacterium | reverse complement strand
CCAGGCGCGAGGACACTTCCTTGGCGATGTCGGCGGTCCCTTCCTCGATCCAGAACGGATGAAATCGGCTGGCACTTCTTCTGCGGTAGCCCTTGTACAGCGAGCTCACGTGCTTCATCTCGTGCACGATAGTGCCCAGCGCCCAGAAGTCGTTGCCGCTGATGTCGTCGATGGACTCGGCGTCGAAGTGGATCAGCTCCATTTCGTTCGATGCCGGACAGGAGTTGCGCGAGAGCGTCATGTCGGCGGACCAGACGTAGGCCAGGGTGGCGCCCGGCAGGTCGGGACGGATGAGCACGTTCACTATGCCGTCCCCGTTCACGTCGCTTACGCCGCCGAAATAGCGCCGGATCACCTCGTCCCCGTAGTCGGCATAGTAGTCGAGGATCTGTCGGACATTGTCGGGCGAAGAGGTTGTCTGGTATTCGTAGAAGGCCAGATGTTCGTTTTCGGCAACCAGCCTGGCGGTTACCGTGGTGTCGACCGTGCAGGCGCCGGCGAACGCGTCGCTGAGACGGATGGCCAGTTCCTCGGGCGCACGGCCCCTCCCGGCCCCGCCGCGGGTCGCCTGTGCCACCTGTTGCGAGAGATCCGGAAGGATCGGCAGAGGTCCTTCCGCCGATAGGCGCTCCATCAGTTCGGCCTCGCTGCGGCGCAAGCGCTCGTGGCTCCGGGCGTAGGCGCGTTCCCGTTCGAGCAGTTCGTCCAGCCAGGGGCCCCCGATGGAGGTCGCCTCCTGGCGCGGGGCGCCGCCCGCGCGTTCCGAACTCGCCACCATCGGCGCGGCAGCCGCCGTGAAGCTTCCGGCAACGCTGAGTCCGACATCGTAGACCCGCGGATTCTCCGGCGTCTCGGTTCCCACCATGGTGACGCGATAGTAGGCGCCGGCCTGCGGAGCCCGGACGAAGAAGCCGCACTCCCCGCGCTCGCCCTCCCGGAAGACCTGGTAGTCGCCTACATCGAGGCCCAGCGCGCCCTCGCACACGCGCAACGACAGCGCCGCACTCGCCCGTCGCCCCTGGGCGTTGGTCACGCTGACGCGGAATTCCGTGAACCCCACGGAACGCGGCGTGCCGGCGATCAGCCCGTTGCTCGTGAAGGCAAGGCCCTCCGGGAGGCGCGTCCCCCCTTCGAGGCTCCACACGAGGCCCTCGGTCGTGCCGCCGCGCGCGGTCAGCTGCTGGGAGTAGGGGATTCCGATGCGGCCGACGTCCAGTGACTCGGTGGCGATGAACAGGTCCGCGGCACCGACGAAGTCGTGCTCGAGGTTCTGTCCCGTCGTCAGAGTCCGGGTAAAGCTGGTTGCGTCGAAGGCGAAACCGGCGGTGGTCAGCAGGGATACCGTGTACTCGCCCGGACGCAGCGCCACGAACTCGTAGCGGCCGCTGGCGTCCGTCGTGTCCGCCGCCTGCTGCAGGCCGGTCATGCCCAGCGCGATGCCCTCCACCGGTTGCGGCTGACTCCCCTGGGTCACCGCAAGCACCCTGCCCCTGATGGAAGAGGTGCGCAGGTACTCGCCGGGAAAGTCCGCGCGCACCTGCTGGCCGGCGGAAGTGATGGTGACCGATGCGGTGGTCCGCGAGAAGGTCACGTCGTTGGGGATCCCGCTCGCGAGCGTCACGGTGTGCGATCCCGCAGGCACCGAGACGAACTGGAAGCCACCGTCGGCGCCCGTCGCGGTCGACTGGGCGGCTGCCCCGCTCAGCGACACCAGCACGCCCGGCAACGGCGCGCCCTCGACCGTGACCTGCCCGATGACCGTGCCCGTCGGAGCGGGTGGCGGCGGGCCCGGATCGACCGTGCCGCCCTCTCCGCCGCAGCTGGCGGCGAACAGCCCGGCCAGCACCCCCGCCGGCAATACTCGCAGTCTCATTGTGGATCTCCATGGCAACCTGGCCGCAGCGTCGGAAAGATGCGACCGAGGAGCATTTGCCTCATCAGTATTGCCTGAAAGCTAGTCGTTCGTTCCCCGACAGGTCATGGGGGCTGGGTAGCCGGCTCCGTCACCGTGAGGGTCGCCGCGTCGGCGTCCAGGCGCGCCCTGGTCAACACCGGGATGATGCAGTTGTGTTCCGTGTGACCGAAGGGCAGGTCGGTGACCGAGGGGACGCCGAGCCGGCCGGCGAATTCCGCGAGCACGGCGGTGATGTCGCCGGAGCCCTCGCGCACTCCGGTGAACCGTCCGAAGGCGAGTCCCGCGACGCCGTCCAGGACGCCGGCGCGCAGCAGCTGGTGCAGCATCCGGTCCACCCTGTAGGCGGGCTCCCCCACATCTTCGAGGCACAGGATGCGGCCGCGCGCGGAGATGGCATCCCGCGACCCGCAAAGTGACGCCAGGATCGCGAGATTCCCGCCGATGAGCCTGCCTTCCGCGCTCCCTCCCGAGAGCGCGTGGGGAGCGGGATCTTCGGGCCGGGGCGACAGCGGTCCCGGAGCTTCGCCGGGGAAGAGCGCGGTACGGAACGACGCCTCGGTTTCCGGGGGGAAGTCGGCCCCGGGGTGCGGCCCATGGAAGGAGGCTATGCCTTCTCTAGCGTGGAGGGCGTGGATGTTGGTGTTGTCGCTGAAGCCGATGAAGGGGATGGGGTCGCGGCGCTGGCGCGCGAGATACAGCCCGTCGAGGATTCGCAGGGTCCCGTACCCGCCCCGGAGCGCCCATACCGCGTCGGTCGCCGGGTCGTCGAAGGCGGCCTGGAGGTCCGCGAGCCGCTCCTCGTCGCTTCCGGCCAGATAGCCCCGCCGCCGGGTCGCCGCCGGGTACACGACGGGTCCCAGCTCGAGCTTCCGGCAGCGATCGACGGCCTTGTCGAGCACACCGGCCCCGAGCGGCCCCGCCGGGGCTACGAGCGCCACGCGCGCGCCGGGACGAAGCGCTCGCGGCCGGAGCGGCGGCTGGGCGGAAACCCGGAGTGTCATCCGACCGCCGCGCTCCCGTGCGACTTCGCACCAAGCGCAGCACGCTCCGAGCCCAGCCCGGCCAGCAGCCGCTCGTGGATGCCTCCGAATCCCCCGTTGGACATGATCAGCACCACGTCGCCGGGGCGCGCCCCGCGGACGATGCGCTTCACAATGCCGTCGACTTCCGGTTCGTAGTCGGCTACGACGCCCTGGGCGCGCAGCGACGCGATCAACTGCGCAGGGTCCAGCCGGATCGCGTCATCGTAGCGCTCGGGTCGGAAGAGCCCGGCCACAACGGCGTGGTCGGCCTCGGCCAGCGCCTCCCCGTAGGCTTCCTGGAATTCCCGCCGCTGAGCGGTGTAGCTGCGGGGCTCGAAGACGGCGATCAGCCGCCGGCCGCGGAACCGCTGCCGCGCCGCCTTCAGGGTGGCGGCGACCGCGGTGGGGTGGTGCGCGAAGTCGTCGACCACTGTGACGCCCCCCGCCTCCCCGTGAACCTCCATGCGGCGCCGGACGCCCCTGAAGGTGCCTAGACCCTCACGGATCGCGTCCCAGGGCGCGCCGGCCGCGGCCGCTGCCGACATCGCCGCCAGGGCGTTCAGCACGTTGAAGTCGCCCGCTAGCCGCATCTCCACCTCCCCCAGCATCGTCCCGTCCCGCCGCACCGCGAAGCGGGTGCCCGCCTCCCCGCCGCGTATTCGCTCGGCCCGCCATAGGGGATGCGCGGGGGCACCCTCCGCAGTCGCCGTCCCGGTGTCGGGCGCACCGATGCCGAAGGACTGGACGGGCGCGCGCGACACACCGCACATCGCGCGCAGCGCCGCCGAATCCCAGCCCGCCACCAGCGTGCCCGCCCGAGGCACCAGGTTGATGAAGCGCTCGAAGGCGAAGCGGTAAGCGACGTCGTCGCGAAAGATGTCCGCGTGGTCGAACTCGACGTTGTTCACCACCGCCGTCCAGGGCAGGTAGTGCCACATCTTGGGGCCCTTGTCGAAATACGCGGTGTCGTACTCGTCCGCCTCGATGACGAAGAACTCGGAGTCCGTTAGCCGGAACGAGATGCCGAAGTTCTCCGGGATGCCTCCGATGAGAAACGAAGGATCGAGCCCCGCCGCCTCCAGCAGCCATGCGACCAGGCTTGCGGTGGTGGTCTTGCCGTGCGTTCCCGCCACCGCGACCACATGGCGGCCGGCCAGAAACCGCTCCTTGATCACGGCGGCCGCCGAGGTGTAGCGGAGCCGCCGATCCAGCACCTCCTCGAGCTCGGGGTTGCCCCGGCCGATCGCGTTGCCCACCACGACCATGTCCGGATCACCGGCCAGGTTGGCGGGATCGTACCGGTCCGCGTACTCGATGCCCAAATCGTCGAGCATCAGCGACATGGGAGGATAGACGCCCTGATCGGATCCGGTCACCCGGTCGCCGCTCGCGCGCAGGAGCCCGGCGAGCGAGGCCATCGCGGTGCCCGCAATCCCGATCAGGTGATAGTGCATGACTTCCCGGGAAACCCGGATGTGTCCCCTTGGCGCATCACCCTGCTTGCCGCTGCGGCGATATCCGTCGCGCGGTGTCCATCTCGCGCATCCATCCCGCGACAAGCGTGCCCACTGCGATGACCGCCAGCACGCCACCCAGCCGCGCCCCCGGATACGGTCCGGTTGCGACCTGCGCGAGGAGGCCGGCGCATGTCAGGGTCCCGACGATGCCGGGCATCAGCGCCGGCGCCGCTGCACCGAGTCGCGCAAGCGCGAAGAAGACTGCACCACCCAGGAGGGCCGTCGGCACCCACGTGAGAACCGACTCCTCGAGCGGCCCGGGAACGAAGAAGACTCCGGCCGCCAGCATGCAGACCCACAGCGCGATGCGCCAGCGGAGGCCGGCGCCCGACCTCCGCGCCAGGCCGCTCATCAGGAGCAGCCCGGTCGTTCCAAAGAGAAACCCTGCAGTCGCCCCGAGCGGCCCGGCCAGGGTTGGGATGAAGGAGTTGGCCCCCGTCACGTCGGGCCACGCGGGCAGCCCCCCGGCGATCCACTCGGCGAGCGTCACGACACCCAGCAGGGCAGCACCCAGGGCCATGGCCAGGGCGAGTGAGCGCGATGCCGGCCTCTCGGCCTGCCCATCCCGCCCCTCTCCGAGCCATCTGTGCGCGAGCGTGGCGCCCAGACCGATCGCTCCCGCTCCGAAGAGGAGCCCGAGAAAGCCCGCGAAGGCGGCAATCCCCGCCTGAAGGCCCCACGGCTGCGCCGGCGAGAAGATCGCCTCGGTGGCCGGCCAGGAGTTCGCCTGTCCGAGACCCAGCGCCACCGCGGCGAGCAGGGCAGCCCGGACGAACAAGCGCGTGTCCAGTCCGCGTCTGGCCCAGGTGACCACCGACAGGACGCATGCCCCGGCGAAACCGAGCACGAGCACCAGTGCAGCGGACAGGTTCACCAGGTTGCGGAGCGCCTCGCCGTCCCTGCGGGCGAGTTCCCACTCCTCGGGCACGTTCACGAAGCGAGTCACGTCCACGATCTCGTCGCCGGCGAGCAACACCGTCAACCGCGCTTCCCCGGAGAACTCCGAGAGGACCGCCCGGTCCTCGAAGGTGAATCGCCAGTCGGTGCGCTCCGGCCGCGCCGTCTGGACGGCGCCGACTTCGTCCATGGACTCCGCGGCCATCCCGTACCTCGCCTGGATGGCGGCGAGCGCGGCCACTCGCGCATCCTCCTCCTCCAGCCGAGCGCCCGGACGTGCCTCGGGGAGAATGTGGCGGAGCCGCAGAGGTTCGCCCGCCGCGTCGAGGTGGACGTGCAGTTCCTCGACGCGCTGCTCGGGGTCGGCGCTGAAGTCCACGAAACGGACGATCCAGCGGAGTCCGGACAGATAGGTCCCGAGGAGGCCTTCGTACACGTCCGGGCCGGCTTCGTCAAAGACGTACTGGTCGGCATCTCCTCGACCGGACACCACCTGGGCCAGCGCTGTCCACGACTCCACGGCGTGCCCGCGCCGCTCCAGCGTGTCCAGGGCGACGGCGATCGCCTCGCCCCTGGTCGCGGTCAGCCGTGGCGCGCCGCCGGCGTCGCTGAACGCACCGGCACCCCAGGCGGAGACACCGATCGCACCCAACGCGTACACCAGCTTGCGCCGCGAGAGGAAACCCCGGGCGGCCGAGGATACCTCTGGAGTGGGCGACTCGCCACCGGCCTCCGCGCCCGACTCCGCCTCGGCGTCCGGTTCCTCCGCGGCGGGCGGTTTCCAGGCACGGTTGTATGCCCATTTCGGCGCCTTTGCGCGCGCGCCGACCTTCAGCCGCGCGCCGACCACAATCAGGAGCGGAGCCAGCCCGGCCGCCACCACGACCACCCTGTCCAGGAGAATGCCGGGCGCGGATGACGCGAAGAGGGGAATCGACAGCAGCGAGAGGTTGTAGGTGAAGTGCGAGAGGATGGTCGGCACGAGACCGAAATACAGGTAGATCACGCCCCAGAGCAGGGCGGGAACCGTGAGCTCCACCACCCGGGCGTAGGCCGGCTGCTGAGGGTAGTTGGCGTGACCGGCGGCGAAGACCACGGCCTGCAGCGCCACGGCGCCCCAGATCCAGAGGCTCTTCCGTCCGTACCGCGCCGCCAGCAGGGTCGCGCACGCGATGGGGATGGCACGGAACGCGCTCTCCTCCCAGAAGGCCGCGAAGAGCGAGGTCGAGACCGCCACAAGCCAGGGCTGCGCGGTCGCAAGCAGGTCCGGCTGGACGACTGCCTCGGCGGGAGACCACCAGCCTTCGAGCCGGGACGTGGCCAGGTAGAAGAGCACCACGTAGCCGAGTTGCGTTCCCAGGAGCAGGTACGCGCCGGCGGTTCGGCCGAGCGCAGGCATGGACGCCGCGACCTCGGGCGACCAGAAGCGCCACTGCTGGAGATGACCGGGGAACGCTTGCCGGCCGAGCGATTCCCCGGCGAGGTAGATGAACGCCAGAAGCGGAGCGCCGAGCGCGGCGGTCGCCCCTGCCAGTACCAGTTGCTGGGCCAGGAACGTCTGGACCGAGACGGCGGGGTCGTAGCCCATCCAGCTCAGCGGGAGGGTGTTCACGATCCCGAGGCCGAGCAGCACGGCGGTGACGGCGCCCCAGACGAGGGCCGGACGCCAGACGATCAGACGCTTCCTCATGAGGAAGGCCGTGCCGCCTACGCCACCCACAAGCAGGAAGAGGACGACGAAAACCGATTGCGATGCGAACGCGATCGCATCGTTCCTCGACCGCATGTCCCGGTAGCGCTGGGAGAAGGCCTCCGGCACGAAGACGAAGTGCGCAAGCTCGGAGGCACGCTCCCCTGCTACGCGGAGCCGCAGCCGAAAGCGGCCCTCCTCCACCGTCGCGTCCATCCGCTCGAACACGAACGTGTGGTCCACGCGTCCGCCGGGCTGCGTTTCCTGGGACGATTCGAGGAGCTCGAACAAGGAAAGATCCACCCCCCACTCCCCCGCCGTCCCGTCGGCGACGGCTCGAGCTTCGGGCTCGGCGAGATTGCCGCTACCCGGATCGTCTTCGGAGAGGCGCAGACGGAACCCGTACGGCTCGCCCGCCGGCGTAAACCGAACCTGACTTTCCTCGACCGCCCCTTCCTGGAAGCGTCGCACCGTCCACACGTACGGCTGATGGATCCCGCGCTCGGCGAACTCGACAAACGCGTCCCTTCCTCCCGCTTCCAGTTCGACGTAGGACTGTACTTCGGGGTCCGTCTGGCCGAACGTGGCGGCCGTCCGAGCGTCTGGCGGGTCCCATCCGTACTGCCGCGCCAGAGTGTCCGCGCGGGCGACGGCGGCCTCGCGGTCCATGGCGAGATCCAGCGTGACGATGGGGAAGGCGGCGGGGAAGAACCGGATCGCGACGACGACGCCGGCGACTCCGAGGAGTCCGAAGAGGATCCAGGGGCCCGGCCGACGCATCATGTCATCCTCCCGGCAAACGCGGCGACGCCTAGCCGAACAGCAGCCGCACGACCCAAACAGCGAACAGCATCGCCGCGATGTCGGCCGTCAGCCCGGCGGGAATGGCGTGCCGGGTGCGCTTGATGTTGACGGCGCCGAAGTACACGGCCACGACGTAGAAGGTCGTCTCGGTGGAGCCGAACATCACCGCGGCCATCTTGACGAACAGCGAGTCCTCGCCGTACCGGGCGACCATGTCCGCGACCAGCCCCGCCGAGCCCGAGCCGGTAAGCGGGCGGATGATCGCCATGGGCAGCACCTCGGCCGGGAATCCGATCGGCTCCAGCACCGGGTTCAGCAGCGCGATGAGCGCATCCATCGCCCCGCTGGCGCGGAACATGCCGATAGCGAACAGGATGGCCACGAGGTAGGGGATGATGCGCACCGCCACCCCGAACCCCTCCTTCGCCCCCTCGACGAAGGTCTCGTAAACCGGCACCCGCTTGTACAGCCCGTACAGCGGGAAACCGACCAGAATCACCGGGATGACGAAGGCGGAGAAGAGCCCGATCAGCTCGCGCGCGAGTTCCATGTCAGCCCTCCCCGCGGCGGGACGCGTCCCCGCCCGGCGCCCGGCTGGCCGGCCGCTGCCCCTGGTTGGGATCCGATGCGCGCGAGCCCGGCAGCCTCCCGTAGAGCCGGGCGGCCACGACCGCCACGACCAGCGACAGCCCGGTGGTGATGATGATGGCGAAGATGAGCCGGTTGATCTGGAGGCCGAGGAGCGCGAGCAGCAGCACCGGGGGCACCAGCTGGACGCTCGCCGTGTTGACCGCGAGGAGCATCACCATGGGGTTGGTGGCGGTGTCCTCGCTCGGGTTGAGCTTCTGCAGCTCCTCCATGGCCTTGATCCCGAAGGGCGTCGCCGCATTGCCCAGCCCGAACATGTTGGCGGTGAGGTTGAGCGCGATCATGCCGAGGGCGGGATGGTCGTCGGGCACGTCCGGAAAGAGCGGCCGCAGCACCGGACGCACCACGCGCACGATGGCGTAGATGATGCCCGCCTCCTCCGCGATCTTCATGACCCCGAGGAAGAGCGCGAGCACCCCGATCAGCCCGATCGCGATCCCGGCTGCGGTCTCCGCGAAGTCGAGCGCCGCCGCGCCGATGGCGGTCATCTTCACGAAGCGGACGGGCTCGAACTGCACGGTCGCCTGAGCGGCCGTGGGGTCGTCGCCCAGCCCCAGCACGGGCGACAGGAACCCCTCGACGATCCCCTGAAGCTCGTCGTCGTTCGAGCGCGACACGCCCCGGATCGTCTCCAGCGGCTCGGGAAGCGCGGCTCCCGCATCGAAGCGCAGCACCATTCCCTCGCCGGTGCGCAGCAGGACGCCGTCGTAGCTTTCCGCTGGGCTCTCGTCCGTGCCGTAGAAGTCCTGGTAGACCCCGGCGTTGATGCGAATCCGCACCGGTGTGCGCCCACCGCTGGCGGCGGTGCCCTCGGGAAACTCCAGCACCACCGGGAGCGGCTGGCCGTTGCGGTAGGTGTCCCGGCTGAGATCGCCGATGTCGGAAACCCCCGCGAAGACGAAGGCCGAAATCAGCAGAGCCGCCCAGATGTAGTTGAGCAAGCCGTCGTTTCCCGTGATCGAGTGGCTGGATGGACGCTCGACGGGCCGGCGGACACCTTACCGGCGCGCGGGGTTATGATAGCAGTCATTTTCCGGCCCGGCACGATTCCGGGCCCTCGCTCGCCGACCCAGGCCGAACACACCATGCGCTCCAAGCCCCTGACGCTCGCCGCCGCGTGCGTGTCGCTGCTGCTCTCCTGTTCCGACGCCCCCACGGGCCCAGAACCCACGACGCCCGTCGACGTCGGTCCCAACTGCTCGATCAACACCGACCTGGTCTTTGACGGTGGCGTGGGGGTCGATGGCATTCCGGCCCTCACCAATCCACCCATGGTGGGGATCTTCGACCAGCAGACCGGCTTTCTGTGGGAAAGCGACCGCGTGATCAGCTTCGAGCTGGACGGACAGATGTTCGCGGTGCCCCATCGCATCCTCTGGTGGCACGAGATCGTGAACCTGACGCTGGGCCAGCACCGGGTCGCCGTCACCTATTGTCCCCTCACCGGATCGAGCATCGTGTTCGACCGCAGCGAGGTCGCGGGGGCCGAGTTCGGAGTATCCGGGCTCCTCTTTCAGAACAACCTGATCATGTACGACCGCACGGACGGGGAGCGCTCGCTCTGGCCCCAGATGCTGCGCGAAGCCGGCTGCGGCTCCAAACTGGGGCAGCCGCTGCCGCTGATCGCCTCCTCGGAGGTCACCTGGGACCGCTGGCGCGGTCTCTATCAGGACGGCCTGGTGGTGGTGCGCCCCGACGGCGGCCTGAGCACGACCTACGACCGCTATCCATACGGCGACTACGAGAGCCTGGAGAACACCCAGCTGTTCTATCGCCAGCCCGTCACCGACGCCCGCCGGCCGGTCAAGGAGCGCGTGCTCGGGATCCTCGACGATGCGGACGGCGGCAAGGCGTACCCCTTCGGTGAACTCCAGGGGGACGGGTCGCCCGTGACCGTGGTAAACGACATGGTGGGCGGGAGGCCGGTCCTGGTGGTGTGGGACAGTGCCGGGGAGGCGGCGTTCGCGCTCAACCCCGTGGTGGACGGACAGACCCTCACCTTCGAGTTCACCGGAGGCGACATGGTGGACGCCGGGACGGGTTCGCGCTGGCGGACGGACGGGGTAGCCATCGCGGGGCCCATGGAAGGCACCCGCCTGGAGCCGGTCGAAGGCGCCTACATCGCGTTCTGGTTCGCGTGGAAGGCCTTCCAGCCCAGAACCGAACTCTGGGAGGCGAACTGAGTCAGTTGCCCCCCCGCAGCTCCTGCGCGGCCGACCGGAGCATGGCCACGGCGGCGTAAAGCACCACCACCACGACCAGCCAGCGCATCACGTCGAGCGGCAGCGAGCGGACGATGAACGCCGCCGCAAGCACGGCGGGGATGCCCCCGATGGTCAGCCCCAGCGCCGCCTTCAGCCCGTAGCGGCCCGCCCGCGCGAAGCGGATGCCCGCGACCGCCATGAGGAAGGCGGCGGATCCCATCATGATCGGGAAGGCCACCGCGGGGGTCATGCCGATGGCGCTGACCACGATCATGGTGGGCGCGTACATGCCGATCCCGATGGTCATGAGCGCCCCCAGCACGAACAGGCAGACGGCGGAGATCACAAGGTCGGCGCCGGCTACTCCGGTTGCCTCACCGCCCACCGGGTCGGTGCCGAAGATGGACCGCAGAAAGGTCGCGGCCGCGATCAGCAGCGCGACCCCCATGCCGATCTGGATCCAGTGGCGCGGAAGGCGGGTCACGACCCCCGCACCCAGCCACGCCCCCAGCACCGCCGCGGCAATCAGGGTAAACAGGGTGAGCGGCTCCACCAGGATGATGGTCATGAAGATGAAGGCCTGGATGATGACGGGCGGGGTGTGGCCGGTCATCATGGTGCCCGGGATTTCGTCGTCGGGGACGGTCTTCGCCAGCTTGTAGAGCGATGTCGTGGGCGCGAAGGAGCCGATCCCCAGGGTGTCGAAGAAGTTGGTGCCGAAGCCCACCACCAGCTCGAACAGATTGGGCTTGCCGCGGGTTCCGCCCCTTCCCGAGCCATCGCCCGCCGTCGCGCGCGCGGAGGTTACCCAGTGGTAGACGAACATCAGGGCAATGATGGCCAGGGCCGTGAACAGGTACAGCCGGGGGTCGCTGGTGTCGAACACGTCCGTTCTCCGCTGGAGGAAACCAGGGTTGTGCGCGCCGGTGGAAATCCCGGGGAAGTCCGCTCGCCGCGCGGCAACTCGTTTGATTCGAGGCCGATCGGTCGCTAACGGTACGTGAGCAGTTCGCCATGTGCCAGCAAGAGGAGAGTCGGAGATGCGCGCCACACGAATCCGCGTCGGGAGTCAGAGCAGTCATGGAGGATCCGGATCGTTCCTCCGCCGGTTGGCGGATCCGCGCCTGGGCCCGGCGGTGGCCATCGTGCTGGCGGCCGCGTGCGCCGCCCCGGATGGTGAGAGCGGCAGCCCGGAGGCGAACCCGTCCGCACCGGAAATGCGCAGCGCCGAGCCGGCGGGCGAGGCCGATCACTTCGTGCCCTCCACCCCCGAGAACGTCGCCTGGGGCTGGTTCCCCATCGACAAGGCGCCCGTGTTGCGGGTCCAGCCGGGCGAGACCGTGCGCATCAACACCCTCACCCACGCCGGCGCCACCCAGAGCGAAGAACCGGTGGCCTACCTCACCGGTCTCGGCCTGCCGCGCGACGAAATCCTTCAGGACGTGCTCGACTTCTGGGCGTCGCGCGAGGGTCGCCCTCGCGAGGGACGGAGCGGCCACGTCATCACCGGTCCCGTCTACGTCGAAGGCGCCGAGCCGGGAGACGTGCTAGAGGTCGAGATCCTCTCCATCGAGACCCGGGTGTCGTGGGGCATCAACAACACCTCCGCCCGGGGCGGCGTGTTCTCGATGGACTATCCCGGCGCCCGTCCCGACGATCCGGCGCTCGACATTCCGCCCGGAACCCGTCACGTCATCCGCACCGGGGAGGTGGACGGGCGTGAGGTGGCCCTCATCTCCGACGACATCCACGTGCCGCTGGCGCCCTTCATGGGGATCCTTGCGGTCGCGCCCGATCCGGTGGTGGGCCAGCCGGGCGTGACCGTGCCCGGGGTTCAGGGCTCCCGGCCCCCCGGCGCCTTCGGCGGCAACCTGGACGTCAAGGACCTCAAGGCCGGCACCACCCTGTACCTGCCCGTCTTCCACGAGGGCGCGCTCTTCTACACCGGCGATCCCCACGGCGCGCAGGGCGACGGTGAGGTGAGCGGCACCGCGATCGAGCAATCGCTCTCCGGCGTGTTCCGCTTCGCCGTGCACAAGGACCGCAGCATCTCCGCGCCGCGCGCCGAGGACGACGAGTACTACATGATCATGGGCATCGACCTGGATCTCGACCGCGCCGCCCGCCACGCCACCAGGGAGGTCGTGAACTTCCTGGGCGAGGAGAAGGGGCTGTCGCCCGCCGAGGCCCTCTCCCTGGCGAGCATCGCGGTGGACTTCCGGGTCAGCGAGGTGGTCGACCTGACGCAGGTCGTCACGGGGTACATCCCGAAGAACATCTTCCTCAGATAGGAATCCGCTCGCGCACCTCTTCCGGCGACAGGCCCTCGATCCGGACCCGCTTGCGCCGTGCCCCGGCCCCCGCCACGATGACGATCCGGTCCCTGCCGGTCGAAAGCGTGCGCGCCAGCAACGCCACCACGGCCGCGTTGGCCTTGCCTTTCTCCGGCGGCGCCGCGACGCGCAGCTTCAGCGTATCCCCCATCCAGCCCGTGATTTCGTCCTTCCGGGCCCCGGGAGCCACCTTCACCGTGAGAACCGCCATGAGACGCTTCCTCGCACCGTTTTTCGTTGCGTGGGTCCTGATGGCCCCCGCAGGACTGCTCTTCGCGCTCGAGTCGCGCACCGATTGCCCCACCTGCGTCTTCCCGGGGGAGGAGTGGGAGATCGTTCCCCGGGACGGACTGGCCGGTTTCGGCTGGGACGCCGACGCACTCGGGCTGGTGCGCGACTTCGTGCGCGACAGCGCCAACTCCACCGGCATCGTGGTGGCCGACCGGGGCCGCATCGTGTTCCAGTACGGCGACATCGAGGAGTTGTCGTATCTGGCCTCGGTGCGCAAGAGCATCCTGGCGATGCTGTACGGCTACTGGGTCGAGAACGGCACCATCGACTTGGACGCCTCCATGGCCGATCTGGGCGTGGACGACATCGGCGGGCTGCTCCCCATCGAGCTGGGCGCCACGGTGGACCACCTGGTCACCGCGCGCTCGGGCGTCTACCACCCGGCCTCCAACGGCGGCGACAATCTCTCCGAGGCGCCGCCGCGCGGGTCGCAGGAGCCGGGCACCTACATGCTTTACAGCAACTGGGACTTCAACGCCGCGGGGGCCGTCTTCGAGCAGCTCACGGGCCGCGATCTCTACGACGAAGCCCAGGCGCAACTGGCGATTCCGCTCCGGTTCCAGGACTGGGACCGCTCCATGCACCGGAAGTCCGGCAATCTCTCCATCTCGCGTAATCCGGCGTACCACTTCTGGCTGTCCACGCGAGACATGGCGCGCATCGGGCACCTGATGCTCAACGAGGGCTCCTGGGACGGGGAGCAGATCATCTCGCGGGACTGGGCGCGGCGCATCGTGAGCGTCGTGACCCCGCTCGAGGAGATGAACCCGGACTGGCGCCGGGACGGCTACTTCGGCTACGGCTACATGTGGTGGGTGTGGGACGGCCCGCGCGCCACCGGACCGTTCGAGGGCGCGTACAGCGGGCGCGGCGCGGTCGGGCAGTGGATCACGGTGTTCCCCGCCCTCGACCTGGTGGTGGCGCACAAGACCAACTCGGTGTACGGCCGCACCACCAGCTGGGAGTCGTGGGAGCGGGCGCTCGAGCTGCTCTTCGCGGCGAGGGGAATCGAGATGGAGGAGTGGCCGTGGAGCGGATGAGGATGCGAGTGGACGCTGGGGCCGAGGTCGCGGGCGTGGTAAGCGCGGTCCGAACGCGGCGGTCGTGGCGGGGCGCCACATGCATGCTGGGCGCGCTTGCGGTCGGATGCGGGCCGGCCGGGTCGCCGGACGCTGAGGGCGGCCAGGCCGCGGCGGAACCCGCGCCCCGCAAGGAGATCATCCAGCCCGAGGGGGTGGCCCGGCTGCCGGTCTTCTCGTCCGCGGTGCGGAGCGGCGACCTGATCTTCCTGTCGGGCGCGATCGGGGCGCTCCCGGGCGTGTCGCCGCCCACCCTGGCCGAGGGGGGGATCATCCCCGAAACCCGTCAGACCATGGAGAACCTCGCGGCCGTGCTGGAGGCCGCCGGGGCGGGGTGGGAGGACGTGGTCAAGTGCACCGTGTTCCTCGCCGACATGGCCGACTACGCCACCTTCAACGAGGTCTACCTGGAGTACTTCCCGGAAAACCCGCCGGCCCGCTCCGCCCTGGCCGCGGCCGGGCTGGCGTTCGACGCGCGCGTCGAGGTGGAATGCATCGCGGCCGCCCCGGAGGGCAGCCGGTAGCGGGAGCGCCCGCCTAGTTCATTATGCGCCGGTACGTCGCGTGCCCCACCCCGGTGATCTTTCCCTCCTCGTCCAGGCGCACGTACTCGTTCTGAATCGTGTTGCCGTCCTCTGAGAGGGTGTTGATGATGACCTGGTAGACCCTGCCGCCGCGGCTGTTCAGGATGCGCGTGCTGCGGTCGTCCACGACCTCGACCGCCGTCTCGGCGTTCTCCTGCCCCTCCACCGCGCGGAAGACGCCGTCGAACAGCGTCACGTACCCCCATTCGGAACTCTCGCCGCGCGCATTCGTACTCGCGACCGTGATGCGCATGCCGCCATCCCCATAGGGCTCGTAGGTCATGACGTTGGAGGCCGGCGGGGGCCGGTCCGAATCCATCAGCCAGGCGCCGTACCGTTCCTCGCCCTGGGCTTCGGCCCCTGAAGAGAATGCGAGTGCCGCCAGAATCGCCGTTCCCGAGAGCCATACGTTGCGAAGTCGCATCTCATCCTCCGTGTTGCAGGTCATGCCCCGGCGAGCGGGGTTTGAGACAACATATGCACGGCGCTCGCCTCGTGAAACGTCCGGGATCCGCGACATCGTCACCGGCGGCGGCGGGCGCGGCAACGATTGACCTTCACGGACACTTTCGCAGATCTTCCTGCGCCCGGATCTTCCCGGGCCGCGTCACCCCGTTCACCCGCCGGAGACCATGACCAGACTCGCCTTCCTGATTCCGCTCTTCGCCCTCCTCCTCGCAGCATCCGTCACCGCCCCTTCCCTCGCCGCCCAGGACTTCGAGCGTCCGGAGGACTGGCAGGTCCGCTTCGACGAGCCCGGCGCCTCGGAGGAACAACTGGAGATGTTCGTTTCGATGCCGCCCGGGTGGCACGTGACCTCGGGCCCCGCCGCGATCTACTGGGGCCCGGAGATGGAGGCTTCGGGAGAATACCGCATCGAGATGGAGGTCTTTCTCTTCGAACCGCAGGGGATGATGCGCGAGGCGTTCGGATTCTTCGCCGGCGGGCTCGGCCTGGACGGCGACGACATCGAATACACCTACTTCCTCATCCGCGACGGGGGCGAGTTCATCGTCAAGCGCCGCGAGGGCCCTGACGCGCCCACGATCCTCCCCTGGACCGGCCACGAAGCCATCCTGGGCTGGGCCGACCGCGGCGACGGGGCCACGGCGAAAAACATCCTCGCCGCCGAGGCGGACGCGGACGAGGTGCGGTTCTTCGTCAACGATGCCCAGGTCGCCGCCCTGCCGCGCTCCGAAGTCGCGATGGACGGGATGTACGGCTTCCGCGTCAACCACATGCTCAACCTGCACATCTCGCGGCTGGAGGCGATGCCGCTGGACCCCTAGGACGCTGGCGGCTTCCTAGAAGTCGTGCCGCACCCGGAACATCACGAACCTGCCCAGGGGCGCGGCGCCGATGAACTCGGTGTGGTTGCTGTCGAACAGGTTGTTGGCGGTAACCGACAGCGTCGTGCCCGGCTGGAAGGGGAGCCGGTAGCTCAACGACGCGTCCATGACCTGGTAGCCATCGATCACCCCGATGTAGGTCCCCGAGTTGATCGGGAATCCCGCCGTCATGCGCACGCGTCCCTGCGCCGAAAGCCCGCTCCCCTGGTTGGCATAGGTGAACCCGAGAGATCCGTTGTGGCTCGGGGCGTTAAGCGCGACGTCCTCGATGTCGTTGCAATCATCGTCGGTGCTGTTGAAGCACTCGGCGCTCTTCCACGAGAAGTTGCCGTTGAGGCTGAGCTGGTCGGAGAGGAGCACCTCCAGGGCCAGGTCGGCGCCCGAATACCACACGTCTCCGAAATTGCGGTAGGTCAGCAGCAGGTCGTGCGAGGCTGACTGGTCCGCGGCCAGGGTGCCCAGCGGAAGACTCGCGATCGCGCCGACAGCCACGGCAAGGGGGCCTTCGATGAGCGCGGGCGGGATCAATCCGGCCCGAATGAGCGGGTCCAGCCGGTGCAGCACGAACGCCTGAACCGAAGCGGGATCGAAGAAGACGTTGGGCGTCTCCACCCGGAGCGAGCCCACGAAGTTCTCGATGCGCGTGCGGTAGACATCGGCGGCGAGTAGCACCCGATCGTTGATCAGGCCCTTGTATCCCACCTCGAAGCTGTTGTGAATGGTGGGCACGAGGTCGGGAACGTCCAGCACCCCCGGACCCGCCAGCGTGACGAACGGATCCGTGGAACCGGCGCCCGCGGCGGCGACGTCGAAGCGGCGGAACAGGGTGCCGAGTTGAGGATCGCCGGCTCCGGGGTTCAGGAGCATGGCTCCCAGCGTGGGGAGCAGGGGCACGAGCGCGGGCGGAAGCTGCGACGCAAACTGCGGAAGCAGCGTCTCGATCACCGGATTCCAGAACACGGCCGCGTTGGCGGGCAGCGCCTGACCCGGCATCAGGGGCGAATACATGCACCGGGACTCGACTCCGCCTTGACACTGGCCGCCGAAGGTGTAGCCGCCGAGCGGCACCCCCTGCGAGCGGATGCCGTAGCTGATGCCGGGAAGGATCGGGATATTCGCCGCGAGGATGTCGAGGAACAGGTTGTTGGTGGAAGGCGTCGAGAAGGCACGGTTGTAGGTGAAGCGGATGTTCTGGCCCTCGGTCGGCGTGAGCACCAGCGCCACGCGCGGGGAGATGCTGGTCGTGGTCAGGCGGCTGTGATCGTCGACGCGCACCGCGGCCACCAGATCGAACATGTCCGAGAGCGCGGTCTCGGAATGCAGGTAGGCGCCGACCTCGCGCGAGTCGTCGTCGTCCTCGTTGCGGCCCAGCACCGTGCCCTCCGTGCGCGGGTTGGTGCCGATGAGGTCGACGCCGTAGGTGAAACTCTGCCGCTCCCCGACATCGAAACCGTGCTGAATCTGCGCGGACATGATGTACGACTGGTCCACGATGTCCTGGCCGGTGCGCAGCAGGTAGGTGTCACCGGCGTTGCTCGTGTTGTAGAAGGCCTGGGCGAAGAACCTGTCCTTCGAGAAGCGGGCCTGAACGTAGGGATAGACCCAGTTCTTGCCCTGCGCGGCGCCGATGCCGGTGAGCACGATGGCGTTGTTCATCTGGCTCATGCCGCCGTTCAGCACGAAGGCGCCCCCGCCTTCGCCGCGGATGTCGGCGCGGGCGTCGAAGGAGTAGCGCTCGTAGAAGAAATCGCGAGCGGCGATCCTGGGGTTCGCGCCGGGCACCGCGGCGGCCCCCACTTCGACGGGATCCCGGTATTCGAAGTCGTTCCCCCGCATGTACTGCCCCGACAGCTTGAACCCGAAACGCTCGGATGGTGCGACCGCCGTCCGGAACTGCCCGGTGAAGATCGAGCGCTCACCCGCCGCCAGCGAAACGGTGGTTCCGGGTCGGTCGATGGGGGACGCGGTGATGATGTGCATCACGCCGGCGGCGGCGTTCGGACCGTACAGGGCGGAGCCCGGTCCGAGCGACACCTCGATGCGGTCGATGTCGAGGTCGGTGGCGGAGATCAGGTCGAAGGCGTTGAAGCGCTGGTAGGGGATGCGCGCGTAGCGATTGTCGACGATCGTGAGCAGCGTTCCCGAGAAGACGTTGTTGAAGCCCCGCGAGACGACGCTCTTGGACGTCAGGCCGGCCTGGAAGATGTCCAGCCCGGGTTGTGTCTGGACGTGATCCGCGGCGGTCGTCGCGATGGTGCGCTGGATCTCGGACGATGACACCGAGGACACCGACGCCGGGGCCTCGAGCGCCTTCTCCTGGCGGCGCGACGCGGTGACCACGACCGGGTTGAGGATCAGGGCCCGCGAGCGGATCGGGATCTCGATTTCCGTGGTCGAACCCGCGTCCACAGCGATGCCGTCGAGGCGGGTGGTTTCGTAGCCGATCAGGGTCACGATCACCGAATGGGTGCCGGCGGGAACCGATGCGGAAAAGTCACCCTCGGCCCCGGTTGCGCCCAGCATCTGCCCCACGATCTCGATCGTCGCGCCCGAGACCGGCGTCCCCGCCTCGGCGTCCGTCACACGGCCCGAGAGTGTTCCCTGCTGCGCCGCGAGAGGGGCGCTGAAGAGAGCTCCCAGGGCGAACATCCAAGAGAGACACCGCCGAAACCTCGTGCTGATCGCTTTCATCGAACTCTCCTCTTATGCGGAAGCCAAATGGCGTCCGGAAGAACGGATTTGTCGTTTCTGTGACCGATATTGTCGCAAGCGTTTCCAAGGTGGTTTTGAGCCTGTCCGAGGGACGGGCAAGGTAACCTGTAGCCTGTCCAGGCTGCTAGGGGCGCGCCCACTCCTCCAGTTGCGCCCTGGCCCGGTCGAAGCGGCCAAGCAGGTTCGGGATGTCGGCGTCTCCGTAGCCGATGACAAGGCGGTTTCGCGCGACGCGCAGCACCTCCGCCAGTTCGCGGGCGGCGCGCATTCTGGCGCCCGGCTCCGTGCTCCCGGCTTCCCCGATCCAGATCGGCGCGGTGTGGGCGAACGGGTAGCTGGCCATCGACGGCCATTCCGTGTTTCCGCCCACCGCGCGCACGGCGACCCACCCGCCCTCCGGAAGGTCGAGCGTCCCCTCGTACCGGCGTGCGCCGGCCCCGGCGAGACCCTCGGATTGCCACGCCACTTCTCCGTTGACGAGCACGTCCACGCGCTCGACCGCGCCCGCGGAACTCAGGTCGAGCGTCCAGGAGGCGGATCCGGACGCCACCACCCCACCCGGCCCCGTCCCTTCCAGGCTGAAGTCCACGAAGGGACCGTTGGTGACGAAGGTGCGGCTCTCCCTGAGGGCGGCCATGTACGCCGGCCAGTTGAGCTGGCCGCCCGTCATCGCGTATACCCTCGTGGTCCCCACCGCCATGGTGCGGAAGAAGTTGTTCATCACGTCGGTGCCGGCGCTGGGCGCCACCGGAATGCCCAGGTTGAGGAAGCGGTGCCACACCTGGGTGGTGGTGGTCTCGTCGCTCCACAGGCAGACCACCTCCAGCGCATCCAGGTCGCCGAGCACCGCGTCCGCCACCAGCTCGACGGGCACGCTGCCCGCAAGGTCCTCGAAGGGCACTTCCGACCACGGCTGGGCGCGCTCGGCGGCGCGCGCGTTCACCGGATGCACGTAGTACCCGAAGCCGCCCCGCGAGCGGGCGTGGCCCAGCGCCTCCGCGTTCTCGCGGTCGTCGGTGCCGTAGACCTGGTAGCCGGGGCCCCACACCCACGGCCAGAAGAAGTCGCCGATGCCGATCAGGCCCACGTGGCCGAGAAAGTGCGAGCGCACCTCCTGGCCGAAGCGGATGAGGGGCCCCTCCCCCGCCCGCTCCCAGCCCCACAGGTCCTGGTCCTCGAAGCGGTTGTGCAGGTTGGCCAGCAGCGGGGTGGCGACGTCGAGCGCCTCGCCCCGCATCATCGGCACCAGGTCGGCCGGGGCCAGGTCGTAGGGGCCGCCGTAGTTCAGGTGGAAGTGGTGCTCCCCCGACACCCATCCCGCGGCGCGCGCGTCCCAGACGGGGGTGAGCGTCACCTCCACCTCGGTGGTCCGGCCGGCCGCGACCTCGACCGTGCGGGCGACCTCGGGGGTCGCGAGCCCCTGCACGGCCGCCACGGTGGCGCTCCCGGCCGGCACGGTGTACTCGGCGATCCCGGTCGAGTAGGCGTACACCCGCCCGCTCTGGCCGTCGAACCAGGGCCGGGAGCCGGCCGGAACGGCGGGGTGGCCGGTTGCGTCCACCACGTCCAGGCGGGCGGCTGCGGGCGGGCCTCCCTCCTCCAGGGTGGTGCGCACCCGCAGCGTGCCAGTCTCGACCCCCCAGTCCCAGGTGCGCACCACGACCTCCTCGGCCGGCCCGCCCGCGGCAGGCACCCGGTAGAGCCGCATCGGCCGGTTGCCGTCCCCGCGCGAGAAGTACACCCACTCCCCGCCGGGCATGCTCCACGCGGGGGTGAGCGGGGTGCCGCCCCCCGTGTCCGGAGGCCCGACCAGCAGGATCGACCCCGCCGGGTTGTCCACGTTCACCAGCCGCAGCTCCCACCCGGCCTGCGTGGGCCAGTTCACCGCCACCATCGACCCGTCGGGACTGAGCACCGGGCGCGCCATGGAGGCGATGCTGCCCTCGAGCAGCGTGCGCGGCCCGGGACCCGCCGGCGATCCGGCGGCGTCCAGTTCGCGCACCAGCACCCGGTCGCCACCGCCGCCGCCCTTGGCCAGGTACACCAGGGCCCCCGCGCCGGGCTGCGGTTTCAGCTCGATCCCCCGGACGTCGGTGATCCGGACCCTCTCCCCGCTCGCGAGCTCGAGCGCCCACAGGTCTATGGTGCCTGCTGAAGCGGACGCGAAATACAGCCGGGAGCCATCGGACGAGAAGGCCGGGTCGAGCTCGATCGCCGGGGTGTTCTCGCTCAGCAGCTCCGCGCCCGTCGCGGCATCCGCCACCACGATCCAGGTATCGCGCGTGTCGTCGCGCACGAACGCGATGCGGGTCCCGTCCGGCGACCAGGCCGGACGCGCGTCCATCGCACCGCCCGAGGTCAGCCGGCGCGCGCCGCCGTCCACCAGGTCCATCACCCAGATCCAGCCGTGCGATGCGAAGGCAAGGCGCGTCCCGTCCGGGGAAGCCGCGGGGTCGATGGGACCGCCGGTGAGGGTGGGCATCTCGTAGCCTTCCAGATAGATCTGGTGCCCGTAGCCCTCAACGCGGGGGTACCGGTTGGTCCATTGGGCGGAAAGCGCCGCCGGTGCCAACGCCGCGGCCAGGACGATCGCGCCCAGCCGCGCAGCCGCCGGAGAGACAGTCCGAACCCGATTCCTGCGTCGATTCATGCTGCGTCCATTCATGCTTCAGCCTCCTTTCCTTCCATCTTCGCCCGGTCGTGGGTGCGCCGCAGCGGAATCTCCGGGATGCGGGCCGCCAGCAACCCGGCCACGAGCGTGAGGAACGCGGCCATCCAGTAGATGCGGTGGGAAGCGCCGGTGAAGGCCAGCCGCACCCGCTCCGCCGAGTCCCGGGCCACCCTCACGCCTTCGGTGCGCAGCGCGTCCGCCCGATCCGCCGTGCCCGCCTCCGCGGCTCGCTCCTCGAAAGCCGCGAGGATCGCCTCCGACAGCCCGACGCCCCCGGTCGAGACGTAGGCTTGCGCCGTCACCCTGCCCCCGGTCCGGTCCCGCAGTTCATTGTCCAGCACGCCGAACGTAGCCGCCAGCGTAAAGGTCAGCACCGCGCCCATGGCCGCCGCCCCCACCGTCGCTCCGGTCTGGCGGAAGAACTGGGAGGCGCTGGTCGCCTGGCCGACGAAGCGTACGTCGGTGGCGTTCTGGATGGCCAGGGTGAAGAGGGGCATGCCGGGCCCCGCGCCCAGGCCGCAGAGGATCATGTACACATAGATCCGGCCGTACGCCGTGTCGGCATCCATGCGCGCCAGCAGCGCGGCGCCGAGGAAGAATACCGCCGTGCCGGCGACGATCTGGCGCCGGTAGCCGATGCGGCTGGCGACCTGTCCCGCAAGGGTGGCCGAGATCACGATCCCGAGCGAGAACGGGATCAGCACCACGCCCGCTTCGGTAGCGGAAACCCCCCTCGTCGAGACGAGGAAGAGCGGGACGAAGATGTTGACGGAGATGAAGGCGGCGCCGAAGAAGAACGTGGCCAGCGTCGCCCGGCGAAAGACGGCTTCCGAGAAGAGCCGAGGCTCGAGAATCGGCCCCGTCGCGGTGCGCGACCGTCGCACGAACGCCATCAGCAGAATCGCCGACACCGCCAGCAGCCCCGGCGTCGCCCACAACTGCCATCCCCCGCCCGCGGCCGATCCTTCCGCCGCCGCAGACGCCGAAGCCAGCCACGGAAGCCAGGGGCTGGCCTGCTTGTCGATCTGGAGGCCGAGGACCAGCGGCGCCAGACCGCCGACCAGAAGGCCGGCCCCGACGAAGTCCGGGCGCGTCGCCCCCGGAGCCGCCTCCAGCAGCGGCATCCGGCGCAGGATATGCCACAGGGCCACCCCGCCGATGGGCAGGTTGACCAGAAAGACCCAGCGCCAGCCGGAGATCCCGGGCATCCAGCCGCCCGCGTGGTCCGTGAGCAGCCCGCCCAGCAAGGGTCCCAATACGGACGAGACGCCGAAGACCGCGCCCACGTACCCCTGGTACTTGCCGCGCTCGGCGGGAGTGAAGAGATCCGCGATGACGATGAAGGTCATGGCGAAAATGCCGCCCGCCCCGATCCCCTGAATTCCCCTGGAGATCACCAGCTGGCTCATGCCGTCGCCGAGCAGCGGCAGCGGGCCCGCGATCCCGGCCAGGCCGCAGGCGACCGAGCCGCCCAGGAAGAGACCCACGGCCGCCAGCGTCACGTGCCTGCGCGCATAGGTGTCGGCCAGCTTGCCGTAAACCAGCGCGAGCGAGGTCGAGGCCAGCAGATACATGGTCGCCACCCAGGTATAGCGCTCCACCCCGGCCAGGTCCTCCACGATCTTCGGGAGCGCGGTGGCGACGA
>JAPPJO010000169.1 GCA_028820325.1 Gammaproteobacteria bacterium | reverse complement strand
GAGGGCCGCGAGCTGGTGCCGTGCCACTCCTCCTGGAAGCGGATCATGACGGTGGGCACGCCCACGTACTGCAGCGCCTGGTAGAACTCCTCGGTCTGCCCCATCGGGGTGCGCAGGTCCATCTCGCCGGTCAGGAGCATGGTCGGCGTGGTCACGTTGCCAACGTAGAAGATGGATGAGCGGTCGATCCACTCCGCCGGGTCCTCCCAGAAGGGCTTCTCGAATGTGCGCGTGTAGCTGATGGCGTCCGAGGTGCCCATCGCCGACATCCAGTTGACAATGGGGCAGTTGGCGGATGCCGCAGTGAAGCGGTCGGTGTTGCCCACGATGTAGCTGGTGAGGATGCCGCCGCCCGAGCAGCCGTAGACGAAGAGGTTGTCCTCGTCCACGTAGCCGCGCCCGAGCATCTCGTCGACGCCGGCCATCAGGTCCGGGAAGTCGGCCCCGGGATAGTCGTGGTTGATGGCGTTGGCGAACTCGGTGCCGTAGCCGGTGCTGCCGCGCGGGTTGGTGTAGAGCACCACGTAGTCGTTGGCGGCGTGCTCCTGGAAGGCGAAGTTGAAGCCGCCGTTGTACATGCTGTGCGGGCCCCCGTGGATGACCAGCATCATGGGGTAGATGCGGGACGCGTCGAAATCGGGCGGCTTCACGATCCATCCCTGGATGCGGAAATCATCCTCCGAGTCGTACCAGATCTCCTCGACTTCACCCAGCTCGACGTACGCCAGCACGTCCGCGTTCACGTCGGTGAGGCGCCGGATGTCGTCCGGGCTGTCTAGGCCGAAGCGGAAGACATCGCCCGGCTCGTGCGCGCTGGAAATGACCCCCACGCCCACACCGTCATCCGAGAACGACGACAGGCCGAAGAGGTGCGCGCCGGAGGTGAGCTGCGTCACCCCGCCATCGACCGAAACGAAGTGAAGCTGCCCGTAGCCGTCACGGCGCACGTTGAAGTAGAGACCGCTGCCGTCGGGTGCCCACATCATGCCTCCGACCTGCCGGTCGTAGTCCCCGGAGATCACGCGCGAGCCGGAGCCGTCCCGGTTCATCAGGTGGATCCTCTGGTTGCGGTAGGTATCCCGGTGGGCGTCGATGCCGGTGTAGGCGATGAGCGAGCCGTCGGGTGAAGGAACCGGACCCCCGTCGGGGCCACGTCTGTCGGTAAGCTGCCGGATGTCGCCACTCGTCACGGAAACCGCGTAGATCTCCGACTCCTGCCAGTGCTCGGGGCGGTCCCAGTCCTCTTCCCGATAGGAGGTGAAGTAGATGTCGCTGCCGTCCGGGCTCCACTGGATGCCGGAATGGTTCCAGTCCCCGTCGGTCAGTTGGCGCGCCGTGCCACCCTCGGCCGGGACGACGAAGACGTGGGTCCAGCCGGTGTCGACGTATCCCTGCCGGTCGCGCTTGTAGCCAGCCCGCTCCACCACCTTGGGCTCGCGCACCCACTGGGCGCCCTCCGGCCGGCGCGGAAGCTCGACGCCGGCGAAGTCGGCCCGGGCAGGCACCCGGCTGGTGAAGGCGATCCACTCCCCGTCGGGGGACCACTGCGGCCCCGACGGCCCGTTCTCGAGGCGCGTGATCTGGCTGACCGCGCCCTCGTCGTCCATCCAGCGGACGAAGAGCTGGGAGCCGCTGGGCTCGCCGCGCGCGGTGAAGAGGATGCGCGTGCCGTCGGGCGACCAGCGGGCGTTGCTGCCGTCGAGGAGATGCCGGGCACGGGACCCGTCGGCGTTCATGATCCACAGCGACGACTCCCGGCGGTCGCCCTGCTTGTCGACCCAGCCCCGCGTGTAGACGATGCGCTCTCCGTCAGGGGAGATGCGCGGATCGGACACGCTCTCCATGTCGAGGTAGTGTGTGAGCGAGAGCCGCTCCTGGGCTGCCGCGGGCGCGGTGGCGGACAGGACGGCGATAGCTGCCAGGGCGACTGCAATCCGGGTGATGGTGCGTGAACGTCTCATCAGATGCTCCTCCACTTCCGTTTTACTCACTTCGTTGCATCGGAATACTCATCATGTTGACCGATTCGCATTCCAGGTAACTCATCTCGCATTCCTGCTCTGTCAGTTATATCACCCCGGCCGGGGCAGCCGCCGAGGTTTCTGCTCCGACTCCCCGTGGATGATCAGCTCGCGTTTCGGATACGGGATCTCGACCCCCGCTTCGGCAAAGGCGGCGACCGCCTTCCCGGTGATCTCGTCGGCGATGCGGCGGCGGTTGCGGGCCTCGAGGATCCACACGCGCAACTGGATCTGGACATCGGAGGGTCCGAAGCCGCGCACGATCACGATAGGCTCCGGCTCCAGCTTCACCCCCTGCACCTGCTTCGCGGTCGCGATCAGCAGGACCTTGGCGCGTTCGATGTCGGACTCGTACGCCACGGAGAAGGGAATGCGCAGGCGAATATCTTCGCCCGACATGGTGTAGTTGATGATGTCGCGCACCATGATCAGGCTGTTGGGCACGATGATCACCAGGTTGTCCGGGTTGCGGATCTTGGTGGCGCGCAGGCCGATCTCGATCACGTCGCCCCAGGTGCCGGTCTCGTTGGGCGCGCTCCAGAGCTCTATGCGATCGCCCACCTTGAAGGGGCGGTCCATGATGAGCAGCACGCCGGCGATCAGGTTCGACAGCGTGTCCTTGGCCGCGAGAGAGAGGGCCAGCCCCATGACCCCGGCGCCGGCCAGCAGCGGGGCGATGTTCAGTCCCAGCAAATCCAGCGCCAGCACGACCCCGAGGGCCAGCACCAGGAACCGAACGGTGCGGTTGATGAGGGGAAACGCCGTCTCGTCGAGCGTCGTCTCTCCGGTTGCCAGCACCCGGCCCTCTACCAGGTCGAGCACATCGCCGATGAAGCGGCTGAGCGGAAGAAAGAGGAGCCCGACCCAGATGGCCAGAACCCAGTTGGCGACCAGCGGCGGCGTCCCGGCCTGATTCGGAATCGACCAGATGATGACAAGTCGCCACACGGCCCAGGCGACGATCGAGAACAGTCCCGCGCGGAGCAGGAACTCCACCAGGTAGTCGTCGAGCCGGGTGTCGGTGCGCGTCACCCAGCGCTTCTTGGCGCGGCCCAGGATCCCCCGTACCACGAAATAGCCCACGGTTGCGAGTACGACCGCGAGCCCGCTGGGCGTCCAGCGCGGAGCCGCGTATTCAAGGGCCGTCCTCCACAGTTCGCCGATTTGGGTGAACTCGATATTGAAACCCAGGAATTCCAAGCCCGCCTCGCTGAGTGGGGTTGCACAGGATGATTGAGACGCCGGAAGGCCTAGCCTAATCGTTTGGTCGCTCGTATATCAACCGAATCGACGGATCGCGTCCCGGTCGTCCGCTCCGCTCGTAGCTCGAATCGCGGAACATAACCGGCAACCCCGGGCGGGACACCGCCGTCATGGGACTCCTCCTCCGGAGAACTCGCCGATGAAGGTGCACGCTGTCGGGTCCGGGCCTTCGCTCCACGCCATCCGGTTCGTTCCGTGGATCCGGGCGCTCCGGTTCGTACCTCTCATGGCCCTCCTGCCTGCGGCCTGCACGGCGGGCGGGGGGCCGGCCGACGTCCTCATCCTCGGGGGCTCGGTGCTGGACGGATCGGGGGGCGAGGCGATGACGGCCGACGTGGCGGTGGCCGGTGACCGGATCCACTTCGTGGGGGATGCCGCGAGCGCTGGGATCACGGCGCTGGACACGGTCGACGCGCGCGGGCTGGTGGTCGCGCCCGGTTTCATCGACATGCATTCGCACGCCGAGCTCGAAGCCGATCACGGGCGGGACGCGCGCGCCTTCCTCTTCCAGGGCATCACGACCGTCGCGCTCGGGCTGGACGGGGGCGGGTCGGCGCACGTGGCGGACCGGCTGGCCCGGTGGACCGAGGACGGAATCGGGGTGAACGCCTTTCTCTCCGTGGGCCACAACTGGGTGCGACGGCAGGTGCTGGGGATGGCGGACCGCGCGCCCACCGGGGCCGAGCTGGACGAGATGCGCGCCCTGGTGCGCAAGGGCATGGAGGAAGGGGCTTACGGACTCTCCTCCGGGCTCTTCTACCTGCCCGGCAACTACGCCGAGACCGAGGAGGTGATCGAGCTGAACCGGGTCGCCGCCGAGTACCCGGGGGCGATCTACGACACCCACGACCGCGATCTCGGCGCCTCCTATCCGTCCTTCGGCTACCTGAAGTCGATCGAGGAGGGCATCCGCATCGGCGAAGAGGCGGGCACCAAGGTCATTTTCAGCCATTTCAACGCCCAGGGGGCCCACAACTACGGCCGGGCGCCGGAGGGAGCGGCGCTGATCGAAGCTGCGCGGGCGCGCGGGGTCCAGGTGGCCGGAGCGCATCACTCCTATACTGCGACCCAGTCCAACCTGCGCTCGTACACGATCCCGAGCTGGTTCGTGGCGGGGGGCGACACGGCGATGCTGCGGCGCTTCGACGACCCGGACACGGTCCAGGTGATCGACCGCCAGACGCTCGAGATGCTCAGCATCCGGGGCGGGGCCAACCGCCTTCTGTTCGCCGACCGGCGGCCGGAGCTGAACGGCAGGACGCTCCAGGAGGTGGCCGACGAGTTGCGGATGGAGCCCTCGGCCGCGGCCCGGCATGTCCTGCGCGACGGGAACGCCGCGGTGATGAACCTCGGGCTCTACGACATCGAGAACGTGCGCTATCTGGCGCAGCTCGACTGGATGATGACGTGCACGGACGGGCGCGACCCGGGCCCGGCCCGGCCCATCACCCACCCGCGCGCCTTCGGGTCGTTCTCGAAGAAGATCCGCGAGCTGGTGCTGGACGAAGGACTCATCACGCTGCCCTTCGCGGTGCGCTCCATGACCGGGCTGGCGGCCGACTTTCTCGAATGGCCCGAGCGGGGCTATCTGCGCGAGGGATACTTCGCCGACATCACCGTGCTGGAGCTGGATGCGGTGCGCGACATGGCCACCTACGAGGATCCGCACCAGTACTCGGAAGGCACCGTGCATGTGCTTGTGAACGGAGGATTCGCCATCCGGAACCGGGAGGCCACGATGGCGCTGGCGGGACGCGCGCTGGTGCGCGGCGGGGCGGCCTTCCAGGCGGGGACGCCGTAATGCGCGCACGGGAACGTTCGCGAACGGATTCCGGGCGTCGGCGCGGGAGAAGCCGGCTTCGTGGCTGCTGAACTCGAGGGGCGCGAAGTCCTCGCGTCGCGGGAGGGAGCGCTGCTTACGCTCACCCTCAATCGCCCCCACCGGCTGAACGCGGTGAACCTGCCGCTCTACGAGAAGCTGGTCGCGGAGCTGGAAGATGCGGAGCGGGACGCTGCCCTTCGCTGCGTTGTTCTCACAGGCAGCGGGCGGGCGTTCTGTGCCGGCGCCGACCTTAAGGCGCACGCCGAGACCCCGATGACCGGGGAGGACCGGGAGCGCTATGTGCGCACCGCCCAGCGCGCCAACCATCTGATGCAGACGATGGGCACGCCGGTTGTTGCGGCCGTCAACGGGCACGCCATCGGGGCGGGGCTCGAGCTGGCCTTGTCCGCGGACTTCGCCATCGTCGCCGAGGAGGCGAAGCTGCGGCTGCCCGAGATCGCGCTCGGCACCTTCCTGGGCGGGGGCGTCGTGTACACGCTGGCCGAGCGGGTCGGGGTGCTCAAGGCGCGCGAACTCGTCTACTTGGGGGATTTCTTCTCCGGAGCGGAGGCGGCCTGCATGGGGGTGGTCAACCGCGCTCTGCCGGCGGAGGAGGTAGTGCCCGCGGCCCGGGAGCTGGCGACGCGTCTGGCACGCCGCGCGCCGATTCCACTCGCGGAGGCCAAGCGCCTCATCGGGCCGGCGGGCAACCTGTCGCGCGAGCAGGCGCTGGCGCGCGAGCGAGCCGCGCTGGAGGAGATCTTCCGGACGGATGACTGGGCGGAGGGGGTGGCGGCGTTCCGGGAAGGGCGGGCTCCCGATTATCGGGGTCGATAGTCGCCGGCCGGCCAGCTGCTTGCGGACCATCGTCTCACGGATTCTGAAATGACCCTCCGGCGCATCTTCGAGCCCGCTTCGATCGCGGTGGTGGGGGCCAGCGCCAATCCCACGAAGAGGGGCTACCAGATCCT
Organism: Gammaproteobacteria bacterium; assembly: GCA_028820325.1. Classification (GTDB taxonomy): domain Bacteria; phylum Gemmatimonadota; class Gemmatimonadetes; order Longimicrobiales; family Gaopeijiaceae; genus BD2-11. The sequence goes on along the minus strand of JAPPJO010000169.1, from coordinate 17,364 downwards.
GCGCGGGCTGGCGAAGTCGGGCTATCCGGGGCCGGTCTACGCGGTGAATCCGCGCGGCGGACGACTGTTGGGACACGTGCTGCTCACATCCGTGGAGGCGCTGCCGGCCGGGGTGGATCTGGCCGTGCTGTGCACCCCCGCCCGGATGGCGCCCGCGCTCGTGCGCGCCTGCGGGGAGCGGGGCGTCGGGGGGGTGGTGGTGCTGGCGGTGGGCTTCGGCGAGTCGGGAAGCCGGGGCACGGAACTGGAGGCCCGCCTGGGCGAGGCGGCGCATGCGCACGGCGTTCGGGTGATCGGTCCGAACACCTCCGGGATGATGAACCTGCACCAGGCAGTAAACCTGATCGGCGTGCGCGGTGTGCGGGCCGGCGGGATCGCGCTGCTGGTGCAGTCGGGCAACATCGCGCTGGGGCTCATGAACGAGATCGGCGCGCGCACACGGGAGGGGGTTTCCGTCTGCTGCGGGCTCGGCAACCAGGTCGACGTCGGGTTCGACGAGGTGCTCGAGTACCTGGGTGAAGACGCGCACACCAAGGCGGTGATCGCGCATGTGGAGGGGTTCACGGACGCGCGCGCCTTCCTGCGGGCCGCCGCCCGGGTCACGCCCCGCAAGCCCGTGGTGGTGATCAAGTCGGGGCGGACGGCGGTGGGGGCCAGGGCGGCCCTTTCGCACACCGGGGCGGTGGCGGGTCCGTACGACCGGTTGCGCGCGGGACTGGCGCAGGCCGGAGTGACCGAGGTGCGCCGCACCGACCAGCTGGTGGCCGTCGCGCATGCACTGGCGTCGCAGCCCGCCGCGCCGCCCGGGAGCGGGATCGCCATCCTCTCGGACGGCGGCGGGCAGAACACCCTGGCGGTAGACTCGATCACCGAGTCGAGGGCGCGGCTGGCGACCCTTGCGCACGAGACCCGGGACCGGCTGACGGAGGTGCTGGGCCCGGCCGCCGCGGTGGCCAACCCGGTAGACGTGGCGGGAGCGGCGGACACCGACCCGGGTGCGTTCGCGCGCGCCCTGGATGTGCTCGCCCCCGACCCGGCGGTCGGGATCGTTCTGGTGGTGGGGCTCTTCGGGGGCTACGGCATCCGCTTCTCCGATACCCTCACCGCCTCCGAGACCGAGGCCGCCCGGGCGATGGCGGCCAGGATGCGCGCCCTCGGCAAGGTCATGGTCGTGCACTCCATGTACACGACCCACGACAGCCCGCCCCTGGAGGCCTTCGTCGACGCCGGCATTCCCGTGATCGAGTCGCTGGAAGCGGCGTGCCGCGCCGCGGTCGAGCTCGAGCGCAGATCGCGGCGGGCGCGCGCGCACCGCTGGGATCCCGAAGGCCATCTTGGGGGGATCGGCCCGATCTCGCCCCATCTCGCGATCCGCGCAGCCCGCGAGGAAGGGCGCATCACCCTGATCGAGGTGGAGGCGCGCGCCCTGCTGGAGGCGGCGGGACTGGCCTTCCCGGCCGCCGAGGTCGCCGATTCGGGACACGCAGCGGCCCGGGCGGCCGAGCGCCTCGGGTGCCCTGTGGCGGTCAAGCTCCTCTCCCGCCGGATCACCCACAAGTCGGACGCCGGCGGGGTGGTGCTCGACGTGGCGGATGGCGCCGCCGCCGCCCGCGCCTTCGAGGCCATCGTCTCAAATGCACATGCCCATGCCCGCGCCGAAGGCCTGCCTCCTGAAGCCTGGTCCGTACTGGTCACCCCGATGCTGCCCGCACCCACGGCCGAACTGCTCATTGGGGCGTACCGCGACCCCCAGCTCGGTCCCATGCTGACCGTAGGCATCGGCGGCACCCGGGTGGAGGTACTGCGCGATGTCACCCACCGGGTGCTTCCCATCCAGCCCCGTGACGTGGAGATGATGATCGGGGAACTGCGCGCCCGTCCTCTGCTTGACGGTACCCGGGGCCATCCACGCGTCTGCCTCGCCGGAATCATCCAGGCCGCCGAGTCCGTAGCCCGCTGCATCATGGAGTGGAGCGACGTCGCCGAAGTCGAAGTCAATCCCCTGTTCGCCTACGCCGACCGCGCCGTGCCAGCCGACGCGCGCGTGGTCCTGTCCCCTCCGTGACGACGCCCATCCATCGAGTCCGGAGATGTCCCGCACTCCCGGGCCAACGTTGCAAGCCCGCGAGCCGGACCCCCATCTTGCCATCTGTCGAAGTGCACGCCCCACCCTCACCCTGGAGGCATCCATGAACAAGAACTTCCTCATGGCCACGATCGCGGGCGGCATTACCCTGTGGGTACTGGGGTTCGTCATCTACGGCGTGCTGCTGGCGGACTTCTTCGCCAACGACGCGATCAACCCCGAGCCCATCATGTGGGCGGTGACGCTGGGTCAGCTCCTTTCCGCGGCGTTCCTCACTATCATCCTCGGATGGAAGGGCGTCGCCAACGCGAAGGAGGGCTTTCAGGCCGGAGCGATCATCGGGGCCGTGATGGGCCTTGCCTTCGGCCTGATGATGTATGGGACGATGGTGGGCATGCACACGATGGCCACCCTCCTCGGCGATACCGTGGTCTCGCTGGTCGTCTACGGGGTCGGCGGCGCGGTGATCGCGATGGTGCTCAACCGCGGAGGCGCCGAAGCCTGATCCGGGCTCCGGCAGCATAGTCGCCCGAAGTCCCTCCAGGGGCGGATTGATGCCATTATCGGCCGAACACCACCGACAGGCGCCTATGCAGCTCGTCCCGCACCTCCCGGAAGGCCTCCAGTTGCTCCTGCGGGCTCCCGGTAGCCGCCGCCGGGTCGGGCAGGCCCCAGTGCACCCGGTGCGTGTCCCCGAGCCAGACCGGACACACCTCCTCGGCGCACAGCGTGACCACGGCGTCCACCGGACGCGCCACCTCGTCCACGCCCTTCGAGTAGTGACCCGAGATGTCGATTCCGACCTCGGCCAGTGCCGCCACCGCCTGCGGCCGCACCGACGCCAGCACCGAGCCCGCGGAAGAGACCCTGACGCCGGCGGGCGCAAGATCACGCGCGATCCCTTCGGCCATCTGACTGCGCGCCGAGTTGGCTACGCAGAGGAAGAGGATGTGCCGGAATCCCGGTTCGCGCAGCGCGTCGGCATCCGAGCGCCAGCTCTCGCCGAGCCCCGTCATCCGCTCCGTTTCCTCCTGTCCCGACCGGGATCGTGGAAGTAGGATTGCAAATCCCATGAGACACGATACCGACCGGCCGGTTCGCCCCGCCACACCCATCCTCCTGGCAGCCCACGGACTGCTGGGCTTGCTGGCCGCCTGCACTCCGCCCCCGGAAGCGCCGTCCACAGACGGCGAAGCCACCGTGCAGACGGCCCTCCACGACTTCCGCGTCGAGGAAGTCGCCGACGGCCTGGTCCGCCCCTTTGCCATGGCCTTCACGCCTGAGGGCGATCTGCTGGTGACGGAGCGTCCGGGCCGGCTGCGCATCATCCGAAACGGAGAGCTGCTGCCCGACTCCGTGGACGGATTGCCGGAGATACGCGCCCTGGGACGCGGAGCGCGATCCATGGACGGGTTCGAGCAGGCCGGGCTGCGCGACGTCGTTCTCCATCCGGACTTCGGCGCGAACCGCCTCATCTACCTCAGCTACACCAGGCCCGGGCCCGATTCACTGGGCAACATAGCGATCGCGCGCGGCCGATTCGCCGACGACAGGGTGACCGAGGTCGAGGAGCTGTTTCACGCCGACGCCCCGGGAAACGGAACCGACCGCAGCTCGATGTGGGGAGGACGACTCGCGTTCGACGGCGACGGGTACCTCTTCATGACGCTGGGAGACCGGCAGTGGCCTTCCGTGGGCGACCTGACGGCGCATCCCGCGCAGGACCTCTCGAATCACAACGGGACCACGATCCGGATTCACGACGACGGCCGGATCCCCGCCGACAACCCGTTCCTGGGCGTGGAGGGTGCGCGCCCGGAGATCTGGACCTACGGCCACCGCAACGCCCAGGGGATGGCCATCGACCCCGAGACCGGCGACCTGTGGCAGAACGAGCACGGCCCGCAGGGCGGAGACGAGCTCAACCTGATCGAGTCCGGCCGCAACTACGGCTGGCCCGTTGTCGGCTACGGCGTCCACTATCGGAGCGGCCTCCGGATCCACGCGGGCACACAGCACGAGGACATGCAGGCGCCGGCACACGTCTGGGTGCCCTCGATCGGCGTATCGGGGATGCTCTTCTACACGGGCGGAGCGTTCCCCGAATGGCGCGGCGACGCCCTGGTGGGCGGACTGCGCGGCCAGCGCCTGGTCCGGCTGCGCCTCGATCAGCGTCGGGTGGTCCGCGAGGAAACGCTGCTTCAGGACATCGGCCGCATCCGCGATGTTCGCCAGGGCCCCGACGGGCTGATCTACCTGGCCATCGACGGCACCACCCGCGACATCGATGGCCCGCCCACGAGGATCGTCCGAATGGTGCCGGCGGGCCGGCGGTAGGGGCGCGCCGGGCGGGGGCCTTCAGCCGATTCGACTCAGGAGCCCGCCGGATCCGGGATCCGCGCCACGATCACGCGCACGTCGAAGTCGTGGGCCCCGACCTCGACGAGGAATGTCGCGCTCGCACCTCTTTCCGCCGCACGGAAGTCGTGGAAGCGCACGCCGCTTCCGGTCAGTTCACCGCGGAAGGGGCGGCCTACCGAGAAATCCGCCCACAGCACCGCCGTGTCGTCGGACGATCCGGTTCGCGTCACCGGCCAGGGATAGTGCCCGGGCGCGTTCAGGGAGGGAGCGAACTCCCCGACCTCCGGAAAGTCATAGGAAGAGAAGCGCGGTACGCCGTCCGCCAGGCGGTCCTCGGCCCCCGCCACCGACATGGCCACCGCGTGTTGGGTCAGCAGATCCCCGAAGGACAGACCGCTGACGCTCTCGATGCCCGAAAGGCCGGGGGCGGTGAGGGAGTCGTTAAGCGCCGTGACGAACGCCTCGTCGCCGGCGGGCGAGCTTCCGGCCGCGCCGAACCAGTCTCGCAGAAAGCGATGATAGTGCCAGCCGCTCCCGTACACGTTGCCCCGGTCCCTGGGCTGGAACGTGACCGCGTTGGGACGATCGGTGAACCAGGCGAAGGCGGATGCGGTGCGGCCGATCAGGTTGACGATCCCGTACACTTCCGGATACGACCCGTTGATCCCCGCCTCGAGCTCCTCGCCGGTCACCCGGGCGTGCACCGCCGGTCCCCCGGCGGCCTCCCAGGCGAGGCGGGAACTCATCTCCTTGGCGATCTCCGCCGTGCCCTCTTCGATCCAGGTCGGATGAAAGTCGGGAGACGTCCCGGCCGCTACGCCGAGCGAATGCCGTACCCGCTTGTAGAGCGAGCTGACGTGCTTGACTTCGTGGACGAGCCCGCCAAAGGCCCAGTAACGCTCGCTGTCGAGCTGAGCGAAGGCGGCGGCACTCATGCGCACCAGTTCCATTTCGTTGGACGAGGCGCATTCCTCGCGGGGGAGGGTATGGTCTCCTCCCCATACGAACGCACGGATGCCGTTGAGCAATGGGTCCACCACCACGACGACCCGGCCATCGCCGTTGACGTCGCTCGTGCCGCCGAAGTAGCGCTCGATCACGGGGGCTCCGTAGTCCGCGTAGTAGGCGATGATCCGGTCGGCGTTGGCCCTGGAGATGCCTGCCTCTTCGCCTGCGTCTTCGTAGACGGCAATGTGGCGGTTCTGAGTGACCAGGCGGGCCTCGAGGGTGGTGTAGGTATCGCAGCGGTCCCATGGTTCGGCCGTCGGATTGTACAGACGGAACGTGCGTGTCGACGGGATCCGCCCTGCATCAGCGGCCACCGTTCCACCGACCCAGGGTGAGCGGTCGGGCAGGATCTCCAGACGACCATCCACCGACAGGCGCGAGAAGAGCTCGTCTTCCTGCCGTCGTATCTCTCGATGGAGCGCCGCGTTGGCGCGCTCGATCTCCTGGATCTCCTGCAGTTCACGGGCGGAGATGGCCTGACGGAGCGCGCGCGAGGCCGAGGCCCGGGGAGCGATCGGTGCCCGCGCCGGTGCCGCGACGGCAGCGGCCCCACTGTCCGCGGCATCCGGCTCGACGTGCAGCGCCACCGGCATGATGGCGGCGCTCCCGCCATCGGTTCCCGCCAGCGTAACCCGGTAGTACGCGCCTGCCCGGGGCGCGCGCACGTAGAAGCCGCATCCACGCATCGCGTCCTCTTCCAGAATCCGCACTTCCCCCAGCTCCAATCCGAGTGGAGCATCGCACGCGCGCAACGTGAACTCGCGAACCGCTTCCCCGCCCTCCGAATCGGCGAGCCGCACCTCGAGCACGACGGTGGCCGTATCCTCCGGAACGCCGCTAATGGTCCCGCGGGGATCGAACGCAAGGCCCGCGGGCAGGCTGCCACCCTCCCCGAGGCTCCACGCATACCCCTCGGTGGAGCCGCCCCTGGCGCGCAGGCGGACGAAGTAGGGGAGCGTAAGCCGCGCCCGCGAAAGGGAGTCGGTCTCTATGGTCAGGGGCAGCCGCTCCCCTGTGGCCCGGAACTGCGCAGTCACGCTCCCCGCGCTGGCGGCCAGCGTGTGCGCGGTGGCCGTGCCCAACGTCCAGGTGGTCTGGGCGAGGCCGGCGGGGTTGGTGACGGCCGACGCGGGCATCACGGAACCGCCGCCCGAAGTGACCGCGAACCGCACCTGAACCAGCCCGGCCGGATGTCCGTTGGCATCCGTCACGCGCACCACGGCCGCGACCGGCAGCGCCTCGCCGATGAAGCCCGCCTGGAGGTCGCCGGCCACCTTTTCGACTGCCTGCGGCTCCTGGGCCACCGTCACCTGGATTCTCGAGTTGAGCGTTCCGGAGGCGGCGGTCACGGTCGCTGTCCCCGCAGCGACCGCCGTGGCCACCCCGGTGCCGAAGTCGACCATGACGGTCCCGGGCCGGTCGCTCGTCCACGCCACCCGCTGGCCGGACACCGGATCGCCGTAGTGGTCGACCACCTCCGCCTGCAGTTGCCGGGTCTGGCCGATGGCGGTCAGCGTCAGGTCGGCGGGGGACACGACCAGGGTGGCGGGGATTCCGGGCGGCGGCCCCGCCGGCTCGTCGCTGCAGGAAAGCAGCACGGCCACGCAAAGACACGCGCGAAGCGGGCTTGGCAGCAAGATGGGAAGTTGCGTCAGGACTCGATGGGGCATGGACCTAAGATAGGGAAACCCACGGTTCGGGCACGTTCGCGCGATGCGCTCGCAACCGCGCCGCTACCCAGCCAGCACCGCCCCGCCGTTGACGTTCAGGATCTCGCCGGTGACGTGCCGGCCCAGCTCGGAGCAGAGGAAGACCACCGGGCCCGCCACGTCCTCTGCGGTCGCGATGCGCCCGATGGGGATGGAGGCGGCGATCCGCTCCCGGCCGCCGTTCCGGAAGGCGGTGGCCGACATTTCCGTGTCCACCCAGCCCGGCGCCACGCAATTGACCGTGATGCCCCGGGGCGCGAGTTCGATGCAGAAGCTCTTCACGAACGAGCCCATCGCGCCCTTGGCCGCGGCGTAGTCGGCGTGATACGCCTCACCCCGCTGCCCGGCCGTGCTGCCGATCAGCACGAGCCGGCCGTCAGCCCGCAGCAAGCGCGCGGCGCTCCGGCAGGTGTAGAACACAGAGTGCAGGTCGGCCGCCATGGTCTCGTGCCAGCGCTCGTCGCTGATCTCCGCCACCGGAGTATCGGCAGTCGGCCAGATCCCGTGGTTGCCGACAAAGATGTCGAGGCCGTCGAATTCGCGCGCCGCCCTCGCGAACAGCGCATCGGCAGCTTCCCGCCGGGACAGGTCGCCCGCCGCCGTCCAGGCCGCCACGCCGTGACCCCGCACTTCCGCGGCAACCGCCTCCGCCTCGTCGCGGCGGCTGCGGTACGCGATGCCCACGGACGCCCCGGCCCGCGCCAGCTGCAGCGCGACCGCCTTTCCGACGCCGCGGGATGCGCCTGTGACCAGGGCGTTCCGCCCACGCAGATCGATCAGATCGTTCATCAGAGTCCCAGCCTTCAGTGCAGGTCTCGCGATTTCACCACGGGCTCCACCCGTCGGACGGCCGCATTGGGCGTTACTCCCACCGATAGCCGAATCGAAGGTAATAGAACCCGCCGTTCGACCCGAACGGCGAATTGGGACCGTATCGATTGCCCGAAAAGACGGCGTTGGCGTTCTCCTGCGGATAGTGGTTGAGGGCGTTCTGCCCCCCGACCGTCACGGTCGCCGCTTCACTCAACGAATACGACGCCTCCAGGTCGACGAGATGATTGCCGCCGTAGGACGTATCATCTCTCGAATCGAACCAGCCGGCGTAGTAGCTGAGCCGCGCCAGCAGGCGCACGCCGCCGAGGGCATGCTTGCCGGTCACCAGCCAGCGGTATCTCGGGAGGCCTTCCTGCAACTGCCTGATGCGGGTGTCGTTCACCACATCGGGATCGTACCGGGTGACGCGCGTATCGGTGTGATTGAAGGCCAGGCTGAGCTCCGTATCGCTGGACGAGGGAGGCGCCCAGGTCGCAACGATGTCGATCCCATGCGTGCGGGTCTGGAAGTCGTTGGTGAAGAAACGGAAGTTCTGCAGATTGGTCGCGCTCGAGATGCCTTCCGCGACAAGCTGGGTCTTCTGGACGTCGGTCAACTCGAACGACTGGGTGAGCGCCAGGCGGTCGGAGACGCGCACGTGGAAGTAGTCCGCGGTAAGCTGAAAGGCACCCACCCCGACTACCGCACCCAGCGCCAGGTTGCGCGACTTCTCCGCGTCCAGCGGCTCCCCGCCGTTCAGCTGGGCGACCCGCGAAGTCGAGGGGATGGTGCCGTTGTTTACCAGGTCGCGCAGCTCGCGGTTGAACTGGGTCGACACGTTGAAGGCGTTCTGCTGGCCGGGGGTCGGAGCCCGGAAGCCGGTGCTCAGGCTGCCGCGCAGCGCAAACCCCTCCGCGAGCGCGTAGCGGGCGGCGAGCTTTCCGTTCAGGGTGGCGCCGAAGTCCTCGAAGTTCTCGAAGCGGAGCGCTCCCCCGAGGTTCCAGCGGCCATCCGCCGGATCGAGCACTTCAGCGTCGCCATAGAACGCGAAGTTGATGCGGTGCCAGCCCCCGGCCGCGATCGTGCTGAAGCCGGGAAAACCGTTGGACCCCGCGCTGAACCCCTGGGGCGCGTAGGGCCCGATGACCCAGGACTCGTCCTGGCCCAGGCCGATGGTGAAGTGCTCGTCGCGCCATTCTGCGCCGGCGGCGAGGTTGACCATGTCGCTTGCGGCGTATCCCAGATCGACGTTGACGCCGACTTCCTCCTGCCGGTACAGGCCGGGGTCGAATTCGTCGGGCGTGTCGGGGCCCAGCGAGGCGTTGACGGTGTTGAAGATGAAGAAGTCCACCTCGTTGGCACCGTAGCTGGCGCTGGCGTCCCAAAGCAGCCCGTCCGCGGTCTGGCCCTTCACCCCGGCGACCACGGAGGCGTCGGTGACGTCGGCTCCGAACTGGGGCGTGAACCCGCCGGGGAACCTCTTCTGGAAGGTGAAGCAGTTCGGGTCGGCCATGACCCGGGCGAGTGCGGCCTGGTCGGGCAACCCGTCGTTCACCCGGACGGTGGGACATCCCGCCGACCCGTCCAGCACTCCGTCCTTGGCGTCGAGCACATCTCCGATGAGAAGAGTCTCGCCCCCGTCGATGCTGAAGACGGCCGCGCGCGTGTTGGGGTTGCGGAAGAAAAAGCCGCCGGTGACCCGTTCGCCGGCGTAGTTGGCGTGCCCGTACAACTGCGTGCCGCCGCGCAGCAGGTGGCCGAAGTTGCCCCACAGCTTGAAGTCGTCCTCGATCTTCGGGGAACCCCAGATCTGCGCGGGATCGCGGACGTGCGTGTTTCCCACCGACGTCAGCAGAGCGGCGTCCGAGCGCTGCACGCTGCGGCTGGTCGCGTCCGCGCTCCCGTACTCCGCGCTCAGGTTCGCGAACCCGAACGCGCCGACCGGCAGCCCGATGTTGCCGGACACGGTGTACGACTCGCCCCCGCCGTCCGCGAATCCTCCCCCCCGCATCTCGATCCCGCCGCCCGAACGATCGTTCCTGAGCTGGAAGTTCATGACTCCGGCGATGGCGTCAGAGCCGTATTGTGCCGAGGCTCCGTCGCGGAGGACCTCGGCCTGGCGCAGCGCGATGGCCGGGATGCTGGACAGGTCCGGTCCCTGGGCGCCGTCGGAAACCCCGTTGCCGATCCACAGGATGGCCGCCGCGCGGTGGCGCCGCTTTCCGTTGACCAGCACGAGCGTGTGGTCGGGCGCCAGCCCGCGCAGGTTGGCCGGGCGGACGATCTTGGCCGCGTCGCCAGTGGCCTGCGGGTTGATGTTGTAGGAAGGCACCACGGTCCGCAGCAGGTCGGCCACGTCGGTGTCGCCCTGGTCGACGAAGTCCGAGGGCGGGATGGCGTCGATGGGCACCATGGACTCGGTGACGGTGCGAGGCCGTGCCCGGGTGCCGATGGCGACCACCCCCTCCAGGGCGATGGCCTCCTGTGCCAGCACCATGTCCAGCCGGGTCGTCACGGCGTCGGTGACCACCACTTCGCGACGCTCCGTGTGGTAGCCGATGAGCCGGATCTCCACCGCCCGGGTGCCCGCCGGGATGCCCGCGATCCGGTAGTGGCCCTCCGCGTCGGTGATGCCCCCGGTCCCGAGTTCCGGCAGCGAGATCTGGACGCCGGCAAGGGACCGCCCGGTGGCCACGTCGCGCACCTGTCCTTCCAGCGCACCCTGCGCCGACAGTGCTTCCGCGGGCCCGAGGAGGAGGGCGGAGACCTGGAGAAAATGCTTCAAGATTCGCCTGCTCATGGGGCGAGGCTCCCTTCTTCCGATGTAAGGTGCGGACACGTTGTCGCTGAAGCGGAAACGGGTCCAGGCATCGTTGCTGTCACAAGCTCACGTCCAGCGTCACGGAGTGGTTACTTGCGCGAACCCCCGGGGGATCCCATTGTGACGGATTGCTTTGCCTGTTTGTCCCTGCCGTCCAGTGTCGCGGGGCCTCCTTCCCGCGATGGCGGGAGAGCCTACCCCGACCGCCCGGCGCCGTTGTTCCCGCCAGCCGTATCCCCTTCCGAGGAGTTGCCATCGACTGACTCGGTACCGAACCAACCAGCGGCCCCTCCGGGGACGTACGGCATGCTTCGCGTGCACGGCGAGCCCGGTCGAGCGTTCTTCCGGCAGGTTTACTCCAGGAAGGAGGCAATGTGGACAGGAATTTTGCAATTGGAACCGTCGCGGTTGCCGTCGCGCTGCTGGTTCTCGGCTACGTCGAGGGCGCGGTAGGTGTCGGAGAAGCGGCCAACCTTGACCTCAACGGTATCCTTGGCCTCCTCTTTGCTGGAGCATTCTACACTCTTGTCCTTGGCTGGAGGGGCGTTGGCAACGCCTAGGACGGCTTCAAGGGCGGAGCGGTGCTCGGCGCCGTGATGAGCTTGATGAGCAATGGCATCATGAGCGGCGATGCGGTGATGGCACTCGTGGTTGCGGCGGTTGTGACGGGTATAGTCGGTGCCGTGCTGGGTGTTCTCGCGGGCAGAGGAAGTTCCGGCTGATCTCGATCCCTTAGGATGGCGGCGGCCGCGTCCCGCAGGGGCCGCCCGGACGCTTGGGGCGCGGCCGCCGATCCAGACTTCACCACTGTACCGCAGTCCCGGACCGCCCCTCCTTCCCGGTCGTTCCGGTCAATTCGCTTGCTTCGGTGGCTTTCCCCGGGTAGCGTGCGCCCTCCCCGAGTCCCGCGCGCTGCTCCTCGAAGAAGGAATCCTACGATGTACCGCTCTCCCCGTGTCTTGCTCGTCGCCCTGACCACATCTTCCGTCCTGGCTCTCGCGGGCTGCGGTCCGGCCACCCAGGCCTCGCCCGCAACAGCAGTCACCGACGGACCCTCGCATCCCGGGGTCGACGCCGTGTTCGCGGATCTGGACCGTGACGGCCCGGGTGCGGCGGTCGGAGTCCTGCTCGCGGGTGAAATCGTCCATCGCGCGGGATACGGCATCGCGCACCTCGACCACGGCGTCCCGATCACGCCCGGGACGGTGTTCGACATCGCCTCCATCTCCAAGCAGTTCGGCGCCATGGCGGCCCTCCTCCTCGAAGCCGACGGAAGGCTCGACCTGGACGAGGACGTGCGTGCCTACGTTCCCGAACTCCCCGACCTCGGGGTCCGGATCACACCGCGGCATCTCATCCACCACACCAGCGGGATTCGCGACTGGGTGCACGTCATGTCGCTGGCCGGGCTCGAGAGAAGCGACGTCATCTCCTTCGACCGGATCCTGCGCATGCTCTTCGAGCAGCAGGCGGTCAACTTCGATCCCGGTGCCGAGTACGCCTATTCCAACACGGGGTACAACCTGCTCGCCCGGGTGATCGAGGCGCAGTCGGGGCTGAGCTTCCGCGAGTTCACGCGGCGGCGGATCTTCGAGCCCCTGGGGATGAGCCGCACGCATTTCTCGGACGATCATCTGGAGGTCGTGGCGGGACGTGCCGAGTCCTATTCGCCGGACGGGGACGCGGGCTTCGTGCGCCAGCCCAACCAGCTCACGGCGCTGGCCTCGAGTTCGCTCAACACCACCATCGACGACTTCATCCTGTGGATGCAGAACTACGAAACCGGCGAGGTCGGAGGCGAGGAGTTGGTGAGGACGATGGTCGAGCAGGGCGTGCTGAACGACGGCGAGACGCTGGCGTACGCGCATGGGCTCACCATCGGCGCTTATCGGGGGCTGCCCAACTTCGGCCACGGCGGGTCCTGGGCGGGATACCGCACCAACTTCGTTCGCTTTCCGGAGCAGGACCTGTCGATCGCCGTGTTCTGCAACGTGTCGGACTGCGATCCCGCGGGGCGCGCGCGGCGCGTGGCAGAGGTCTTCGCCGGCGAGGCCATGGGCCCTGAACCCGAGCCGGTGGGCAGCGCCGAGATCACCGATGCGCCTCCGCCCATGCCCACGGAGGCCCAACTGCGCGAGTACGCCGGACGCTACCGGAGCCCCGAACTCGACATGACGTACGAGATCGTGGTCGATCGCGGCGGCCTGGTCGCCCGGCACTGGCGCACCGGCCCTTCGGCGCTGGCGCCGGCAGGCGAGGATGCCTTCTCAGGCAACCCGCGCCTCTTCCCGGAGCTGCGCTTCCGGCGGGACGGATCCGGTCGGGTGGTGGCGTTCACCGTCACCGGCGGGCGGGTGCGCGACCTGATCTTCGAGCGCGTGGGGGGATAGGCGGACCATGCGCTACCCGGCGGTAGTGTTCTTGATGACGCTCGCAGCAGGCGGATGCGGCGAGGATGCGCCCGGTTCCTCACCACCGGGCTCTTCGCGGCAACTGGGCGATACGACGTTCGTATTCTCGTCGGCGCCGCTGCGAGGCACGGCTTCCCTTCGCGAGGTGTCGCGTATCGGCATGGTCGACGGTCCACCGGAGTATCTGCTGGGCATGTTCCCGACGTTCACCGTGGGCCCGGACGGCAGTTTCGTCGTCGCCGACGGAGGCAACCTTCGACTCTACGACAGCGACGGCGCATACGTCAGGATGATCGCTCGCCAGGGCCAGGGACCCGGCGAGGTGAGGGCCCTGACCGGCATGGATGTCTCGGTCGACGGGCTGCTGGCCGTGCTGGACCTCGGGAATCGGCGCGTCAGTGTCTTTTCGCTCGACGGCAACCTCGTACGGGAGATCAGGCTCGATCGGACGGCTGGAAGACCCGGGTACGGACGCGACGCCATCCGATGGGACGATGAAGGTCACCTCTGGATCGCGCTCAACCCGCCCCGGAGTGGCGCGGATACGCTCCGCAGGGAGCAGCAGAGACCGCTGTTCGGCCGCCTGGTCGACCACGAGCAAGTCACCGACACCGTTTTCCTGCCCACGCGAGCCTGGGACGGGTGCGAGCGGCGACTCCCGATATTCGCCGCCGGGTTCATGGAAGACGGCCGTCTCTGGCACATGCCCTTCGCGCAATGGTCGCAGAATCGAATGGGCTCATTGGCGTTCGGGTGCTCGGCCGGCTACGCGATGGATGTCGCCCGGCCGGACGGGGGAGTAATTCGGATCTCGAGAGAATGGGAGCCCCCGGTGAGGACGGACGAGGAGCATGAGTACTGGTCCGAGCGGGAGCGAATGGCGGTTTCACAGCGTCGCAGTCTGAACCAGACTCTCGAGGGCACCGGACGAGGAGATCTGGTAAGGCCCATTCCTCCTGTTTCGATCCTTCCTCGGGATCGTCCCGCCTTCCTTCGACTCTGGCAAGCAGACGATGGCCGACTGTGGGTCTGGCCGGGAGCAACGGGCTCGAGCCGCGCAACGACCGAAGAAGAACGTCGCCAGCAACCGGGGCTGCCACGAACGATCTGGGAATACTGGAGTCTGACGGACGGCTTCGACGTGTTCGACGCGGACGGTCGATGGATCGGGCACGTCAACACGCCGGGAAGCTGGGACGCCGACCCCTATCCCGGGATTATCGATCCCTATTTCAAGGGCGACACGATCTGGGCCGTGGTCAAGGAGGAGTTCGACGTGCGCTACCTGGTACGGTTCGAAGTTGAATGGCCTTCTCCGGACTAGCGTCCAACGATCCTGCGGACCAGCGCTCGCCGATGCCGAGGGGCGCTTCGGCTACGACAATCCCCCGTCCACCAGCAGGCTCTCGCCGGTGACATAGGACGACGCGTCCGAGATCAGGAAGGCCACCGCCTCGGCCACCTCGCGGGTGCGCGCGGGGCGGCCGGCCGGGATCGTGGCACGCACGGCCTCGTCCACCGGGTAGCTGTCGACGTAGCCGGGCAGGACATCGTTCATGCGGATGCCGTCGGCGGCATAGCGCGTGGAGTACATGCGGGTGAAGGCGCTCAGCCCCGCGCGGATCGCCGACGAGATGGGGAAGGCGGCGGTGGGCCGCTCCGCCCCGAACGTGGAGATGTTCACGATGGAGCCGCCGCCGCCGGCCTTCAGGATGGGGGTCACCAGGCGGCTCATGCGCACCACGTTGAGGAGCAGCAGATCCAGGCCGTCGTGCCACGCCGCATCGTCGAGGTCGAGCAGATCGCCGCGCGCGGCGTGCCCGGTGTTGTTCACCACCCCGTCCAGACGCCCGAATCGGTCGAACGCGCCGTCCACCAGGCGGGCCAGGTCATCCGGCTCGGTGACCGAGCCCCGCATGCCCCACCCCCCCAGCCGCCCCGCCAGCTCGCGCGCCTCCGTCGACCGCGACATTAGCGCCACCCGGTAGCCGCGCTCGGCGAGCAGTTCAGCGCACGCCGCCCCCATCCCCCGCCCCGCCGCCGTAACCACGGCGACGGGCATGCCGGTGGAGCCGTCGGGCGCGCTCACGGGACGCGCACCCGCGAGGAGGCCCGCCCGACCCGCGCCCGGCCGCGCAGACGAGGCCGGTTGGCCGGCGACCCGGGTGAACGCGCGAATCCTTCCCCGGGTAGGACCGTATCGGTCACTGGATCCGCACCCCGCCGATCACAACCGGACTTGACGTTGCGCAGACTCATCCTCTCACTCGGCATCAACGCGGCCGCGCTCTGGGTCGCGGCGCAACTGGTCGCGGGCATCCGGCTCGGCGATCGGTTCGAGGAGGTCGTTGTGGTCGCGGCGATCTTCGCCCTGGTGAACGCCTTCATCCGACCGGTGGTGAAGTTCTTCGCCTTTCCGGTCATCCTCCTCACCCTGGGGCTCTTCACCCTCGTCATCAACGCCGGCATGCTCATGCTCGCCGACCTGCTGGCGGAAGGGCTGTTCGTGGCCGGCTTCGCATCGGCTCTCCTGGGCAGCGTGATCATCTCGTTCGTGAGCGTGGTGCTGGGGTCCATCCTGGACGTGAAGAAGAAGCGGGACTAGGGCACGACCGGATAGTACCACACCCGCTGAATCAGCCCGTCGCGCACGTGGTAGACCGCGAGCGAGGCCTGGGACCGTTCTTCTCCGTCCGGGGCCGTCCACGACGCCCGTTCGCGCACCGCCACGTAGTCCCCGGTGACGACGGCCTCCTCGATCTCGGACCGCACCGTCGGTTGCGCCTCGAAGTAGGTCGCCATGTAGTCGCGCAGCATCTCCCGGCCCCTCACTTCCACCGAGGTGATGCTTCCCTGCACATTCACCCATTCCACGGCGGGCGACACCCACGAAAGCAGATCCTCGGCATCGTGCCGGTTGAAGGCGTCCACATGCCCCTGCACCACCGCCAGCGGCCCGACCACCTCCGCTTCGGTCTCCGCCTCCGAGGGTCCGGAGCATGAGGCGCCCGCCCATCCCGCCATGAGGGCCGCGCCGACGGCCAACCACATCCTGCCCATCCTCTACTCCTCTGCCAGCACCATCTCCGCCAGCGTCCCCAGATCAGGCACTTCCAGATCGGGCCGGGCGCTCACGGGCATCGTAGCCCCCGATCCGCCATGGAGGGAGACCCTGTTCACATGCACCGTGGCCAACCCGAGACGCCTGGCCGGGGCGATGTCGTGGAAGAGGCTCTGGGCGACGTGCAGAATGGCGTCGACGGGCAGGCCGAGGCGCTCGAGCGCCAGTTGGAAGTTGCGCGCATCGGGCTTGTAGCTGCCGACCTGCTGGGCCGTTACGACTTCGTGGAACTCGACCCGCAGGCGGCGCGCCGAGAAGGCGAACAGGTCGTCATCCACGTTGGAGATCACCGCCAGCCGATAGCGCGACGCGAGGATGCGCAGGGCGGCCACCGTGTCGTTGAAGGGAGCCCAGCGGGCGATCGACTCCGGTAGCGAGGCCCGCTCCCCGGGGCCGGGCACGAACCCCAGCTCGCGCCCGAACTCGTCCACCACCCTGGAGAGGACATCCCGGTAGGTGCGGTAGGGACCGGCCTGGATGGTCGACTCGAAGCGCGCGAAGTGCTCCAGGATCTCCGCGGGAGGAAGGTCGTGGCCATGCGCGCCCAGCACGCGCTCGACGGCACGCAGAATCCCGCTCTCCCAGTCGATGAGCGTGCCGTAGCAGTCGAAGGTGAGAACCTCGAAGGAGGAGAGCTTGATCGCGTGCACGGGCCTATCTCCTTCTCTGCGCGCGCCGCTGCCGCGAGCGGGCCACCGCTTCCCCCACCAGCGGTCCGGCCAGCCCGCCGATGGTGCCTCCCAGGACCATCATGAACCCCAGCGGACCGAGGGTGCGCACCAGCCCCACCCCCGAGCTGATCGCCTGGTAAACGCTCGCGAGCCCGAAGGCGAGCGCGCCAACCACGAACCCGATCAGGGTGCGCCGCACGATTCGGTTCATCGACCGTCTCCCGTGGTGATTCCCTCGCGGGTTGCGCCGTTCACGCCCGACCCGTCCGCCAGCCCGCGCGTCTCCAGCAGATAGCGCGCCGTCGCACGGTATTCCTCATCCGTCATGGTGCCCGGAGCCTCGTAGGGCATCGCCAGGCGCAG
>JAPPJO010000054.1 GCA_028820325.1 Gammaproteobacteria bacterium | reverse complement strand
ACTCAGAGCCGACCGCTTCGAGGGGCTGGCCACCACGCTGGCGCCCTTCGCGGAGCTCGGCTACGAGGCGTCGTGGTGGGACTTGAGGGTGTCCGCCGCGCGCTCCCACCAGATGCTGGCCTCGGCGCGGGACGAGGAGGCCGTCGGCGCGAGCTTTCTCGCCTACGACCTTCTGGTTCCCGTGGCCCGGGCCCCCGTGCCGAGAAACACGGAGGTCTCGGTGGGCTGGCAGGCTGCGCGGGGCGGGCTCCGCTTCAGGCTGGACGCCTACGCGCGCATGCTGGACCACCTCCGCCTGCCGCCGCTGGGCAAGCGGCCGTCGATACGCACCGCGCTGGCCGACCCGTCACGCTGGGAGGTCGCCAGCGGCACCGCCAGGGGAATCGAGACGACCACGAGTTGGATCTCCGACTCGGGATTCTCGATGCTCGGAACCTATCGCTGGGCCAGAGTGCAGCGGACGGTGGGTTTGCGGAAATACACGCCCCGGTTCCATCGCGAGCACGAACTCGAAGTGGGTACCGCGTACGCCCCCGGCGCATCGTCGTGGTCGGCCCGCTTCTCGTTGCGCTCGGGCCAGCCGGAGACGGAGGTGCTGGCCCTGGCCGCCGCGAACGAATACCACCGGGGGGAAGCGGAGCTCGTGGTCCTCGGCGGCGAGTACAACGCGGGCAGGCTGCCGCACTACATGCGCATCGACATCGGCTGGCGGCGCGACAGTCCGGTCTCATGGTTCGGCGGCGGAACGCTGACGCCCTACGTGTCGGTCGCCAACCTCTTCAGCCTTCCCAACGTCGTGGGATGGCGCGTGCGGCAGGACTTCGGCGACCTGGACGTAGAGAAGGTGTATTTGCCCCAACTGCCGATGCTTCCATTCTTCGGCGTGGATTTCCGGTTTTGAGCGCGCTCGCGGCCCGGCGCTCCGCGTTCGCGCTCGGTCCGGTCCTGGCGCTGTCGGCGTGCCAGCTCTTCCGACCGGCGGATTCCATCGAAGCCCACCCGGACGTCACCACCATCACCATCGTTCTCGAGGCCGGCAAGTCCGAGGCGCGTATCCTGGCCGTGCACCCCCACCGCCCGCAGAGCGCGGAGGCGCCGCGGATCACGGCGGTGCTGGAAGGACCCGGTTGGACGGCCACGTTCTCCGCGCAACCGGACCCGGAGTCGTGCGCGTACGAAATGCCAGTCTCGAACTGGCCGGGTCCGGCGCGCTGCTACGCAGCCGCTCTCCCCGAGGCCGTCCGGGCAAGCCGGAGCTACGGAATCCGGGGGACGGCACCGCTCGGTTCCTTCACAGGCGACATGACGATGCCCGCACCGCCGGTGATCGAGGATCCGGCGGACGACGTGCAACTGACGGCCGGTGGGGACGAGTGGAGCGTACCAATCCCGCTGGAATACAGGAAGGGCCCGGACATCGGCACGCTGATGGCCCACGCGGATTACTGGGAGATTCAGGAAGATGGCACGGAAGTGGGCCTCTCAGGTGCATACCCCCAACTGCTTTGATGGCGACGCGGCGGACACCGCTCACCACATCCACGGCGGCCCGCTGGCCCATCGGCTGGAACTGAGGCTGTTCGGAATCGGCTGGCACTACACCAACTTCGTCGCGGAGTTCAGCGAATTCCCCCTGCCGCAGCCGTGGCCTGACTTCGGCATCGAGGGGGAAGGCGTCTACGGCTACTTCGACGGACTGACCCCGTCTTCGGACACCGTGGAGATTCGGGTCGTCCGCACGGGCTCCCGCCGGAGTCTCGGGACCATCCCGCCCGACGACAGGCATTGACCTAATACGAGTTGTTGCTCTGGCGAATGCCGGGGGCTGGGACCGGATCGCAACGGCGCTGGGGAGTGCGCCCGCGACTGTGGCGGGCGGGATGGTCGGACGCCGCTACGGAGGGGGAGGCGTTGTTACTCCCCGTGGCCACACTCCGTGTGTCCCCTGCGGAGGCTGGCAGGGGCGGTGGCCTCTATATGACCCCCGCGGAAATCGTCGCCGCCGTGGCGGGTACGCGGATGGGGACCGCGCCGCTGGCCCGGACGGGAGAAGGGGATCGGGCCGCATGATCCTCTCCCAGGCGGTGGAGGCCGGTGGCAGATCAGGTTTCTGATCATGCCTGTTTCTGATCATGCCTTGGCCCGGGGACGAGGCGCTGATAAGCTGCCTTGATGGACCCGAAGGAGCGAAACGAGAGGCCGAGCGCGTTGAATCGAAGGATTACGATTGCGATGGCCGGAGGCGAGCCGATGCTGGTCTTCTGGCGTGTCCGGGATCTCGGTGAGGCCCTCAAGGCCGCCCACGACATGGGACTGCCCCTCACGAGCCCCCGCTCCGTGGCGGACACCATCCTTGGCCCGCTGGTGCCCCACCTCGCCGACGCGCCCGGCGAGGCATGACAACGCCCGATGCTGGCGGGAAGGCGCGGAAAGCGGTCCACCGAGAGCGATTGTTCAGTCGCGCGGTTGCGTCCCTGGACTGCCGCGACCTGCTGCTCTGGTTGCGCGAACTCGAACATGACGGCGGCCAGGAGGTACCGTAGGCGACCG
>JAPPJO010000014.1 GCA_028820325.1 Gammaproteobacteria bacterium | reverse complement strand
CGCCCGGTCCCATCCCGACGGGACTCCACGTTCGCACCTTGTCGAAGGCGCCGGGAGCCCGGCCCGCGAGGCCGTAGGCGCCGCGGAGCTTGACCTGGCCGAACGCTTCGGGCCAGAACTCCTCGTCGGAGATGACGTAGGAGCCGCTGATCTTCGGGTAGACATCGAAGCGGAAATCATCGCCGAGGAGCGCGAAACCGACTTGCTCACCGAAGGCGCTGTTGCCATCAACGCGAGCGCCGACCGTCAGGAAGTACTTGTCGGAGATGCCGATCTGGTCCTGCATGAAGAAGCCGCCCGTGATAACGCGGAGGCGGTTGTGGTCGACATCCTGCCTCGTTGCACCCGTTTGCAGCGTGAATTCGCCGGGGCCCGGGTAGTGGCGAACCACGTACTCGGAGTTCTCGATCTCGTTCTCGACGCCCTGTGCGCCGAACGACAGAGTGCTGCGGATGTTGCTGCTCAGATCGAAGCCCCAGGTTCCGATGTAGTCGAAGCTGACCACGGTGTTCTGGGACATGCCGCGGCGCTGCTCCCCGCCCTGGATGTAGTCGGAGAAATCGCCGTAGCGACCGATTGGGCAAAGCCAGCAGTGCTGCTGATCGTTGAAGTGGTCGTCCTGGGAGTAGTCGTAGCCGAGCGTGAGACGGTGGGTGAAGTCGGCGCCCGGCGTGTAGTTGACCGTAAGCCCGCTGACCGCACGCGTGATCTGGTTCCTGTAGTCCTCGCTCAACAGGAGACTAAGCGTCTCGTAATCGCGCCCGGTATTGGAGAAGCCGGGCATGTAGCTCCTTGGCCCCCGGATGGCGGTCATCATGATGGAGGTGACCGAGTTCCCCATCTGTGCCTGCGTCAGATCCGTACGCGCCAGCGTGTTGTTGAACTGAATCAGTACGTCCTCGTGGGGACGGAAGGTCGTGTTCGCACGGAGGTTCAGCTTCGTCTCGGAGTCCGTCTCCACCGCTCCGAGATTGTCGTTCCAGGCGGCCGACACGAAGTATCCGACGTCGCCGGTGCCGCCCCGGACCTGCATGGAATAGCGCTGGCGGTGGCCGTTCTGGAAGACGGGATGGAGGAACATGTGGGGCACTTCGTCAGTGCCGAAGGGACGGAAGTAGGAGAATCCCTGCTGCACTTCCGCAGTCCACTGCGGAGCGCCCTGGCCACCCTGCTTGGTGAAGATCTGGATGACTCCGGCCGCCGCCTCCGTACCGTACAGAGTGGTCGCCGCAGGACCCTTGATGACCTCGATGCGGTCGATGTCGTCCGGGTTGATGTCGGCGAGGGGGCTGTAGGGGTCCTCCGCTCCGTTCTCGCTGGAGGTAGGCTCGCTCTTGGCTCGCATGCCGTCGATGTAGATGATCGGCTGGTTGCTGAGCGCGGTGCTCACGTTCCCGCGCAGGCGAATGTCGACCCCGGAACCGGAGTTGCCCGAACCGAACTGAATGCGGGCACCCGGGACGCGGGCCTGGAGCAGGGCTCCGACATCGTTCACGGGTTCGGCGACCTCGGCGATGTTGATCTGCTCGATCGCGTTGCCGACTTCGCGGCGGCGGGCCTGGCCCGCGGTGCCCGTGACGACGATCTCGTCGAAGTCGATGACTTCCTCGTTCAGCCCGAAGTCGGCGCTCGTCGCCTGATCGTCGGCGACGGTGACTTCCTGTGACGCGGCGGTGTAGCCGATGAGTTCGACACGCAGCGTGTGCGTGCCTGCCGGGACGTTGATGATGAGATAACGTCCCGAGGCGTTGGTGAGGCCGCCGAGGCCGGTGCCCTCGATGAACACCTGGGCCGCGGACAGCGGACGACCGGAGCCGGCGTCGGTCACCAGTCCGGTCAGCGAACCCACGATGGGGGTCGCGTCCGTCACGCGGATTCCCAGGGCGTCGCCAAGCGACCTGGCGGCCCTGTCCACCGCCTGGGCGCCGACATCGCTGTTCGCGGGCACCTGAGCCTCCGCGAACGACCACGACGTGGCCCCGAGCAGCAGAGTAAGGGTTAGTAGCCGGATGACTCTCATAACACTCTCCTTCCTCTGGGGTGGCGTTCCTGCCACCGGTTTACAATCCCCTCACCCCCCTCCGGGACCGGCCAGGAGAGCCCGTGTCTCTAACGCGAGCGCACACAACCCTGCCCGGTGTCCGGGTGCAACCCGATCAGAATGAAGCCCCTCCGCGTGACGCGCAAGGGGTGACAGTTTCGTTGCCTGTCGTCTCGTTGCGCAGCGCGGCGGGCGAGTAACAACGCCTCGCGGCCAGACCGCGGTTTGTCGTCAGGGCACGGAAATGGAAAAAAGGCGCAAGCCGATCATGTTTTCCGGATCCACGTCACCGGTGCCCTGCGTGCCGCCCGGAAACACACCCCCCTGGATCATGAGGGCAGCCGCGCCCACGCTCGCGCCGAGGGTGATGATGGTGTTGGTGCGGTCGAACTGCCGGATGGCCGCCTCCTGGATCGCGCCGGTCGCCACCTGGGTGCTCAACACCGACGAGCCGGCGCCGCGCAACTGGATGGTAACGTTTTCGGCGGATATGCCTGCCACCCGGCCGCTGATGCGGTTGCTGGCCAGGTTCATCATCTGGACCGGAAACCCCTCCATGGCTGCCTGGTTCATCACTCGT
>JAPPJO010000121.1 GCA_028820325.1 Gammaproteobacteria bacterium | reverse complement strand
CGCAGATTGAGGCGGCGCTCGGCATCCCATCGGAAGGGCGGCAAGACTTCGCCGTGATCGCCTACATGGCCCATCTCGCGGGCAAACGGGGCCATGTCGTGGGCCGTGTAGGTGAGTTCGAGCACGATCTCGCGAACGACCTCTTCCGCCGTCTTGGCTCCGAACCTGACCTGCCGGTATCGCTCCGGCGGGACGACCGGAAGTTGCTCAAGGATGAAAAGGTTCAACGTCTGACCTTGGATCTTCTGGCGCGTGGCGAAGTCGAACGCCATCCCGTTGAGATTGGCCGCCAGCAGCCATTCGCGGCGATCATCGGTTTCCGGCTTCAAGACCGGCACCTTGTTGCCGAATCCAACCGCCGGGAGAAGGGCTGCGATGAACGTCCGCACGTTCGTCGGAGCGGTGATCTCCTTGAAGCCGAGAACCCAACCGGAACGGGGCGGCCACCCACATTCCGACGCGGACACCCAGTACTGAGGGTCGGGCAGCCAGTCCGGGTCTGAATGCTGCTCGGGGGTGGCCGGTCTCGGCTGTGCCGGGCGGTGGAGGTTCTTCGGATTGACGACGATGCTGGCCGCCCGGTGGTCGAACGCCTGCACCATCTTGCCCTCGTAGAGAGGCACCCATTCCCCGGAAGAGCTCTGGAACCGGTTGCCGCCGACCGGCCACGCGCGCTCCTTCGCCTCCAACTCGGATCGGGTGCGGAACAGGCCGGAGTCGTTGGTCATGTGGAACATCGTCGAGTACTTCACCGGCCAAGCCTTCACGGCCTCGCCCGACGAACGGTCCACCAGCACCGGCAAACGGTCGTAGATCGCCGTCGTGAGTTCCGCGTCGCGGCGTGACCGGAAGATGGGAGCCGTTCCCGTGTTCGGATTCACCCCTGCGAAGTCGGCCGCCGAGAGCGGAAAGCACCGCTCCGGGTCTTCGGTCTCCGAAACGTCTTGCAGGAAGAAGGCACAGCGGGCCGGTTCGCTCCCCGGTGCGGGGCTGGCGACAAAGGCGCAGAACTTGAATCGGCTGTCCACGTCGGGGAAGAAGGGCGTGGTGTCGTAGCGCGTCCGCCGGTTCTCGAAGTCGTAGAGGGCCTTGAGCCGCCCCTCGGTGGCCACGCTCTTGAAGAACGGGGCCGCCATCTTGTCGGACGCGATGCCGGACGGCACGAGCAACCCGACCATCCCGTCGGGCCTCACGAGCGTCATGGCCCTTTCGACGAACAGCGAGTAGAGGTTGAGGTCGCCGCGGGCCAGCAGCGGATAGTCTCCCGAGGTCCGGGCCACCCGAGCGCCCGCCGCCGCCCGTTCGCTCGCAAGGCGAAAATCCTCCGCCAGCGGGTCCTCCGCCTTCTGGAGTTCGGCGATCATGCGCTTCCTGTCGGCGGCGCGGGGAGCCATGGCGATCTCCGGTCGGCGGGCCGCGAACCATTCGACCTGTTGGAGCTTCATCCGGTCCCAAGGGGGATTGCCGATCACCGCGTCGAAGCCGCCCTTCAACTCCTTGGCCTCCCAGTCCGACCACACGCCGGGGAAGGCGACCTGCCAGTTCAGGAACCGCTCGCTCGCGGCCAAGCCCAAGGCATCGTTCAGGTGAGGGAGGTGGGCATCCTTCGAGTCGAACGGCTCCCCCTGGGCGATGGCGATCTGGTCGCCGAACACGCCATCGAGCCACTTGAGGAACGCGGTCTTGACCGGTCCTCTTCTGGGGATTCCCAGCCAGTCGAACGCGTGAAGCAGCGACATGAACGCGTGCAGGGGAGCGGTCATCTCGGAGACTTCGGCGAAGATGTCGGCGGAGCGGTGCGCCTCGGCGATCTCGGCGTCCGTGAGCCCCTCGATGATCTGCATGGGCGCGGCCGCCCGCGTGGCCCGCGCGAGCGGTCCCCGAAGGAACAGGCTGCTCTGCTCGTCCGTCCTTCGGATCGTGGGCTCCACCCAAGCGCCGAACAGGCTGTCGCCGCAGCGGAGATGATGGTCCAGGAAGCTCAGCGGAGCGCCGACGGTGAAGGTGTGGAGCCACAGCGAGACCTTGGCCAGTTCCACCGCCATCGGATTCTTGTCCACGCCGTAGACGCACCGCTTGAGCACCATGCGGCGGACGATGTGGCGGTCGTCGAGTTGGCCCGGATCGAAGGTCCAGCCCCGGTCCTCCGCGTTGTCCATGATCGTGTTGCGGATCCCCTCGATCCGCTCGGCGAGCGGCGACAGGTATCCCTCCACGAGCGCCTCGGCCTCGGCCATCGCCTCGATGAGGCGGTCGGCGACGTAGTCCACAAGGTTGACGAGGAAGTGCCCGGAGCCCATCGCGGGATCGCAGACCTTGAGTTCGAGCGTTCGCTCCGCCGGATCGAGCCGCTTCAAACGGCCCATGCGCCGGTCCTCCGGGACTTGGCGCGAAGCGAGATCCGACGCCTCGGCGGCGAAGGCGTCCATCCGGGCGTCCACCAGCGGCCCGACGGCCTCCCGGACGATCAGATCGACCAGATCGTCGGGCGTGTAGTAGCTGCCCGAGTCCTTGCGGGCGAACACGTTCGGACGGACCACGATGTTCCCGCCGTCGCGGACCACCTCGCGTTCCAGCAGCCGCTCGTAGATCGAGCCGAGTTGCTGCACGCCGAGATCCCGGTAGTTGATGTACCGGCGTCCGAGCGGCGTCCGCTCGAACGACA
>JAPPJO010000063.1 GCA_028820325.1 Gammaproteobacteria bacterium | reverse complement strand
AGGACAGGAGCGCGAGGGCGTCGAAGTCCTGCGCGGCAACCCGGACATGGTGGCCACCGTGGCCGACTCGCTCGACTTCGAGCGCAGGTACACATCAGCCGTGATTGCGTGGGCACCCGAGGACCGCCCGACCGGCGAGCAGATCGAAGCCGTCCTCAACGAGTTCGAGAAAACGGCCTGGGCGGGGCTGGAGCCGGATCGCTACGCGTGGACGGCGGTGCTCCACCGCGAACGCGGGGGCGGCGTTCACGCGCACATTCTCGCCGCGCAGTGCGACCTCCAGACGGGCCGGAGCCTGAACAGCAAGTGCCCTTGGAGGCGCATGTTGTTGTGAGCGTGCAACTTGGGAGTTTCGGTGGTTCGACTCCCGCCGTTTGATTCCCGCTGGTTGGGATCCTATCGGGAGCGAACCCTCCGGCGGCTTTCCAGAGCCGTCCTGAGTCGTCCCGTGTTTGCCTGCTGGTAGCAGGTCAGGACCGTCTGGGGGTTCTTCCACCCTCCCAGTTCGCAGAGCACTTTGAGCGGCTGGTCCATCAGGTCGCTGGCGAACTTCCGCCTGAGCGAGTGCCAGCCCCGCCCGCGCTTCGGCTCAAGCCCCGCGAGGGTCGCGGCCCTGTACCACCATTTCAGCGCCCGCCACGCACCGAGACACTCCGCAGGGTTCGCGGGCGCGGGCAGCACCGGACCGTCGCAGCCTTTGGGATTCATCCGCCCCGCCTCCTCCAAGGCGGCCACGGCATCGTCCGTCAGCGGCGTGACGTGCTCGTAGCCGGTCTTCTCGTGCTTCGCCCGCCACCTCACCATCGCGCCCTCAAGGTCGATGTCCGACCACATGAGATTGCGGATGGCTCCGATCCTGTGCCCGGTTTCGTGCGCGAGCACGAGCGCGACATGGAAGCGCCAGTCCAACTTCCGCGAGACCCCGAGCATCGCCTGATACTCCTCTTCGGTGAGAACAACCCGGGTGGGGTTCTTCTCGACTGGCTTCTTCAAGCCCTTCAGCGGGTTCCTGTCCAGCAGTAGGCGGCCCTGCTCGTCCCTCGATCTTGCCGCCCAGTTCAGCACCGCCATCAGGAACGTCAGGTCCCATTCAAGGGTGCGGTTGCCCACGGGCTTTCCACTCGGACCAATCCTGCCCGCGCGCCGTTCCCTGATGAAGCGGTCCCAGTCCCTCTGGGATAACGTTTCGGGCCTTCGGTCCGGCCCGAGGAAGTCGAGGAACATCGCCATCGCGATCCGGTCGTGCCGCTGGTTCCGCACCTCCTTCGAGGGCGTCACCTCCTCACCGTAGATTTCAAAGAGCGTACCCAAGGTGAGCGGCTCGTGCTCGGCTTCCGCGTTGCCGTTCAGGTCCGGGCTCGCGAACCCTGCGGCGAACTCGTCCGCCTGCTTCTTCGCCCGGGTCCAGTCCCGGTGCCCGAGCGACCGGGTGCGCCTTCGCCCGTTCTCGCGCCACTCGACTTGGAACAGGCCGGTCTTCGGGTCCGGGAACACCCTCACCCGGTTCCGGCCCCATTCTCCGGCGCCGTAGGAGCGCCGGCTTCGTTTCGTGCGTGCCATCGTTCGATTCCTCTCTCGATGGACTGCACGATCTGCGCGAACGAAGTATCGCGGAGAGAAAGCTTCTCCGCCACTCGCTGCCTTGGCCGACGGCCTTCCTGGGCGGGCGGGTACGACGCGACTCGGTTGGCTCGCAGGGACGCGCCTGCTGGCGCCAAGGGCGCTCTCGCGCGGTTCGCGCAGGGGGTCCCCGCGTTTGCGGGGTTTCGGAGGAGGCAGATGTGTTTTTGATTCACAAAAACCTCTGGCCGGGGGATGCCCCCGGACCCCCGCAACGACTTTCCGCGCGCCACAAGGAGGCCGCCCGACATGACCCCTCCCCGGAGTTCGTGCCTACCCCCCAAACGACGCCCCCGGCGCGCATGGGGGTGGGCGGCGAGGCCTTAGCCGACCGTCCATTCAACCGCTTGGTGTCGCTTCCACACTCGCCAGTCGGGTTCTGGATGTGTACCCACAACGTTCACTGGACCGTGGATGATGAACGCGACCCAAGGTCGTCCCTCTAGCTCGTCGAGCACTCGATCACCTTCGGCCTTCGCCGCTTCTAGGTCGGCGTGTTTGCGCTGGTGCCGCGGGCATCCTTCGCCCGGTTCGCTGTCCTCCACCGAGACGAAGCACAGCACCCAATAGCGATCCATCATCACCTTCCTCCTCTTAGCTTGTGGCCGGCCCTCACGGCCCGGTCTTACTCGAAAGGTAAGGGATTCCATTCCCCGTTCCGCTTCCTTGCGTACAGGAACGAGAACGGAAGCCGAGTAGAGGATCGGATCGCCCCGCTTGGCGGTACCCTCGCCGCTTCGTGGTCTTCCACCCAGCTGGCGGAGGGAAACGCTGCGCTGGCCTAGGCGAAGGTTCGCGGGCTCACCGACGGCGGGGAGGAAAAAGGCGGCGCACGGCGGCCCGCACGTCGGTGGACAGTCCGAAGATGAGGGCGACGGCCAGCGCCCCGAGGGCAAGGTAGATGAGCAGGCTCACGGCCCGACCTCCGGGAACCGGTCCGACTGCTCGCCCGCCGGTATCTGGCGGAGCTTCCGCACGGCGCGCGACACGTCGTGTCAATGGGCATCGAAAACGGCACACTTTCGGGCATTGAAAATGGCACACTC
>JAPPJO010000099.1 GCA_028820325.1 Gammaproteobacteria bacterium | reverse complement strand
CGCAGATTGAGGCGGCGCTCGGCATCCCATCGGAAGGGCGGCAAGACTTCGCCGTCGCCGCCCACATAGCCGATGTCACGAGCGAATGGCGCCATATCGTGAGCCGTATAGCTGAGTTCCAGCACCGTTTCACGGACGATCTCCTCCGCCGTCTTGGGTCCGAATATCGCGGCCCCGTACCGCTTAGGTGGTACGACGGGAAGTTGCTCCGTGATGTACCAGTTGAGGTGCGTGCTCTGCACCTTTTGGCGGGCGACAAAATCGAAGATGACAGCGCCCAGATTGCCCAGCAGCAGGATGCCGGTTGACTCGATCCGCTCACCTTCAGGCAACATCGCTGGAAGGGTGTTCCCGAGTCCAACCGCAGGCACGGCGGCAGCGATCACGGTCCTCGCGTCCGTCGCGCGAGCGATGTCACGGAAGGCGATGGTCCAACCGATATCGTCTGGGAATGAAGTTTCCTTCCTTGGCACCCAGTACTGCGGTGTTGGCAAAAAGGCCGGATCGGCCTTCAACTCGGCCCCGATGTCGTCACTGAGGGCCGGATTGTGGAGGTTCCTTTCGTTCACGTGAACAGAAGCCGCGCGGTGATCGAATTGGTGTATCATCCGCCCCACGTAGAGCGGCACCCATTCGCCTGACGCGCTCTGGTATCGGTTGCCGCCGATCGGCCAAGCACCCTCCTTCTCCTCCAGTTCCAAGCGTGTCCGGAACAGGCCGGAGTCGTTGGTCATGTGGAACATCGTCGAGTACTTGACCGGCCAAGCCTTCACGGCCTCACCCGACGAGCGGTCCACCAGCACCGGCAGGCGGTCGTAGATCGCCGTCGTGAGTTCCGCGTCGCGCCGCGACCGGAAGATGGGAGCCGTTCCCGTGTTCGGATTCACCCCTGCGAAGTCGGCCGCCGAGAGCGGAAAGCACCGCTCCGGGTCTTCGGTCTCCGAAACGTCTTGCAGGAAGAAGGCACAGCGGGCCGGTTCGCTCCCCGGTGCGGGGCTGGCGACAAAGGCGCAGAACTTGAATCGGCTGTCCACGTCGGGGAAGAAGGGCGTGGTGTCGTAGCGCGTCCGCCGGTTCTCGAAGTCGTAGAGGGCCTTGAGCCGCCCCTCGGTGGCCACGCTCTTGAAGAACGGGGCCGCCATCTTGTCGGACGCGATGCCGGACGGCACGAGCAACCCGACCATCCCGTCGGGCCTCACGAGCGTCATGGCCCTTTCGACGAACAGCGAGTAGAGGTTGAGGTCGCCGCGGGCCAGCAGCGGATAGTCTCCCGAGGTCCGGGCCACCCGAGCGCCCGCCGCCGCCCGTTCGCTCGCAAGGCGAAAATCCTCCGCCAGCGGGTCCTCCGCCTTCTGGAGTTCGGCGATCATGCGCTTCCTGTCGGCGGCGCGGGGAGCCATGGCGATCTCCGGTCGGCGGGCCGCGAACCATTCGACCTGTTGGAGCTTCATCCGGTCCCAAGGGGGATTGCCGATCACCGCGTCGAAGCCGCCCTTCAACTCCTTGGCCTCCCAGTCCGACCACACGCCGGGGAAGGCGACCTGCCAGTTCAGGAACCGCTCGCTCGCGGCCAAGCCCAAGGCATCGTTCAGGTGAGGGAGGTGGGCATCCTTCGAGTCGAACGGCTCCCCCTGGGCGATGGCGATCTGGTCGCCGAACACGCCATCGAGCCACTTGAGGAACGCGGTCTTGACCGGTCCTCTTCTGGGGATTCCCAGCCAGTCGAACGCGTGAAGCAGCGACATGAACGCGTGCAGGGGAGCGGTCATCTCGGAGACTTCGGCGAAGATGTCGGCGGAGCGGTGCGCCTCGGCGATCTCGGCGTCCGTGAGCCCCTCGATGATCTGCATGGGCGCGGCCGCCCGCGTGGCCCGCGCGAGCGGTCCCCGAAGGAACAGGCTGCTCTGCTCGTCCGTCCTTCGGATCGTGGGCTCCACCCAAGCGCCGAACAGGCTGTCGCCGCAGCGGAGATGATGATCCAGAAAGCTCAGCGGAGCACCGACGGTGAAGGTGTGGAGCCACAGCGAGACCTTGGCCAGCTCCACCGCCATCGGGTTCTTGTCCACCCCGTAGACGCACCGCTTGAGCACCATGCGGCGGACGATGTGCCGGTCGTCGAGTTGGCCCGGATCGAACGTCCAGCCCCGGTCCTCGGCGTTGTCCATGATCGTGTTGCGGATCCCCTCGATCCGCTCCGCGAGCGGCGACAGGTATCCCTCCACGAGCGCCTCGGCCTCGGCCATGGCCTCGATGACGCGGTCGGCGACGTAGTCCACGAGGTTGACGAGGAAGTGTCCGGATCCCATCGCCGGATCGCAGACCTTCAGTTCGAGCGTTCGCTCGGCCGGATCGAGCCGCTTCAGGCGGCCCATGCGCCGATCCTCCGGGACCTCTCGGGAAGCGAGATCGGTTGCCTCGGCGGCGAAGGCGTCCATCCGGGCGTCCACGAGTGGCCCGACGGCCTCCCGGACGATCAGATCGACCAGATCGTCCGGCGTGTAGTAGCTGCCCGAGTCCTTGCGTGCGAACACGTTCGGACGGACGACGATGTTACCGCCCTCGCGGACCACCTCCCGTTCGAGGAGCCGCTCGTAGATCGAGCCGAGTTGCTGAACCCCGAGATCCCGGTAGTTGATGTACCGGCGTCCGAGCGGCGTCCGCTCGAACGACA
>JAPPJO010000147.1 GCA_028820325.1 Gammaproteobacteria bacterium | reverse complement strand
GGTTAGACTATCCGTCGGTGGGAGCTGACGCGGAAGCGGGTTACGCGGCGACAGGAGACCCGCGCAACCCAAACGACATGCACCGGCTCGACCCGAGCCCGTGCGGAGAGCGGACATGGACAACGGCGGGGCGCAGAACGGCACTCTTTCGATCACCGACAATCGTACCGGCGCCGAGTACGAGGTCGACATCCTGGAAGGCGACGTGATCCGGGCCATGGATCTGCGCCGGATCAAGGTCCGGGACACCGACTTCGGCATGATGGCGTACGATCCCGGCTTCTCGAACACGGCCAATACCCGCAGCACGATCACCTACATCGACGGCTCCAAGGGGATCCTGCAATACCGCGGCTATCCCATCGAGCAACTGGCGGGAAGGGCCACCTTCCTGGAGGTGGCCTACCTGATCCTCAAGGGCGAACTGCCGACGGATGCCGAGCTCGACGCCTTCCGCGACGAAGTCAGGATCCACACCTACATCCACGAGAACCTGACCAAGCTGATCGACGCGTTCCGCTACAACGCGCACGCGATGGGCATGGCGATCAGTACGGTCGCGGCGATGTCCACCTTCTATCCCGAAGCCAGGAACATCCACGATCCGGAGAATCGCTGGAAGCAGATCGTGCGCCTGATCGCCAAGATGCCTACCATCGCGGCCTTCACCTACCGCCATCACAAGGGGCTGCCGCTCGCGTATCCCGACAACAACCTCAACTACACGCAGAACTTCCTGTCGATGCTGTTCCGCATCGGCGTGCGCGAGTACGAGCCCCATCCGGCGCTGGAGCGCGCCCTGGAGGTGCTGTTCATCCTGCATGCCGACCACGAGCAGAACTGCTCCACGACCGCGATGCGGGTCATCGGCAGCTCCCAGTCCGACCCCTATTCGGCCCACGCCGGCGCGATGGCGGCGCTGTTCGGGCCGCTCCACGGGGGTGCCAACGAAGCGGTTCTGCGCATGCTCGAAGAGATCGGAAGCACCGATCACATCCCCGAATTCATGGAAAGCGTGAAGCGGGGCGAGCGGCGTCTCATGGGCTTCGGACACCGGGTGTACAAGGCCTACGACCCGCGCGCCAGCATCATCAAGCAGACGGCGCACGAGGTGTTCGAGGTGCTGGGCAAGAATCCGCTTCTGGACATCGCCCTGGAGCTTGAGAAGATCGCGCTGGGCGAGGAGTACTTCATCCGGCGCAACCTGTATCCCAACGTCGACTTCTACTCGGGGCTCATCTATCAGTCGATGGGGTTCCCGTCGGAGATGTTCCCGCTGCTCTTCGCCATTCCCCGCACCGTGGGCTGGCTTACGCAGTGGGAGGAGATGGTCAACGACCGCGAGCAGCGCATCGCGCGTCCGCGCCAGGTCTTCGTGGGACCCGAAGAGCGTCCCTACCCGCAAAGCGGTTGATCGAACTCCTCGACCTCGAACATCTGGGTCTTCAGGGCGCGATCTCGTCCTTTCTGCTGGAGGTCCCCGAGCCGGTCCTGGTCGATCCGGGACCCGCGACCTGCCTGGATGCGCTCCGGGTCCGCCTGGCGGAGCGAGGTCTCGCGATCTCCGACCTGCGCGCCGTCTTTCTCACCCACATCCACCTGGATCATGCCGGAGCAACGGGGCATCTGGCAGGTGAGAACGACGCGCTGACCGTGCACGTCCACGCGGACGCCGCGCCCCACATTGCCGACCCGGAGCGCCTGGTGCGAAGCACGCGGCGCACGTTCGGCGAGGAACACGACCGCCTGTGGGGGGAGGTGCGGCCGGTGCCGGCGCGCAACATCCGTCCGTGGGCGCCGGGGGAGCGCGCCCCGCTGCGGCTCCTGCGCCCCATCTCCACTCCAGGCCACATCGGCCATCACGTCGCCTGGCTGCACGACCGCGACGGCGTGCTGCTGTGCGGCGACGCGCTGGGCGTGATCCTCGACCGCCGCGCTCCCGTGCACCCGCCCACCCCGGCGCCCGGCGTGGATGCGGAGACCTGGCAGTCGACGCTGGAACGGGTGCGGATCTATGATCCCGACCGCTTCGCGGTGGCCCACTTCGGCATCTACGACGACTTCGGCGCCCGGCGGGAAGAGCTGAGCGAGGCGCTGGCGGCGCTGGAAGAGCGGGCGCGCGCCAGCCTGGCGACGGACGACCCGCGGCTCGCCGAGGAGTACGAGAGGGAGACGAGGGAACGGCAGGCGGCGGCGATCGGGCAGGAGAGAGCCCGGCGCTACTTCGATGTATTCAACGCGGCCAACGACTGGGCGGGAATGCGGCTTTACCTGAAGCGCCTCGCTTGACCCTGCGCCGCTCATCCCTATCTTTCGCCGTTGACAACGCGGAAGCGAGGATCGCACGTTCCCTCCACCTTCGGCGCCCGGCGCCGCAGGGTTACGAGACGGGCCGGCCGGCGAGCAGCGTCGATCGGCCGCCCGGCGTTTCGTGTCCCGGGGTGGCCCGGGTTTTTTTGTCCCACGATGCCCGCCGGAAGGCGGGTTCATTTGAACCACGGAGGAACAGGCCATAAAGGAACAGAGGATCCGAGTCAACGACCAGATCAGAATCAGTCCCGTTCGGCTCATCGACGAGCGGGGCGCCCAGGTGGGTATCGTCTCCATAGAGGAGGCGCGCGAAAGGGCCGGCAGGGCCGGCCTGGATCTGGTCGAGGTGGCGCCGGCCGCGCGTCCGCCCGTATGCCGGCTCATGGACTACGGGAAGTACAAGTACAACGCGGCCCGCAAGGCCAAGGAAGCAAAGAAGAAGCAGCATCACATACAGATCAAGGAAGTGAAGTTCAGGCCAGGCATCGAGGATCACGACTACGACTTCAAGGTCCGGCACGCCCGCCGCTTCCTCGGCGACGGCAACAAGGTGAAGCTGACGATGATGTTCCGCGGGCGGCAGCTCTCGCACCCCGAGATCGGGCTGGAGGTGCTGAGGCGGGTGACCGAGGACCTGGAAGAGGTTTCGAAGATTGAGACGCGCCCGGTGAGGGAAGGGCGCACCATGACAATGGTGTTGGCTCCGAGGAGTTAGATCGTGCCGAAGATGAAGACCAACCGCGGAGCGGCCAAGCGGATTCGCCGCACCGGCCGCGGCAAGCTCCGCAGGATGAGGGCGTACAAGAGCCACATCCTCACCAAGAAGACCCGGAAACGGAAGCGCCGCCTGCGTTCCGCCACGCTGGTGTCCGGCGCGGACGAGCGCAGGCTCCGCCGCCTGCTTCCCAACTCATAAGGCCGCGGGAGAGAGAACCCCATGCCCAGAACGACCGGCGCCCCCGCGCGCAAACGTCGCAAGAAGAAGATTCTCCGCCAGGCCAAGGGCTACTTCGGCGCCAGAAAGAAGCTGTACCGCACGGCGAAGGACGCCGTGGAGCGCGGCTGGGAGTACGCCTACCGGGACCGCAAGCAGAAGAAGCGGAATTTCCGGCGGCTCTGGATCACGCGCATCAACGCGGCCTCACGGCAGCACGACCTGTCCTATTCCCGGTTCATCAACGGCCTCCAGCGGGCGGGTATCGAACTCGACCGCAAGTCGCTGGCCGACCTGGCCGTGCGCAACCCGGAGGCGTTCGCTGCCCTGGCGGACCGCGCCAAGCAGGGACTGGCCGGTGCCTGAGCGCGGTTCGCGCGCCTAGTCCGACACTTCGTGTCCGAGGCCGGCTCTCTCGTTGACGAGCTCCGGGCGCTCGAACGGGAGGCGCGGGACGCCATCACCGGCACGAGCGATCCCGCTGCCCTGGAGCAGGTCCGGGTAGCATTCCTGGGCCGCAGGGAAGGGCGCGTATCGCGCATCCTGCGCCAGCTCGGCGGCCTCGGCCCGGAAGCACGCCCGGCCGTCGGCGCCGAAGCGAACCGGGTCAAGCAGGTGCTGCGGGGGGCGCTGGAAGAGCGGGAACGCCGCTTCGCACGGGAGCGCGCGGGCAGCGGTACGCCGGCGCGGGACCTCACGCTTCCCGGGCGGGACCGGTGGCGGGGCGCCCGCCACCCCGTCACCCTGGTCGTCGACGAGATCTGCGACATCTTTGCGCGCCTGGGGTTTACGCGCGCCCGCGGGCCCGAGGCGGAGACCGAGTGGTACAACTTCGTCGCGCTCAACACGCCCCTGGACCATCCCGCCGCGGACGAGCAGGACACCCTCTACCTGAAGGGCGGCGGGCTCCTGCGCAGCCACACCTCTCCGGTCCAGATCCGGATCCTCGAGCAGTACCGCCCTCCCGTGCGCATCCTCGCCCCCGGCCCGGCCTACCGGCGCGACACCTGGGACGCGACGCACGCGCCCGCGTTCTTCCAGATCGAAGGCCTGGCGGTGGACGAGGGCATCACCTTCGTGGACTTCAAGGCTACCCTTTCGGAGTTTGCGCGCCGGTTCTGGGGACCCGGCACCCGCATCCGCTTCCGCCCGGGCTACTTCCCGTTCACGGAGCCGAGCGCCGAGGTCGACGTGAAGAGGCGCGTGGTGGGAGCGGACGGCAGCGTCGAGGAGACGGCCTGGCTGGAGGTCATGGGGGCCGGAATGGTCGATCCGGCGGTGCTGGAGAACGTGGGCATCGATCCCGAACGCTATTCCGGGTGGGCCTTCGGCATGGGGCCCGCGCGCATCGCCATGCTCAAGTACGGGATAAACGACATCCGGATGCTCTACGAGAACGACATCCGCTTCCTCTCCCAGTTCGCATGAACGTCTCGCGCCGGTGGTTGCGGGCGGTGGCGCCAGGGCTCGACCTGAGTGCCGGGGAAATCGCGGCCCGGCTGGCGATGCGCGGCGCGCCCGTGGAGGGGATCACCGACCTGGCCGCGGAGATCGCCGGGGTGGTGATCGGCCGCGTGGAGCGCGTGCGCCGGCACCCGAACGCGGACCGGTTGTCGGTCTGCGAGGTCGACGGGGGCAACGGCACCGTGCAGGTGGTGTGCGGAGCGCCCAACGTCCGCCCGGGCGCCTGCTACCCCTTCGTGCCGGTGGGCGCCGTCCTTCCCGGCGAACTGCGCATCAAGCGCGTCCGCATCCGCGGCCAGGAGTCGCGCGGCATGCTCTGCTCGGCCCGCGAACTGGGGCTGGGCACCGAACACCGCGGGATTCTCGAGCTGGCGGGACAGTTCGACCCGGGAAGCCCTTTCGCCCCCACTGTCGGCCTGGACGACCACCGGCTGGATGTCGAGGTCTCGCCCAACCGGGGCGACCTGCTCTCCCACGTGGGCGTGGCGCGCGAACTGGTCGGTGAGGGCGGGATCCGCCTCGCCCAGCTCCCCGGAGCGGTCGAGCACGAGTTGGCGGTGCGCACCGGGACGCCGGCGGTGGACGGGGCGGGGGCGCGCGTCCGCATCGACGACCCACGGCAGTGCTGGCGCTACATGGCGGCGGTGGTGCGCGGGGTGCGGGTCGGCCCTTCCCCGGAGTGGCTGGCGTCCCGCCTGCGGGCTGCGGGCGCCCATCCCATCAACAACGTGGTGGACGCCACCAACTACGTGCTGCTGGAGCTGGGTCAGCCGCTGCACGCCTTCGATCTCGCGAGGGTCGCGGGACCCGAGATCGTAGTCCGGGGGGCTTGGCAGGGCGAGACGGTGCGGACACTGGACGGCGAACAGCGCGAACTCGACGAGGGAATGCTCCTCATCTGCGATCCCGAGCGGGCGCTGGCCATAGCCGGGGTCATGGGCGGGAGCGAATCCGAGATCGGCGAGGGGACCACGGACGTTCTCCTGGAGTGCGCGCTCTTCAACCCGAAGGGGGTGCGCGCGGTGCGGCGGGCGCTGGGCATGTCGACCGACGCCAGCCACCGCTTCGAGCGCGGAGTCGACCCTGCCGGGCTGGAGCGCGCGATTCGGCGCACGGTTTCGATCATCGTCGCGACTGCGGGCGGCGAGCCGGCGCCCACCCTCCTCGACGCCTGCCCCCGGCCCTGGCGCGCGCCGGTCGTGACGCTTCGTCCCGAACGGGTCGGGCAGCTGCTTGGCGTCCCCTTTGACACAGGCGACATCGTGAAGCTGCTCGAGCCGCTGGGCTACCGCTGCAGGCCCACCGCCGGCGCAATCGAAGTCGCGGTCCCGGGGCACCGGAGCTACGACACCCTTCGCGAGGTCGACCTGGTCGAGGAGGTCGCGCGCGTCCACGGGTACGACCGTTTCCCGGACAGCCTGGGCGCCTTCCGTCCGGGGACGGTCCCGGACGACCCCCTTCTGCGGTTGCACGACCGGCTCAGGACGATCCTGGTGGGCCGCGGGTTCCTGGAGGCGCACACGACCGCGTTTGCGCCCGCGGAGGAGGGGGAGGTGGAGGTGCTCAATCCGGTCTCCGCGGAAGAGAGCCGCCTGCGCCGGACCGTGCTCTTCGGGCTGCTGCACGCGGTCGAGCACAACTTCGCGCGGGGCGCCGCCGACATCCGGCTCTTCGACATGGGCGCGGTATTCGGCGCCGACGGGTCCGGCGGGTTGCCGCGCGAGACGAATCGGCTGGCGGTCGCGATGACCGGGCGGCGGCGGCCCCACCACTGGTCGGCCGGGGATCGGCCGTGGGACGAGTGGGAGCTGCGCGGACTGGCCGAGGAACTGGTCGCGGCCGTGCTCCCGGGGGAGTGCTCGGTGGAGCCCGGCACCTTCGACTCGACCTTCTTCGAGGAGGATTGCGAGTTTCTGGTGCGGGCGGCCGACGGCTCGGTGGTGGGCGGCGCCGGCAAGGTGCGCGCGGACCGGGTGGACGCTCCCGTCTGGGCCGGACCGGTCTGGGGGCTGGAGCTCGAACTGGGGGACGGTGTCCGGGGGCGGCCCGATCCGGCCATCCGCCCGCTTCCCGCCTTCCCGGCGGTGGAGCGAGACCTGGCCCTGCTGATTCCGGATTCGCTCCCGGCCCGGCAGGTGCTGGAGTTCCTCGAGAGGGGCGGAGGCAGGGATCTCGCCGGAGTGTCCGTCTTCGACCTGTTCCGCGGCGGGGATGTGCCGGACGGCTCCCGGTCCATCGGATTCCGCCTGCGCTTTCAGTCGGGACGCCGAACCCTCACGGACAAAGCCGTCGATCGCGCGGTGCGGCGTCTCATCCAGCGACTCAAGGAGGAGTTTGGTGTCGAACCAAGAGCAGGCGCAGCAGACTCCTGACGCTAGCGAGCCCTTCGCGCGCCTGGAGTCGGCGGTCCGGCGACTGATCCGGCAGAGCGCGGAGTTGAGGGCCGAACTGCGGTCGGCCAGGGAGCGAAACGAGGAGCTGATGGAGTTCCTCGCTCCCATCGCCGAGGGCGAAGCAAGCCCGGAGAGTGTGGTGGAAAGACTTCGCGCGGCCGAGCAGGAGAGGCGCGAGTTGGAGGGACGCCTCGAACGGGGCCGCGCAGTGGTGGAGAGGATGATGGCCCGCATACGATTCCTGGAGGGCCGGGATGGCTGATACCGACAAGGCAATATCCCATACGGTCGAGATCGCGGGCGAGAAGTACGCCATCCGGTCCACCGCCGACCGCGAGGAAGTCGAGCGATTTGCCCGTTTCCTGGATGAGAACATCAGCGAGGTCCACCGTCGGGCCGGGCTGATGGACTCATACAGGGCCACGATCCTTGCGGCCCTCTCCATCACCGCGCGGTACTTTGAGGCTCAGGCCGATCTGGCCGGTCTGCGGGCGCGGATGACGCGCCGATCCGGATCGCTCGCTGAGGAAGTCGAGGCCGAGTTGGCGGAGCACGCCGAATCCTGATCCCGCCTCATCGCTTGCGTCTGTCCGCTCCATCCTCATATTGTCACGAGCTTTAGAAGCATTCCGCCCGTCGCCTGCGGTACGGCGCGGGCACGGAATCGGTCAGGGTCGGCTTCGTCCTCGGTCGGAACGGCCCCATGGAAATGGAACTGGCAGGCGCGCGTGCGCCTGATCCGGAGCGCATACAATGGACCCGCAAAGCATTCTGCTTGCGGCGGTCGTGATGGCGCTCGGCTCCGCAGCCGGATATTTGCTGGGACGGGGCATCGAGCGCACCAGGCAGAAAAAGGAACGCGCCGCCGCCCGCGACGATGCGTCACGCATCATCGCCCGCGCCAACGACGAAGCCGACACCACCCTCAAAGCCGCCGCCCTACAGGGCAAGGAAGAGGTCTACCGGCTGCGCGAGTCCTGGCAGTCCGAGGAGGCTCGGCGCCGGGAAGAGGTCAAGACGCTTGAGCGGCGCATCGGCCAACGATCGGATTCCCTGGATCGCAAGTTCGACCGCCTGAACGAGCGCGAGACCCGCCTGGAGGAGGGCAAGGGGGCGCTGGAAGAGCGGGAGAAGACGCTCCAGCGCCGCAACGGCGAGCTGGACCGGAGGTTCGAGGAAGTCGAAGCCTCCGAGCGGTCGGTGCAGAGTACGCTCGAGTCGCTGGCCGGCCTCTCCGCCGACGAAGCCCGCGGCCTCCTGATGAAGAACCTGGAGGACGAGGCCCGCGCGAAGGCCGCCAGCACCGTTCGCGCCATCGAGGCCGAGGCGAAGCGCACGGGTGAGCGCGAGGCGCGCAAGATCATCGCCCAGGCGATCCAGCGCATGGCGGCGGAGCAGACCGCCGAGATGACGGTGTCCGTCGTGCAACTGCCCTCCGACGAGATGAAGGGCCGCATCATCGGGCGCGAGGGCCGAAACATCCGCGCCTTCGAGCAGGCCACGGGCATCGACGTCATCATCGACGACACCCCCGAAGCGGTCATCCTCTCGGGGTTCAACCCCATCCGCCGGGAGGTGGCCCGGGTCGCCCTCGGCAAGCTCGTCGAGGATGGCCGGATCCATCCCGCCCGCATCGAGGACCTGGTCAAGAAGAGCGAGAAGTCGGTCAAGCGGACGATGCTCGCAGCCGCGGAGGAAGTGCT
Source organism: Gammaproteobacteria bacterium (assembly GCA_028820325.1). Lineage (GTDB taxonomy): Bacteria > Gemmatimonadota > Gemmatimonadetes > Longimicrobiales > Gaopeijiaceae > BD2-11. Next base: position 15,525 of record JAPPJO010000147.1, on the reverse strand, counting down.
CTACGAGCTGGGGATCCACGACGTGCACCCCAAGATCGTTCAGGCGCTCGGTCACCTCCGCTTCCGCACCTCCTACGGTCAGAACCAGCTGCTGCACTCGAAGGAGGTGGCGCTGCTGGCCGGAGGCATGGCCGCGGAAATGGGGCTCGATGTGCAGATCGCCAAGCGGGCCGGGCTTCTGCACGATGTGGGGAAGGGGATGACTCACGACCAGGAAGGGACCCATGTGGAGCTGGGATACGCGCTCTGCGAGAGGTATCGGGAGCCGGATCAGGTCCTGAACGCGATCCGCGCGCACCATGACGAGGAGCCGCACCGCTACGCGGAGACGTTCCTGGTGACGGCGGCGGACGCGATCTCGGGGTCCCGTCCCGGGGCGCGCCGGGAGATGTTCGACAGCTACGTCAAGAGGTTGGAGAAGATCGAGAACACGGTCCTCGAATATCCCGGAGTGGAGCGCTGCTTCGCGATCCAGGCGGGACGGGAGGTGCGGGTCATGGTGGAGCCGGAGCGGGTCTCCGACGACGAAACGAACGCGCTCTCGGAGAACATCGCGCGCCGTTTCGAGGAGGAACTGCGCTATCCCGGTCAGATAAAGATCGTGGTGATTCGCGAAACCCGCGCCGTGGGGTTCGCCCGATGAGCGCCGCCATCATCTCGGGAACGGAGATCGCGGGTGCGATCCGCGAGGAACTTCGGGCGCGGGTCGCCGTCCTGAAGGAACGGGACGGGCTGGTGCCCGGGCTCGCGACCGTGCTGGTGGGGGACGACCCGGCGAGCCACAGCTATGTGCGGATGAAGAACCGCGCCGCGCGCGCCGCCGGGATCCATTCCCGCCAGATCACCCTGCCTGGCGCGACCCCCGAGGCCGAACTGCTGGGACTGCTCGACGGGCTCAACGCCGACCCCGCGATTCACGGCATCCTCGTGCAGCTTCCCCTGCCGGACCAGATTCGCGACCAGGTGGTGCTCGACCGGATTCTGCCCGGGAAGGACGTGGACGGCTTCCACCCGGTCAACGTGGGCCGACTCGCCACCGGCGCCCCCGACGTGCTGGCCCCGTGCACGCCTGCCGGGGTGATCCAGATGCTGCTGCGCTCGGGCGTCGATCCCTCGGGCAGGCACGCGGTGATCGTGGGGCGCTCCAACATCGTGGGGAAGCCGATGGCGTCGCTGCTCATGCGCAAGGCGCCCGGGGGGAACGCCACGGTCACCGTCGCCCACAGCCGCACCGCCGACCTGGGTGCCGTGACCCGGCTCGGCGAGATCTTGATCGTGGCCATCGGGCGTCCCGGAACCGTCACCGGCGAGATGGTGCGCCCCGGGGCCACCGTGATCGACGTGGGCACCAACCGGGTGGACGATTCGACCCGCGAGCGGGGATACCGCATCACGGGCGACGTGGTCTTCGACGAGGTCAGGGAGGTCGCGGGCGCGATCTCGCCGGTTCCCGGAGGGGTCGGCCCGATGACCATCGCGATGCTGCTCTCCAACACGGTCGACGCCGCCGTGCGGCTGCACGCGGACGAAGGCCGGGGCTGAGCCGCCCATGGCCGCGCAGGACGGGCCGCTCGACCTCTTCCGGTACGCTGCGGGCGGGGAGCAGTCGGGCCCGGCCGCGGGCGCCCCGGTGGAAGCGTCGGCCCGGGCTTCCGGGAAGCGCGGCGGAGAGGCCGAGCCCTGGACGGTCGCGCAGGTGAACCGCCGGGCGCGGTTTCTGCTCGAACAGGGCATGTCGGCCCTCTGGGTGGCCGGTGAGGTCGGCAACTGGCGTCGGGTCGCCGCGGGGCACCGGTACTTCACGCTCAAGGACGAGACCGCGCATATCGGCGCGGTCATGTTCGCCAGCGACGCCCGCCGGCTGCCGGCCGATCCGGAGGACGGCACCCGGGTGCGGGCGTTCGGCTCGGTGACCCTCTACGAAGCGCGCGGACGGTACCAGTTGCGCGTGCGCCGGCTGACGGCCGAGGACGGTGAGGGGCTGTGGCGCCGGGCCTTCGAACAGGTGCGGCGCAAGCTGGCGGCGGAGGGGCTGATGGACCCCGCGCGCAGGCGCGCGCTGCCGGCGTGCCCGGCCTGCGTGGGCGTGGTGACCTCCGCCACGGGGGCCGCCCTCCACGACATCCTGTCGGTGATCGGGGCGCGGGCTCCCTGGACGCGTGTGCTGCTGAGGAGCGCCCGCGTCCAGGGGGAGGGCGCCGCGGACGACGTGGCGCGGGCCGTTGACGAGATCGGCCGCAGCGGACAGGCGGACGTCGTCCTGGTGGCGCGGGGCGGGGGTTCGCTCGAAGACCTGTGGGCGTTCAACCGCGAGGAGGTCGCCCGCGCCATCGCCGCCTGCCCGGTACCCGTGGTCTCCGCCGTTGGCCACGAAGTGGATGTCACCATCGCGGATCTGGTGGCCGACCTGCGCGCCCCCACCCCCTCGGCGGGCGCGGAGGCGGTGGTCCCCGACCGCGCGGTGTTGGCTCGGCGGCTGGCCGACCTGCGGCCGCGCCTTTCCACCGGCCTTCGGCGCTCCGTGCACCGCAACCGCAACCGCCTGGAGTCCCGCGCCGGCCGGCTCCGCCGGGGAATCGACGGCGTCATCGAGCCGCGGACCGCCCAGGTGTTCGGCCGCAGTCGGCGGATGGCGGCGGCGATGCGCGCCCGCCTCGGCTCCCGGCGTGCCCGGATGGAGAGCGCTTCCGGGCGCCTGGACGCGTTATCACCCCTTGCCACCCTCAGCCGGGGGTACGCGGTGCCGCTCGACCGCTCGGGCCGGGTGCTCAGGAACGTCGCAGGATTCCCTCGGGGATCCTCCTTCGACCTGCGGGTGGTGGACGGCCGCGTCGGATGCCGTGTGACCGGGACTCGTCCCGACGAGCGTGCCGTGGGGGGCACCGGTGGAAAGGAAATCACCGATCCGGAGCGGCTCTGATGGATGGGCGCGCCCGTGCTTTGGGAGACCCGGCGTCGTCGAGCCGGGATGCCGGCGATCCCCAGCCGTTGTCGGTGGAGGAACGACTGCGGCGTCTCGACGACATCGTTGCCGCCCTCGACGCCGAAGATGTCGAGCTGGAGCAGAGCCTCGCGCTCTTCGAGGAAGGAATCCGGCACGTTCGCGCGGCGGAACGGCTGCTGTCCGCGGCCGAGCTTCGCGTGGAGGAGCTGATCGAGGGCGAAGCCCGCCGGCGGGAAGACGCCGGGTGAGCGGGACCCCCGCTTCGCGGGAGATGCCGGGGCCGAGCGGCGACTTCGATCTGACATCCTTCCTGGACGAGCAGGGGAAGCGGGTAGGGCTGGCTCTGGAGCGAGCCTTGGCCGCTCTGACCCCACGCGTCAGTCCTTCCCTCGGTCCGGTGTTGCGGCATGGGCTGCTTACCGACGGCAAGCGGGTCCGGCCCATCCTGTGCGTCGCGGCATACGCGGCCTGCGGCGGCGAAGTCGAGGAGAGCTGCTACGATCTGGCCGCCTCCATCGAGATGATCCACGCCTACTCCCTCATGCACGACGACCTCCCGTGCATGGACGACGCCGAACTGCGCAGGGGATCTCCCACCCCCCACCGCGTGTTCGGGGCCCGGAGCACTGCCCGGGCCGCGGCAACGCTGATTCCGGGAGCCGCGCTGCAGGCATGGCGGGCCTCACTCGAACTGGGATGCCCGGACGAGGTCGCGCGAGAGATCGTGCGCACGCTGGCGCGGGCCGCGGGCGCGGGAGGAATGGTCGGAGGGCAGGCCCTCGACCTCGAGTCCGAGGGCCGGACCCTGTCGCCGGACCAGCTGGACCGGCTGCACGCGCTCAAGACCGGGGCGCTCCTGGCGGCGGCCCCCCGGATCGGCGGGCTGGCCGCCGGGGCCGGCACGCGCCGCATCGAATCCCTTGATCGCTACGGGCGCGCGCTGGGGCTGGCATTCCAGATAGCGGACGATATTCTGGACGCCACATCCTCGGCGGATCAGCTGGGAAAGCACCCCAGCGACCAGGCCCTCAGCAAGTCGACCTACGTCGGCCTCTACGGGCTGGACCGGGCCCGCGGTCGGGCGCTCCGGCAGGTCTCCCTGGCAAACCGGGCACTGGCGGATGCCGGCCTCGATTCCCGGCCCATGGCGGCCATCGCCGGATATGTCGTGCACCGCAGCCGGTAGAGGCTTGACGGCCCTCTGCAACAGCAGGCGCGAATCCGGTTATATTAGGAATTCGGTCCCGGCAATCGCGGGAGTGCGAAAAACCGCAGATGGAGTGAATTGGGGTGGCCATTCTGGACTACGTCAAGCGACCGGCGGACGTGCGCAGGCTCTCGCGTTCCCAGCTGCCGGACTTCGTGCGCGAGGTGCGCGAACGCCTCATCGATGTTGTCGCGAAGGTTGGGGGACACTTCGGGGGAAGCCTGGGCGTCGCCGAACTCACGGTGGCGCTGCACTACGTCTTCGACACCCCCCGCGACCGCATCGTGTGGGACACGGGCCACCAGGCCTACATCCACAAGATCCTCACGGGGCGGAACGACCGTCTGCACACCATTCGCCGCAAGGACGGCCTGGCTCCCTTCCTGCGCCGGGCCGAGTCGGACTTCGACGTCTTCGGAGCCGGACACGCCGCGACCTCCATCTCGGCGGCGGTGGGGATGGCCATCGGACGCGATCACAAGGACGAGGACTTCGACGTCGTCGCGGTCATCGGGGACGGCGCCATCGGGTGCGGGCTCGCCTACGAAGCCCTGAACAACGCGGGCGCGAGCGAGCGCAACCTCATCGTGGTCCTCAACGACAACGACATGTCGATCGCTCCCAACGTGGGGGCGATGAACAAGTACCTGAACGGCGTCATCACCAACCCCCTCTACAACCGGGTGCGCGATCAGGTGAAGGAGCTGATGCAGCGCGTCCCCACGACCATCTCCGACGTGATGCAGTCCGCCACCGGCAGGTTCGAGGAGAGCGTGAAGCACCTGTTCGTGCCCGGCATGCTCTTCGAGGAGCTGGGATTCCGCTACTTCGGGCCCTTCAACGGGCACGACATCCACATGGTGGTCAACACCCTGCAGCGGGTCCGCCGCATGAAGGGGCCGGTGCTGGTGCACCTCGTGACGCAGAAGGGGAAAGGTTATGAGCCCGCGGAGGAGGACCCCGTCAAGTGGCACGCGTCCTCCCCCTGGGACAAGATCACCGGGCTTTCGCCGAAGAAGCCGGTCGGGCTGCCCCGTTACCAGAAGGTCTTCGGCAGGGGGCTGACCGATCTCGCGGCGGAGGACGACCGCATCGTGGCCATTACGGCCGCAATGCCGAGCGGAACCAGCACCGACATTTTCGACAAGGCGTTCCCGCACCGCCACTTCGACGTGGGCATCGCGGAGGCGCACGGTGTGACATCGGCCGCCGGCATGGCCACGGAAGGGGTGCGCCCGGTGGTGGCCATCTACTCCACGTTCCTGCAGCGGGGCTTCGACTCCATCGTGCACGACGTCGCCCTGCAGGATCTTCCGGTGATGTTCTGCATGGATCGGGCGGGGGTGGCGGGCGCCGACGGCCCGACCCATCACGGCGCCTTCGACATCGCCTACATGCTGCTCGTTCCGGGAATGACGGTCACCGCGCCCAAGGACGGCGACGAGCTCATCGCCCTGATGAAGACCGGCCTGACCCACGACGCGGGCCCCTACAGCATCCGCTACCCGCGCGACGCGGTTCCCGCCGCGGTTCCGCCGACCTCGGAGATCGATGCGGTCCCGTACGGGAGCTGGGAAGTCGTGCGCGAGGGATCGGACATGGCGATTCTCGCGGTGGGAACCATGGTCCTGGAAGCGCTTTCAGCGGCCGACGAACTGGCTGCCGCGGGCATCGACGCGACCGTCGTCAACTGCCGCTTCCTGAAGCCCTTCGACGAGGAAGTGCTCGAGCGCGTGCTCGGCTCGCACGAGCGCATCCTGACGGTCGAAGAGGGTACCGTCATCAATGGCTTCGGAGCCTTCATGGCGCGCGAGATCCAGGCGCGCGCGGGATCGCGCCCGACCGTGAGGACGATGGGGTTGCCGGACGTCTTCATCGAGCACGGCGACAGGGGGCTGCTGCTGGCGGAGGTGGGACTGGACGCGGAGGGGATCGCGCGGGAAGCCCTGCGCCTGGCCGGGCGCAGCCCCGAAATCCGCGTGATGGCGACCAGAGAGAGCGCGTAACCCCACTCGAGTCGCCATGGTGCCGCCTCCCGTCCGCCGCATCGGCATCTTCGCGCTTCCCGGGCAGCCGGGGCTCGCGCCGGCGCTGGCGCGCCTCGACGAACTCGCGCGCAGGTTCGGCATCGAGATGGCCTGCGAGCCGGAAGTCCTCGCGCATGCGCCGCCGGGCGCGCGCCCTCTCCGGCCCGGAGAACCGGGGCTGGATCTGCTGATCACGCTGGGCGGGGACGGAACGCTGCTGCGGGGCGCGCGCAAGGTCACGGGAACCGAAACTCCCGTCCTCGGCATCAACCTCGGGCACCTGGGCTTCCTCACCTCGTCTTCCGGCTCCGACCTTGCCACCGCGTTCGAGCGGTTGCGCGGCGGCGACTTCACCCTCGACTACCGTATTACACTCGAGGCGGCCATCCTCGACGAGGACGGAAACCAGGGCGATCGGCAGGTGGCGCTCAACGATTTCGTAGTCCACAACAGCGGGGCGGCCAGGGTCTCGCGCCTCGACCTGTTCGTGGGGCATGACGGGGTCACCGACGAGATCGGCAGCTTCAGCGCCGACGGGGTGATCGTTTCCTCGCCCACCGGTTCGACGGCCTACTCCCTGTCGGCCGGCGGTCCCATCATCGCCCCGGGGGTGGACTGCATCCTGGTGACTCCGATCTGCCCGCACACGCTCGCGGTGCGCCCCCTGGTGCTGGCCGCGGACGAGCGCGTCATCATCAGGGAAGTGGATCCATCGGGCGACCTGGTGCTGACCGTTGACGGCCAGGAGGCAGTGGCCGTCGTGCCCGGTTCGGTCGTGGAGATCCGGACCGGCACGGTGCGCGTGCCCCTGCTTCGCTTTCCCGGATACACCTTCTTCTCCACCTTGAGACGAAAGTTGAACTGGGCCCTGAAATCTCCTTCAGGTGCATGATCTTATGAGCATCGTCAGGCATGCTGATCGAACTGCGCATACGCGACTACGCGGTAATCGATGACCTGACGCTGGCCGGGGCGCCGGGCCTCAACGCCGTGTCGGGCGAGACCGGGTCCGGCAAGTCCCTGGTGGCGAACGCCCTCTCCTGCCTGCTGGGCGAACGGGCCTCTCCCGGGGTGGTCCGGGTGGGTGCCTCCCGTGCCATGATCGAGGCCGCCTTCGACATCGAGGACTGCGGGCCGGTCCGCGGGAAGCTCGAGGAGCTGGGTCTCGGCGCGGACGGCGACGTGCTGGTCCTGCGGCGGGAAGTGGCGCGCCGGGGACGCAACCGCGCCTGGGTAAACGATTCGTCCGCCACGGTGGGGCTCCTGCGTGAACTGGGCCGCCACCTGGTCGACCTGCACGGGCAGCACGAGCACCAGAGCCTGCTCCGGCCCGCCGAACAGGCCAGACTGCTGGATTCCCTTGCGCGCGCAACCGGAAGGGCGAGCGCCGTTGCCGCGTTGTGCGGCGAACTGAAGGCGCTGGAGCGCGAGCGGGAGCGGCTGGAAGCGAGGATCCGTGAACTCGAGGCGCGCGCCGACTTCATCCGCTTCCAGCTCGGCGAGATCGAAGGCGCCACGCTCCAGGACGGGGAGGACACGGCGCTCGAGACGGAGGCGACCCGGCTCGAACACGCCGACGAACTGGCGCGCAACGCGGGGGGCGCCTACGAGGAGCTCTACGCGGGTGACGCCGCCGTCACGGTGCGCATCCGCGCGGTGCAGGCCGCGCTCGCCGACATCATCCGCCTGGACGGCTCGCTGGGCGAGGTCTCGGAGTTGCTGGAGCAGTCCTACCAGGCGGCGAGCGAGGCGGGGCGCTTCCTGGGGGACTACGCGAGTTCGCTGGAGCACGATCCACGCCGGCTGGAAGACGTCAGGACCCGCCTCGACCGCATCTTCCGGCTGAAGCGCAAGTACGGACCCGCGCTGGAGGACGTGTTCGAGACCGGGCGCCGGCTGGCGGCGCAGCTCGAGGAGATCGAGACCAGCTCGTTCGACATCGCCACTCTCGAGCGACGCATCCGCCAGACCGGGGCCCGCCTGGAGCGGGAGGCGGCAGCCCTGAGCGAAACGCGATGTAAGGCGGCGAGTAAACTTGAGCGCCGGGTTACAGCGCTGTTCCCCGAGCTGGGGCTCGAGGGGGGCACCTTCTCGGTTGCGCTGGGCCCGCTGGCGGAGGTGGGGCCGGGCGGCGCGGAGCGGGTGGAGTTCCTGGCCTCGCTCAACCCCGGGTTTCCGCCCGCGCCCCTCGGCCGGATCGCCAGCGGCGGGGAGCTTTCGAGGGTGATGCTCGCCCTCAAGTCGATTCTGGGCGCAGCCGATCGGGTTCCGACCCTGGTGTTCGACGAAATCGACGCCGGGGTAGGGGGCGAGATCGCCAACGCGGTCGGGGCGCGGCTCCAGGAGACGGGGCGGGCCCACCAGGTGCTCGCCATCACCCACCTCGCCCAGATCGCATCGCGGGCGAGTCATCATGTGCTGGTCGAGAAGCGGCTCTCGCCGGATGACGGCATGATCCGTACGCGGGCCTCCGTCCTGGACGGGGGCACGCGCGTGCATGAGATCGCGCGCATGCTGGGCGGCGACCCGGATTCGGCGGCTTCCCGCGAGCACGCCCGCGAGCTGTTGCGCGTCGCGGGGCAGGAGGTTGCCGGGGCTGTCCTCTAGCGGCCCGGACGGGCTCCTACCGGCGTCGGAGCGGCTTCATCCGGGGGCTGCCGGCCACCGCCCCACAGCCTCCAGAAAAGACTCGCCCCGAAGTGCACCCTGCCCGTCCTGGGCGTCCGGCCTCCGGCGCCGCTGCGCGCGGCTTCCCAGCCGAAGCGGGCCACAACCGGGAAGCCGCCGGCCAGGAAGCTGGAATACCGGACGTCCAACCCCATGGACCGCACTTCGGCTTCCGTCTCGAGCGAAAGCGCCGCCAAGTCGGCCGCCTCGCCCGCGAAGCTGTCCGCCGCGCGGCTGAAGGAGCGGTACACGAAGCCGACCGCGAGCTGGGGCGTCAGCAGCAGTTGTGGGGTGATCGCGTACTCGAGGTAGTTGCCCGGCTGCCACTGCACCGTCTCCAGGGGCGGACGGGGGGCGAAGCCCATGTCGGGCGGACCGACGCGGCGGCGCACGTACACGGGTGAGGCGACCCCGTAGCGCACATCGAAGGTCAACCCCACGCGCCGCGCCCAGTCGACGCCGCCGAAGGCGCGCGCCTCGATGTCCATCTGCCCCTCCGCGACCTCCATGTCCAGGAACTCGCGGAGGGTGTCCTGCGGGCTGCCGGTGCCCAGGCGGAGCGTGCCGGCCACGCCCAGCCGAACCCGGAACCCGCCGCCGGAGTCCTGCTCGGATGCAGCGAGGGAATCAGCCGCCTCTCCGGGGCCCGGGAGGTCCGGCGGACGCGGGGTCAGGTTCAGGACCTGAATCGCCGCGCTTACCTCCAGGTCTCCGGGTTCCCAGAGCGCGTCCATATCCTCAACGGGAAGACCGGTCGTCCCGAATACCGGAACGACGACCAGCGAATCGAAGCCGGCCCGGTCGAGCGGGGTGCCGAGCGGGAGCGGGGCCGTGAAGGTCGTCACACCGATGTCCGACAGGCCGGTCCTGACCGCGTCCACGCGGCCGGCGAGGTCGCGGCCCGCAGCGGAACCCTCCAGGGGGAAGAAGATGGCTTCTCCGAACAGCGCCCCGAGGGATCCCAGCAGCGCGTCGCCCTCCGCGAGCACGGCGCGGCCTGCCTGGCACTCGGGGGCGCTCTCGTCCACCCCGCAAAGGCCGGCGATGACGGTGCGCGCCTCGGCAAGGGCATTCCCGTATTCGTTCATGAACGGGGCCCTCAGGGACGCCGGCGGCGCCAGCCCGGCGTTCGCCTCCCCGGGTGTGTACACCAGCTCCGAGTCGAGCTTGCGCTGCACCATGGGCAGCGACGCCCCCACCGTAAGCCAGGGGAATACGCCCAGCCGGAACCCGAGGGGCACGCGCCGGATGTGGGCCGCGAACAGGTGGCTGGTGCTCCCCAGGTTGAACCGGTAGTCGGGATTCGCGAACAGGGTCCGGAGGCGAGCCTCGGTGAGCGCGGCTCCAGGCAGCCGGTCCGATCCCAGGGCGTCGCTGCTCAGGTTCCACCCCAGCGGCTCCACCTCCTCGACCGGGGATCCCCCCTCGGACCGCAGGCCGAAGCGCTCGCTCCAGGTGACGTAGTTCGCGTCGATGTCCAGCCGCAGATGGCCCGAAGGGACGATCGGTCCGCCGACAAGCTGTCCACTCGCCGCGCCGGGCAGCAGGAGGGCCGGGAGAAGCGCCGGCAGCCGCCGCAGGAGAGGCGGAATTCCGGGTCGCGTGAGGTGCCCGCGAGAGGGGTGGGGCAAGGGGAAGCGGGGGCAGGATGGTGCGCGCGGGCCGGGCGCCGGCTCCCGGCGAGAACGTGCAAAGGTAGTCACGGGCCGGAGCAGGGAAAACCATCGCGCGGGTGGTTGACACCCATGGTGGCTGTTTCTAACCTCATGATGCTTCATCTGCGGGAATAGCTCAGTTGGTAGAGCACCACCTTGCCAAGGTGGGGGTCGCCGGTTCGAGTCCGGTTTCCCGCTCTTGCAAAGCCGGTATGGGGAGCGCGCTCGTCGGCTCCCCATTCTTTTGGCGCCGTGGCCAAGTGGTAAGGCAGAGGACTGCAAATCCTCGATCGTCGGTTCGATTCCGACCGGCGCCTCTGCAGGGCAGCGCCGGTTGCTCGCCGGTCCGGGCGCGCGTCTCCGGCAGGAGACCGCGCATTCCGGAGCCCACCCGTCTCCGGCCAGGCGCGGCGGGACGGCGGTGCTTCCATCGCTGGTGACACTCCTCGTGCGGCGCACAGCTTCCTTGTATCCGGAATCCCCAGGACATGTTCGCCGCAGCCCCGCGCGGTCGAAGGCCTCACGGCTGCTGGTGCTCGCCGCCGCATGCTTTGCCGCCGGGGGATGCGCGGAGCCGGACGACGATCGGCCGGCTCCTCCGGTCGAGACCCCGCCGCCCTCCCGCGTGGACACCATGCAGATCCTGATGGACGAGTACACCATTTCCATGCCGCTCGTCCTTCCCGCCGGGCCACACCTGGTGCGCTTCGTCAACGCCGGGTTTGAAGAGCACAACATCTACTTCCGCCGGATGGAGGACACTCTCGCGGCCTGGGTGCTGGAGCGGCGCCTCAACCCCGGGGAGCGCCGGGTGGCTACCGTCGAGCTCGAGCCGGGTGCCTATATGGCGATCTGCGACTTTTCCGGGCATGACGGCCGGGGGATGTTCACCGAGTTTACGGTAGCGCCTGCCGCCGATTCGCCGGAGCGGCCGGACGCGGCGACTCCTCCCTCCTGAGCCCTTCCGGGCCGGAGCCGCGCATCGTCAGCGCCTCCAGGCTGCAGCGCCGGGCAGCCCCGGGCTGAGCAACACTTCCAGACCGGATCCGGAGACGCTGCCGGTCCCGTCCATGGCGGCCTGTGCGACGGGAGCCGTGCGACGCAGGATTCCACGAACCTGGCCGGTCCGCGGATTGCGCAGGATGGCCATCGGACGCGCCGACTCCCGGTTCAGCGTATCCGAGCCGCCGGGTCCGGCAAGCGTGATGCCGGCCAGGTCCTCGGCCCAGCCGTCGCGTACCGGGAGCATGATGGCGAACGCGGCCCTGCCGTCGCCATCGGCCGGCACCGGCATGTCGAAACCGAGCGAAAACAGCTCGCGGTCGCGCGCGTCGCGGCCCGTAATCCGGTATTCGCTGCCCGCCCGCGGGACGTTCGCGGGCGCCTCCAGCACGAAGGCCGGCTCCAGGAACGGCTTGCCTTCCGGGTCGACGCCCCCCCAGAGCAGGAGCGAGCGGCCGGACCCCGCCGCTGCCTGCGTCACACGTGGCGCTTCGTCACGGATCCGGAAGCGGAGCGCGTTGGTGAAGTAGTAGTCGCTGACCCAGGGCGGTTCGCAATACGACATCAGATCGTGCCGGGCGGGCGCCACCAGCCTGCCGCGGCGGAAGTCGTATCCCCAGGCGCCGATCGATCCGTCCGGTTCGGGAAACGACGGATCGGGACCTCCGGCGCCTCCGCAGGGGGCGTGATGGAGGTACATGTTGTGCCCTAGTTCGTGCGCGATGATTCGCGAATCGGGCACCGAGAAGCTGACCCGGCCCGGCACGCCCGCGATGCCCCGGGCGACGGTCGTACGTCCGGCGATCATGCCCATGTAGTGGCCCATCCCCCCTTCCACTGCCCAGATGGCGATGGTCTCCCGGAACAGGTCGTAGGCGTTGTTGGACGAGATCAGCACCGGCTCGTGGGCGGTCACCTCGAGCTCCCCGACGGGGAGCAGGGTCCGGGTGTCGTGGAGCAGTTCGTGCCCGCCCGGGTCCGTCGCCATGCCGGTGGTCAGCGCCAGGATCGAGGAATCGGGCGTCTGCTCCTGCAGGAAGGGCACCAGGGTCAGGTCCAGCGGGGGCATCGCGCGCACGTCCACCGCACGGCCGCCATCCGCGGGAATCCGCCTTGCTACGCCCAGCGCCGGGTCCAGGACTCCCTCCGGGTCGATCTCGATCACCATCTCGAGGCCCGGCTGGATGACCTCCCCGGGAATCTCGGCGTTGGCGGAGGCCGCCAGGTCGCCCTCGTCCACCTCGGTCGGGATGGGAACCGGGGAGGATGCGATCTCCGCCACGTGCGTCTCGACCCCGTCGAGAAGGAACCTCGCCCGCACCGCAGGCATGTTCGCGCCGCCGGGGCGCGCGGCGGTGACGAACACTCTCAGGAGCGCGGGGCGGCCGGCGACCAGCGGGACGCGGTACGAACGCGACTGCACCGCCTGGGTCAGATAGGCCGACGCGGGTTCGCCCTCCGCGCAGGGGATCAGGCGCCGCTTGGGAACGGCTGCCAGCCACTGTTGGAAGGCCTCGCCCGAGGGCGCGCAAAGGTCGGTTCCTCCCGTCGCGAGCATGTCGAGGTTCAGCTCCGTCAGCTCTTCCGGGAGCGCTCCCGAGAGCCCGGCATTGTCCGTCACGTCGAGTTCGCGGAGGTGGCTCATTCCTCCCATCCGGGGGGAGATCGGACCGCTCAGGTCGTTGCGGCCCAGGGACAGGCGCACCAGCCGCGGCAGCCGGCCCAGTTCGGCCGGGATCTGACCGGTGAGGGCATTGCCTCTCAGATCCAGATCGATTGCCCCGATCAGGCGTCCGAACTCGGGCGGGATCGGGCCGGTGAGGTTGTTGTCCGCAAGGGTCAGGTAGTCGATGCGCGCGAGTGAGCCGAGCTCCGGCGGGATGGGGCCCGTAAGCTCGTTTTCGGCGAGGGTCGCATAGAGCAGGTTGCCGAGACTGCCGAGTTCCGGAGGCACCGGTCCGGTGAGATCGTTGTCCCACAGGACGAGGACCTGCAGCTCCTCCAGCATTGCCAGTTCCGGAGGGATGGAGCCTGTGAGTTCGTTGCCTCCAAGACCGAGCTGGCGGAGGCTCGAGAGGCTCCCCAATTCCGGGGGGATGGGGCCCGTCAGGTAGTTGAGAGCGAGGCTCAGCGACTCCAGCGCGGCGAGGTTCCCGAGTTCAGGCGGGATCGGACCTTCCAGAGCGTTGTCGTCGAGCGTCAGGGAAGTGAGGTTGACCAGCTTGCCCAGCTCCGCGGGTATGGGTCCCGTCAGCTCGCTGCTTGCCAGCAACAGGACGCTCAGCTCGGCCAGGTTGCCGAGCTCCGGCGGAATGGTCCCCGACAGGTTGCTGTTGACGACGACCAGGCTGGTGAGGTTGGGGAGGTTGCCGAGCTCCGGAGGGATGGGCCCCGAAAGGTCGTTGTTCCAGAGAACCAGGTCCCGCAATGCGGACAGGTGCCCCAGTTCCGGCGGCAACGGGCCCTCGAGGCCGTTGTTCTGCAGCCTGAGCGCGGTCACCCGGCCCGACGAATCGGTCTCGACGCCGTACCATTCGCCGAGTTCCGCATCGGTCAGCCAGTTGCCGCGTTCGGTCCAGTCGGGCCCGCCCGTCGCGTCGTAGAGCGCCACCAGGACATCGCGGTCGGAGGGAGGGGCACAGTCGATGCGGGTCCCCTGATGCCATTCGATCCCGTCGAGCCAACCCTTGAAGTGTGCGTCGGGCGGGACGCACAGTTCTGTTTCCGCGTAGTCGAACCACCGAAGCGGAAGCGCCGGGAGGGACTGCGGCAGACGTCCGCCGAGCGCGTTGTCCGCGACCCGGAGCTCGGTCAGCAGCGTCAGCCGGCCCAGGTTCTCGGGGAGGCGGCCGGCAAGTCCGTTGGCGGTCAGGTCGAGCGCCGTGACGCGGCCGAGCGCGTCCGTGCCGACTCCGTAGCGCTGGGACGCGGCGGCCCCTTCGGGCCAGCCGGTGGCGTTCGTCCATTCCTGGCCCCCGGATGCCAGGTAGAGCGATTCCAGCACGCGCAGGTCGGACTGGTTGCAGAATGGTCCCCGAGCTTCCCCCTTCATGGCCGACATCCACGCCGTGAACTCGGGAGAGCCGGGGACACAGAGCCCGCTGCTCTGGGCGAAGTAGAATCGCCTCAACCCATCGAGTTCCAGAAAGCTCCGCGGAATCGGGCCCGTCAGGCGGTTACGGTCGAGTTCCAGGTGGGTGAGGTTGGTCAGGCCGCCGAGTTCCGACGGGACGGTGCCTTCCAGGTCGTTGTTGAAGAACCCGAGGAACGACAGGTTGGACAGCTCCGCCAACTCCGCGGGAATCGGGCCGCTCAGGTGGTTGGACGCGAGTTGCAGGCGGGTCAGGCTGGTGAGCCCACCGAGTTCCGGTGGGACGGTGCCGATCAGGTTGTTCCGGTAGAGCTCCAGCTCGATCACGTTTCCGTCGTCGTCAACCTCGACTCCGAACCAGTCCTCCAGTGGCGCGTCGGAGAGCCAGCCCAGCCGGCCGTACCAGTTCGGGCCGCCGGTGGCCTCATGGAAGAGGATGAGGATCTGGCGGTCGGAGTACGGATCCACCGTTACGTCGATGATGTGGTTGGCGGCCAGCCCCCGGGGGTCATGGGCGGTCAATGAAACCGTGGCCACTCCCGGTCCCTCGGCGTAGATGGTCAGCGTACTGTCCATCACGGACACGGAAGCGACGGTGGTGTCGGAGCTCGCCGTGGTGAAGGTGAGCTGATGTCCCTCGGGGTCGCTGAAGAATTGGGCTGCGTTCAGCGTGACCGTGTCCCAGGGCTTGAGGCTCTGGGCGGGTATTGTGCCCTCGGTCGCCGGGGGGAGGTTGGGGGGTGGGGTGGTCGGTTCGTCCCCGCAGGACACGGCCCACGCCAGGCCGGCGAACGCCAGCAGGTATGGTGCGCCCCTCCGGAGGACCGCCCGGCCGCTGCGGATCGGTCCGGTCACTCCAGAGGGGCGCGGAAGGCGGTGGGCACCCTACGGGCCGCCGGGGGGACGGCGGGGCGGGCGGGTGGGTCGTGCGG
>JAPPJO010000143.1 GCA_028820325.1 Gammaproteobacteria bacterium | reverse complement strand
GGTCGATCTCGCGGGCACCCGCGAACAGGTCCGCGTTCGCGATTCCGGGGTTCGCCTCAAGCGTCCGCTCCACGTACTCCATGACGGCGGCACCGTCCCCGGATTCCAAGGACGTGGGGTCGAGTGCCCGGTTCGCCTTCGCTTGCCGCGCGGGCTGCCGCTCCTCCGCCATCCGCCGTGTCACCGGCAGCCGATACCTGGCGTGGAATTGTTGCGGCCTGAGTTCCCCGACCGACTCGTCGATCTCGCAGGCACCGGCGAACAGGGTTGCGTTCTTCACGCCGGGGTCCTTCTTCATTTCCCGTTCCACGTACTGCATGACGGCATCATGCAAGCTGCCCATGTTCGTTACCCTTTCTGGAGGCAGATCCGCGTCCGGCGGAACGCGGATGAGTCGGAAGCCGTTCGATTGCATTCAGCTAGGAATACTCAACGGACGGTCGAGCAGGGTCAATGTCGCCGGGCCTCCGATGCCCCCGCCGTTCGGGGTGGCTCTGTCCGTTACCTGAAGTAGCGCCAGTGATCGACCGCGTACATCTCGCCCGCCGTCCGGGGGATCGCCGACACCAGCCCCGAGGAGCGCCGCGTGCGTCCCGCCGCGAACCGGAAGCCCGGGCCGGAGGCGTGTTCGTCGCAGGCCAAACAGGGATTCAGGTTGCCGCCCTCGTCCGTGCGCGCGCCGTCCATGTCGTTCGTCAGCACGTTCCACAGGCCGTAATGCCCGATGCAGGCCCCGGCACAGCGCCGCCTCGTATGCAGCACGTTGTATGTCCACGTCTCGGCGCAACGCTCCGACAGGCCGATCTCCTCCATGAGGCACCGCTTGACGCCCCCGGCCGTCAGCCTTCTCGCGCATGTCCTCGCGGGCGAGGTGAGATCCGGTCTCGCCATGTAGGCCGCGAGATCCCGCAGCGACGAACAGGTGCCGCAGTGGCGGCGGTGGGTGACGACGTGACCCTCCGCGACCGCGCTCTCCGCGTCGGGGAAGGTGCGGAGCCGGTAGTCCACGCGCGCGGAATCGGCGAACCGGACGGCGCACACCTCGGTGTCGGACGCCAGCGAGGAGTACCATTCGAGGACCGGTTCCTGCCCTCTGAAGGAGAACGTTCCCGCCGCTTCGTCCCAATCGTAGCTCTGTGGATGCGGAGGGAGCGGATACCGGAGGTCGGCCAAGGCCGGACAGGACTCGCGGTACGGCGGCTCGTACGGGTTCTTCGTCAGAAAGCCGCGCGTGGGGGACGCGCTCTCAAGACCGAGCCGGTCGTGGATCTCGTCCGCGTTGAGCAGGTTGGTTCGCCGCAACCGCTCGATCAATGCGCCCGTGCCGGGAGGGAGTGCCGCGACCACTTCGCGCTCGACCGACGCCCGGTCGTCCAGAACCGCCTGCCGGTCGGAGGACGACACCAAGAGGATCAGGAGCAGCGCCGCAACACCGAGGACGACAAACGCGCCCGCACGCCGGATCCGGCTGGCCGTCACCGCGCCGGCTCCTCAGCCAGAGAAGACATCCGATCCGGCAAGTCGGCGGGGCAGCGGCGACCGCCGCCGGTCACCGCCCGGCTCCGTCGTCCGCGAACGCCGACCGCGTGGAGTTGAGCCTTCCCGCAGGGATAATTCTTGGGGGAGCGACCCCAGAAGGGGGCGGGGACGAGCGTGTGAAAACGCGCACGGCCCCGCGCCCGAACCGGGCACCTGTGCCCCTGGGGTCGCTCCCCACCAAGCCCCAAGCGGCTCCCGCGCCCCGGCCGGCCGCGCGGCGAAGCCGCAAGACGTTGCCGTGCCATCGGATATGCAGGCCGGGCGGTGCGCATCACCGGAGTGCCAAAATGTGCATCGACCCCCGTTGTCTCTTGCACACCTCCGGTACGGCCCAGCACATCAGGACTCCCACCAGATTCGAGCCCCCGCCAGCCGGTCCGAACTCCATGTCTTGACGCTCTCGGTCAGCCCCCGGCCCGCCCGCCTGCGCGCCCGGTTCTCAAGGGCGATGGCGTGCTTCAAGGCGGCGTTCAGGCCACCGTATTCGTCGAGCGTGCGGACATCTCCCGCGAGGATGGCCTGCTCGATCCGGGCGAGGTCGCGCCGGGTCTCCTCGTCGATTTCGGACGGGCGCGGATACCGCGACCAGTTGGCCAGCACCCGGCTCGTCCTCCCGTACTCCTTCCATCTCCGGACGACCGCCACCACCTCGATCTTGAGGCCGAGGTCCCAGAGCCCCTTCCAGAGATCGCCGTGCTTCGCGCCCCACGAGCGGATCGCCGTCGCGGTCTCGTAACCCGGTTCGGCGTAGACGAAGACCGCGCGCTCCGTGTCCAGCGCAATGGGCAGCCCGAGCGGAAAGAAGCGCCGGAGGCCCCCGAGCGCGCCCCGGTAGACCCGTTGGGGAAGGAGTCCCCGCTCGATCCCGAGCGCCTCGAAGGCGGCCACCCGGTCGGCCTCGGTCGGCAGCCACGGCAGGCGGGGATGTTCGAGCACGTAGTCCAGCCCGAGCAGGCGCCGCATCGTCACCTCCGGCGACGTGATCCTCCGGCGGCGGCGGTCCCCCAAGCCGAGCGCCCTGTAGATCGGGCGACCGTGGATCCGGCATATCCGCCCGATACCCTTGATGCCGGGCGGCTTCTCCTCGATGGCCACGCCCTGGGCGACGAGCTTGCGGACGGCGCGGCCCACCTTCTCGTGGTGGCACCCGAGGAAGC
>JAPPJO010000095.1 GCA_028820325.1 Gammaproteobacteria bacterium | reverse complement strand
CTACCAGGTGAGGCAGGTTCGGCGGTTGATCCTCAAGTACAAGCTGGGAGCGGACTGATGTTCAAATACGAGATCATCCTCTACTGGAGTAACGAGGACGAGGCGTTCGTTGCGGAGGTGCCGGAGTTGCCCGGGTGCATGGCGCACGGTGCCGACCAAGAGACTGCGCTCGGCAACATCAAGGAAGCGATGCAGTTCTGGATCGACCGGGCGCGGGAGTTGGGGAGGCCTGTCCCGGAGCCCAAGGGCGAGCGCCTCATGCTCGCCTGACGGCGCAGACTGGTCAACCGCGTGCGAGGGGGTGCCCGGATTTTGCTTTGGCCCGGCCTATCGTGCTGGGACTCCTTCAGCCGTCCTCGAATCCTTGGGTCTCGAACCGGAGTGTGCGTGCGTTTTCGGTAACCGTTCGCACAACATGGTCCGGCGCGCCATCCGGTAGCTCCGCCTCGATCTCAAGCGTTAGTGAAACCTTGGAGCCGACCAGACCGCTGAGATGGGAGACCACCTCCTCGGCGACCTGTCCCACGACCTTGCCTGCCCGGATCGGATCGATGCCCACGCTGCCGTGGAACCGTATTGGGCGAGCGCGCGTTTCCGATCCGGTCTCGTTTCCGGCTCCCGCCTGCGTGTCAGTGCCGTCCCCGGCGTCCTCCGTTGCTGTTTCCTGAGTCGGCGGTGTCGGCCTTTCCGCATCCATCTGCTTCCGGGCGATCTCCGGGCGAACGACCAAACCTGGACCATCGGCGGGCAGGGGAGACAGGGCCTGGCCCGCACGAAGCCCGAGGTATCGTCCCTGGTCCTCATCGTAGCCTTCGGCGTAGGCGAAGGTCTCCGTCTGCCAAGTGATCAGATTGACTCCCTCCCTAACCGCTTCCACGATCACCGAGGGATCCTCTACTCGTTGCAAATACGGGTATCGCGAGTAGTGGTCGGCCAACTGGCGAATCTCCACATGGTTCTGCCACAGGGGAACACGATCCAGATCCATCCGCAGCCGGGTACCCCCGTAGCTCGTCACGAGTAGCTCCTCGCGCCGCAGCCTGGCGCTCGCCCGGACCGCCAACTCGCCGGTTCCCGTCAAGCGAAGCGCCTCCCAACTCACCTCGTCCGCCGGCTTGTCCTGGATCGGGGCCAGCAGCCACAGAAAAACCTCCGGGAGCTGGCCCTTCACCCGCCCGTCCTCTGCCTTTAGGCGGTTCTCGGCCTGATTGGACTGGAACGGGTCGAGATTGAGGACCTCCTTCTCCCGGACAATCGACTTCCACGCCAGATACAATCGAACCGCGCTCTCCAAGTCCTGGAGTCGGGTCTTGTCCGGCGCGAGAAACACGACCGCGTTCCGGCAGAGGCGGGGGGCGGTCCCCCTGGAGTCGAGCAAGTGCCGAGCCGCCGCCTCCGCTGGGCTCTTGCCGCCCTTGATGTAGAACGCGTCCGTACCGAGGATGGCGAGCCGTACGCTCGGGTCATCGGGAACGTCCGCCGCCTCCCGCGGGAAGCAGTGAACGCCGTGGAAATCTGCCCGCTTCGCGGCGTCTGCCTGCACCCGGCGCTTGATCTCGTCGGCGACCTTGTCGGGATCGCGCTCCAGCTGGGCCGCCCTGTCCATCGCAAGCTTGGTAACGGTGGGCTGCGTGTCGTACCAGACACGGGGGCCGTCCTGGTACAGGTAGGTCGCCGCTCCGGACAGGCGGCGTAGCGCATCGCCAAAGATCGCGGGCGACTCCCCGGGAAGCACGCAACCGAGCTTCACCCTGCGGTCGTCCATCCCCTTTCTCGCAGCCTCCTTAAGGGGGGCAGACCCCAAGTAGACGGTTCGGGCGACGCGCCGACATGCATTCAGTTTGCCAAGATTGCTGTACTGCCCGTCCATGCGGAGGGGCAGAGAGTTAGCACCGTCCACATCCGATTCGATGATCGGCACCCATCGGTCCGGGAGGTAACTCGTAAGCTCGGACTGCACTCGCGGATCGTCGATCGGCACTAGGGACGGCATGATGAGGGGACTCTTGTCCCCCTTCTCCCACAAGCTGTGAATGACGGCCGCCATCAACCGCAAGACGCCTCGCGTGCGCTGGAATCGGATCAGGGTGGACCAATCTTCGTAAAGCCGGTCGAACACCTCCGGGTGGATTGGGTACGCCTCCTTCAATCGCCGCTCGTACTCGCCGTCCCGGCACTCAACCGGAAACTCCTGGTGTTGCCGTCGATAGAAATCCCCGAAGGCCCTCGCGACGACATCGCGCTGCTTGTACGCCTCGCCGGTCATGGGTGCGAATAGACGTCGCTTCACGATGGCAAAGCCCTCTTCGGCCGTGGCGGGATGCCATGCGGACTCCAGCCGGCCAACTACGTTTCCGAGCCGATCCAGCGCTTCGCGACCGCGCACCCCGCCGACCTCCACATCGTCGGCCCGCGTGTGCGGAGAACCCGCCGTGTCCGATGCCGGCAGACTGATCACGAGGAGGCAGTTCGATGCCGCTTTGGCCGATTCCGTTAGGGTCTGGGCGAACGTGAACTGTGTCTCGAAGCTGCCGGCCGGAAGGTCGCTACGGTCGTGAAGCTGTCTCGCGTAGGCCACCCACTCGTCGATCAGAACCACGCACGGACCGAAGGTGTTGAGCAGGCCGCGAAGGGCGTCGCCGGGGCTCGTCCCCTTCTCGTCGTCGGCCGCGATACGGGCGTACGCGTCGCGTCCGCCAAGCTGCCAGGCGAGTTCTCCCCAAAGCGTTCGGACCACAGTGCCGTCAGGCTTTCGGTCCGGTCGCGCGGGCGAGATCTTGTTGCCGACCAGAACGACCCGCCGAACCTGCGGCAGTCCCTCTACCTTGGCCTCGGCCATGAGTTCATCCACACCGGCGAGGCTCGCTGGCGACGTGCCCGAGAACAAGTGGTACAGGGCAAGCATCGAGTGGGTCTTGCCCCCGCCGAAATTGGTCTGAAGCTGGATGACCGGGTCGCCCGTGCCCGACGTAACGCGCCTGACGGCCCCGACAAGCATGCCGCGCAAACTCTCTGTCAGATAGGTGCGCCGGAAGAACTCCTCCGGGTCGCGGTACTCGGCAGCGCCTTCCCCCATGTAGACCTGCCAGAGATCGGCGGCGAACTCCGCTTGGTTGTATCGACCAGTCGCCACGTCCTGATGGGGCACAACCACTTCCCTCCAGGCGGGAAGAGACGACGACGCGCCGATCTTGAGAGCCGTCTGGGCACCCCGCCGCCGCTCCTGACGGGCTTGTTCGTTGAACCGCAGCCGAAGCAACTCGTTCCTCATCTTGTCCGCTTCGGTCGCTTCGTTGGGTGCCGAGATGGCCGAAAGCAGGCGATGCGTTGAGTCGAGAATGCGCTGAGCGTCCTCGGTGGAAAAGCTCCTCTGGTGAGCCCACCGATTCCGAGCGTCGCGGAGTTCAGACACGTAGTTGCGCTCCGCGTGGCCCAGAGTTGTCCTGAAGACTGCGTTCCACGATTGCCAAATCAGCATGAGTAGAGCGTGGGCGTCCCACTCAGGGATCGGCCGGCCGGCCAGCTTGTGGTTGTCCAGATAGCGTAACGTCTCGCGGGCCGGGTTGGGTCCGGGGTGGGCGGACTTGATCTCGCGTTCGACGAAGGCTCCCAAGCCGGTGCGGAGAAGCTCCATCGCCTTGCCGACGCGTTCGTGGTTGGTGATCGCCATATGTCCGATTAGGTGGTGGAGGTAAGCCGTAAGGCGAGTCGTTCGATCCCGTCCATCATGGCATGAAAGCTCGGTGATCGGTTTCGCTCGCGGGTAAGGTGTTCGGCGAGGAGACGCGCACCGGACACTTTCTGGAACTGCGGGACCAGCTTGGCCAGCGCTTCGGCCGGATGGGCTACGGCGTCAGGCTTGCGAAAGCGCGCTCTGGAGCCGATCCCGCGGAGGGATTCCTTCTCGAACGCTTCGGCCAGCGCGTCCGGCTCGGCCAGATACCAGGCTTCGAGTTCCTGGCAGGCGATACGGACCAGCCAGTCTTCCTCCGGCCGGTCCGAGCAAATTCCGCTAAGGTGGTCCTTGAGACGGAGACAGTCCCCACGGTCGTTGTCCCTCACCACGATGAAACGGACACCGGGTTCCCGCCAGCCGCGCATTTTCCTGGGTATGCTCTTTTCCAGATCAGCCTTTCCGTCGTGGGGCACGCACTGAAACAGCAGACCGGGGAACAGCCGAGGGAGGAGCCCGTCCAGCAATGCCTGCATCGAGTATTCTTCGAGCAGGAATACCACTCGAGTCATCGCGGCCCGGCACCCTTGAACAGTCCCTGCTTCCAAAGCGTGCCCAGCTTGTCACCCTCGTGAACGAGGTTCTGTAGCAATTCATCGGTGGACGCCCGCCGCACGGTCGTATAGCCATTCTCCTTGGCCAGCCAGAACACCTCGTCCAGCCCGGCACCGTTCAGGAAGTAGGGGGAGTGCGTCGACACGAAGACCTGGCCGCCACGTCTCGCGTAGTCCCGAAATTCCTCGACCAGTTCGATCAAAAGATCCGGGTAGAGCTGGTTCTCCGGTTCCTCAACCGCGAGAAGCGGATGCGGCTTGGGGTCATAGAGGAGGATCAGGTACGCGAACATCTTGATCGTTCCGTCACTCACGTAGCGAGCGATGAACGGATCACGGAAGGCGTGGTCCTGGAACCGGAGCACCAGACGGCCATCCTCCGTTGGCTTCGCCTCCACCCGGCTGACGCCCGGGACCCGCATGCCCATCGCCTTGAGGACCCGGTCGAAACAGTCAGGATGGTGCTGGAAGAGGTATTGGGCGACCTGGGCAGCGTTGTCGCCCCTGGTTGAAAGGTGCTCTGCGTACCCCGCCTCCACACTGGGTCTCGCATCCGAGATATGAAAGTTCGAAATGTGCCAGTTCTCGATCAGGCTCCGGAACTCCGACACCACCCGGAAACGACGGAACTGCCCCAGTCCCTTGATGGCCAGCACGCTGGGGTCGTCCAGCTTGTATTCCTCGCGTTCCGCCTGCACACCCTCCTGCCCGTACACCGACTCGTTGGTGATCGCGGATCCCTCTCCACGGCTGAAGTCGACGAAATGCCACGGCTTCCCATACCTCCCTCGGCGATAGCGGAGTATCTCGCGGGCGACGACGATCCGCCCGTCCTGTGTATCGATCTCAAGGATGTAGGTCGCGAGCCGCCCGCCACTCTCTCGAAACTGAACCGTGATCCCGATCGGCCCTTCGCAGCCGCGCGACACCAGCTCTCCGAAGCCGCCACGACGAGCCACCGCGGTCGCCACGTTGTGGGTCAAGGAGTCCTTCAGGAAGCTGAAGACATCGAACAGGGTGGATTTGCCCGAACCGTTGGCTCCCACGACAATCGTGAGCTGGGGGAGATTCCCGAGCTTCGCGTCGCGGAACAGCCGGTAGTTTCGTATCTCGATATTCTCGATACGCATGTCCCGGCCTCCGCTCTGGCGGATCTCGTCGCTCACGAACTCTTGTCCTCGTTACTGGCATCGAACAGCCCCGTCTGCTTTTCGGGGACCTCGGCGCTGGCCAGCCGCCTGATCTCGGACCAGCCCTGAACCAAGCTATTGTATTGCAGCGCTTCCGGGGCGCGCTTCTTCCGTTCCGAGATGGAATAGAGCCTGTAGGCCAAGTCGCGCGCGACATCGGCGACGCTGCCGAGGCGCCTGACGAGACCTGCCGCCGCCTTCTCCCCGCCAGACTCGAGGAGCCGAATCAGGTGGTGGACCATCTCCCAAGTTGTGAGCCGAGTGTCGTCGGACGGATCCCATTCGGAGAGCAACTCGGAAGGCCTGAACAGACGGACCTTGCCCCCGCGAGACTCGAGGATGCCTGCCTCCACCAACCCGCTCACGCTGGTGTTCTTGGCCTTGGACAGCGTCTCCGCCACTCCGAATTCTCCTTCTTCGAAGCCACTCTCCTCGAACCAAGCAAGCGCCCATCGGGTGTCGGCGTCGAAGTCGCCTTCCTGCTCAGCGAGCGATTCGTCGAGGATCTGGTTGATCATCGCCAGCGCCTCGCGAACTTTCATCGGCTCTCCTTTGGCGTCGAGCACCTTCCCGTACCGGGTGTATACGGCCATACCCGGCCCGATGGCGGCCTGGGCGAGGTCGACCGGTGCAATGTTTCCTGACCTCATGACCGACAGGGCGGCTGGGAGTTCGGAACGGAGCGCGGTGCGGAACTCGCGGCTGCTGGCTAGGGGAGCGTCTGTAAGCCGGTGTCGGCACACCAAGACGATGCTGGAGGCGAGGGCGTTAGTGCCGGTTCCCACCGGACGTTCACTTCGTTCGGTGCGGACTGGCCATGTACCGGTGATCGTGAAGCCCGAGCGGATCACTGCGTCTAAGAAAGTCTCCCATCCAGTGCTGGCCGTTCCTGCGCTGCCCCTCGTCTCCGACTGCTTGAAGGCGTAATAGACGGTGATCGGAAAGCCGGGGTGGGTCCGTATCGCGAGCTGCCGCAGAGCATTGGTCATCCCGCTGAGGAAAAAATCCTCCGCCGCCGCTCGGCTCCCGTGTCGATACGGCGTGGCCACTAACTCTTCGGCTTTGGGCACAGCCAAGGTGCCAAACAACTTCGGGAACACGGGCTTCAGGGCACGACGGAGCCACAGATAGAAGAAGTCGGACAGGTCCGCGTAACCGATGTTGTCGTAGTAGGGTGGGTCCGTCGATACCACCTTGGCCGAGGTCAACCGCTGTGCCGATGCGTCTGCCTGGATGGCAATGCCGGGCGCGACAGAATGGGTTGCCGCCAACGCCTTCTCGACCCAGCGCAGCAGGGAGGCGAAGCTCCCCGTAGAGGAGGACAACGGGTTTCCCTCTGCGAAGTCCCAAGTCATTGGAATCGCTTGGCGCGCGAATGTATTCCGAATTGCTTGGAGGCTGACAATCCAAGTAGAGATCGAAGACTGATAGTCGGCGAGACGATCCACACCTAACGCCAGATACACGCCGACAGCCTCGGCATACGCCCTCGCGCCGGTGCCGCCTTCGCGTAGCGGGCGGTCGTCGTCCGACAGGCTCGCCGCTACCGCGTCCGCACGGATCCACTCCATAGCCTCGCCGACGAGGTCAGAGAAGGTGGTGAGCGCCACGAGTTGGCGATCTGTGAAGAGGTCGCGCCACCGCACCATTCCGTATTGCTGAACCCTGAATCCGAGGGCCTTGTCCGGGAGCCGCGTGTCTGGCACCCCGGTTGGGTCGGCGCGGCGGGCGATTTCCTCCATTTCCGTCGACGGTGGAAGGTAGACGCGGCCGCGGTCGCCAACGGCGACGATGGCCATCAGCCTACTGCCCATTCGGCCTGCTCTTGCCTCATCGCGAAGGTAGCTGAAGGGCATCGGGGCTCCCGACATCATGCAAAGAAACTCGCTGCCGCTGCCCCCGGACTTCGTTCCCTTTCTGGACTCGGCGATGTCGGGCGGGCGCCCTGAGCGGACGTTGAAGCGATACGCCGCCCCTTGGATGATCGGCTGGACGTACGCCTCCTTTCCCTTCTTCGTCGAGAGCAACCACGTGGAGGCGAGGGGCACCTCAACGTCGGCGAACGCCGGATTCGGACTCCGAACCGTACGCGCCCAGAGCCAAGCGATGACCGTCAGCCTCCGGCCCTCGTACGGCTTCAGGTCCGGCTGCTCGCTGACCATCGCGCGCGTCACCTCGATCTGCGGGTACAGATGCCCGATACGCCGCTCCGCTTCGTCGCGCATCCACTGCCCGTAGTGACGCACGTCCTCGGCCAGCCCTCGCCCGCCCTTCCATGACCGCTTGACCAGTTCACGCCCCGACCGAGAATTCGGGTTGACCGGTGACCTGCCCGCGAACTTCGGCGGGATCTCGATCATCGCTTTGTTGATCAGGACGGCCACCGGGTTCAGGTCGCTGGCATGGGAATCGAGCCCGAGCCGCTGTGCCTCCAGCGGAAGAGCTCCCCCGCCCGCGAACGGATCGTGGAAGGCAGGAAGCCGATCCGGGTTGAACAACTCCTGTGCCCGCGGATGATCGACGTTGTCCCTACAGGTTCGCCGCCAACTCCGAAGGATTTCCCGGCGCGCCTCCGCGAGCAGATCCTCGTTCGTCGTATTCTCCCACCGCACCAATCGTTCCAGAATCCCGAACAACCTGTCCCGCTCTTTCTCCTGCGCCTCCCTAGTGGGGAACCCTTCTGGATTCGCGGATGGATCGTCCACCATCTGGGCGAAAATCACGGCTCGCGCGGCCGCCAACGGTCGGCGCGCCCACCAGAGGTGAAGTGTGCTGGGATGTCCGTGCCGGATGGACTTCTCGCGCCTCGACGCGGCGTTGATCGCGTCCAAGGGGAGGGCCACTTCGATCAGCTTGGGAGCTACCGTCATCGACGAGAACGTACCGTTGGAGAAGACTTCGACAGCCTGCGGACGGCGCGTCCGCGACCCTCACGAATGCTCCGCCCGCAACACATCGCCGGGAGGAGCATCATGTCCACCATTCTTCGTGAGAGAGAGAACGCCAAGCCCGTCCCGTTCGAGACGGTCGCGGAAGAAGTATTCCGAAGGTACGGACGTACTTGGAAGCCGGCCACCTTGCAGGTGAATCGGGCGTACCTCCGAAACCAGATCATGCCATGGTTCAGGGGACGACCGGTGACCGAGATCACACGGGCCGAGGTCCGGCGTTGGTTCGGAACCCTTCATGCCACCCCCGCCGCGGCCAACCGCTCGCTACCGATCCTCTCGGTCATCATGCGTCAGGCGGAGACCTACGGCTACCGAACGAAGAACAGCAATCCCTGCAAGGGGATCCGGCGCTACCCGCAGGCCCGCCGGGAGCGGTTCCTCACGCCCGCCGAGATGCGCCGCTTGGGACATGGGCTAGCGAACGCCCGGTCCGAGGCGCCCCTCCCCGTGGCCATCGTCCGGCTCCTGTGCCTCACCGGATGCAGGCAGAGCGAGATCCGGACGCTGCGCTGGGGTGACTACCGCGAGGGCCACCTGTTTCTGCGCGACGGCAAGTCCGGTCCAAGAACCGTGTGGCTCTGCCGCGCGGCACGCAGCCAGTTGGACGGTTTGCCCAAGACGACCGGCTTCGTGTTCCCCGCAGCCGACCCGCAGGAACCCATGTCCACCGAGACCCTCTACGGACATTGGCGTCGGATTCGCCGGGAGGCCCGTCTCTCCGGCCTCCGTTTGCACGACCTGCGTCACACCTACGCGAGTCTCGCACTGCGGAACGGCGAGTCCGTGGTCATGATCGGCCGGCTGCTGGGGCATCGTGATCCGGACACCACCCTGAGGTACATACACTTCGGTGACGCGATGCTGAGGCAGGCGGTGGAGACCGTCGCCGAGGCTTTGGAGGGATAAGCGATGGCGACCCCGAGCTTCGAAGGATTTGTGGGCGGTTCTTGGAACATCGCCTGCTACAACCGCTGCAAGCCCTCAACACGCCAGCGCGTCGACAGCGCGCTCCGCACGCAGTTGCTTCCTACGTTCGGAGACAGGAAGCTGAGCGAAATCGGCTCGCTGGAGGTGCTCGCTTGGTTCGACCGCTACAGCCGAACCGCGCCCGCCGGCGCGAACCGGATCCTCGACATTCTGAAGCAGATCTTCAACTACGCCATCGAGTGCGGGCATGTGGACTTCAACCCGGCTCAAGGCGTACGGCACAACCCAAGACCCAAGGTCACCCGCTTTCTGTCCCGGGACGAGGTGGCGCGGGTCCATGCTGCCCTGAACGCCCACCGGGGTCGAGGCTCGGGCCAGCAGCAGGTTGCCATCATCCGCCTCCTGCTCCTTACGGGGTGCCGCAAGGGCGAACTGGTCAACCTGCGTTGGGAGGAAGTCGGCGAAGACGTGCTGCGGCTGTCCGACAGCAAGACTGGACCCCGCACCGTCTTCCTGAGCAGCGCGGCCCACGCGGTGATCACCCGGCAGCCACGGACGGGAAGTCCCTATGTATTTCCGTCGCTGACGGACGCATCCCGGCCCCGCTCGAGCGAACTCTCGCTATGGCGCAAGGTCCGGCGGGAGGCCCGCATCGAAGGTGTGCGCCTTCACGACCTGCGCCACACCTTCGCAAGCCACGCGGTCATGGGGCGCGTCCCTCTGCCGGTTCTCTCCCGGTTGCTGGGACACAGCCAAGACCGTATGGCAATGCGCTACGCGCACGTCTGCGATCGCGAGGCGTCGGACGCCGCCGAGAGGGTCGGATCAACCATCGCTGATCTGCTCGGGGTTTCCGCCCCAAACTGCGGCAGCGGGGACGGACGGGAGAGCTTGTCCCTCGACCCCGGCAACCCGTAACGCGACCTACAGGCGGCTCCGAACGCGACATCGATGTGCTTGCCCGTCCCGCGAGCCCCAACCACGTTTACTCCCATGCGAAAGTTCAACACGGCGGGTCCCATACGGCCCGCGCTCCACTACCATATCCCGCCGCTCGACCGACTCGCTCTGCCGGAAGTGCTCGGCCTCGTCCGGGACGAGCGCTACTTCGTGCTGCACGCTCCCCGGCAGACGGGCAAGACGACGGCGCTGCTGGCGTTGCGCGGCCTGCTCAACGGCGGCGAGGCCGGCGAGTATCGTTGCGCCTACATCAATGTCGAGCCCGCGCAGACGGCGCGGGAGGATGTGGGGCGCGCGATGGGCGCGATCGCATCGCAGATCGCCCGGGAGGCGAGATACACGCTGAACGACCGCGCCACGGCCGAAGCCGCGGAGGCGCTCGACACCACCCGGCGTCCTGACGACGCGCTCGGCACTCTGCTGGAAACCTGGGCGAGAGCCGCTCGCGCGCCGCTGGTCCTTCTGATCGACGAGATCGACTCGCTGGTGGGTGATACGCTGGTATCGGTGCTGCGGCAGTTGCGGGCGGGTTACGTGCGCCGGCCGGAGGGATTCCCCCAGAGCGTCGTGCTTTGCGGAGTTCGCGACGTGCGCGACTACCGAATCCGGGCCGGCTCGGAGAAGAACGTCATCACGGGCGGGAGCGCCTTCAACGTCAAGGCGAGGTCGCTACGGATGGGGGACTTCGGCCGCGCCGAGGTCGAGGACCTGCTGGGGCAACACACCGCCGAAACCGGCCAACGATTCGCGCACGGGGCCGTCCGGGCCGTGTGGGAGCAGACCCGCGGACAGCCTTGGCTGGTCAACGCGCTCGCGCTGGAGATGTGCTTTTTGGCGGGGGTGCCGAGGGAGCCCGGGGAACCCTTCACGGAGAGCGATGTCTTCGCTGCGCGCGAGGCGCTGATCCTACGGCGCGACACGCATCTTGACCAGTTGGCGGACAAGCTGCGCGAGCCCCGCGTGCGCCGGGTGATCGAGCCCCTGATGGGCGGCGGGGACGCGGAGTACAGCGACCGTGACTTCGAGTACGTGCGCGATCTCGGGCTGGTCGCGCCGGGCCGGACGCTGCGCGTGGCGAATCCCATCTACGGCGAGGTGCTCCCTCGCGAGTTGACGTGGGTCCTCCAGCACGAAATCGCGCCCCAGGAGACCGCATGGTACGTGCGCTCCGACGGGAGTCTGGACATGGACGGCCTGCTTGCCGCCTTCCAAGAGTTCTTCCGGCAGAACTCCGAGCACTGGATCCGGCGGGCTCAGTACACGGAGGCCGGGCCGCAGTTGGTGCTCCAGGCTTTTCTGCACCGGGTCGTGAACGCCACGGGACGGATCGAGCGGGAGTACGCGCTGGGGAGCCGCCGCGTGGACCTGCTGGTCGTGTGGCCCCGCGAGGGAGGACGGGAGGAACGGATCGTCGTCGAGTGCAAGCTGGTAAAGGAAGGACGGTCCATGTCGCGAACAGTCGAAGTGGGACTCGAACAGACGAAGCGCTACATGGACATCAGCGGAACGGAAGCGGGCCATCTCGTCGTCTTCGACTTGCGTCCGGGAAGGAGCTGGGCGGAGAGGATCTTCCGGGAGGAGCGCAAGCGGGGCGGTGCCTTGGTCACAGTCTGGGGAGCCTGACGCGATGGCTGCGGCCGCCGACGCAGGCGGGGCTAGCAACCGACGCAAGCTCATCGAGGTTGCGTTGCCTCTCGATGCAATCAATGCGGCATCGAGGCGCGAGAAGTCCATCCGCCACGGTCATCCGAGCACGCTCCACCTCTGGTGGGCGAGGAGGCCTCTCGCCGCCGCCCGCGCCGTCATCTTCTCGCAGATGGTGGATGATCCATCCGAGGATCCCGAGCGGTTCCCGACCGAGGAATCGAGAACGCGCGAACGTGCTCGTCTGTTCCGGCTGATCGAGGAGCTCGTGACCTGGGAGAACACGACCAACCGAACGGTCTTGGAGCGCGCGCGCCGGGAGATCCTCCGAAGCTGGCGGAGGACTTGTAGCGAGAACCGGGACCACCCCAACGCCGCAAAACTCTTCGACCCAAAGAGGTTGCCGGCGTTCCACGACCCGTTCGCCGGGGGTGGTGCATTGCCTCTCGAAGCTCAGCGGCTGGGACTTGAGGCCCACGCCAGCGACCTGAACCCTGTGGCGGTCCTGATCAACAAGGCGATGATCGAGATTCCGCCCAGGTTCGCGGACCGAAGGCCGGTACACACTACGGGGGCGGTCGGCGCATCAACCCCGCGAGCAACCCTGATCGACAGGGAGTGGAAGGGCGCTCAGGGTCTGGCCGAAGACGTGAGGCACTACGGCGGATGGATGCGGAAGGAAGCCGACAAGCGGATCGGGGACCTCTACCCGAGCGTGGCGGTGACATCGCGCATGGCTCGGAGACGTCGAGATCTGAAGAAGTACGAAGGACGCAGACTCACTGTCATCGCATGGCTTTGGGCGCGTACCGTGCCGAGCCCCAATCCGGCCTTTTCCGATGTCGAGGTGCCCCTCGCGTCGTCCTTCATGCTGTCGACGAAGAAGGGCAAGGAGGCGTACGTCGAGCCGGTCATAGAGGATGGTGGATACCGGTTCGATGTCCGTGTCGGACCGCCAATGGACCGGGACGCCGCGAAGCGCGGCACGAAGATGTCGCGGGGGGCGAACTTCCGCTGCCTGATGTCCGGCGCACCGCTTGCCCCCGACTACGTCAAATCGGAAGGCCGCGCTGGGCGCATGGGCGCTCGGCTGATGGCAATCGTTGCCGAGGGGGATCGCGAGCGGGTCTACCTGAGTCCTTCGGCCGAACAGGCGGACGCGGCGCGACGGGCACAGCCCGAGTGGAGGCCGGAACTCGCCCAACCCGAAAACCCGCGTTGGTTTTCACCGCCGGACTACGGCCTCCCTACTTTCGGAGACCTCTTCACTTCACGCCAGTTGGTCGCGCTGACCACCTTCTCGGATCTCGTGGGCGAAGCAATGGAGCAGGTTCAACGGGACGCGGTCGCGGCTGGTGTGAGCGACGACGACCGCCCGCTACGCGACGGCGGCACGGGCGCGAGGGCGTATGCCGAGGCTGTCGGCGTGTATCTGGCATTCGCGGTGGACAAGGGTGCCAACTATTGGTCCTCCCTTTGTGCTTGGCACACCGGAGCCCAGAAGCTGGTTTCTACCTTTGGACGCCAAGCTCTTCCGATGGTATGGGATTACACGGAGACCAATCCGTTCAGCTCCTCGTCCGGCAACGCTTTGTTGGGCGTCCAACAGGCGGCAAAGATGATCGAGAAATTGGGCATAGGCGTTCCGGGTACTGGATCTCAGGCCGATGCCGCGACGCGGTCGGACGGTCGCTACAAGGTTGTTTCCACGGACCCCCCGTACTACGACAATATCGGATACGCCGACCTTTCCGACTTTTTCTACATCTGGCTTCGCCGATCGCTGAGGCCCGTGTTTCCCGGCCTCTTCGCGACTCTCGCCGTGCCGAAGGCTGAAGAGTTGGTTGCGACTCCCTATCGTCACGAAACAAAAGAAAGGGCGGAAGAGTTTTTTCTCAACGGGATGACCCAAGCCATGGGGCGACTCGCCCGGCAGTCCCACTCCGCGCTTCCAGTCACCATCTACTACGCATTCAAGCAGGCAGAAAAGAGAGCTAGTGGAGCGAGCACGAGCACTGGTTGGGAGACGTTCTTGGCCGCCGTGATTAGGGCAGGTTTCAGCGTTACCGGAACTTGGCCAATGCGAACGGAATACACGGGCAACCTCAAGAAGAACGTAGCCGCGCTCGCGTCCAGCATCGTTCTCGTCTGCCGTCGCCGCCCCGCCGATGCCCCTCTCGCCACACGCCGCGAATTCCTCACCGCCCTCCGCTCCGAACTCCCCACCGCCTTGGCGGTCATGCGATCCGGCAACATCGCCCCCGTTGACCTCGCCCAGGCCGCCATCGGGCCGGGTATGGCCGTATACACCCGGTACGGGAGGTCACAGTCACATGCGGGAAGGCGCTTGCCTGTCCGGCCGAGGTGCTCGGATGAGTTTCTATCGTCCCTGCCAAGCGTGGCGGCTGCCGGTCCAAAGAGGGTAGGTGTCGATGCCGGTTGGCGTTCGCGTGTCCGACGCAGCTACAGAATGGGTGCCCGTCCTTCGTGGTCGCCAGGCTTGAGGCGTTGGTCCGAGGGACGTAAACGATTGCGCCGTGTCCATCGGGCATCCTTCAACGGCGACTCCGTGATGCCTTGAAGCTCGAAGATCTCCAACACTCCGAAGTAGGGGGTATTGATCCCGAGGGGCCGGTCACGGTGGTCGCCACGAAGTGGTTGGGATCACACGCTGTTGAGGTTGCCTACCGGACTCTTGCCGGCGATGAAGCCACCAAGACCCTGTACCGGAGCGACGAAGAGGACCTCGAAGCTCACTCCGTTTCTCGTCCCTGGGCCTTCGACGCCGACGGTGCCCTGTTTCGTCTCGTGTCCGAGGCTCAACGCATACGCCTCGCCCATCTCTTCGATCCGCTCCTCGCCGTGCATACTTCGCTCGTCGAGCCTCTCCCCCACCAGATCACGGCGGTCTACGAGGAGATGCTCCCGCGCCAGCCGCTTCGCTTCCTCTTGGCCGACGATCCAGGCAGCGGCAAGACGATCATGGCGGGACTCTTGATGAAGGAGTTGATCGCGCGGGGCGATCTTGAGCGCTGTCTGGTGGTCTGTCCCGGCAGCTTGGCCGAGCAGTGGCAGGAGGAGCTTGAGACCCGCTTCCAGCTTGCCTTTGCACTATACGGAAGCGAGTCGCTCCGAGCTTCTGGCCCGGACAACTGGTTCGAGAAGAACGACCTGGTGATCGCACGTCTCGACATGCTGTCCCGCAGCGAGGAGGTCAAGCAGCTTCTCCAAGCACCGGATTGCCGCTGGGATCTCGTCGTGTGCGACGAGGCACACAAGATGTCAGCGACCTATTTCGGTCGGAAGGTACGGTACACGAAGCGCTACCGGTTGGGACAACTCCTTGGTCGCCTGACCAGACATTTCCTTCTCATGACTGCCACGCCCCACAACGGCAAGGAAGACGACTTCCAGCTGTTCATGGCCCTCTTGGACGGGGACCGGTTCGAGGGCCGCTTCCGAAGCGGTGTTCATCGAACGGACATTTCCGATCTCATGCGCCGCATGGTGAAGGAGGAGTTGCTCAAGTTCGACGGCACCCCGCTCTTCCCCGAGCGCCGCGCTTACACCGTCCCGTACAGACTTTCCGCAGCCGAGGCCTCCCTGTATGACGCAGTGAGCCGGTATGTGCGAGACGAGTTCAATCGCGCCGACAACTTGGACGGCGGGAAGCGGACTACCGTCGGCTTTGCGCTCACGGTTCTCCAGCGTCGGCTCGCGTCTTCGCCCCAGGCCATCCATCGTTCGCTGCGGAGACGCCGACGACGCCTTGAGGGCCGGGCCAACGAACTCGACGACTTTCTCCGGGACGCGAAGAGCGGCGGCGAGCCCCTGTTCGCTGGTCCTAGCTTGGGCGTTGAAGAGCTGGAGGATCTGGAAGACGCGCCCGAGGGCGAATTCGAGGCTGCGGAAGCCGAGGTACTCGACCAAGCCACGGCCGCACGATCCATCGGCGAACTGCGTGCCGAAGTCGAGACGCTCCGAGCACTTGAGCAAATGGCCCGCCAGGTTTTGGACCGTAGTGACGACACCAAGTGGCGCGAGCTTGCCGGTCTCTTGGACCAGGTACTCGCGTCGGCATTCAGGATTGGCAAGCCTCCCAATGCAGGCAGCGCGGACCAGGTGTCGGCTCCGCAGCCTTCGCCCGGCCAGAAGCTCGTGATCTTCACCGAGCATAGGGACACGCTTGACTACCTTTATGACCGGATCACGACCTTGATCGGGCGACCCGAAGCGGTCGTCGCGATTCATGGCGGGCTCAACCGTGGGGACAGGCTCAAGGCGCAGGACGCCTTTCGGCATGACCCGAACGTCAGGGTTCTGCTGGCGACAGATGCGGCGGGAGAGGGGATCAATCTTCAGCGTGCCCACCTGATGGTGAACTACGACCTGCCGTGGAACCCCAACCGGCTGGAACAGCGGTTCGGGCGGATTCACCGCATTGGCCAGACCGAGGTCTGCCACCTGTGGAATCTTCTCGCAGAGGACACCCGCGAAGGCAATGTCTACCGGACGTTGCTGGACAAGCTTGAAACCGAGCGGCAGGCGTTGGGCGGGCAGGTCTTCGACGTGCTCGGACAAGTCCAGTTCGAGGGCCAGCCCCTGAGGGACCTCTTGGTCAGCGCGATCCGCTATGGGGAGAAGCCGGAAGTGCGAGCCCATCTCGACACAGTGGTTGCCCAGGCACTGGACCGTGACCGGCTGGCTGGGCTAATGCACCAGCACGCGCTGGCCCAGGACGCCATGGATGTCAGCCGACTGCATGCCGTGCGCGAGGCGATGGAACGCGCGGAGGCGCGTCGGCTTCAGCCCCATTTCGTCGAATCTTTCTTTCTGGAGGCGTTCAAGCAGCTTGGTGGATCGGCGAGGCAACGGGAACCGAGGCGGTATCAGGTCTCTTGGGTGCCGGCGGCCGTGCGGAGTCGCGCTGGCGAAATTGGAACGCGAGAGCCTGTGTCCGCCCGCTACGAGCGCATCGTGTTCGAGAAGGAACTGGTGGCTCCGCGAGGACAACCGGTGGCGGCATTCGTCTGTCCAGGGCATCCCCTCTTGGACGCGGTGCTCGACCTGACCTTGGAACGGCACCGCGCTCTTCTGAAGCGAGGTGCCGTCTTGGTTGACGAGGTAGACCACGGTCTCGACCCAAGAGTTTTGGTTCACCTTGAGCATTCCGTGTTCGATGGTCTGCCCACGCGGGCGGGACGGAAGCGGGCCATCTCGAAGCGGACGATCTACCTCGATATCGGACCGGAGGGGGTGCGCGGCCATCTCCGGCAAGCCCCTTACTTGGACCTTCGTCCGCTTGCGCCAAGCGAGCCACAGCCTGACGAAATCCTCAGCCGTTCGGAGTGCGCATGGATCGGTCGGGAGATCGAGACCCGGGCGCAGACATACGCGGCGGAGAGCGTGGTACCGGAACATGTGAACGAGATCCGCGAGACCAGAACGGTTGCTATCGACAAGACCGAGGCGGCGGTCAAGGATCGGCTCACGAAGGAAATCTCGTATTGGGACCATCGCGCCGAAGATCTGAAGCTCCGCGAAAGGGCGGGCCGCCCAAACTCCCGGTTAGACTCGGGCGAGGCCGCGACACGCGCCGATCAGTTGCAGAAGAGGTTGCAAAGGCGGCTCGGGGAACTGTCGTTGGAGCGCCACATCTCGACTGGGCAACCGTCTGTACTTGGGGGTACGCTGGTGGTCCCCAAGCGACTCTTGGACAAGATCGCCGGTCGCAGAGAGGAGAAGATGAACGTAACCGACACGCAGGCCATCGCGGCGCGCGCACGCGCCATCGTCATGGATGTCGAGCGCGGTCTGGGCTTCGAGCCCACCGACAGGGAGTTCGACAAGCTGGGATACGACATCGAGAGCCGAGTGCCTGACACCGGCCGACTCAGGTTTATCGAAGTCAAGGGCCGGGTTGAGGGGGCTCCCTCGATTACCGTGACTCGCAACGAGATCCTGTTCTCGCTCAACAAGCCCGACGACTACATCCTCGCCATCGTTGAGTTCCGAGCGACAGGGGGCCACAAGATCCACTACCTGCGCCGCCCATTCGGTCGTGAACCCGATTTCGGCGCAACCGGCGTCTTGTACGATTTCGCTGATCTGCTGGCACGGGCGGGCGAGCCGTCCTGAGAAGT
The DNA here is from genome assembly GCA_028820325.1 of Gammaproteobacteria bacterium. Classification (GTDB taxonomy): domain Bacteria; phylum Gemmatimonadota; class Gemmatimonadetes; order Longimicrobiales; family Gaopeijiaceae; genus BD2-11. The sequence goes on along the minus strand of JAPPJO010000095.1, from coordinate 6,553 downwards.
CGCTCTGGACCTTGGCGAGAACGCCACGTCGAACGCGAATGCGCGTTTCCGTGCGCATCGGGCGGCTGAAATGCAACTACCAATGCGCCTATTCCCATTACTCGCGCGATTTCGGCGAAACCGGACAACGAAATGCGGTCGAAATGCGAAATCCGCATTCCAGCACGCGTTCTCACCGAGCCGGTTGAGGGGGGCCGCTCTTGGAATGCCGAACACCGAAACGCCACAGCCTTGGCGGACGGCCTCATGCGCTGGCCATCGGCGGGAGGCTCTTGAGGAAGGCCCACGCGATGCACTGCTCAAGCTCCCCCAGCCATCCGACGGCCTCGCCGTGGACGGCCAGCGCCGGTAGCAAACCCATAATCACCCACGGTCGGTCCGGCAGGTAGTCGCGGAAATCGCTCGGGTCGCATTCTTCGCTCATCCAAGGGGAGGCCGCCACCGTTTCGCGCCATGCGCGCCGCGGGCCGTCCCCACCGCCTTCTGCCACCGCCAGCACCGCTACGGGCTGTTCGTCCGGGGCGACGATGCGCGCTTTCAGGACGCGCGGGCCGTGCTCATGCTGGAGCACGTGCAGCCGCCAAGGATCGTCCCGATGCCGCAAAGGCGCGGGGGTCTCGAACGCCGCCGCCCCCGCGATCAGCCGTCCGTACGCGCGCGTCATGCTATCGGTCAGCCCGGAACAATCCGATTCGCGGTAGTACGCCGTATTCGCGTTCCAGTGTTCAACCCTCATGCGATGTCGTGCTGCTTGATCCAGTCCTGAAGGGCATGGTCGATCCGTGTCTGCCAGCCTCGTCCCCCGGCACGGAAGTGATCGATCACATCCTGGGACAACCGGATGGTGGTGGACACCTTCGGACGTGCCTTGGGCGGACGTCCCCGGCGCACCGGCACCTTAGCGAACTTCTCCGGCCAGCCGTCCTTCGAGAGGTCGGGCGCGGTATCGGGATCAGAACCTCGGGCCGTAGAGTTGTCGTTCTCGTTCATTGGCTTTCCTCATGCTGATGACCCTGCGAATATCGCCACGGGGCGTCCAGACGAGGACCACCATCACCTCGTCGAGAAACCCGATGGTGATGAAGCGCGCCTCGCCGTAGTCCCGGCGGTCGTCCTCGACGGTCAGCGTCGCGCCCGTGAACACCGCCGTGGCCCACTCCATGTCCAGACCACGTGCCGCCAGAGTGTGCGCGCGTTTCGCGTCGTCGAACTCGATCCGCATTGGATTAATGTTACTACGAAAAACCGCTTGTCAAGGAGGAATCAAGCTCGGTCGGTCCGTCCATATGCTCGCCATTTGGCCCCATCTTCCGTCCGAATCGGCACGGCAGACTAAAATGCGAGGCAGCGGCAAGAGTGGCAGATCGTGCACTCCCAGTTGAACTTAGGAGATTTCTTGCCGCGATTTCACATCGCGTTTTGGGGGATTTGGGAGCAGGAGGTCGCCGGTTCGAATCCGGCCGCCCCGATTGGAGCTACCGCGAGGTCGGAGGCGGGATCGGGCCGTCGGACGCGCCGCACCCGCACGCCCTCCAGTTTCCGAGTTCGCGGAGCACGCCGAGCCGACGGTTCAGAGTCCGGTTCACCTGCACTCCGCGCAGCGACCAAAGAGAATCAACTCGTGGCCGTCGACCTCGAAGCCCTCGGGCGCCAGCTCCTCGACTTCATCCGGACACCTGTGGATGTCGAACGCCAGATCGCAGGAACGGCAGAGGAAGTGGTGGTGATGGGGACGCTCGGCCAACTCGTACCGAAGCCCGCCGCCGGGAAGCTCCACTTGCGACAACCATCCGTCATCCGCGAGGGCTTTCACGTTCCGGTAGACGGTGGCCAGCCCGAGGGACGGCACGATCCGCTGGCCGTGCTCGAGGACTTCGTCAGGCGTAAGGGGGCGCCCGACGCTCATGAACACGCGGCGGATCGCCCGGCGCTGACGGGTATCTCGTTGCATCGTCAGCCGCCGCGATCCGAGTGCTCCTCGTCGGCGCATACCGCACACGAGTCCGTTTGGCAGACCCTGGCACTTTGCACGAGCGCGCCTGCCAGGACCAGGCTGCCGGCAGCCGATGTCACGGTCTCGGGCAGCGGTTCGAGCCAGCCGGCGAGGGATGCCGCCCAGAACGCGGCCCCTCCGGCGAACGCGAGGATCACGGCAGTGTTCCTGCGGGCCGGGCCCAGCGCGAGCATGGCCGCGCCGAGCAACACCGTACCCGCCCACACCGCGCGTTCGACGCCCTCGGAGAGCGCGAGCGCGGGTGCCGCCGCGACCAGGAACGGCGTAAGCGCGCAGTGCACGCCACACCAGGCCGCGGCGCACGCCGCGAGTCGTGACCCGGAGGCCAGATGCGCGTTGGACGGGACGGTTGCGAGGAAGTGCTTTATGGTGGTCACATCGGCGACTGGGGCGCGAAAACAGTGAGTTCCTGACCTATAATGATAATCAATTCTCATCTCTTCGTCACGAGGCTGCTGCCATTGCCGCATGCCGTGAAGCCGGTCCCTGGACCGGCCCGTAGCTGACGCAGGGGTTTTCCCGGCGCCGGCACCAGCCGTCGCTCCCATGACCAACTCCCCCTGCGTCGCGCCAAGACGCGACGGACGTTGACATCGGGCGGCAGCGGCCCGTAACATTGGGGCGATTTTGAGCAGTTGGACGTCGTGGGGCCGGATGTTCCGGGTCTCGGCGGCCACCAAACAGGCCGCGGGTGAGCGCGGGCAAGGAGCGCGGGATGCGTACCACCGGTACGGTGAAGTGGTTCAATGATGCGAAGGGCTTCGGGTTCATTACGCCCGAAGGCAGTGATCGGGACTGCTTCGTACACCACTCGGCCATCCAGGTCGACGGGTATCGTTCGTTGACCGAAGGGGAACGGGTCGAATTCGACATCGTCCAGGGGCAGAAGGGCCCCGCGGCGGAGAACGTCGTCAAGATCTAGGGGCCTCGCCCCTTTCCCAAAGAGGCGCCCGTAGCTCAGCTGGATAGAGCAACGGACTTCTAATCCGTAGGTCCCAGGTTCGAGTCCTGGCGGGCGCGCCTCATCTTGTTTTCCGTCGGCCGAAAGGCGGTCGGAGAGCGTCCAGCTTCCGGGTTCTCGTCCGCCTCGAGCGGGGTGGACGAGGGTCCGGTCCCGTGTACGCGCCGTGGTTTACGCGCATCGGGCCCCGGATTACCTTTCGTCGCTCGTTTGGGAGGCACCCTTCGAATCAGAGCGGTGAGGCCGGCGACCCTCGTGATCCCGCCGACCTCTCATGTGGTGGGCGTAGCTCAGGTGGTTAGAGCGCCAGGTTGTGGCCCTGGAGGTCGCCGGTTCAAGTCCGGTCGCTCACCTTAGCTTCTTGTCCCGGGCGAGGCTCGCGGAGCAGGCCTCTGGCCCCCGCAGGGATCTCCGCAGGTGTCGGAACCGGGCCGACCACCCTCAAGGCAGGCGCATTCCATGCCCGGAGCCGGCTTGGCACGTCGCGAACGGATCGCCGTTCGCATCATGCCGGATCACGACAGCCTCGCCGCCGAGGTTGCCGGGCGAATCGCGGTTCTCATCCGCGAACGCAGTAGCGAAGGCCGGCATGCGGTTCTCGGCCTGGCGACCGGCTCCACCCCCGTCGGCGTTTACCGGGAGCTCATCCGCCTCCACCGCGAAGAGGGTCTGGACTTCTCGAATGTGGTGGCGTTCAACCTCGACGAGTACTTCCCGATGCGGCCAGGGAGCGTGCACAGCTACCATCGCTACATGCGGGAACACCTCTTCGACTTCGTCAACATCCCGCCCGGAAACCGCCACATCCCCCGGGGCGATCTGGCCGAGGCCGAGGTGGAGGACCATTGCCTGGACTTCGAACGCCGCATTCGCGAGGCCGGGGGGATCGACCTTCAGATTCTCGGAATCGGCCGCAGCGGACACATCGGCTTCAACGAGCCGGGTTCCCGGCGCGAGTCGCGCACGCGGTGCCTGTATCTCGACGCCGTAACGCGGGCCGACGCGGCCGGCGACTTCTTCGGCGAGGAGAACGTGCCCTCCCGCGCGATCACGATGGGGGTGGAGACCATTCTGGAGGCGCGCGAGGTGATCCTGCTGGCGACGGGGGAGCACAAGGCCGAGATCGTGCGACGCGCCGTCGAGGGGGAGGTGCACGCCGATGTCGCCGCCACCTTCCTGCAGCAGCATCCTCACGCGACGGTGTACCTCGATCCGCCCGCCGCCGGCGAGCTGACGCGCATCCGCACGCCCTGGCTGGTGAGCGACGTGGAATGGACCCCGCACCGCGAAGTGGAGGCGGTGGTCTGGCTCAGCCGGCGCTCGGGCAAGCCGATCCTCCACCTTTCCACCGACGACTACCGCGAGCACCACCTCGGGTCGCTGGTGTCCCGGCACGGGTCGGCCGAACCGCTCAACGGCGAGGTATTCAACGCGCTGATCTCCAAGATCCGCGGTAAGAGCCGTTTGCCGCGCGGCCAGAGGATGCTCGTCTTCTCGCCCCATCCCGACGACGACGTGATCTCCATGGGCGGGCTGTTGCGCAAGCTGGCCGAGAACGGCAATCGCCTGACCGTCGCGTACATGACCTCGGGCAACATCGCCGTGTTCGACCACGAGATCCGCCGCTATCTCGACTTCATGCGACGCACCGCCGACGTCATCGAGCTCGGGGACCGCGAGACCCTGGGGGACGTTCTCCACCGGGTGGAGAGGGAACTTGCGCTCAAGGAGCCCGGGGAGGGGGACCCGGTCGTGGTGCAGCACCTGAAACGCGTCATCCGCGAGAGCGAGGCGGTGGCCGGCATCCAGGCCCTGGGGCTCTCAAGTGATTGCGCCCGCTTTCTGAACCTGCCCTTCTACCAGACGGGAACGGTCAGAAAGAACCCGATCACGCAAGCCGATGTCGCGATCGTGGCCGCTCTGCTGGAGGAGGTGCGTCCGTCGATGGTGTTTGCCGCGGGTGACCTCTCCGACCCCCACGGCACCCATCGGATGTGCCTGGAAGCCGTGGAGCGGGCACTGGAACGCTACACCGGCGAAGCGCCCTGGCTATGGCTCTACCGCGGGGCCTGGCAGGAGTGGACCGTGAACGAGGCCACCGTGCTGGTCCCCCTCTCGGAGGGGGAACTGCGGGCCAAGGTGCAGGCGATCTTCAGGCACGAGTCGCAGAAGGACTCCGCACCCTTTCCGGGGCCGGATGCGCGGGAATTCTGGCAGCGGGTCGTCGACCGCAACCGGGGCACGGCCGATTTCCTTCGCTCGGTGGGGCTGCCGGCCTACCGTGCCATGGAAGCGTACCTGACCCTGCGCCGGGGACACCGCGTCGAAGCGCATGAAATACCCACCGCATCGCTGGCGGAAGACATGGTCCCCGCAGCCGGGGCGAAACGGCAACTCCTGGCCGCGGCTCGCGGAGGCGAGATCCCGGAATCCGAACCCGCCGGCAACCCCTGAAAGCGGGTTGACTCCCCTGGCAAGAGGGGTTACGATCGTACGCTCCCGAAGCGACGGCGGTGCCGCGCTTGCGGGAGTCCATGATTCCGGCAGCCCGTACATGGTGCCGGAGCTTTTTGAAAATTGGGGTTTCGAGGAAGTGAGGCGGGCCCCTTTCGCGTGCAGGCGCTACGTCCTGCCGCGTCGTCTTCCCGGGCACTTGCCCGAGGAGGACAGGGGTTCAAGCAACGTAGATTCCGAACGGACGATCTACGAGATCGGCGTTCGATTAGGAGCTGTTCGAGCTTTCTTTTTTTTACGGAGAGTTTGATCCTGGCTCAGGACGAACGCTGGCGGCGTGCCTAATACATGCAAGTCGAACGAGGACCAGGTGCTTGCACCTGGAACCGAGTGGCGAACGGGTGAGTAACACGTGACCAACCTGCCGTCAGGTGGGGGACAACCTGGGGAAACCCGGGCTAATACCGCATGATATCCGCGTCCCGCATGGGATGCGGACCAAAGGGGGCCTCTGCTTGCAAGCTCCCGCCAGGCGAGGGGGTCGCGGCGTATCAGCTTGTTGGTGAGGTAACGGCTCACCAAGGCGATGACGCGTAGTGGGTCTGAGAGGACGACCCGCCACATTGGGACTGAGATACGGCCCAGACTCCTACGGGAGGCAGCAGTAGGGAATATTGCGCAATGGCCGCAAGGCTGACGCAGCGACGCCGCGTGTGGGAGGGAGCCCTTCGGGGTGTAAACCACTGTCAGGGGGGAAGAACTTCGTGGGCGTGAACAGCGTTCGCGGTTGACGGTACCCCCAGAGGAAGCGCCGGCTAACTCCGTGCCAGCAGCCGCGGTAAGACGGAGGGCGCAAGCGTTGTTCGGAATCACTGGGCGTAAAGCGCTCGCAGGCGGTCCCTTAAGTCCGCCGTGAAACTCCGGGGCTCAACCCCGGACTGGCGACGGATACTGGGGGACTGGAGACTGGTAGAGGCTAGCGGAATTCTTGGTGTAGCGGTGGAATGCGTAGATATCAGGAAGAACACCGGTGGCGAAGGCGGCTAGCTGGGCCAGTTCTGACGCTCATGAGCGAAAGCGTGGGGAGCAAACAGGATTAGATACCCTGGTAGTCCACGCCGTAA
>JAPPJO010000035.1 GCA_028820325.1 Gammaproteobacteria bacterium | reverse complement strand
GCGCGGCGGCCCTTGCGAGCCGCGCCTTCACTTGGAGGGGGTATCTCGCGTGGAACTGCCGGCCCGTGAGTTGCCCGACCGAGGGGTCGATCTCGCGGGCACCCGCGAACAGGTCCGCGTTCGCGATTCCGGGGTTCGCTTCGAGCGTCCGCTCCACGTACTCCATGACGGCGGCACCATCTCCCAATGACGCTGGCGAGGGGTCAGGTGTCGAAACCGCTTTCGGCTTCCGTGCGGGCCGCCCTTGGGGCGCTATGCTCCGGATCGCCGGTAGCCGATACTTGGCGTGAAACTGTTGCAGCGTCAGTTCCCCGACCGACTCGTCGATCTCGCGGGCAGCGGCGAACAGGGTGGCGTTCTTCACGCGGGGATCCTTCTTCAGTTCGCCTTCCACGTACTGCATCACGGCATCCTGCAAGCTGCCCATGTCCGTTACCCTTTCTGGAGGCGGGTCCGCGCCCGGTGGGCGCGGATGAGTCGGAGGCTGTTCGATTTGTATTCGACCATGAATACTCGACGAGCGGTCAGGCAGGGTCAATGTCGCCGGGCCTCCGATGCCCCCGCCGTTCGAGGTGGCTCTGTCCGTTACCTGAAGTAGCGCCAGTGATCGACCGCGTACATCTCGCCCGCCGTCCGGGGGATCGCCGACACCAGCCCCGAGGAGCGCCGCGTGCGTCCCGCCGCGAACCGGAAGCCCGGGCCGGAGGCGTGTTCGTCGCAGGCCAAACAGGGATTCAGGTTGCCGCCCTCGTCCGTGCGCGCGCCGTCCATGTCGTTCGTCAGCACGTTCCACAGGCCGTAATGCCCGATGCAGGCCCCGGCACAGCGCCGCCTCGTATGCAGCACGTTGTATGTCCACGTCTCGGCGCAACGCTCCGACAGGCCGATCTCCTCCATGAGGCACCGCTTGACGCCCCCGGCCGTCAGCCTTCTCGCGCATGTCCTCGCGGGCGAGGTGAGATCCGGTCTCGCCATGTAGGCCGCGAGATCCCGCAGCGACGAACAGGTGCCGCAGTGGCGGCGGTGGGTGACGACGTGACCCTCCGCGACCGCGCTCTCCGCGTCGGGGAAGGTGCGGAGCCGGTAGTCCACGCGCGCGGAATCGGCGAACCGGACGGCGCACACCTCGGTGTCGGACGCCAGCGAGGAGTACCATTCGAGGACCGGTTCCTGCCCTCTGAAGGAGAACGTTCCCGCCGCTTCGTCCCAATCGTAGCTCTGTGGATGCGGAGGGAGCGGATACCGGAGGTCGGCCAAGGCCGGACAGGACTCGCGGTACGGCGGCTCGTACGGGTTCTTCGTCAGAAAGCCGCGCGTGGGGGACGCGCTCTCAAGACCGAGCCGGTCGTGGATCTCGTCCGCGTTGAGCAGGTTGGTTCGCCGCAACCGCTCGATCAATGCGCCCGTGCCGGGAGGGAGTGCCGCGACCACTTCGCGCTCGACCGACGCCCGGTCGTCCAGAACCGCCTGCCGGTCGGAGGACGACACCAACACGATCAGCAGCAGAACGACAACCCCGAACACGATGCACGCGCTCACGCGCCGAATCCGGCTGGCCGTCACCCCGCCGACTCCCCATCGCGAGAAGACATCCGATCCGGCAAGTCGGCGGGGCAGCGGCGACCGCCGCCGGTCGCCGACCGGCCAGGTCGTCCGGGAACGCGGACCGCGTGGAGTTTGGCCTTCCCGCAGGGATAATTCTTGGGGGGAGCGACCCCAGAAGGGGCGGGGACGAGCGTGTGAAAACGCGCACGGCCCCGCGCCCGAACCGGGCACCTGTGCCCCTGGGGTCGCTCCCCACCAAGCCCCAAGCGGCTCCTGCGCCCCGGCCGACCGCGCGGCGAAGCCGCAAGACGTTGCCGCGCCAGCGGATAAACAGGCCGGGTGGTGCGCATCACCGGAGCGCCAAGATGTGCATCGACCCTCTGTGTCTCTTGCACACCTCCGGTACGGCCCAGCGCATCAGGACTCCCACCAGATTCGAGCCCCCGCCAGCCGGTCCGAACTCCATGTCTTGACGCTCTCGGTCAGCCCCCGGCCCGCCCGCCTGCGCGCCCGGTTCTCAAGGGCGATGGCGTGCTTCAAGGCGGCGTTCAGGCCACCGTATTCGTCGAGCGTGCGGACATCTCCCGCGAGGATGGCCTGCTCGATCCGGGCGAGGTCGCGCCGGGTCTCCTCGTCGATTTCGGACGGGCGCGGATACCGCGACCAGTTGGCCAGCACCCGGCTCGTCCTCCCGTACTCCTTCCATCTCCGGACGACCGCCACCACCTCGATCTTGAGGCCGAGGTCCCAGAGCCCCTTCCAGAGATCGCCGTGCTTCGCGCCCCACGAGCGGATCGCCGTCGCGGTCTCGTAACCCGGTTCGGCGTAGACGAAGACGGCGCGCTCCGTATCCAGCGCGATGGGCAGCCCGAGCGGGAAGAAGCGCCGTATACCCCCGAGTGCGCCCCGGTAGACCCGTTGGGGAAGAAGCCCCCGCTCAATCCCGAGCGCCTCGAAGGCGGCCACCCGGTCGGCTTCGGTGGGAAGCCACGGCAGGCGGGGATGTTCGAGCACATAGTCGAGTCCGAGCAGGCGCCGCATCACCACCTCCGGCGACGTGATCCGCCGGCGGCGGCGGTCTCCCAAGCCGAGCGCCCTGTAGATCGGGCGACCGTGGATCCGGCATATCCGCCCGATACCCTTGATGCCGGGCGGCTTCTCCTCGATGGCCACGCCCTGCGCGACGAGCTTGCGGACGGCGCGGCCCACCTTCTCGTGGTGGCACCCGAGGAAGC
>JAPPJO010000068.1 GCA_028820325.1 Gammaproteobacteria bacterium | reverse complement strand
GGTATTCCTCATCCGTCATGGTGCCCGGAGCCTCGTAGGGCATCGCCAGGCGCAGATAGCGGGTCAGCGTCTCCTCGTCGCCGCGGGACGCCAGGGTCGCCGCGGTGATTTCGGCCCCGACCTGGCCCTCCACATCGTGACAGAAGGCGCAGCGTTGGGCGTATACCAGGGCGCCGTCGATCTCGGGGCCATCGCTACAGCCGACCGGCAGCGCGGTGGCGGAAACCGCGGCCCCGGCCAGGACGAGTGCCACCATCGTTCGCCTCCGGCCAGTCACCGCGATCCCGACCCGATCCTGCACAAGCCGGTCACCTTGGGCCGCGCCCCGACAGGTCGCCCGTCTGCCACTCAGGCCACCTCCACCGGGTGCGGAAGTGCCAGGTTGAGCAGGTAGCCCTTCTGGTTCCACACGCTCTCCATGGGCTGGGTGTTGCCCGCCGCATCGGTGGCGCGGGTGCGCAGCGTGTAGGAGCCGGGCGAGGCCTGCCACTCGAACTCGAAGCGCGTCCAGGCGTAGCGCAGGCGCGGTCCCATCAGGCGCGCGGGCGCCCAGGTGGCGCCGTCGTCCGCGCTCCATTCCACGGACTCGACGGGACCGTCGTTCGAGTAGGCAAAGCCGCGCAGCCGGGTTCTCCCCGCCGGGACCGTCCCCGGCCAGGGAAGGGCCAGCGCGCTCTTCACCGGGAGCGCCGTCACAGGGGCGCCGTCGGCGGGCGCGTACTGCTCGGCCGGCCAGTCCGGGCCGATCAGGACGTACGAACTGGTGTTCGCGCCCACCCAGATCGGCTCGGTGGAGACCTGGATCTCCCCGACCCACTTGATGCTGTTGCTTCCTGCCCAGCCGGGAACCACGCCGCGCACGGGGAACCCGTGGTCGGGAGGCAGCGATTCGCCGTTCATCGACAGGGCGAGCAGGGTGTCCGGGTCCATCGCCTTGTCCACCGGCATGGGCCGGCTGAAACCCCCGTCGTCGAGGCCCACGAGGTTAACCGCCACCGCCTCCGGCCGCAGTCCGGCCGCCCCGAGCACCGACGCCAGCGACAGTCCCGACCACGCAGCGCATCCGACCGCCCCCGTGCCCCACTGCGTGCCCTCGGCCGCCTGTCCCAGCACGCGGGCGTAGAAGCCTCGCCAGTTGCCGGCGCACTCCAGGTACGCGATCACCGACTGGCTCGGCAACGCGCGCAGGTCGTCCAGGCCGAGCTCGATGCTCCGTTCGATGCCGTCGCCGGTGACGCGCAGCCGGTAGTCGCCCGCCGCGATTGCCGGGGTCGGGGCATGGTTGCGTACGAAGAAGAGGTCGTTGGGGGTGATGAGCCCGTCCAAGAGCTCGAGCCGGCTCTCCAGGTTGAGGGCGTGGCGGATGAAGGGATCGGGATCCTTGAACCACGCCGTGTCCAGTTCGGGATCGACGGCGCCGGTATCGGAGCGGCAGCCGGGGAGGAAGGCGGATGCTCCGCCCGCGGCCAGCAGCGCCGCGAACTGCCGGCGGGAGAGCTCCGCGCCAGCCAGAGCCGGCCACTCCAGCGCGCGCGCCCTTCCCGGGGCTTTCGCCGGCTTCGCTCCAAACCCGGCCTCCCCGAACCCCTGCCCCCCGCTCACGACACGATCTCGATTTCGAGTTCGGTGGAGAACTCGATGCACCCGACCAGGGTGCGGTAGACCGGGCAGTAGGGGTGATGGATCTCGTGGGCCCGCCGCGCGCGGTCCTCCTTCCCCGCCTCCATGCGCAGGTGGTACCGCACATGGACGGTGCGAATCACGAGCACGCCGTCCTCCTTGTCAATGCCTCCCACGACCTCGGAGGTCAGGCGATCATGCCCAGCCGGTATCCCGCGCGCCTCCAGCGCGCCGCCAAGGGTTCCCGTCAGTCAGCCGCCGGCCGCCGCCACGATGTAGTCGAGGGTGGTGGCCACCGGCGTTTCGGGCTCGACGCCGTAGTGGCTGGCGATCTCGCTGTGCACCCCGAACAGGACGGGGTCGGGCGTGGCCGGCAGATGCGCATGGCGCAGCGGGCCCGCCTTGCGCTCGATGCGAACTCGGGAGGTGTAGACCACGGTTTGTCTCCTGTCCTGAAGGCTTGTGGTGGCAGCCGGGTGCTTGCTGGGGCTTCTGGCGGGCGTCGGGTTCCTGGGCCGGGGCTGAGGGCGCTGCCGGATCGGGTAGCGAGCGCGGTTACACGGCGACCGCGCGGGACCCGAGCTCCTCCATGGCTGCATCGACCGCACCCGCCGTGTCGACCGTGCACCCGCTCGCTCCCAGGGCGTCGCCCACGGCGCGGATGGTGCGCCGCAGCAGGTCCGGCCGGGTGGTCACGTAGCCCATGTGCCCCACGCGGAAGTACCGGTCGGCCATGGCGGGATGCAGTCCCGCCGCGACGATCACGCCCCGCTCGACGATGCGGCCCACCAAGGAGGCGTCCACGCCCGCCGGGTACCGGACCGCACTCAGGGTATTCGCGCAGTGGGCGTCGCTGGCGGGGACAACACCGAGTTCCATGTGCGCCCATGCCGCCCGCATGGCCCGGCCCACGCGCGCATGGCGCTCGATGCGCGCGTCTACGCCCTCAAGCCCGTCCAGCCGGTCGGACAGGATCTCGTCGAGCGCGACGTCGGCCGCGACGACGAGGTTGGTCGCGGGGGTGGCGAAGTAGCTCATCCGGCCCGCCTCGTGGGTCTCCATGATGGGCAGCCAGACGTTCCAGTCGAGGTACAGGGGGCAGGGTGTGCGGCGCGTCCGGCTCGCCTCCATCGCGCGCGGGCCGGCGACGAAAAGCGCCAGCCCGGGCGGAAGCCCCATCGCCTTCTGCGAGGCGGTGAAATACACGTCGGCGCCCCATTCGGACATCTCGAAGGCCTCCGCCGCGGTGGCGCACACCCCGT
>JAPPJO010000146.1 GCA_028820325.1 Gammaproteobacteria bacterium | reverse complement strand
TCATCCTGGTGGGCATCGTGGTCAACGACGCGATCGTGAAAGTGGAGTTCATCAATCAGGCACGCGCCCGGGGCGCCGCGTTGCGGGAGGCGATCCTGGAAGCCGGGAGAGTCCGCCTGCGGCCCATCGTCATGACCACGGTGACCACCGTCTGCGGGCTTACGCCGCTGGCACTGGGCATCGGGCGCGGGGCCGACCTGCGCGCGCCGCTCGCCATCGCCGTGATCGGGGGGCTGGTTGTGGCCACCGCGCTCACACTCATCGTGGTGCCGGTGGTGTACTCGGTGGTCGAGAGCGGCCACGCGCGGTTGCGGGGGAGGGCTCGCGCGCCTCGCCCGGCCCGGGCGGCGGAGGTGCTCCCGTGAGCGCGGCCGGCGGTTCCGGGCGTTCCGGCATCGTGCCCGCGCCGGCGGCGGAGGTGGCGCGGTGATCGCCGGGAGCATCCGGCGGCCGGTGGCGGTGGCCATGGGCTGCCTGGCGGTCGCCCTCATGGGAGCCAGCGCCTGGCGCAATATCCCCATCGAACTGCTGCCGGAAACCCAACTGCCGCGGCTCAACGTGGAAGCGCGCTGGCCCGGCGCCTCCCCGGAGACGGTGGAAGCGTTCCTGACCTCCCCCATAGAAGCCGCCGTCCAGCAGGTCAAGGGAGTCGAGAAGGTCATCTCCCTCTCCCGGGAATTCCAGGGAACGGGAACATCCAGCATCGAGGTCCACTTCAGCCGTGACACGGACATGGACTTCGCGCGCCTTGACCTCTCCGAGCGGCTTTCGGCCCTCGAGGAGGAGCTGCCCGCGGCCGTACAGCGGATTCTCGTGCAGCCGTACGTCCCGCCCGAGTTCGAGTCCCGCAGCCAGCGCGGCTTCCTGCGCTACACCTACACCGGCCCCTATACGCTGGAGGCGCTCCGGGCCGATCTCGACGACCGGGTGGTGCCGGATCTCACGCAGATCGAGGGCGTGGCGCTGGTGCAGGCGAGCGGAGGACGCGAACGCCTCATAGAGATCGAGCTCAACGAGGATCGAGTCAGCTCGCTCGGGCTTTCGCCGGGTGTGGTCAACCGTCGGATCAACGACCTCGATCTTGTGCGCGAGGCGGGGGCCGTCCGGGCTGGCGATCAGGAATGGTCGGTCACCATCCAGAACCGCGTTGCGCGCGCCGACGAGATCCGGAATACGGTGCTGCTCGAGAACGGCGGAACACTGGTGCGCGTCTCCGATGTGGCGGATGTGCGCGACAGCTACGAGGAACCCCGAACCTACAACCGTATCAACGCCCAGCCCTCGGTCTCGTTCCTGGTGATCCGCGAGATCGGAGCCAACACGGTGCGCGCGGCGGACGCGGTCAAGGCCCGGGTGGCGCAACTGCAACGCGCGGGCCTCGCCGGAACCAGCCTGATCCTCGACTACGACGAGAGCGAGCAGATCAAGGAGCAGCTGACCGATCTGCGCACGAGGGCGCTCATCTCCGCATTTGTCATTTTCTCGGTGCTGCTCCTCTTCCTGCGCTCGTTCCGCTTCGCGGGGGTCGTCTTCATGACGATCGCGTTCTCGGTGCTGATCTCCCTGAATCTGATCTACTTCGGGGGCATGACCCTCAACCTGCTCACGCTCATGGGGCTGGCGATGGGGTTCGGTCTGATCGTGGACAACGCCATCGTGGTTCTGGAGAGCGTGTTCCGCCGCTGGCAGGCGGGACGGAACGCCGTGGGTGCGGCAACCGAGGGCGCCCGCCAAGTGGTGCTGCCGATCCTCACCTCCACTGCCACCACCCTCATCGTCTTCGTGCCCTTCGTGTACCTGCAGGGGGAGCTGCGGGTGTTCTACGTGCCTCTGGCGATCGTGGTGGCGCTGACGCTGGGGGCCTCGCTGCTGGTGGCGTTCACCTTCATTCCGGCACTGGCTGCGCGCGTCCTGCCCCGGGTGCGGAGGGACGAAGCCGCGACCAGTGCAGCCCATCGAAGCCAGCCCCGTGCCGCGGGGGCCGTCCCCGAGTCCGGCGACCCGGGCGACGCGCACTCCGCAGGTGCGCCGGTCGGGCGCGGACGGAAGACGCCGCTCTATACCCGCCTCTATTCCACCATCATCGGCTTCACCCTGCGCCGTGCCTGGCTCGCGGTGACGGTGGCGGTGCTGGCCTTCGGCGGGTCGTGGTATCTGTTCGAGAACCACGTCACCCGGGGCGTGCTCTGGGGCGGGGGAATGGGCGGCCTGGACACCTACGTCCTCATCAATATCGAGCTGCCGCGCGGCTCCGACCTCGAGCGGACCGACAATCTGGTTCGCTCGTTCGAAGAACGGCTGGCCGCGATTCCGGAGGTGGAACGCTTCACGTCGAGGGTGACCGGCACCTACGGGCAGATCACCGTCAACTTCCCCGATTCGCTCGAGAACACCGGCATCCCGATGGCCATCAAGGAACAGATGTTCAGCCACAGCCTGGGCTTCACCGGGGCCGAGGTGCGGGTGATCGGCCGCGGCCTGGGATTCTACGGCGGAGGCGGAGGCGCCTCGCCGAACTATTCCATGAAAGTACTTGGGTACAACTACGAACAGGTGCGCGAGATCGCCGAAGATCTGGGCGACCGGCTCGCACGGGTGCCGCGGGTGCGCACCATCGACACCAACTCCGCCGGGCGATTCGTCCGCGAGCGCGCGACCGAGTTCGTGGTCGAGATCGAACGGGACCAGCTGGCGCGCCACGACATGTCGGTGCAGGAGCTGGTCGCGCGCATGAACGCGGCCGTCAGGGGCCAGACCAGCGAGGCGCAACTCAAGATCGGCGGCGACGAGGTGCGCTACGAGGTAAAGCTGGAGGGATACCGCGACACCGATGTGCAGGAGTTGCTCGAAACCATCATCGCCACCTCAACCGGCACCGGCATCCGTCTGGGCGACGTGGTCTCGATCGCCCCCGTGGACGTGCTCGCCTGGATCCGCCGCGAGGACCAGCAGTACGAGCGCACCGTGGCGTACGAGTTCGCGGGTCCGCGCCGGCTGGGCGACCAGTACTACGACGGCATCGTCGAGTCCACCGAACTCCCGGTCGGCTACGTGATCGAAGAGGATCAGGGATTCCGGTGGAGCGAAGAGGACCGTCGCCAGATCTACGCGGTGCTGGCGGTGTCGATCCTCCTCATCTACATGGTGACCGCCGCGCTCTTCGAGTCGGTGCGCCTGCCCCTGTGCGTCCTGCTCACGGTGCCGATGGCGCTGATCGGGGTATTCCTGATGTTCTTCTACACGGGCGCATCGTTCACCCGGGAGGCGTACGTGGGGGTCATCATGATGGGCGGCATCGTGGTCAACAACGCGATCCTGCTGGTGGACAACATCAACCGCGTGCGGCGCGAATCCGGGGGTGATCTGCATGCTGCCATTCTCGCCGGCACCCTCGAGCGGGTGCGGCCGATCCTGATGACCACCGCCACCACGGTGCTCGGGCTGCTCCCGCTGGTGCTTTTCTCCGAGACGGCCGACTCCACCATCTGGAACGCGCTCGGCTACGCGCTCATCGGCGGGCTGCTGTCGTCCACGGTCTTCGTGCTGGCCACCACCCCGGCCATCTACCTGCTCATCGAGGGCCGGGGCGCACGAGCCGGGCAGGTGGCCGCGCGGGCGCCGGCCGCCTGATCCGTGCGCGTTCGCTTCGCTCCGTCGCCGACGGGGTTTCTGCATGTCGGCGGCGCCCGCACCGCGCTTTTCAACTGGCTGCTCGCGCGCCGGAGCGGCGGGACCTTCGTGCTGCGCATCGAAGACACCGACCGCGCCCGCTCGAGCGAGGCGATGACCGGGGCCATTCTGCACGGGCTGGAGTGGCTCGGCATCGACTGGGACGAGGGGCCCTTCTTCCAGAGCGACCGGGTGGGCGAGCACACGGCCGCCGGCCGCAAGCTGCTGGCCGGCGGGCATGCGTACCGGGACTTCTCCACGCCCGAAGAACTCGCCCGCGACCGCGCCAACATCGCCGTCCTGGCGGGCGAGGCCACCCGGGCGGCCCGGCGGCGGGCGGAGGCGCTGGCGCCCGGCGAAGCCGAAGAGCGCGCCGCGGCGGGCGAACCGCACGCGATGCGCTTCCTCGTCCCGGAGGGCTCGACCGAATGGGAGGACGCCGTCCACGGCCGCATGCGCTTCCGCAACCGGGACATCGACGACCTGGTCATTCTGCGCGCCGACGGCAGCCCGACCTACAACCTCGCGGTGGTCTGCGACGATGCCCACGCGCGCATCGACATGGTGCTCCGGGGCGACGACCACCTGTCCAATACGCCCAAGCAGATCCTTCTGGCGCGGGCCCTGGGCTTCCCGGTGCCGCGCTTCGGCCACGTGCCGCTCATCCTGGGACGGGACGGCAAGCGCCTCTCCAAGCGCCACGGCGCCACCGATATCGCCGAGTATCGGCGCGACATTCTGCCGGAGGCGATGGTCAACTTCCTGGCCCTGCTCGGCTGGTCCCCCGGCGACGACCGCGAGGTGATGGAGCTGGACGAGATCGTCCGGCGCTTCTCGCTCAAGCGCATCCTGCGCAAGGGCTCGGTGTTCGACGCCGACAAGCTCGCCTGGCTCAACGGCCGCCACCTGTCGCGCATGGATCTCGCCCGGCTGGGGTCGCTCGTGAAGGCGCAGCTCCCGCAGGCAGCGGATGCGACGATCAAGGACCGGCCGGGCTGGTACGAAGGCCTGCTCGACCTGCTGCGCACGCGGGCGCGCAGCCTGGACGCGCTGGCCCGCAACGTGTTGCTCTACCTGCCGGGCGAGATCTCTTACGAACCCAAGGCTGTACGCAAGCACTGGAAGCGCCGAGCGCAGGTAGAGGAGTATCTGAACGCCCTCCGCCGGAGGTTCGAGCACTGCGAGTGGCAGCCCGAGCCGCTGGAGAGCTCGCTCCGGAGTCTCGCCGAGGAGTTCGGCGTGGGCGCGGGGCGCCTGATCCATCCGCTCCGGGTGGCGCTCACCGGCCAGGCCGCGAGCCCCGGCATCTTCGACGTGCTGTACCACCTCGGGAAGCCCGTCTCCCTCGACCGCATCGGGCGCGCGCTGGAGACGCTGGCCGCAGGAGAGGCCGATCCCGCGCCCGCCGGCCAGACCGCTGCCGCGCCGGGTAGCCGGTGAGGCCGGTGATGCGCAAACGAGTGCCTACCGGACGGACGAGGCGACCAGACCCGGCGGTGTGGTATCCGGGGCGCCGGAGGCGAACAGCACGGTCGGCCGCCTTCGCGGTGGCCGCGATGACGACGCTGATCGCCCTCGCGCCTCCTGCGCTTTCGGCGCAACGAGCCAACCGCAAGGCCGTCGAGGTCATTTTCGACGTGCTCCCGCCGGGCGAGCAGCCCACCTTCTTCGCCGAACAGGTCGGGCGCCCACCCGGCGCCACCGGCCGCGCCCTGCTGGACGACGAGAACCGGAGCGCGCTGGAGCAGCTCGGCTACGTCGAGGTCGCCGCGGTCGAGGACGTGCTGCTCTGCCCCGACTTCCCGTCCCCCGAGGGTTGCCGCATCCGGGACGCGGGCGTGCTCTACCAGCTCGTCATGCCCGAACCCATCGCCGGCGGACGGCTCTCGATGCGCGTGGTTCGTCTGATCGACGGGGCCGGCACCAACGGCCTGATCCGCCGCGAAGTGTGGGACATCCTGATGGTGCCCGACGCCGAGATGGGATGGCGGGCCGTGCGCACGCGCCTCGACGCCACCAGCGATGGCCCTTGGGCCCCGCCGCCCGGTTCGTACGGGCTCGAAGGAGGACGCGTCAACATGAACAGATCCACCGCACACGACGATCCGGCCATAGCCGGCATTTCGGGCGGCTCCAGGCGGTGAGCGGGGCGGAGAAGCACGCGCGGGCACTCATCGTGAAGGCGTGGCGATCGCGCTGGGAGGCGCTGCAATCGCCACCGGCCGACGAGGCGGACCTGGGTGTCCTCATGGCACGGATCGAGGCCGACCTCGTCAGGGCCTGCGAGATCTCCCGGCAGGCAGGTGCGAGCAAGGAGCTGTCCGCCGCGCTGGGCAAGCTCGGCCACGTCGCGCTGGACCTGGGCCACCCGGACAAGGCCCGGACTCTGTTCGAGGAGTCGGTCGCGGCCGCGCGGGATGCCGGTGATCCGCTGCGCCTCGCACACGCGGTACGGCACCTTGGCCAGGTGAACCAGCGCCTTGGCCGGCTCGATTCAGCGGGACTGTGCTACGAGGAGGCGCTTGACCTGTACGATCGCGACGGGACGGCTCATCCCCTGGACCACGCCAACGCCCTTCGGCCCATGGCCCTGCTCAGGGAGGAACTCGGCGACGCTGAAGGGGCGCGGCACCTGTGGCGCAGGGCCGCGAAGCTGTACCGAGCCGCCGGTGTCGAGGAGGGTGTGCGCGAATGCGAAACGCATCTGTCGAGCCCGTAGCCTCCGCCCCGCCTCCGGCTCAGGCGCCCGCGCCCGCGCCCGCCGTCTCCTTCATCCCGTACCGGCGACGCACGTAGTCGTCCACGATCTCCTTGAACTCGTCCGCCAGGCCTTCGCCCTTGAGCGTGCAGTAGTGGGCTCCGTCCACGTAGACCGGGGCCTTGGGCTCCTCGAAGGTGCCGGGCAGCGAGATGCCGATATCGGCGTGCTTCGACTCCCCGGGACCGTTCACCACGCAGCCCATGACCGCGACGCGCATCTCCTCGACCCCGGGATGCATCGACTTCCAGACCGGCATCTGCGCGCGCAGATAGCCCTGGATGTCCTCCGCGAGCTCCTGGAAGAAAACGCTGGTGGTCCGTCCGCATCCCGGACATGAGGTGACCTGGGGCTCGAAGTTGCGGATCTCGAGCGACTGCAGGATCTGCTTCGCGACTTGCACTTCCTCGGTTCGGTCCCCACCCGGACGGGGCGTCAGCGAGACGCGGATGGTGTCGCCGATCCCCTCGAGCAGCAGCGGGGCCAGCCCCGCGGCGCTGGCTACGATGCCCGGAATGCCCATGCCGGCTTCCGTCAGCCCGAGGTGAAGCGCGTAGTCGCTCAGGGGCGCCAGCTTGCGATAAACGGTCACAAGGTCCTGCACCTTGGAGACCTTCGCGCTTATCACGATGCGGTCGTGGCCCAGCCCGACCTCCTCGGCGAGGACGGAGGAGCGCATTCCGCTCTCCACCATCGCATCCAGGACCACCTCTCCGGCGTCACGGGGCCGCGCGCGCTTCGCGTTCTCGTCCATGAGCTCGGTCAGCAGCCGCCGGTCCAGCGAGCCCCAGTTGACGCCGATGCGCACAGGCTTGTCGTATTCGATGGCCAGCCGGATGATGCTGCTGAAGTTCTCGTCGCGCCGCTTGGCGCCGACGTTGCCGGGGTTGATGCGGTACTTGGCGAGGGCGCGCGCACACGCCGGATGCTCGGCGAGCAGGATGTGCCCGTTGTAGTGGAAGTCGCCCACGATCGGCACCTCCACGCCCTGGTCGCGCAGGCGCGCCACGATCTCGGGGACCGCGCGGGCGGCCGGGTGGTGGTTGACCGTGATCCGCACCAGCTCGCTCCCGGCGGCGGCCAGGGCGGCGACCTGCGCGGCGGTGGCCGCGGCGTCGGCGGTGTCGGTGTTGGTCATCGACTGCACGACGACCGGGTGATCCCCGCCGACCATGACTCCACCGATATCCACGGCCGCCGAGGGCCTGCGCTTCACGTGACTCATGGCGCTTCCATCGCTCCGGGTTGTCATTCGCGCTCAATGGTGACAAATCTAGCACCCGGACGGCGGCCATACATGCGTGGCTGAATCTCCCCCCAATCCAGTGAGGAAACGAATGTCACAAGTGACCATCCGCGTCATCAGGAACGGACCCTGTCGAATCGATGGCGAAATCGAACTCCAGAACGACGCGGGAGACCCCATCGCGACGCGTCCCGGCAAGGCGACCTTCCTTTGCCGCTGCGGGGGCTCGGCGAACAAGCCTTTCTGCGACGGCAGCCACAAGCGCAACGGCTTCGAGGCGGACTGATGGACCGCGCGAGGCTCAGCCCCCAAGCCGTGACGCTTGCCTCGCTATTGGCGCTCCTGGCCGCATGCGGTGATGGATCCGCCCCCGGAGGCTCATCCGCCGCAGATGGCACCGCCGGCGGAGCGGGAATCGGCCTGTCCGCGATTGAATCCGTCCAGGCCACCACCGGCGACGCCTCCGGGCTCGCCGCGCGCGTAACGGCCCGGCTCGACGGCCTCCCGGCCCGCACCTCGCTCTTCGCCCGGCACCTGCCGTCGGGCCGCGAAATCGCCATCCGCGCCGACGAGCCGATGAACGCGCTCAGCGTCATCAAGATCCCGGTCATGGTGCTCGCGTACCGCGACGCGGAGGCGGGCAGGCTCGACCTCGATGAGCGCTACCGCATCCGGCCCGAGGATCTGCGCCGGGGAAGCGGCCTGCTCCAGACCTTCGCGCCCGGGTTGGAGCCGACCTGGCGCGACCTGATCACCCAGATGATCATCACCAGCGACAACACCGCCACCGACATCATGATCGCGCGCCTCGGCCAGGAGCGCGTCAACGAAATGCTGTCGGAACTTGGCTACGAGCAGACCCGCCTGCGCGCCACCATCGGCGATCTCTTCCGCCGGGTGTGGGTCATGGCCGACCCCGCCAACGAGGCGCTGTCCCACCGCGAGGTCTTCGAGCGCGGCTTCCCCTCCGACCCCGAGGCGTCCGCGCGCACCTTCCGCTTCGAGGGCGACCCGGAGGAATGGCTGGGCAGCATCACCGCCCGCGAGATCGCGGGCCTGCTGGCGCAGATCCACAACGCCGAGGTGGCGTCGCGCGCGTCGAGCGACGAAATGATCCGCATCCTGGAGCGCCAGTTCTACAGCACGCGCCTGCCCCGCTATATCCGTTTCCGCGCCTCCGTGGCCCACAAGACCGGCGACTGGCCGCCCTATGCCGGCAACGACGTGGGGATCCTGTACTACGAAGGCGGACCCACCGTGATCGCGGTCTTCACCAACCAGAACACGGGCGACTTCATCGAGCTGGAGTCCACGCTGGGCCGCATCGCCGAGGACATCGTCAACAGTTGGCGCTAGCTGGGCCGCGATCCTCCCGCGGCAGGCATACCCACTACCGGTAGGGGCATCCCACTACCGGTAGTGGGTGTTCAGGGCTCATTGGCCGCCGGGGCTCGTGAACAGCGGATCGACGCGGGCGTAGCTTGCCTCCATGCCCTGCTCCATCCCGGTTTCGATCATCGTCTCTCGGGTCGCCTCATCGGCGAAGACCATGCGCATTGTCAGGAGAGCGCCTTCGCCGTCGGCTTCGAACCGGGTCTCAACGCGGTATTCGGCCGTCGCGTCGTCCAGCTCCATCCGCTCGCTGTGGACGATGCGCGCGCCGGGCTCGATCTCGAGCATCTCACCCGTGATCCCGAACCGCTGGCCATCTTCATGCTGCCATTCGTAATGGATACGCCCCCCGGGCCTGGCCTCGTTCACGCACACCGTCATTGACCATCCAGGCGGCCCGAGCACCCACTGCCGGATGAGCTCCGGGTCGGTGTGCGCGCGGTAGAGCGCCTCGGGCGAGGCCTTGAAACGGCGCGTTGCGACGATGTCCGTCTCCCCGTCCCCGGTGAGCGCCAGGTTGCTCATTCGGCCCCCTTCGTGTGTGCAGATCACTTGGCTCCACTACGACAGCTGCCCCTTGGGAAAGCCTGGCGAGGATGGGCTGTAGACGGCAAGGTCCTGCAGGCCCACCGCGGAGTGGCCATCGAGGAAATGGTGATGATCGATCTCCCGTCTTCCCTGGTCCCTTGACTCGCTCGGCCGCTTCCCCTACTGTTGCATCTGTAGTACATGACTACAACAGTTGAGGCGCCATGAAGATCAGACTCAGCCACGCCGACGGCCGACCGCTGTACGTCCAGATCATGGACGCGGTGCGCAGCGGTCTCGTTCGGGGAAGTCTCCGTCCCGAGGATCCGCTCCCTTCGGTGCGCGATCTCTCCTCGAGTCTCCGCGTGAATCCGCGGACCGTATCGCAGGCGTATGCGGCGCTCGAGCGCGACGGCGTGGTACAGGTGCGGCACGGGAAGGGCACGTTCGTGGCGCCGGGGGTGCGGCCGGAGGAAAAGGAGCGGCCGCGCCTTGCGAGGGAGGTGGCGAGGCGGGCCCTGGCTGACGCCTCGCGGAACGGACTCGCGCTGGCCGATCTGATGACGGCGCTGCGGGAGGTGGAGGGTGGAGATGCTCATGGTGACGGAAGGAAGGAGGACGGACGATGACGGACACAGCTACCGCGGCGCTTCCCATCGACCTCGGGAACGGTCCATTCGCGGTGACGACACGGGGGCTGGCGAAGCAGTTCGGTTCTACACGCGCTCTGGACGGCCTGGATCTGCAGGTTCCGGAAGGGTCCGTATACGTGCTCGTGGGTCCCAACGGCGCGGGCAAGAGCACGCTGATTCGGACCCTCATGGGTCTCGTGCGATACCAGGACGGAGCGGTCAGCGTGCTGGGGCGGGACCCGGCCGACCGGGGAGCCGAAGTGCGCGCGGGTATCGGCTATGTACCTGAGGACTACCGGGTCGGCTACGCCTGGATGACGGTGGGCCGGCTGCTGGAGCACCAGGCGGTCTACCACCCGTCCTGGGACGCGGAGTATGCCCGCGGATTGAGGGCCAGGTACGGGATCGATCCCCGACGCAAGTGCCACACGCTGTCGAAGGGTGAGAGCCGACGCGTGCAGCTCGTTCTGGCACTGGCGCACAGGCCGCCGCTGCTCCTTCTGGACGAGCCGACCGACGGCCTGGACCATGTGGTGCGCGACGAGACCTTGAGCATCCTCAGCGAACACCTCGCCGATTCTCCGACCACCGTTGTGATCTCCACGCACCGGGTCTACGAGGTGGAGCCCTTGGTGGATCACGTGGGCGTGCTATCGGAGGGACGGCTCCTGGGCCAACTGCCGCGCGACGAGTTGTACGGGGGCCTGTTGCGCTACTGGGCGGATGTTCCCGAAGGCTGGAGGGGACCCGGCGAGTTGGCGGGGCGCGTGGTCAGGCGCAGCGACGCGGCCCGCGCGATCGAATGGACGGTGTGGGGCGACCGTGACGCCGTTACGCGCGGCCTGTCGCAGGCGGGCGCGGCGGTGCGGGAAGTCGCTCCCCTGTCGGTGGACGAAGCAGCGCTGGCTCTACTCTCCGAAAGGGAGGCAACATGACGGACTCGACCGCAGGCCGCATACCCGCAATGAAGGCGGTGTGGGGCGAACAGCTTCGCGTGGTCGGGCTCGCGATCCGCCGCGAGGGCGCCCTGGCAGCCCTGGCGCTGGCGCTCGGCTCGGTGGCCCTCATCGCCTTCAGCAGAATGCCTGTCCTGCAGGCGATGGTCGATGGGGAGATCGGTGAACTCGTCTTCGATCCCGGGGAGCCGCCCTGGGGCTTCTTCGGCGTGCTCGGCGCCCTGCTGCTTCCGCTCGTGGTGTGGAAGGGCGAGCGGCGGTTCGGCGACACCCCGCTGTGGTCGATGCCCGTCGATCACCGGAGACACGCGCTTCTCAAGGTCGCGGCCGGATGGGTCTGGCTCATGGCGATCCTGGGTGCGGCTCTCGTTTGGGTCACGCTCACGACGCTGGCGAGCGGCGGGTCCCTGGGGGTCGACGAGGTTCGCCTGCTTGTCCTCGACCCGGCGGGAGCCACCGCGGGCACGCCGGGTGCCGTGCAATCGGTGAACTGGACCACTCCGTGGTGGGAGTGGGCACTCCCGTTCACCTCGGCGACCGCAGCCTACCTGCTTGCCAGCACCCTTGTGCTCGCCACACGCCGCCCGCTGTTCTGGGCCGCCGGGCTGTGGGTCGCGGGCGGGGTCGTGCTGGGCATCGCCGACTTCCGGGACATCGACTGGATTCAGCGGGTCAGCGACTTCGTTGCCTGGTACATCGGTGGAGGCTCGTTCGCATGGGGGATGAGCGGTGGGAGGGAGGTGTGGACGCTCCTGCCGAACGTGAAGATGTGGACGGCATTATCCGCGTTCTGGATCGGCCTGGGGCTGGCGGGGGTGCTGGCGGCGTCGAGCCGAGCACGGAATCACTGACCCGGGCGGCACACTCTGGATCGTTACCGCTGCACGCGCCCGCTGGCACCCCCACTCATGAGAGCCTCGACTTCGGTCACGCCCACCCGGTGGAAGTCGCCCGGGACCGAGTGCTTCAGGCACCCGGCCGCCGTCGCGAACTCCAAAGCGCTGCGGTCGTCCGCATGGGTCGCGAGACCGTAGATGAACCCCGCGGCGAAGGCGTCGCCGGTTCCGACGCGGTCGACGATGTCCGGCACCTCGTATCTGCCGCTCACCATGAAGTCCCGGCCGTCGTGCAGGCAGGCGCCCCAGGTGTTGTCGTCGGCGCTCCGGCTCTCGCGCAGGGTGATGACCTGCTTCTCCAGGTTCGGAAAGGCGGCCAGCACCCGCTCGGCCAGCACCCGGTAGCGCTCATGATCCAGGGCGCCGGCCTCTACGTCCACGTTCGATGCGATCCCGAGCGAGCGCTGGCAGTCCTCCTCGTTCGCGATGCCGATCTGCACGTGCGCCACCAGCTCGCGCATCACCTCCGGGGCGGTTTTCCCGTACTTCCAGAGCTTGCTCCGGTAGTTGTAGTCGCACGAGACGGTCACCCCCCGCTCTCTCGCCCGGCGGACCGCCTGCAGGGAGAGTTCGGCGGCGGCGGAGCTGAGCGCCGGCGTGATGCCGGTGATGTGGAACCAGTCCGCACCCTCCAAGACGGCATCCCAGTCAAAGTCGCCTCGGCCGGCGCAGGCGATGGACGAGTTCGCGCGGTCGTAGACCACCCGGCTGGGCCGCTGGTTCGCTCCCGTCTCCAGGTAGTAGATGCCCATGCGCTCACCTCCCCGCCGGATGTGCCGGGTGTCCACGCCGAAGCGGCGCAGTTCGCCGATGGCCGCATCGGCGATCGGGTTCGCGGGCAGGACCGTGCAGAAGGCCGCGTCCAGCCCGAAGTTGGTGAGCGAGACCGCCACGTTGCTCTCGGCCCCGCCGAAGGTCGCCTCGAGACGCGGGCTCTGGAGCAACCGCTCGCGTCCCGGGGCCCGGAGCCGCAGCATGAGCTCGCCGAAGGTCACGATGCGCATGGGGGAGGTCATGGGCGCTCTCTCCGGACGACGGCGACGGTCCGCGCGGCCTCGTCGCGGATCCGGTCGAAGGCGCCCGCGTCGATCGACGCGGGCGGCGCGAGCCAGGAACCGCCGCACGCCAGCACCCGATCGAGCTTGAGGTAACCGGGGAGGTGCTCGCGCTTCACTCCTCCGGTGGGGATGAACCTCAGGCCGGGGAAAGGCGCCGAGATCGCCTTGAGGAAGGACGCTCCTCCGAGGGGCCCGGCGGGAAAGAACTTCAGCACGTCGAGCCCCGCCTCGAGGGCGCTCTGAATCTCGGTGGGCGTGCATACGCCGGGATAGACGGGGAGTTCGTGCGCCCGGCAATAGTCGACCACGCGGGCATCGAAGCCCGGGGAGACCACGAATCGCGCCCCCGCCTCCCTCGCGGCCTCCGCCTGCCCGGGTGTGAGGACGGTGCCGGCGCCCGGCAGGACGTCGGGGACCTCCGCCGCGATGCGGCGCAGCGCCTCCGCGGCCCCGGAAGTCCTGAACGTGATCTCGGCGCACGGAAGGCCGCCCTCGGCCAGTGCGCGCGCCAGCGGCACCGCGCGGCGCGGGTCGCGGATGACGACCACGGGGACCACGCCCAGCCGGCCGATCCGTTCGTTCAGGGACGTCATCGCGATCCACGCTTCTCGCGGACCGCCATCCCTTCCACCCCTTCCCACAGCCCCTGCAGGTACATCGCCCCGAGCGCTCGATCGTACAGGCCGTAGCCCGGCTGGCCCGTCTCGCCCCAGATCATGCGTCCGTGGTCGGGGCGCATCGGCCCGGCAAACTCCACCTCGCGCAGCGCGCGGACCACCTCCAGCAGGTCGACATCCCCCAGCCGCGACGGGTGGGGACTCTCGTGGAAGCGCCGATCGCCGGTCACGCGGACGTTGCGGCAATGCGCGAAGTGGATCCTCGAACCCAGGCGGCGGATGATCGCGGGCAGGTCGTTGTCGGGACGGGCGCCCAGGGAGCCGGTGCAGAAGGTGATCCCGTTGGCGGGCCGATCCACCAGCCCCAGCAGCCGCTCGAGCGCCGGACCATCTGTGACGACGCGCGGCAGCCCGAAGACGGACCACGGCGGATCGTCCGGATGCATCGCCATCAGCACACCGGACTCCTCCGCCACGGGTACCACGGCCTCCAGGAAGTACCCCAGGTTCTCCCAGAGCTGCTCCTCTTCCATCGCGCGGAAGGCGGCGAGCAGCTCGGAAAGCCGTTCGGGCTGGACGGGCGACCACGCCGGAAGCGCGGCCGGGCCCCGCGCGGGATCAAGCGCGGCCAGCTCCTCCGGGTCGTACGCGAGCGTGGCCGACCCGTCCGCCAGCCGCTTGTCGATGCTCGTGCGGGTCCAGTCGAGCACGGGCATGAAGTTGTAGCAGATGACCGGCACGCCGATCTCGCCCACGGCGCGCACGCTCTCGCAGTAACGCTCGATGAACCGATCCCTCGAGGGCCGCCCCAGCTTGATGTCGTCGTGGACGGGAATGCTCTCCACCACCGCGAAGCGGAGCCCCGCGTCGTCGATCGCCTCGCCCAGCCGGCTCAGCTCGTCCCGCGGCCACGCTTCCCCCGCGGGGATGTCGTGCAGCGCGCTGACCACCCCCTCGACGCCGGGGATCTGGCGAATCCGCGACAGGCTCACCGAATCCCCGGGACCGAACCAGCGGAAGCTCATCAGCATGGGCGCCTCAGATGCCGCTGAAGGCGCTGAAGCCCCCGTCGACGGGGATCACGGCGCCGGTGACGAACGACGCGGCGTCGCTCGCAAGCCAGCGGACTACCCCCGCCACCTCCGCGGGCCTCCCCAGCCGCCCCATCGGGGTGTGTTCGATGATGCGCCTGGCCCGCGCGGTGTAGCTCCCGTCAGGCTTCACCAGCACGGCCCGGTTCTGCTCCGCCAGGAAGAAGCCGGGCGCGACCGCATTGACTCGGAGACCGTCCCCGTGCCGGCGGGACAGTTCGACCGCCATCCAGCGCGTGAAGTTCTCGATGGCGGCCTTGGCGGCCGAGTAGGCCATGACGCCCGTGAGAACCCGAAGCGCCGCCATCGACGAGATGTTCACGATGCAGCCGGCGCCCCGAGCGGCCATCGCCTCACCGAAGACCATGGACGGTACGACCGAGCCGTGGAGGTTCAGGCGGAGGGCCTCGTCGAAGGCATCTGCGGGAACCGCGAAAATGCTCCCCTCGTCGCTGCGCGCACGCTTCATGTTCCCCCCCGCGGCGTTGACCAGCACATCCACCGCTCCCCACCGGTCCAGGAGCTCGCGACGTGCCCGGCGAAGCGCCTCTTCGTCCAGCACGTCCGCCTCCAGCGCGATGGCTCCACCGATCCCGGCAGCCTTCGCTTCAGCCTGCTCGCGGCGGCGGCCCAGCACCGCAACCCGCGACCCCGCACGCCCCAGCTCCGCGGCGATCGCTCCGCCCAGCACGCCGTAGCCGCCGCACACCACCGCCACCCTGCCGGTGAGGTCGAACGGATCGGTCTCCCCGCCCGAACTCACCCGCCCCGCTCTGCGAGCTGACGCTCGATGGAATCGCGCATGTAGGGAAGATGCCGGAGCGCGTTCTCGAAGTAGATCTTGCGCAGCACTTCGTCCGGAAGGCCGATCCCGTAGATGTTGTAGCGCCCGTGGCCCGGCGAGCCGCCGGGGGTGCGGACCTGGGCCGGATGAAAGAAGTGCTCGTCGAACGTCTCCAGGAAGCGCCAGTGCGGGGTCCAGAAGTCGTCGATCGTGCGGCGCCGGTTGCCGTCGGTGCCGAAGAGGATGCGGTCCTGGTACTTGAGGAAGAACTCTCTCCACAGGCGGGGCGCGCGGCCCAGGTCCTGAATCGCGGCGGATGTCTCCAGGTCGGCGTTCGGATAGGTGTCCAGCAGCGTTCCGAGCCTCCCCGGGTCGTAGTAGAGCATCGCCATATGCCCGAGCACGAAGCGCGTGCGCGGATGCTTGGCGAGCATCCTCTCGCGCGCGACCTCGATCACCTCGCGGGGCGGGCCCGACTCGTAGAGATTGCCGCTCTTGTCCCCCGGATGCCGCCACAGGCCGGCCTCGTAGCGCTCGTTGAGAGGACCGATGGGATAGAAGCGTCCGACCGAGTCGCTGGTGTGAATCATGATCGGCTTGTCGTGCTTCGCGGCCATCGCCCACACGGCATCGAGGCGCGGATCGTCGGCCTGGATGAAGCTGCCGTCCGGGTTGCGCGCGCCCTGGCCCAGTGCCTTGGACACCTTCAGGCCGCCGGCGCCGGCCAGAAAGCCGCGTTCCAGCTCCCCGGCCATCCACTCTGACCAGCCGGGCTCGTTGATGCCGTCGAGGTTCAGGGTGACGAAGTTCACGACCCGGTCCCGGTACGCCTGCCCCGCCGCCAGCGTGGAGTCGAGGTGGGCCCCGGTGCCGCCGTTCAGGTTGATGATCGCGCCCATGCCGATGGAGTCCATGAGGGCGACCATGCTCTCGTACGCCTCGGAGGTGGTGAGTTCGCCGGCGTGCACGTGGAAGTCGATGGCCGGGAATCCTGCCCGCGTGATGTTGGTTCTCGGGAGCCGGAGCAGGATATAGGGCATGGGCGGCTGCTCGTATCCGACCGGTTCCCAGCCCTCCGGAGGCAGGGTCGCCTCCAGAGGCGGCATCGGCGGGATCCAGACGGCGCCTTCGGCCATCCCCTCGGGCGCGCGCGGGATCACCGGAATGGGGGTTCCGTCGCGGGCCCTTATGGTGTCGTTGCCCTGCCGGGCTGCGGCCGGCTGGCCCGGGAGAACGGCGAACAGCGCCGCGGCGAACAGGGCATGAGTCACGAACGAACAACGCATGGGTCCTACCTCCTGTCCCGCTCCCTCAACCTCTCGGGAGGGCGCGTGTCATGTAGTCGACGATCGCCGCGCGCTGCTCCGGCGTGGTCGCGTTGATGAAGCCGCGGGCGTACTTCTCGCCCACGAACAGCCGCCACTCTTCGGCGCTGCGGCGGTTGTTGATGATCCGGTCGGCCGAGTGGCACCGCGTGCAGGCTTCGCGCGCCAGATCGCTCCCGGGCAGATCCGGCAGCTCCGCTCCACCCATGCCGCCCAGGAACCCGTCGGGAGGCGGCTCGACCGGGGGAGGCGGCGGGGGCGCCTGCGGCTCCATCGACGGCGCGGGCAGGTCCGCGTCCAGCGCGAAGGTGTAGACCCGGCCCGGCGCGTAGCTGCCGCCCCGGCCGGTCACCACCGAGACGTATTGCCGGCCGTCCAGCATGTACGTCACGGGATTGGCGAAGCCGGGCGCGAGCGGGTATTCCCACAGCATCTCGCCGTCGTCCGCGCGATAGGCGTTGAAGGACCCGCCCCCGTTCCCGTGGAACACCAGGTTGCCGGCGGTGGTCAGCGTACCGCCGGAGACGCCCCGCTGCTCGAAGCGGTGCCGCCAGCGCTCCTCCCGGGCGACCGGATCCCACGCGGCCAGAAAGGCACCGGAGCCCCCCATCCCGACCACCATGGGGTCGATCTCGCGATCCCGGGGCCCGGCCTGGGGCAGGACGGCGGGAAGCTCGGCGGCCACGTCGACGCCCCTGATCGGCCCTGCGGCCGGCCGGCGGCGTCCCATCCCGAAGCCCGGCTGCCCGGGCTCGATCGCGAAGTCCGGATCCACGGAGTACCAGCGGGAGGTCTCCTGCCCGGGCAGGTAGACGAGGCCGGTGGCCGGATTCCACGAGGTGGCATGCCAGTTGTGGGCGCCATCGGAGCCGGGAGAGATGAGCGCGCCCTCGATGCCGTAACGCGCGAAGTCGGTCTCGATCGGGCGCCCGGTCTCCGGGTCGTACCCCATCGCCCAGGTCACCCGCGCGAACGGCTCCGCGGAGATGAACTCGCCGGTCACGCGATCGATCACGTAGAAGAAGCCGTTCTTGGGCGCCTGCATGATGACCTGCCGCTCGCGCCCGCCGATGACCAGATCCGCGAGGATGAGGGGCTGGGTGGCGGCGTAGTCCCAGTCGTCGCCGGGCGTGGTCTGGTAGTGCCAGACGTACTCGCCCGTGCGCGGGCGCACCGCCATGATCGAGGTGAGATAGAGGTTGTCGCCGCCCGCCGGGCTCCGGATATCGCGCGCCCAGGGCCCTCCGTTGCCCACCCCGAAGTAGAGCAGGTCCAGCTCCGGATCCCAGGCCATCCCGTCCCACACCGTCCCGCCGCCCCCGTACCGCCACCAGGCGCCGGTCCAGGTCTCGGCCGCCCGCTCCAGGGCCTCGCTCTCGAAGGGCTCGGTGGGATCGCCCGGCACCGTGTAGAAGCGCCAGATCAGCTCGCCGGTCTGCGCGTCATAGGCCGACACGAAGCCGCGCACGCCGAACTCGGCGCCGCTGATTCCCGTGATCACCATGCCGTCGACGATGCGCGGGGCGCCGGTGATGCTGTAGTCGTCGAGCGGGCTCCGCACCTGCACCCGCCACACCTCCTCCCCCGTTCCCGCGTCCAGCGCGGCCAGGCTCCCGTTCAGGAGCCCCACGTAGACCTTGCCGTCGTAGAGGGCCACGCCCCGGTTGACCGGGCCGCAGCACAGGCTCGGCCCCCGCCGGTGCCGGATGCCGCGCGCGTCGGTGACGTACTGGGTCTGCGGGATCCCCGGGTCCCAGCGCCACTTCTCCTCGCCGGTGCGTGCGTCGACGGCGAAGACGACGCTCCAGGTGAGCGTGCCGTACATGGTGCCGCCCGCGACGATCGGCGTCCCCTCCAGTTGGCCCGGGTACGAGCCGGTGTCGTAGCTCCAGGCCAGGCCGAGCCGGTCCACGTTGCCGGCGTCGACCTGGTCGAGGGGGCTGTGGTGGGTGCCGTCCTGGTCGCGGCCGTAGTTGAGCCACTCCCCGGCGGGCGGGTTGAGCAGGATCTCCTGGTGCGGGTAGCCTCCCGACTCCTGCTCTCCGGCGATAAACGCGCCGGCACCGGCCACCACGGCCAGGAGAAGCCACATCCTTCGGTTGCGAATCAAGCCCGGGACCTCGCGCGGTTGGGTGCGTGTCTCATGCCGAAATAGTATGCCCGCGGCCGCGTCACGCACACGGCAGGCCGTCCATCCGCCACCCCGACGACTGCAGCCGGTCGATCAGGTAGGGGAGCCCGAAGGCGTGGGTCCAGCCGAAAACCCGGACTCCGCTTGAGAACGCCCAGTTGGGCATGCGCCCGCCGGCGAAGGGATCGCTCTCCCGGCCGGGCAGGCTGCTCACCGCCTCCATCTGCGTGACGAGTTCGCGCTGGGTCGTGTAGCTGTCGAACGGCCGCGCCATCTCATCGATTCGCAGGTACGCCGCCCGCCGGCACGCTTCGGTAAGGAACTCCGGGCCGCCGGTCAGGTCGTACCCGACCACCAGCGGGTGGATGCTCGCCAGATACGACTCCATGTCGTGGTCGAGGGGAGGGGTAGCGAGCAGGCTGCGGGCGTGCTCGATCTGACCGAGTTCCACCTCCCGGTCGTCGAACAACTGGAGGTACTTGCCCAGCCCGTGGGTGAGGTAGTGCTGGGAGTAGCCGAAGCGGTCGATGACCATGCGGCCGCCCTGCGTCCTCTGCAGCTCCAGAACCCGGTTCAACCGGTCCTCGAGTTCCTCGCGATGGATGTCCTCCCGGGTCACGTCGTAGAGTTCGGCCAGGTTCCACACCGACAGATAGAGCCTGCGCCCGGTGAGCCCGTGCTCCCCGAAGACCCGCTTGCGGTAGTAGTCCCCCGTCAGCCGGGCCACCTCGAGTCCCCGGTGATACCCGCTCAGGTAGTAGCTTGCCAGCCAGCCCGCGATCCAGACGTGGGCCGAGTACAGCGCGACCGCCTGCTGGTTGGTGTGGCGGGTGCCCATCCCCACGTACGGGCTTCCCTCCGGCTCTTCGAGCGATGTCCAGTAGTCGAGCGCGGCATTGGTGTCGCCCCGGTAGACCGGGCCCGCGGGCCAGTGCAGGTTGTCCACGTCCATGGTGTGGCGGCTCATGGCCTCGGCCTGGAGGTAGTCGTCCCGGCTGCCCGTCCGCATGAAGTTGAACCACCACTGGAAGTCCTGCGCCGGCTCGTTGTTGCCCCACTGCACCCAGCCGCCCCCGCGGTAATAGGTCTTCAGGTCGCCGTAGTCGAACATCCCGTACCAGGGCGCCCAGTCGCGGTTGAAGTGCATGTAGCGGAACTTGTACTGAAGACCCCGTTCCAGCGCCGGAATCCCGTTGTCGGCAGTCGCGAAGGTGCCGTAGACCCCCGAATCCCGGTACCACGCAGGCGGCGCGTGGGCGACGGGCGGATCGAGGACCGCGAGGGCGGACGCCCTCACGGCCGCCAGATCGGCGTCGCCGTCGTGGAAGTCGAGCACCAGCTCGGTCGTCTTGGTGATGCCCCGCGCGAAATTGCCGACCATACCCCCGTCGGCCTGGGGGCTCGCCCGCTGGAAGCCTTTCGGCGGATGGTCCGGAGGCCAGGCATAGGCATGCATCCGGCGCGCCTCCAGATCCACGGCGAGGCGATTGGGGTATTCCTCCAGCATCCCGCGCATGCCGATGCTGATGCCCCTCTCTCCGTCGGAGAGGTCGATCCACCCCTCGGCGCGTTCGGCCTCGGCGATTACGCGGTCCGACGCCACGATGGCCGAGAATCCCCCGATCCGTTCATCCGGGCCGGACTCGGGGATGGGTGGGACGCCGTCCGCGTCCGGGCCGGTCTGGAGCACCGAGAAGGTGGAAGCGCCCTCGGTGTTCTCCTCCAAGAAGATCGGTTCGCCGCTCTCCCACCAACGGCCCGCGCGGAGCGCGGTGCGGAACACCGGGTCCGCGCCCAGACGGTACGCGAGTCCGATCCCGGCCGAGGCGATCATGTCGTCGGGCCGGGTGATGCCGGCGTCCATCGAGCGTTCGAACTCGTCGACGATCAGCTCCCCCTGGGTGGCCACGTCGCGATGCTGCCGGCCATCCAGCGGGGCGCCCTGGTCCGGGTTTCCCGTGTAGGTGATGGTGTGGAGAACCTTCAGGTGCGCCCTTCCCGCGTACGCGTGGATGTAGGTGACGAAGGGGGAGGGAGGGTGTTCGGGCCGCTGGTAGCGGTACTCTCCCTCGATCCGCAGGATGGCGTGCATGGGCCCCGAGCCCCTCTCGACGAACGTCTGATGGATCACGGCCGACGAGGCATCCACGCCATCGGCGTCCACGAGGTCCAGAAACGACCCGCGCGCGCCGATCCCCGCGGCGATCACGTGCCCGGGCCCGAAGCCGTCGCCCGCCGGGTTGAACTCGACCCGGTCGATGAACCCGCTTCCGCCCTTCTGCACCCGCAGGCGCAGCGGCCCGGTATCGATCTCGGCGAACCCGTTCTGCCGCTGGTTGTTCACAAACCGGATCGGAGACTCGACCTCCACGGTGCGCCGCACCTCCGGCCCGTGCTCTACCGTGTACCGTCCGGAGCCATCGGTGAAGAAATCGACCCAGATCCACTTGAGGCTCCCGTCCGCCAGGCCCCAGGTGGTCACCGGGGTGATCTGGGAGGGGATCTCTTCGCCGGCGCCGTTGCGTACCCGCACGTTCTCCGTGGAGACCAGCTCCCCCTGCGGAAACGGAATACCGAACGTGACGGGCGCCCCCGGACGCTCCCCCTCGACCGTGATCGGGATCGGTGCCGCGCGCGGGGAGCACGCGAGGAGCAATGCGCCCGCGGTCAACGCGGCGACGAGGAGGAGTTTCTGCGCGTTCATGGCTTCACACGCGGGCCGCCGAGGCGGGGTCCAGGAGAAGTGTGGCGTTGTGGTGTCGGCGCAGAATCGACGCCGGACACGCGGTTGCGATCGGGCCGTTGAGCGCGTCGTGCACGGCGTCCGCCTTGCGCTCTCCCGGCACCACGCAGCTGATGACCGCGCTGCTCATGATGGCCGGAACCGTCAGGGTGAGCGCGCGCCTTGGGGTCTCGTCGAACGAGGAGAACCAGCCGTCGTGCATCTGCTGCAGGCGGCAGGCATCGTCGAGTTCGACCTCCTTCACCAGGAGCGGATCGTCGAAATCGGCCACGGGGGGATCGTTGAAGGCGATGTGCCCGTTCTCGCCGATGCCGATGCAGGCCACGTCCAGCGGGTGCGCCTGGAGGAGCGACTCGTATCGCTCGATCTCTCCCTGCAGATCATCCGCATCACCGCGCATCAGGTGCACGCAACCCGGCCGCGCCGCGTCCAGTATGTGCTCGCGCAGGAACCTGCGGAAGCTCGCGGGATGCTCCTCCGGGAGTTCCGTGTACTCGTCGAGGTGGAAGACGGTGACCCTCGCCCAGTCGATGGCCTTCCGCCCCAGGGCTCCCAGGAAGGACAACTGAGACACCGCAGCGGCAAACACCAGATTGGCTTCCCCTCTGCTCGCGATCGCGGAGGCCAGCCCCCTCTCGACGCGCGCGGCGGCCGCCTCCCCCAGCTCCCCGGGCGTCCCGTACACCTCCACGCGGAGCGCGCCCCTGCGGAACGACCGGATGGGTTCCACCTCCCGGCTGCGAGCGCGTCCCGCCCGAGGATCCTCCCTCGACGCACGTCCCTGGAGCGACGTTGCCTTCATCCCAGGAGTCCCGTGACCGCGAACCAGGTCGTGACCAGCGAGAACGCGATCACCGCGATCAGCCCCGCGTTCCATCCCGGCGAAGCCACATGCTCGTTCCCCATCACCTCCCTGCGGTTCAGCAAGTAGAACGCGGGGATGGCCACGGCGGGCAGGATGGCCGCCTGCAGCGCCATGGCGATCACCATGAGCACCGGCGGCGTCTGCGCCAGGAACACCGAACCGAAGGAGAACAGGAGCCCCAACCCGATCAGGAGCCTCGACGACCGCGAGCGCAGATCCCGTTTCCACCCGGCGTAGTCGGCGACCAGCCAAGGCGCGATCAGCACCAGGGGAAAGACCGTGGACAGCCCGGCCCCCGAGATGCCGACGATCAGCAGGAAGGCCGCGACGTCGCCCCCGATCGGCTCCAGCAGCCCGATCATCTCCAGCGTCGACTCCATGGTCATGCCGTGCACGAACAGGGTGCCGGCCGCCACCGCCATGACCATCGCGCTCAGGAAGACCATCACCGAAGCCGACACCAGCGCGTCCCGCTTCTCGCGGCCGAGATCGTCCACGGTCCACCCCTTCTCGGCCACCACCGTGCTCCGCACGATGAAGACCGCCGCCGAACAGGTCGTGCCCGCCATGGCGGCCACCAGGCGGCTGGCGTCCGGCGTGTCCGGGATCGACGGGACCATGCCCGCGACCACCGCGGAGTACGTCGGCGACACCATGAAGAAGACGGCGACGAAGCAGAACACCATCAGGATGACGAAGCCGGTCAGGACCTTCTCGAAGAGCCGGTAGTGCCCGAACCAGAGCATGAGGAAGATGGCGCTGGCGACCGCCAGCACGATCCAGCCGGTCGGGACCACGAGCGCATCCCCCGGCGAGGCGAGCCGGATCCCCTCCTGGAGCAGCTCCGCAACGATCCCCATCACCCCGGTCAGCGCGACCAGCTCGCCCAGCACCAGCGCAGCCAGCACGTACAGCGCCAGGACCTTCCCGACCCTGGGGATCCCGGTCTTGAAGCTCTGCAGCGCCGTCCGCCCGGTAACCAGCGTCAGGCGCCCGAACCCCACCATCAGGACGTACGTGAAGATCCCCGACAGCACGAGCGCCCAGAGCAGGTTCATGCCGTACCGGGCGCCCGCCATCCCCATGGTGGTGATGCTGCCCGTGCCGATGTTGTACCCGATCAGGAAAAGCCCCGGCCCCACTGCACTCAGTGCGACCAGGGTCTTCCCGGAAAGCGACCGCCCTCTCGTGGCGGACTGCTTCACCGGCTGCGTACCGCGGGGCTGATTCATGGCCTTTGCGCGGCTGGGCCGTCCCAGGGGAAGTTCAGCGTCGGCTGGTGCTCGTAGCGACGCAGCCCGATCGTCAGCGTGGCCCCGGCGCCCGGCTCCAGGCGCACGTCGAAGTGGGGGGCATCGATGGGAATCACCCGTTCCCCAAGGGTCACGCGGGTCGCGTGGTGTTCGCCGTATGCCCCCGCCTGCACCGTGACCGTGCGCGCCTCGAGGGGTCCGACGTTGACGAGGGTGAGCGTGACGCCGTCGGGCGCGATGCGCTCCACCAGCGCGGCCACATCCTCCGGGAGCCCGGCCCGCCCCCGCCCGGGGTCGAAATGACGGACCTGCGCGTGGAGCGGGAGGGGCCCGTGCGTGGATCCCCCGGGGTCGTTCGCGCCCAGGGTCAGGTTGATCAGGGCGGTGGTGGAGACCGGGTTCGCCCCCAAGCTGCCGCTTGCGCGCAGCCGGCGGGCGGCCTGCCGCACGTCGTCAACGGCGTTCCGCAGGGCGGCCACCGGATAGTCCGGGTCCTTCCCCTCCAGGAAGTCGATCCAGCGGAGATCGGGGTGATGGCGCATGCGCGCCGCCTCCGCCGCCGGAAGGCGCTCCCGGTCCTCCGGCCTCTGCGACCACATGTAGATGTCGAGCAGCACGTTCACGTGGTTGCCGAGGGCGCCGGAGGGCGGATCCCCCACGGGCGCGTACCCGTACCATCCACCGTCGCCGTGGTAGCGCGGCAGCAGCACGCGCCCGTCGCCGCCGACGCGGCTCGCTGCGAAGAGGTTGTCGAACTGGCGCCGCAGCACACCCGTGTAGCTCTGGTCGCCCGTCAGCAGCAGGGCGGCCCCGAAGGCCTCGGGAGACCCCCGAAGCGTGTAGTTGCGCCCGCCGCCGTCCGGGGAGTTCCATCCGAACACGCCGCTGTACCACTTCCCGTCCCACGCGCCTCCGATGCTGCCGTCCAGACCGATGTTCGACGGAATGTTGCCGCCGGCCGCGTCGATCCGCTCCCGCCACGCGTCCACGTACTCGAGCACCCAGGCCCGGTACTTCGCCTCCCCCGTGACCATGTAGGCGTGGAGGGCGAGCATCGTCGCGTTGAGGTTGAGGGGATGGTCTCCCACGATGTTGCCGGACTCGATGAACCGCGTTCGCCGGGGCGAGGCGGGGTCCACTTCGGGACCCACCGGACCGTCCCAGTCGTCGACCGTGGCCGGCGTCATCTTCGGGCCCAGGCTCCCGTTGAACAGGCTGCGGATGATCCTGAGGCCGGGATCGTAGTTGGCCGCAGCGGGATCCTCGTTCATGTAGAAGCCGGCAAAACGCCGGAGGCGTTCCTCGTAGACGGGGTCGTTCGGCCGGCTCAGGCCGTGGAAGTAGAACGGACCCAGCCCCTCGCCGATGTGCTCCCAGTCATACGAGGTCATGAACTCGCGCTGGTAGATGCCGTCCCGCGCCATCTCGAGTTCCGGAACCCGCGCCTGCCCGACCTGGCGCAGGTGCCCTTCCCACGCCTTTTCCCAGGTCTCGATGATGGATTCGGGACCGCCGAGGGCATGCGCCAGAGGCCAGTTGCGGATGTTTTCCATGAGGTCGTCGGGACCGTCGCCGACCCCCCACCTCGGGGTGACCGGCAGAAACCCGCGCTCGTCCAGGAACGCGTCCGCGTAGAGGGCGACACCCTGTGCGTTGATCTCGAGCAGGGCGCGCTGGGCGAGCGCCCACGCGGGGGCAGGCAGCGGAGTGTCGATCACGACCGTCCCGGCGGGCCGAGAAACGGACCCTTCTCCGCGGCTCCTGGCGGAGACCTCGTCCCGGAGCGACCCCAGGACGCTCCCCGACCCGGCGGCGAGGCCCGCCAGGATGAGCGCGACCGTACGAGAGGTCATTTGCCCCAGCCTCTGTCAGGTGCCCGGACCGACCCCCGAGAAGACGCGCGGGCCGGTC
This sequence comes from Gammaproteobacteria bacterium, assembly GCA_028820325.1. Taxonomy (GTDB): domain Bacteria; phylum Gemmatimonadota; class Gemmatimonadetes; order Longimicrobiales; family Gaopeijiaceae; genus BD2-11. The sequence continues at coordinate 89,327 of JAPPJO010000146.1, read as the reverse complement.
CGGGCCTCAGGCCTCAGCCCGGGTTCTGCACCATCTCTCCCGGCGACACGTCGATCTCGCGCTGCGGGATCGGATACACCAGCCGGATGTCCCCGGCCGACAGACCGGCCGCCCTCAGGGGCTCGAAGCTCGACATCACCTGCTGTGCGACCCCGAAACGGAGGAGGTCGGCCCAGCGCTTGCCCTCGGTGATGAACTCGAGCTGCCGCTCGAACAGCAGCTTCTCCTGGAACGTCCCGGGGGTGCCGGCATCGATGGGCGACGCTCCGGCACGCGCGCGCACCTGGTTGATCAGCCCGTACGCCTCCCCGCCCTCGCCGAGCGCCTCGGCCAGCATCAGCAGCACGTCCGCGTAGCGGAAGACGGGGAAGTTGTTGTCGGCGTCGGCCTGCGCGAAGGGGATGCTCTCCCACTTCTTGACGTACACGTTGCCTTCGTCCGAGACGGCGAAGGTCCCGCCCATGCCGCGCGCGTCGTTCTCCGCCATCATGTACTGCATCGAGTGGATCTCGTCGATGCCCGGGGAGAGGACCTGGGGCGCGTTGCCCGCACCGACCCCGCCGGATCCGCCGAACGGCGTGTAGTAGTCGGTGAACTGGCTTCCGGTCCCGGTCCCGCCGGCCTTGTACTGGAGCTCGAAAACCGACTCGGCGTTGTTCTCGTTGGCCACGCCCCAGAGGTCGGCGTAGTTCGGAAGCAGGGTGTACTGTCCGGAGCTCACCACCCGGCGCAGCGCCTCCGCCGCGGCACCCGACTGGCCGTTGGTCAGATAGACCAGACCCAGCAGGGCATTGGCGGCGCCGCTGGTGGCGCGCCCCACGTCCGCCCCGCTGTAGGAGGCCGGCAGCAGCCCCTGGGCGGCCTCGAGGTCCTCGGCGATCTGCGTGTAGACCACGTCCGCGCCCACCTGGTTGACCTCGACGTTGGGCGAAGTCACCGCTTCGAGCTGCAGTGGCACGTTCCCCCAGAGGACGCCGAGGTGGTAGTAGAACAGCGAACGGATGAAGAGCGCTTCACCGCGGATGCGGCTGGCGACGTTCTGGTCCTCGAGATTGTCCACCCGATCGAGGATGAGGTTGGTGCGCGCGATGCCCTGGTACGCCGTCGTCCAGGGAATGGACAACTCCTCCTGCGTCGACAGCTCGGAGAAGTGGGCGATGCGGTGGAACACCTCCGCGAGACCTGTCGCGCCGCCTCCGTTCATCGTGTTGTCGGAGCGCATCTCGTGCAGGAGGACGTAGGACCGGTTGTAGGCGCCGTTGCTCGCAAGGGTGGCGTAGGCGCCGTTGATGGCGACGTCGAAGTCTGTGGGCGTCTGGTAGAAGGCCTCCACGTTCCGCTCGGAGATCGGGCTCAGCAGCGTGAAATCCTCGCTGCAGGCGGAGAGGAGGAAAACCACCGGGAGCGTCAGTATGGCTCGTGTTGTCGTTTTCATTTTCATCCCCCTTAGAATCCGATCTCGGCGCCGAACTGGAACGCCCGCATCAACGGATACGCCCCGTAGTCCTGCCCCGGCGTCAGCCCGGTGGACTGGACGCTCGCTTCAGGATTCCAGCCCCAGTAGTCCGTCCACATGAAGACGTTGTTCACGGCGCCGAAGACCCGCACGCTGCCCGGCGCCTGGCCGAAGATCCCGCCAACCAGATCCGGCGGCACGTTCCAGGAGAGCGAGATGCTCTTGAAGCTCGTGTAGGAGCCGTCCTCCATCTGGTAGTTGGAAGGCCTCGTGTTCCCGCCGTGGTCCTGCCGGTCGGGCTTGGGGTCCCAGCCGTTGCCCGGCTCCTCCGGCGATCTCCAGTAGTTGCCGACCAGGTTTCCGTACGCGTTGAAGTTGCCCTGAGCCGTCAGGTGCCGGCGGGTGAGGTTCAGCACCTCGCGCCCGACCACGCCCTGGAAGAAGACGCTGAGCTCGATATCCCCGAAGGCGAAGCGGTTGAACAGGCCCCACGTCATGTCCGGGTTGTAGCTGCCCAGCTCGGTGCGGTCGTCGGCGGTGATGCGCCCGTCGCCGTTGACGTCCTTCCACTTGATGTCTCCGGGCGTGACGTTCCGTGAGTCGACGGGGCTGGAGGCGATGTCCGCCTCGCTCTGGTAGATGCCGTCGTGGACGTAGCCGTAGTAGGCGCCGATCTCGCCCCCGACCTGGGTGATGTGCCGGACGCCCGCCACGCCGGCGGCGAGGATCGGGTCGCCTTCGGGGCCGAGCTTTACGACCTCGTTGGTGTTCATGCCCAGGCTGAGGTCCGTGGACCACTGGAAGGCGCCGACCAGGTTCCGCGAAGTGATCTGCGCCTCGAAGCCCGTGTTGCGGACCTCGCCGACGTTGGTCAGGACGGTCGCGAAGCCCGTGGAGGACGGCACGTTCACGTTCAGCAGCAGGTCTTCGGTGTTCGAGACGTAGTAGTCGAAGGCACCGTAGATACGGTCGGCCAGGATCCCGAAGTCCACGCCCATGTTGAGCTGCCGCGTGGTCTCCCACGTCAGTTCGCGGTTGCCCAGCGTCCGCGGAGTGGCTCCGGCGACCACGGCGTCGCCCAGCACGTAGGGCTGGCGCCCGACCAGGCCGATGGAGCCGTAGTTCGGGATCTGGAAGTTCCCGGTGACGCCGTAGCTGACGCGCGGCTTGAGCTGGCTGAAGAAGGTGCTCCCCCGCATGAAGGGCTCCTCGGTCATCTGCCACCCGAGCGACAGCGAGGGGAAGTAGCCCGTCTGATTCCCCCACCCGAAGCGCGATGAGCGGTCGGACCGGAAGGTCGCGGTTGCGAGATAGCGGTTCAGGAGGGTGTAGTTGACCCGTCCCAGCGCGGATACCAGCGACCACTCCGACTGTTGCTGGTCCCCGCCCGTGATCTCGCCGCCGTTGATGGTCCTGACCTGATCGTCCGGGAAATTCCGGGCTATCACGTCCTGAGTGTCGTCGAACTGATGCTCGGCCGTGTACCCGGCCAGCACGTTGAAGCTGTGCGGGCCTGACGACCTGTTCCAGGTCAGGGTGTTCTCGAGCAGCCAGTTGCGGCTCTGACCCGAGAGGGCCTGCGCGTACGGGTCGGGGACGTTCCGCCCGCGGTACTGCAGGCGCGTTCCCTGGTAGAAGTGCCGGTTTCTGGTGTCGTAGTCGTAGCCGAAGAGCGCGCGGTAGCGGAGGTCGTCCCGCAGGTCCAGGTCGGCCGACACGCTGCCGAACACGCGTCCCGTCTGCAGATCGTCGTCGATGTAGTCGCGGGCGGCCAGGGCGTGATTGGTGCTGGTCATGCCGTTGCCCAGGGCGTTGATGCTGTTCTCGCCCCGCTGCAGGTAGTTGCCCTCGGCGTCGTAGATGCGCGCCACGGGCGAGGACACCATCGCCGAGTAGATGAGACCCGGCGGCCTGCCGAAGTAGGGCGCGTGCGCCGCCTTGCGGTCGTGGTCGGCGTAGGCCGAGTTGACGTCCACGTTCAACTGGAGCCGGTCGCTCGGATCCAGGGTCAGGTTGGCGCGCAGCGCGAGCCTCCGGAAGTTGGAGCCCTTGATGACGCCGGACTGGTCCATGTAGGAGCCCGATACGAAGTACGCGAGATTCTCCGAGCCTCCCCGGACCGAGGCGTCGTAGTTCTGCAGCACCGCCTGGTCGAGGACGGCGCCGATCCAGTCGCTGTCGGTCCCGTCCCAGTTCACGTAGGCCTCCGGGATCAACTGCGATCCGCTCGCCCCGTTCTCGGCGCGGCCGGCGTTGTTGTCCGGATTGTAGAGCGGGTTGTAGGCGGGACTCGCGGGATTCAGGGGATCCCGGCCCTGCAGGTAGGAGTTGTTGCGGGCATCCTTCACGTACTGGATGTTCTCCGCTGCGTTCATCAGGCGCGGCCGATTGAAGGCGGTCTGCACACCGCCGTAGGCCCGGAAGCTCACCTGCGGCGGCGCGCCGCGCTCCCCGCGCTTGGTCGTGATCAGGATGACGCCGTTGGAGCCGCGCGAGCCGTAGATGGCCGCGGCTGCTGCGTCCTTCAGGACCTCGATGGTTTCGATATCGTTGGCGTTGAGGTTGGCCAGCGGGTTGGCCCGCGTCACGCCGAAGCTGGCCCTCTGCAGGCTCACCTCGCCTTCGATGTTCAGGTTCATCGAGTACGGCACGCCGTCGATGACATAGAGGGGCTCTGTGCCGGCGGAGATCGAGCCTCTGCCGCGGACCAGAACCTGCGGAGCCGTGCCCGGTTCTCCGGACGACTCGGCGACGTTTACGCCGGCCAGCCGCCCCTGAAGCGCGGTCTGCAGGTTGGGCGTCACCGAAGCCTGGGCGATTTCGATGCCCGGGACCGAGGTCACCGCGCCCGTCACTTCCCTGCGCAACTGGGTTCCGTACCCGACGACCACCAGCTCGTCCAGGCCGAGCACGGTTCCGGTGAGGGCCACGTCCTGCACCACCGCCTCACCCTCCGTGACCGTGATCTCGCGGCGCTCGGTCTCGAAGCCGAGGTACTGGAAGAGGACGACCTGCGGCCCGGAGGGGACGTTGATCAGGAGGTACCGGCCCTCTTCGTTGGTCAGGCCCCCGATGCCCGTGCCCTCGATGGACACCTGGACGGTGGCGAGCGGTTCTCCGGTCTCGGCGGATGTGACGGCGCCGGTCACCTGGGCCTGCAGCGGCAGCGCCGTCGCGAGCACGCCGACGAGCAGTCCAAACGAGTTTCGTAAGTTTGTTCGCATAGTTCCTCCGGGGGAGTAGAGTCGCAGGGGCCGCGAACTGAATCCGCCCTGGGGGCGATCCGAGACTGGGAGATCGGAAGGCTCAGAGCGGCAGTCGCGTATTCCTCGAAAACTTATGGAGACAAGGCAAGAAACGCACCAGCGGGAAACGCCTTTGAGCGCCCCGTCCCGAGGTCCTGATCCTATCTGCGCGTTGTGATCACGATGACGCCGTTCGCGCCGCGGCTTCCGTAGATCGCCGTGGCGCCGGCATCCTTCAGGACGTCGATGCGTACGACATCCCTGGGGCTGATGGCCATGAGGGCCGAGCCGGCCGGCGCCATGATCGTCCGGCCGTCGATCACGAACAGCGGCTCCCCGCCCCCCATGAACGACCCGGCCCCCCGCACCCGGATCGAGACATCGCCATTGCCCAGGCGCCGGACGGTCACGCCCGGCAGGCGGCCCTCCATAAGGTCGATGATGCTCGTGACCTCCCGTCCGGCGTCCTCCGCCCTGATGGAGGACACCGCGCCCGTCACCTCATCCCGCTCCTGGGTTCCGTAACCGACGCGCACCTGGTCGTCGGAGGCGCCTTCGGGGGTGGACGCGGCATCGGCAGGTGCCGAGTCGATGCCGGGGGTGGTGGCGCAACCTGCCGCGAAAGCGGCCGCCGTCACCAGGAACATTGCGCGCATGCGCGGGAACGCGGTCGGCGTGCTCATCACCCACCTCTCTTCGCTGGAACCGCGACGCCCACTGCCAACGACGGGTAGTGGGTACCTACCACCGGTAGGGGTGTCGCGTCCCCCTTGTCAACTCCCGGAGCGCATCGCCTGCAGCGCCATCTTGTAGTAGCGCAGCCCCACGTTGGGATCGTAGATGATGAGCCGCGCACCGCGCCGCCCCAGCCGCTCCGGGCTAGCCCCGGAGTATGCCATCAGGTAGCGTGCGAGCGCCTCGGGATGGTTCGCGGACACGAAGGCCGCCGGATCGGTTCGTCGCTGATCGCCCTGGGAACCCTCGCTGGCGCCCGATCGGCCCGCCGCTTGGTCCGCCGCATCATCCGCAGCCGCGCCCGATCCACCCGGCCGCCACGCTTCGGCCCGCGTGAACATCGCGTCCATCGGCAGGTTGGGGGCGTTCGCGTCGGCGAGCTGGATCGAGACCTTCGCCATGATGGCGTTGTGGGGAAAGTTGCAGTGGAAGGAAAGGGGCGAGTACGCCTCCCGGCCGGGGCGCAGCCGTTCGAATTCCTCCAGCAGATCGTCCCGGTGCTCCGCGAACGCATCGCGGAAGCCCGCGTGCTCTTCCTCGTAGCGCCGAAGCGCCTCCGGGGGCGCGCCCGCGAAGGCCCAGGGGTCCGGGGTCAGGCCATCGATGAGGGCTTCGAGGACGCGGGTGCGCCGATCGGCCAGTCCCGACCGGCTCCCCCCGTCCTCCCCCCGCAACCGTACGTACTCCTCCATGAGCGTCGCGACCGAGAAGAGCAGCCACGGGTAGTCGCCGACGTTGTCGCTCCGCATGCGCCCGAGATCGCGCCGGTAGAGCACCGCAAACCCCCAGCGCAGGTGGCTTCCGAGGATCGCGGCCTCGGCCAGTGCGAAGTGCACCCGGTGGACGCGGTCCAGGGTGCGGATCTTCTCCAGCAGACGGGGATAGGCGCTCTCGTCGGGGTGGAAGTGGGAGATGGCCATCAGCATCAGGGTCTCGGCGCGCGCGACGAACTGGTGCCCGCTCCCGTGGGAACCCTGCAGGTGACCGAGCAGCCCGGTGACGCGGTCCAGATTCTCGTTCGGATCGCCTTCGTCCCACGCCCGCATGGCCATGACCGCCAGCACGTAGAAGAAGTAGTGGTCCAGCAGCAGCGCCTGGACGCGGGGCGTGGCGCGCGCCGCCGACCATTCCTCGGCGAAGCGGTCCAGCATGAGCACCGGCGTGTTCTCACGGGTGAAGTGGTGCTCCCGATGGTTCCACGAATGGAGGACGTGGAATCCCTCCTCACGGGTGCGCACGTCGAAGTCGCGCACGAAGCCGTCCAGCACGAGCGGGGCGAAACGCCCCCGGAATACATGCGCGCGCATCCCGGCGCGCAGCCGCTGGAGCCCCTTCGCGCCCCCATCCGGCGAGCACGCGCGCAGAATCTCGCGCCGGGTTCCGCCGGAGAGCGCCCCCGAGAGGAGCGAACAGGCTCCTTCGAAGTCGGTGCCTACTGATCCGCTCCCCGGAAGCGCGCGCCCACCCCCTCGCGATCCATCGCCGTCCCCCGCAGGTACACCGCGTCGATCGCGCGCGTGTTGGTGATGTCGTCCAGCGGATTTGCGTCGAGCACGATGAAGTCGGCGCTCTTGCCGGCCTCGACCGTCCCCAGATCATCCGCGCCCACGAACTCCGCGGAGGCGCTGGTGGCCGCCACGATCACGTCCGCCGGGCTCATCCCGCTCCGCACCATGTCGGCCAGCTCCTGGTGCGCTGCCCAGGGCGAGCTGCCGTCGGTGCCGAAGGAGATGGTGATGCCCTCCTGGCTGAGGCGGTCCAGGTTGCGCGCCTGGATGCCGAAGAAGTCCTGGAGTTCCGGCCGGTCGAACGAGTTGGTCTGCATGAGCTCGACCTGGGGCGCAGGCACCGACCCCGCCAGCCAGCCCATGTCCTCCGCCACCCCGGGCGCGGGCAGGTTGGGGACCAGCACCACGTTCGGGCGTTCCTGCCAGAGCGTGACCAGTTCGTCGTCGACGTCCATGTCCCGGATGCCGTGCGCGAAGGCGTCCACGCCGGCCCGCAGCAGCCCCTTCGCGTCCTCGAGCGTGAAGACGTGGGCGGTCACGCGCAGGCCGTTGGCGTGCGCCTCGTCGATGACCGCACCATAGAGCTCGGAGGAGAGCCGCTCGTACTGGCCGCTCCGGTCGTCCACCCAGATCTTGACGATGTCCACCTGGGCGGCGGCCAACTCCCGCACCGCCGCGCGAGCCTCCTCCTCGGTGGTCACCCAATGCGGAATCTCCGTGCGGCCGGGCTCCGGTGAGGTGATGCCCCGTCCCGCGCTCTGCGAGCGGGCGCCGTCGGGCACCACTTCGCCGCGCATCTGCAAGCCGACGCTCCCATCCTCCGTCCCCAGGCTCACCACCATCGACTGGCCGTAGTACGCGTAGTGCTGCAGCTGGTCGGTACGGGTCTCGCGGTCGGAAGCCAGGTGGATGTGCGCGTTCACGATCGCCGGCATGACCGTCTTGCCGCCGAGGTCCATGTGGGCGGCCCCGGCGGGCCCCTCCACTTCCCCCGCCGCACCAACCGCCGTAAAGCGGCCGTCCTCCACGACGAAGACGGCGTCCTCGATCACTCCCCCGTCGCCGACGATCACGCGCGCGCCCTCGAAGACCACGGCGTCGGAACTCCCGGCTTCCGGTGCCTCGGCACACGCGGACAACAGCAGGCCCACGGCGAATGCGGCAGGCAGGATCGGCGCCCCAAACAACTTGTTTCTCGCGTCCATGCGAACCTCACATCTGAATGGACATTTCATTTCACCGCGCCGGCCGGGTCCAGAGGTTGAGCGGAATCGGCATCATCGGCTTGCGGGCCATCTGCTCCATGAACTGATTGGTGTAGATGCGGATTTCGGAGCCCCAGGAGAAAACCTCCATCAGATAGATGTCCGAGACCGCATAGGTCTCCAGCTCGTCAAGCCCTCCCCATGCGAGCGCCTCGTCCACATAGACCCAGGGTTCGATGGCTCGTCCCCGCCGACGCACGCACCGGCTGGCCAAAGCCCCGGGCGGACACGTCACGATGTGCACCATGGTCCGCTGATTCAGGAAGTCCAGCGGGGTGCCGGTCATCGCGCGAAACAGCTCCTGCCGGTCGTAGGCCTGAGTGGCGAAACCGGCGGCCCTGCGGCGGAAGCGCAGGCGGGCTTCCATCTCCGTTACGTTCTCGACCGTCGCGGTCACGCCCGCGAGCATGATGGGGCGGGGCGTGAGCGCCACCTGCATCATTCCGCTCGACTCGAGGGTGACGGTGGCGGCGATCGCCCTCTTCTGGTATCCGAACTGGGTGACCACGAGCAGTTGGGGTCCGGCTTCGACATCCTCCAGCCGGAAGACGCCCTGATCGTCGGTGAGCACCCCCCGGCGGCCGTTCTCAAGCGAGACGGCGGCGGTCGGAATTGCGGTACCGGTCACGACGTCGTAGACGACGCCCATGATGGTCACCCGCGCGTCGTCGGACTCCGGCTCCTGGCCGGACACGGCCCCGGGGAGACCCAGAACTGCCGCGATGACCAGCGGGACGGCCAGCCGGGCGGATATCGGGTTGGCGGTGCATCCTTGCATGACGTTGGCCTTTCCCTGGAAGTCCGTGGAAGGGTCCGCGCAGCCGAAGGCCGCGGCATTGCGCCTCTTTCTTACTACTACGCCACCGGAAGTGCTCCCGCCACTCCCGCGAGTAGAATCACCAGTAGATGTCAGTATACGCCAGTACAAACGGTATCCGGAGTCAACGCCCTCCCCCGCGGCATCAATCCCCGGCGAGTCCCGTCTCGTCGACGGCAAGCAGCGTCAGGAGCAGCACGTTGGCGCCGTTGACGATGTCGGAGTCCTCGGTGCGTTCCTCGGGGGCGTGGCTGATGCCCCCGATGGAGGGCACGAAGATCATCCCCACCGGGGCGAGCAGGGCGATGCTCTGGGCGTCGTGTCCGGCGCCCGAAGGCATGCGGCGCGAAACCAGGCCGAGTTCGCGGGCGGAGGCCGCAAAGAGGTCGCGGATGCGCGGGTCGGTGGGAGCGGCGCGGCTGGTGTAGAAGCGCTGGAAGGCAAAGGTCACGCCGGTTTCTTGCGCGATTCGTTCGCTCCGCGCGCGCACAGCCTCAAAGACGCTCTCGATGCCCGCCATCGACAGATCGCGGATCTCAAGCGAGAGAACCGCCCGCCCGGGAATCACGTTGGGGACGCCGGGCTCGGCGGCCAGCCGTCCCACCGTCGCTACCTGCCGCCCCGGCATGCCTCGCGCGGTGCGATGCACCATGTCGATGAAGCGCGCGGCCCCGACCATCGCGTCCTGACGCCGGTCCATGGGAGTGGTGCCGGCGTGGTTGGTCATGCCCTCGACGGCGACGTTCCAGCGCATGATGCCGACGATTCCCTCCACCACCCCGATGTCGATGTCGTCGGTCTCCATGACCGCGCCCTGCTCGATGTGCAGCTCGAGGAAGGCGGCGATGGAGCCGGGCTCGCGGCGGGCGTCCACCAATCGGTCCGGGTCGCCGCCCAGGCGCCGCAGGCCTTCCCCGATGGTGTAGCCCGAGGCGGTCTGGACGTCGCGTTCGAACGGCAGGAACTCTCCGGCGAGGATGCGGCTGCCCGTCTTGCCGCCTTCCTCGTTGGAGAAGATGGCCACCTCGAGGGGATGGCGGGTGCGGTGGCCGGCCTCGGCGAGCCGGGTCGCGGCCTCGACAGCGGCCATCGATCCGACCTGGCCATCGAAATTGCCCCCTCCGGGCACCGAGTCGATGTGCGAGCCGAACATCAGCGGCGGTAGCGAGGAATCCCGGCCCGCCTTGCGCGCGATCAGGTTGCCGGCCAGATCGATGCCGACCTGGAAGCCGGCCGCGCCCAGGTGGCTCGCCACCCAGTCGAGCGCCTCGATGTTCGCGTCGCTGAAGGCCACCCGATCGATCCCGCCCGCCGCGTTGCGCCCGAAGGCCTCGAGCGCGCGCATGCGCTCGATCAGGCGACCGGCATCCACGCGAAGCTCCTGGCGCCCACCGTGGCGCAATCCGCGCGGCAGACTCCTCGTGCCTCCGGGGAGCGCAAGCCCGCCCAGCGCCATCGCACCCATCCGGGTAAAGTGTCTTCGATTCATCATGCGACCTCCGCGCCCATGAGACATTGAGCGAGCCCGACCATGCCACGCAGGTTGCCCGGTCCCGGTTCCCGCCGCAAGCGGCTGTGGAGCGTGGGCGCGGCCCGGAGCGGACACGTTCCGAACCCGCGCCCGGCGAACGGTGTACTCCCGCAACCATGAGCGACTACGATCCGACCCCGAAGAAGCCGGCCGCCTCGGACACGGTCATCACCGAACTGATGATGCCGAACCAGGTGAACAACCTGGGCAACGTCTTCGGCGGAGTGATCCTCTCCATGGTGGACCGCGCGGCGGCGGTGGCCGCCATCCGTCACGCGGGACGGCCCTGCGTCACCGTGTCCATCGACCGCGTCGACTTCAGGGAGCCCATCCGCTCCGGCGAGCTGGTCACCTGTTCGGCGCATGTGAACTACGTGGGCACCACCTCCATCGAGGTCGGCGTTCGGGTCGACGCCGAAAACCCGCTCACCGGGGTGAAGCGGCATACCAACACCTGCCTCCTCACCTTCGTCGCGATCGACGAAGCCTGCCGTCCCACTCCCGTCCCCCCACTCGACCTCACGGACCCCGACGACCGCCGCCGCTACGAGGAAGGCCGCAAGCGCCGGCGCAGGCGGCTGGAGCTGGCGTAGGCACAAACCGGTCGCACTCGGCGGAGGACGGTTGCGACGGCTGCCACGCCAGCGGCACCGGGCAGCAGACGACGCGTGGCCTGCCGCTCTTGTCACTTGCGCCGTCCACCACCTATTATCGCATGTCGCGCTCGGGTCATGTCCGGGTTATGTCCGGGTTTGGTCCGGCGCAAGTTCACCACGCGACTCGGGAAAGGAGGAGATCCGTGAGACGCAAAACCTTGTTCGCCCTCATCGCTATAGCGATGGCATCGCCAGCGCTGCTGCAGGCGCAGACGGTGACGGGCACCGTTCGGGACCAGGCCACGGGGGATCCGATCAACGCGGCCCAGGTCTTCATCGAGGGGCTCGACATCGGCTCGCTCAGCCAGGCCGACGGCCAGTACCTCATCATCAACGTGCCGGCCGGCTCGCAGACGGTCACCGTGCAGTCCATCGGCTACCGCTCGGAGTCGGTGGTGGTGAACGTGCCAGCCGACGGCTCGGTCGTTCAGAACTTCTTCCTCGCCTCTCAGGCGCTGCAGCTTGACGAGGTGGTCGTGACCGGCACGGCGGCGGCGAGCCGCGTGCGCGAGATCGGCAACTCGGTGGCCGTGCTCGATGCGGCCGTCGCTGAGGTTCAGCCGCTCCAGAACGTCTCCGACCTGCTGCGCGGCCGCCTGGCGGGGGTCGTCATCCAGCAGGGCTCGGGCGACGCCGGCGGCGCCTCCACCATCAAGATCCGCGGCAGCTCCACCATGCGCGAGGTCAACGACGGTCCACTCGTCTATATTGATGGCGTCCGGGTGAGCAACCGCATGGAGAGCGGCTCGCGCGATGTCTCCCGCATCGACGACCTCGACCCGGCGATGATCGAGAGCATCGAGGTCATCAAGGGCCCGGCGGCGGCCACCCTCTACGGGACCGAGGCGGCCAACGGGGTCATCAACATCAAGACCAAGATGGGGGCCGTCGGCGACGCCCAGTGGAACTTCACCTTCCGCCAGGGTGCGCAGTGGTTCCGGGATCCGGCCGGCCGCACGCCCACCAACTACGGGGTGAGCAACATCTCGGGCCAACTCGAAGAGATCAACATGTTCCGGGACTACCCGGCAGAGCAGGATCTCATGTTCGACACCGGACACACCCAGTACTACGGCATCGACCTTTCCGGAGGGTCCGACCTGTTCCAGTACTTCGTGGCCGGATCCGCTTCTTCGGACCGGGGCGTGACCGAGGACAGCTGGGCCAAGAAGTACAACGGCCGCGTGAACGTCCAGGCGCAGCCCAGCGAGGACCTGACGCTCTCGGCCAACGCCGGTGTCGCGCTTACGCGCATCCGGCTGGGCGGCGACCAGCCGTACGAGGAGGCGATCCGCGCCACTCCGACGACTCTCGGCACCCCGCGCAGAGGCTACCGGCGGTACACGCCCGAGGCGATGTATGAGAGGAACAACTACTACAACAACGCCAACCGCATGACGGCCGGCCTCACGGCGTCGCATACTCCCTTCGACTGGCTCACCCACCGGTTCACCTTCGGGCTGGACGTGACCGATCAGCTCGAAGATCAGTTGCAGCCTTTCCTGACGCCGGAATCGGCGCAGTTCTGGTCGACCAACGCGGCCGCGGGCGGTCGCAGGGCCAATCGTGAGGCGGTCGTCTACACCACCTGGGACTACGCCGCGTCCGGCACCCGTGACCTGACCGCCGACATCCTCTCCACGACATCGGTCGGATTCCAGGTCTACACCCGGACCATCGAAGACGTGACCGCCGACGGCGACCGTTTCCCGGCGCTCGGCCTCTCAAGCGTAAACGCCACCGCCGAGCGGTTCGGGTTCGACGGCTTCGTCGAGAACAACACCGTCGGCGTCTACCTGCAGCAGCAGTTCGGCTGGCAGGACCGGCTGTTCATCACCGGGGCCGTGCGCGCCGACGACAACAGCGCGTTCGGTGAGGACTTCGACCTCATCGTCTACCCGAAGGTGAGCGGCTCCTGGGTGGTCGCCGACGGCGGCACCGGGTTTGCCAACTCCTTCCGCCTGCGCGCCGCCTACGGCGAGTCGGGCCAGCAGCCCGACGCCTTCGCCGCGCTGCGCACCTTCGCCACGCGCGCGTCGCCCGCGGGCTCGGCGACCGTGAGGCCGAACGATCCCGGGAACTCGGAGCTGGGTCCCGAGCGCGGCGTCGAGATCGAGGCCGGGTTCGACGCGAGCTTCTTCAACGACCGCGTCACCATCGACTTCACCTACTACGACCAGCGCACCAAGGACGCGATCGTGGCGCGCAATCGCGCGCCGTCGACCGGATTCCTCGCCCAGCAGTTCGTCAACATCGGCGAGGTCAGCAACCGGGGCGTCGAGGTCGGGCTTTCCGCCCGCGTCCTGGAGTCGAACTCGCTGGATTGGGACCTGATCGTCAACGCCAGCACCAACCGGAACCGTGTCGAGAACCTGGGTCTGCCGTGCAGCGGCAAGCCGGAGCTGAGGGACTCCTGCTTCCTCCAGCTGGGATGGACCACGCGCCACCACGAAGGCTATCCGGTGGGCTCGCTGTTCGCGCCCAGCGTAGCGTTCGCCGAGTTCCTCCCGGGCTCCGACCAGATCAACCGCCAGACCCTCCTCTGCCACTCGGTGGACGAGGACGACGACGCCCCGTACATCCCGTGCAACGAAGAGGCATGGATCTACCAGGGGCACCCGGACCCGAACCTCGAGATCTCCGTGGGATCGTCGTTCACGATCGGTGAACGGCTGACCCTGGACGCGCTGGTTCAGGGCAAGATCGGCCAGACCAAGTACGACCTGCAGGGCTGGTGGAGGTACGGCGCCATCCAGCAGAGCGAACTCACCGCCTACCCGTTCGACCACGACATCCGCCTGGTCGCCGAGGCGCAGTTCGGTTCGACGGGCGAGTATGACCTGTGGGTGAATGAGGCGTCGTTCGTGCGCTTCCGCGAGCTCTCGCTCACCTACCAGATGCCGCAGGACTGGCTCGGGGTGGTACGGTCCACCCGGGGAAGCCTCAGCCTTTCCGCCCGCAACCTGGCCATGCTCTGGACCAACTGGCCGGAGTGGCCGCACCACGATCCCGAGGTCGTGGACCCGAGCAACACCTTCTCGGGCAACCGGGAGCCGCAGGAGGACTCCGCGGTTCCGCCGCTGACCTCCATCACCCTCACTGTCCGCCTGGGCATGTAAAGGAGGCTTGTCATGATAAAGCAGATGATCAAGGCTTCCGCCCTCGTCCTCGCGCCCATTGCGCTGCTCGCGTCGTGCGACGCGCTCGACGAGCTGCTGAGCGTGGAAGAGCCTTCCCGGGTGGTGGCGAGCGACCTGGAGAACCCGAATTCGGCTAATCTTCTCGTCGCCAGCGTGGCCAACGAGTTCCGCTGCGCCCATACCTATCACGCGACCGCGAGCGCCCTCACCGGAAACGAGTGGCGGGACGCATCCAACAATACCATTTCCAACATCTGGGACGCCCGCATCCACGACACCAGCGGCTACGGCTCCCAGTACGCGCAGCGCGACTGCGGGGACACATTCAGCCCGGCGCTCTACCGCCCCCTCTCCCGGACGCGTTGGCTTGCCGACTACGTGCTCGGCCTGCTCAATGAGTGGACCGACGCCGACGTCCCGGACAGGACGCAGATGATTGCCGAGGTGGCGATGTACGCCGGCTACACCTACACGCTGTTCGCCGAATCGATGTGCGAGCTGGTGGTGGTCGAAAACGGCCCCGTCGTGACTCCCGCCGAGGCCTTCGGCGTGGCGATCGAGCGCTTCGACCAGTCGGCGGCGGCGGGGGCTTCGGGCGATCTGCTCAACGCCGTGCGGGTGGGCAAGGCCCGGACTCAGCTCAACCTGGGGCAGACGTCGGCGGCCGCGGGCACCGCAAGCGCGGTGCCTGAGGGCTTCGAGTGGCTGCTCGAGTATTCCGGTGCCGAATCCGTAACCAAGAACAAGCAGTGGGAGTTCAACGTCGACAACAACATGGTCACGGTGGCGGAACCCTACCGGGACTTCCCCTGCAACTTCCCCTGGCCCGACGACATGATGTCGGAGTGCATGCGGGAGCTGGATCCGCGCGTCGCGGTGACCGACCAGGGGCGGGGCCACCCCAACACCGAGATCGCCCTGTGGTTTGCCGAGAAGTATCCGAGCGCGGGTTCTCCCGTGCAGCTCGCCAGCTGGGAGGAGGCACAGCTCATCATCGCCGAGGCCGCCATCGAAGCAGGCAACTACGGCCAGGCGTCATCCATCTTCAACACGCTGCGTGCGAACGCCGGCGCGTCACCCCACATGGCCATGATGGACATGAACGGCATGATGGACCAGCTCATCGAGGAGCGCGCCGCGGAGCTGTTCCTGGAGGGACACCACCTGTGGGACTTGAGGCGGCTCGGAGTCCGGCCCTATCCGCCGATCGGCCAGGACGACGGCTTCGGCGCCGTGTACGGCAACCAGCTTTGCTTCGACCTGCCGGCCACGGAGTTCCAGAACAACACCACCATCACGGGCGGCTGATGATTCGCCAGTGATTGACAGCTTCCGGGAGAGGAGGATCCGGAGGATCTGATTCTCCCCGAGGCGGAACCGGAGGCGGGCCCCGGCGGGGCTTGCCTCCGGTTTTTTTCTTGGCAGGTCTGCCGGGCGGGTTGGCTGTCAGCGCCCGGTGACGATCAGGATCACCCCGGACTGATGGCCCGTGCCCCAGCGCGTCGTGGCGTCGCCGGGGCCGATGAACTCCATCCCCCGCACCTCGCTCAGGGGGACCTGGAAGAGCGCGCTCAAGCCGCCCGGCCGGCGGATGTTGTCGATGTATACGACGGGGTACATGGCGCCGGCGGAGGTAAGGGAGTTGGAGCCGCGTGAGCGCAGCCACGCCGGCCGGACGCGCCGGAGAAACTGCATCGCGGTGTGCGCGTTCGCCCCTCGTTCGTCGATCTCGGCCCGCGACACCTCGTTCGGGGGATAGGAACGGACCTGGGCTTCATCGGCGGCGGGCGCATCCGGCGAGTTCCCGGGAGCGCCGCCGGCACCGCCACCGCAGGCCGCGAGCAGGAGCAGGAGCAGGGCGCAGCCGGCCACCTCGGGAGTCCTGACGGCGCTGGAGCCAGGGCAGAAAAACCCGCGAACCGGGGGTCGGAAGGGCCGCCGAAGCGGCGATGGGGTCGGGAAGGTCATGATCACCCCCGGGGCAACACGGAAGCCGATTGGTGTAGGCTGGAAGTACACAACCGCGTCGGATATGTTCTGGAACCCGGAGAGGGGCGAGGGGCTCGGTCAGGCCATCACGGTAGGGGGCGCACAAGGCCATGAAGAACAGGGACTGCCGGGAACGCGTGTTTTCGACTGCAGCCATCGTCGCCCTCGTGCTGCTATCGGGATGCAAGAGCTGGCATCCGGTGACGGACACCCCGGAGAGCTGGATCGCCCGCGAGAGCCCTCCGGAGGTCCGCCTGACGGCCGAAACCGGAGACCAGATGACGATCCGCCGCCCGATCGTGGTGAACGACTCGATCGTGTCGGCTTCCGCTCGGGTGGCGGTCGGACCATTCGCGCCCCCGAGGCGAGGCGTGCGGTTGTCAGACGTGCACGGTTTCGAGGTCCCCCGGTTCGACCCGGTCAAGACGGCCGGCATGGCCGTCGGCTTCCTGGCGGTTTCCATCAGTTGGGCGCGGACCGTCGGCAGACACGGCGGCGGGCAGCAAAGCCCCGAGCCGCCGGTCGTCAAGCTCGCGCCCGGCTTTCGGTTCATCTGGAGCGTGATTCCATGACCGGATCGATACACGCCCAACCGCGGCAACGCGACAGCCACGCCATGTGCGGTTGGCGGGGGCGTTCTCCATTCCCGGCCGGAGCGCGTGCCTGGACCTCGGCAGCCTTGCTGGTCCTGTGCGCGTGCGGTGACGCGACGGGACCCACGCTGAGCCCCGGCGAGCGCTGCGGCTCGGACTCGAGCGCGGTCCCGACCTTCGCCGATCCGGCGCTCGAAGCCGGCGTGCGCGCAGCACTCGACCTCGCCCCGGAGGAATCGCTCACCTGTGGACGCGTGGCTTCCCTCGAGTCCCTGGGGGTCAACGCCACAGGCATCCGTGACCTTTCGGGAATCGAGAACCTGACCGGCCTCACCGAACTTCTGGTTGCGCAGAACGCGATCGAGGATCTTGGCCCGATCGCCGCGCTCACCGACCTCGAGTACCTGGACGTGCGCGAGAATTCGATCACGGATCTGAGCCCGCTTGCCGGGCTGACGAGCATGTTCGCGCTCAGCTTCCGCGAAAACCAGGTCTCCGACCTGTCGCCCGTCCGGAACATGAGCCAACTCGAACAACTCGGTGGGTCGCACAACCGGATCAGCGATCTCACGCCGCTAGCGGGACTCGAAACGCTGCTGCGGCTGGAACTCTACGACAACGACATTGCCGACCTTGATCCGATCGTTGGCCTGTGGGCGCTTCAGACGCTGGATGTCGGCCGAAACACCCTCTCCGACCTGTCGGCGCTGACCGAACTCGACAACCTGCTGCTCATCGGCCTCGAGCGGACCATGATCACCGACGTCAGCCCGCTGATCGACATGATCTATCTGACCACCCTGCATCTCCACGACAATCGGGAGCTGAGCGACATCCAGCCCCTGATCGACAACCCGGGGGTCGGCAGGGATGACGAGGTGAAGCTTGAGCGCACCGCCGTCTCCTGCGAGGACATCGAAATGCTCAGGGCGAAGCGCGCCACGGTGACGTCGAACTGCCCGTAGGTGGCTGTCGGCGGGTGCGGGCGCCCGCAGGAACTACGCTGAATTCGCCGCCTCTCCTTCGAGATGGGAGGCGGCAACGTCCATCAACTCCCGCGCGCCGGCGAAGAGCGGGGTGCGCTGGTGAATGTCCCGGGGACGAATGTCGAGGATGTCCTCGGTGCCGTTGGTGGCCCTTCCTCCCGCCTGCTCCATGATCAGGGCCATGGGCGCTGCTTCGTACATCAGGCGCAGCTTCCCCTCCGGCTTCCCCCGGAAGGCGGGATACATGAAGAGTCCGCCCACCAGCAGGGTGCGGTGGATATCGGCCACCAGCGAGCCGATGTAGCGCGCCGAGAAGCCTTTGGTTCCCTCCGGCGGAGGCTTCTTGAAGTGGCGCACAAGCTGGTGCTGGCGAGGATCCCACCGCCGCGTGTAGGCCTCGTTCGTGGAGTAGTGCAGAGCGGACGGCGAGGGGATGCGGATGTCGCGCCGGTTGAGCAGGAACTCGCCGCTCTCGGGATCGCGGATGAACCCGTGCACGCCTCGCCCGCTGGTATAGACCAGCACGGTGGCGGCCCCATAAAGGATGTAGCCCGCCGCGATCTGGTCGCGGCCGGGTCGGAGGATTTCCGAGAGCGTCGGGCCGGCACCGGGCGCGAGGTCGGATCCGCCGTCCGTCGCATCATCCGAGGGGATGGCTTCGCCGGAGGGGGGACGGAGCGCACCGCTGGACCGGCAACGGGGCAGCAGGGAGAAGATGGTGCCCACCGGAACGTTCACCCCCAGGTTGGACGACCCGTCGAGCGGATCCAGTGCGAGGATGCAGCCTCCGTCCGGATGACTTGATGGAATCGGCATCAGCTCCTCGGCCTCCTCGGAGATGATGCAGGAAAGCATCTCGGCATCGGCGACCTCCTCCACGACGGCGTTGTGCGCGTACTTGTCGATGCGGGTGGCGGCTTCGCCGTGGACGTTGCGGTCGCCGGTGCGCGGCAGGGTGCCGGTCAGTCCCGTGCGCGCCACCACGCGGGCGATGCGGGTGCCTGCCCGGGCGAGGCCGGCAAGCACGTGAATCCAGTCCGGGGGTGTGGATGAGTGGGCAGCTTCCTCGCTTTCGAGGAACGCCCCGAGGGTGGGCACGAGCGTGCGAGAGCGCATTGGGTGGGGACGACGGAGAGGGGTGTGAGTGAGGATGCCTGGCGCAGCGCTGGCAATCTCGCACGAGCACGGGCTTCGGGACAGGGTTGGGGCCATCGGCATCGTGGCGCGGCTCGCTCCTCGCCTCAAGCCCGCATCATGTCAACAAACGAACATCGTAGGAGAAGTGACGAGACCCGATAAGCCGGACCCCGACGGCGTCCGGATGCATCGGATTCACGAGCACGTTGCTCTCTTCGGGAACGAGCACGGATGGAACCCGCAGCAGCAGCTCTTCCTCCCTCCTGGCCCAATCGTCACCGATCGCCCGGCACCGGGGCGGTGACGGAGTCTGCTGCCAATCGGTGGGCAGGGATGCGGGCGCGCAGGCCAGTTCGCTCACGTCGTCGGGAACACCTATGCGCAACGCAACCAGATCGTCCGGTGCGTCTTCCGCGTCGATGTGCAGCAGGTATTCCAGGGCCGCGAGCGAAAGGTGGGAGGCCGCGTAGACCGCGGGCGTTCCGCGAGAAGTCCACCGTGCCCCGTAAAGGCGGGCCCCCTCGCCATCGAGTGCCACACGGGCCTCGCGGGTGATCCGCCAGAGTTCCAAGCGCGATTCAGCGTGTAGTGCGTGTGGCCTTCGCGCTACGCGCCCAGCCCATGCTCGATGCGCCCCAGCACCCGCTCCACAAGGCGGGCGCCCACATCGCTGGCCAGAAGATCCAGGGGCCGCCGACCCTGGAGGGCACGGTTGGGCCTGCGGAGCCATCGTCTTGCCTTGGCAGTGTCGCCGATGGCTTCCTCGGCCGAGGCCACGACGCGGACCACCCGGGTGAGGCGGTCCGACTGCTCGCTGCTCAACCGGCGGCCCAGGCGCTTCCTGTGGGCAAGCGTACGCCGTGGGATGACCAGATCATGAAGTTCGGTTGCGTGCAGAGCACCGCCCTTCACCACGCTCTCAACAGCTTGGACGGGCAGCCCGTAACGGACCGCATCCTCAAGATCCAGTTCGGACCGGATGTCGCGACCGAGAGCCTGTGGCCCACCAAGATGTTCGGCCAGAGCCTGTGGGGTCATTCACCCTCCAGTGGCAATATTGCACAGATAAAATGGGCAAACGCCCGAACCGCGTCAAGGATTCCGTCCACTGGCGGCTAACACGCCGGGAGCACCGGGCAGCGTTCCACCGAGAGCGTGAAGTCCCCCGTGGGGAAGGCGCGGACGCGCACGACGCCCTGAAGATCGGTGCGCGCGAGATCGACGCCGGCCCGCTCGAGGCGGTCGAGGATCTCCGCGTGCGGGTGTCCGTAGCGATTGCGGGCGCCCGCCGAGACCACCCCCAGTTCGGGCTGGGTGAACTCGAGGAGTTTCCAGGAGGTCGAGGTGCGGCTGCCGTGGTGTCCCGCCTTCAGCAGGTCGAGAGGCGGGATGTGGCCTGCGGCCAGGAGCGCCTCCTCCACAGCCGCGGGCGCGTCCCCGGGGAGCAGCGCGCTGAAGTCGCCGTAGCGCAGCAACAGGACGACGGACTGGTCGTTGGCCTCGTCGCTGGCGGCGGAGTCGGCGGCGCCTCCGGGGTGCAGCACTTCCAGGGTGACGCCGTCCGCGGAGACGCGGTCCCCGGCGCGCGCGGCGAACCAGGTGGCGCCCCGGGCCTGAGCCCGCTCCAGGGCGGCCACGTAGGCAGGACGCGCGGCGGGGGCTCCGGGGTCGAGGACGCGGAGCACGTCGAGTTCCGAGAGGACCGCGTTGGCGCCCCCGATGTGGTCCAGGTCCGGGTGGGTGAGGATGAGCGCCTCCAGGCGCGCGGCGCCCCGTCTTCTCAGGTAGGGGACGACGATGCGCTCGCCGGAGTCGAAGGTGCGCGAGCGCGGGCCGGTGTCGATGAGGATCCAGCGGCTGCCCGGGGTGCGGATGGCCACCGCATCGCCCTGGCCCACGTCCAGGAAGACCAGCTCCATGGCCCCACCGCTCCCGATGAGTGCGGGAATCGGCCAGGCCACCAGGGTGGCCGCCAGCGAGGCGGCCAACACGGCCGCGCGCACCCGGGGACGCAGGGGCACGGCAAGGCCCCGGACGACGAGCCAATAGATGGCCAGGGCGGCGGTCGCGGCCACGATCCACCAGCGGGGCGTCCACACGGCGGCCCCGGGAAGATCCACCACCAACGAGACGATGGCGCCGGCGAGCTGGAGAAACAGGTCGACACCTCCCGCGAAGATGCCCGCCAGGGGGAGAGAGATGAAGGAGAGCAGGATGGAAAGGAGCATTCCCGGGATGGCGGCCGCGACCAGTGGTCCGGCGACCAGGGTCACCGGAATGCCGGCGGTGGCGAAGTAGCCGAAGTGCCAGGCGACCAGCGGGAAGGTGGCGGCGGTCGCGGCGATCCCCGAGGCGAGGCCGGTGCGCAGCGCCGATGGAAGGCGGCCAAGCCGGCCCGTGCGCAGAACCCGGCTCACCGGGGGAGAGAGCAGGACGAGACCCGCCGCGCCCGCGAAGGAAAGCTGGAACGCGACCGAGACGATCGCGTCCGGGCGGGCCGCGAGCAGGGCGATGAAGGCCGTGGCGAGCGCGCCCAGTGACGATACCCGGCGCCCCAGCAGGCGGCCCGCCGCCAGAGCCGCCAGGATGAAGGCCGCGCGGGTGGCCGCCACCGGAGAGCCGATGGCGAGCACGTAGGCCCAGCTGCCGCCGGCGGCCGCCAGCGGCGCGCGGCCGGGACCGAGCCCGATGCGGCGCGCGAGCAGGTAGAGGATGGCGGCGATCACCCCCACGTGGAAGCCGGAGATGGCGAGCAGGTGGGCGATGCCGGCGCGCGCCCACTGGTCGCGGACCTCGCGGGCAAGACGCTCGCGGCGGGCCAGGATGAGCGCCTCGCCGAGGCCGGCGCGGGTCGGGTACAGGACGTCGAGGCGTTCGCGCACGACGGCCCGCAGGCGCACGGCAAGCGGGACCGCCGGGGCCCCGGCGTCCACCTCGAGGGCGCGCACCACCAGGGTGCCCGCGTACTCGGGGGGCATGCCCCGGCGCAATGGACGCGCCAGCCACTGGCCGCGAATCACCAGCGACGCGGCGGCGGGCGGAACCGACACATCGTCCCGGACGACGGCGCGCACCCGGGCGCGGCATCCCCCAGGCAGCCCTGAGCGGGCGATAAAGGGCGCCGCACCCTCCCCGGGCACGCCCTCGAAGTAGCCGCGCAGCTCCAGGGTGGCGCCGTCCGGGATCGCGAGCTGGCAGCTGCGGGCGCGCGCCCCGGCCGAGGCCGTGCCGTGGAACAGTCCGCCGCACAGGGCGAGAAGGAGACCGGTGGGGAGGGGCTGCGGGCGGAGGCGGCCGATGCGGGCTGGCCGGCTCGGCGGTGCGTCGGGGCCGGAGCGCGGCCATGCAAACTGCGGGCGCTCCCATGCAAATATGAGCCAGCAGAGCAGCGATCCGCCCAGCACCACCGGCGTCAGCCACGCCGGCAGGTGAACCAGCGCCGTCCCCAGCCCGAAGGCCAGGGCCAGCCAGGCTACCGGCGGAATCCAGGTGTTCGGCTGCCCTCCTCGGCCGGACTACACATCTTGCGCGATTTACGAATTCTTGCCGCCCCCCACGTCCTCCGCATCGAAGAGGTCGCGCTGGGTAAGGTCCGTAGCGCCCTCGGCGCGCGCCTCCTCGATGAGCCGGTCACGGAGGATCTTGCGCACGCGCAGATCGGTGTGAAGCCCGGCCAGAAGCATCACCAGCATGCCCACCAGGAGCGCCGCGAAAGCCACCATCGTGACCGGAAACCGGTAGAACTGGGCGAACCCCAGGTCGAGCGTGATGCGCTGGTCGCCGTTATGCGCGGTAAACCAGATCACCAGCCCGACAAAGGCCGCCACTCCGGTCAAGGCCAGCCATCTGCTCAAATCGGCTCCGCAGGCTGGGATCCGTTCGCCAGCCGGCGGCCCGTGAACGTGGCCCCGCTGGTTCCGGTGAGCTCGACGATCGCGTACGCGCCCTCGAGGCTGGTGGGCGCGGCAAAGGCGACCACCTTTCCACGCCGGGTGCGGCCCAGCATCTGCCCCGGACCCCGGGCTTCCTTTTCGACCAGCACTTCCTCGACCCGCCCCACCTCCGAGCGGTTGATCTCGGTCTGGACGGCACGGGCCACCTTGATCAGCTCCCGCAGGCGGGCCCCCGCCTCGCCGTCCTCGATGAACCAGTGCGCCGGCATGCGGGTCGCAGGGGTCCCCTCGCGGGGCGAGTAGCGATAGGTGTAGACGTCGTCGAAGCGGACCGTGCGCAGCAGATCCAGGGTGTCCTCGAAGTCGTTGCGGGTTTCGCCCGGGAAGGCGCAGATGACGTCGGTGGAAAGTGCGATGTCCGGGATCGCCTCGCGCACCATCTCCACCCGCTCGAGGAAGCTCTCCACCGTGTAGCGGCGCAGCATGCGCTTCAGGGTGCGGTTGTTGCCGGACTGCGCGGGCAGATGCAGCTGCTCGCACACGGCGGGCTCGGAGGCCATCACCCCCACGAGTTCGGGGGTGACGTCGTTCGGGTGCGGCGAGGTGAAGCGCACGCGCCGGATGCCGGGGATGCGGGCAACGCCCGCGAGCAGTCGGGCAAAGCTCCAGTCCCCCCGGGCGTAGGAGTTCACGGTCTGTCCCAGCAGGGTGACCTCGGTGACGCCGTTGGCGGCGATGCTCCGGATCTCCGCCAGGACCTCCTCGGGACGGCGGTTCTTCTCGGGGCCGCGGACGTACGGGACGATGCAGAAGGTGCAGCGGTGATCGCATCCGCGCTGGATCGGAACCCACGCCGAGATGCGGGACGTGCGGCGCTGCTCGAGGCCTTCGTAGTTCTCCGCCGGATCCAGGGAGAGGACCGAGAGGCGCCGTCCGGGCTCGGAGAGGGCGTCGAGACGCTCCGGCAACTCGCGGTATCCGTCCGGGCCCATCACCAGGTCGACGTAGGGGGCCTGTTCCAGAAGCGTGTCGCCCATGCGCTGGGCCATGCAGCCGGTGACGCCGATCACGAGATCGGGGTTGTCGCGCTTCAGGCCGTTCAGCTGCGACACCCGGCCCAGGACGCGCCGTTCCGCGTGCTCGCGGATGGCGCAGGTGTTCACCAGAACCACGTCGGCCTGCCCGGGGGTCTCGGCCACGGCATAACCCCGCCGCTCGAGAACGCCGGCCATCAGCTCGCCGTCGCTGATGTTCATCTGGCAGCCGTAGGTCTCGATGTAGACGCGCTTGGGGGCGGCCACCGGCAGCCGGACGGCGGTACCGGATCCTGTCGCGGCGGTCGGGGCCCCGGCACCCACTAGAAGCTCGAAGCCCGGAAGGAAAACGTGTAGCGCGAGAAAGACTCCGAGACCGAGTCCGTGGCGCGGGTGCCCCTTTCGTACGAGAAGTCGAAGGAGGCGATGACGAGGTCCTCGGTCTCGAGCAGGTTCCAGCCGAAGCCGGCGGCGAAGCCGCTCTCGGTCGGGGTCGAGGCGTCGATGGAAAAGGGCAGCCCGGCCTTGCGGTAGCCGACCCGAACGGGGAAGCCGCGGCCGAACAGGCCCATTCCCGACCACTCGAACCCACCCCCGAAGGTGGTGACGGCGCCGCGCGCAGCCGCGCCCGCACCCGATTCGGCCGGCTTCCAGTTGGAGCGCCCGAAACCAATGGTGGCGGCTACCACGGGCGTGAGCATCGCGCTGGCCCCGATGCGGAATTCCGTGGGCAACTCGAAGCGGGCTTCCCCGCCCTCGGTCTGGCCCACCGGGGTCGCCCGCAGGTCGCCGGACCAGGTCAGGCTGCCGGAGATGCGCAGGAAGCCACGGAAATCCCACATGGCTCCGAGCCCGAAGGTTGTGCCCGTCATCTCCCAGCGGCCGCGCTCCCGAAAGCGGTCGCCGGTCGGCTGTTCCTCGTCCTCAACGACGCCGATGGTGCGCGAGAAGCTCCGCACCTGGGTCCCCGTGTGATAGCCGAGGGTGGCCGCGACGGAAAGACCTCCGGAAAGGGCGCGCGCGAAGCCGATGCGGGCCGCGCCCACGCTGCCATCGGACTCGTAGGTGTCGGCGACATCGATCGAGTCCTGCTCCTGCGCGAGACGAAGGGTCCGTTCGGCCTTCCAGTTCTGTTCCAGGAGGCCTCCGTAGGACAAGGTGGCAACCCCGTAGTTGCCCACCGGATAGGACAACGCCAGCAGCGGAAAGCGGGTGCCTTCGATCGGGACGCTCTGGTCGCCGATGGCCGCCGCGCCGCGGCTGGGCTGGATGGTGACCGAGATGCTGGGGACCGTGATGCGGCTGGCGCGGGCCGGATCCGTGGGAAGCACCGCGCCGCCGAAGAGGCCGACCCCCACCGAGCCCAGCGCGCGCGAGCGGCCGTCGAGCGCCTCCAGGGGAATGCCCAGGCCCTGGCTGCCGATGAGCGACTGGGCGGCGAGCGGCCGGGGCGCCGCGAGGGCGAGGAGCGCGACGGCTGCAGCCATGACGGGCACCTTGGCTGCTACCGGGACGGCGATGCGGGGACGGGCGCCGGGGCTCATCTCATGCTCATCCCGGAGAGCTGGCTCACGAGGATGCGAAGCAGCGGCGGCGAACTCGAGTCGGGTCCCAGGAACCGCATCAGCTCGAAGCTCTGAGGCTCGATGGCGGCCAGCAGCGCCACCGTATTGGGCGCCGGAACGCTGTCTTCGGTAATCCCGCGAGCCAGGTCCTTGATGAAGCCGGTGATGGGAATCTCGAGCACGCGCCCCTCCTCGCCGGCGAAGACCTCCGGAGGCACCTGCAGGACCGGGATCTGGATCGAGTTGCCCAGGGGCGCGCGCGGCAGGTGCTCGGGCGAGGGAATCGGGCGGGCGTCGACGAAGAGCGTGTCGGTGGGGCGCAGGGCCGCGTCGGTGGGCCCCGGGGTCAGGACGAGCGCCGCCTGAGTAATGCCGTCGGCGTTGAGCGGAACGGTACACTCGGCTGAAGGGCAGGCTTCGCCGCTGATGGGAAGCGAGGACGGCAACTGCACTTCGAAGACGGTGCGCCAGGCCGGGGCGCCGCCGATCTGCAGCGTGCCCTCGGGGAGGGAGGGAACCGGGTCGTAGATGAAGGTCAGGTGTTCCGAATAGGTGTCGGTGGTGACCATCGTGTCCGACCGGATCGACGGCAGCGCGTCCATGACCAGGTTTGCCGAACGCACCTTCACGCGCTCGCCGGGTGTGACCATCCGCACCAGCATGCCGCGGGCTTCGTCTTCGGTGTCCCACGCCTTGATGACGAGGGTGTCGATGGCGAAGAAGGCGGAGTCGGATTCCGCCGGATCCCACACCGCCGTGGCGATCGGCGTGGCGTCACCGCCGCCGGGGTCAGCCCAGGCGACCTGTTCCCCGAGAGTGTCCACGGCGTGGACGAAGGTGGCGGAGGGCGGATGCCAGCGCTCGCTGATGAGCGATGCGGACAAGGTCACCGGTCCGGAGGGGGCCGCCAGGGTATCGAAGCGGAGGACGGCACGCCCGCCCACCAGCGTGAGGTCCGGGTCGGTGACCGTGGTGCCGGCGGTGTCGCGAATGCTGGCGGAGCGCGGGATGGGACCGAATCGCACCAGCGTGCGCGCCTCCAGGCCGTCTTCGCCGAACTCGGTGGCGACCAGGGGAACGGCCACGTCCGAAGCGCGGCCGAAGCCCCCGAATACCTGAACGCCGCGGGCGAACTGGTCGTGGGAGAGATGGACCTCCGAGGTGATCACCGTGACGGGAAAGGTCAAGCCTTCCACCGCGGTGGGCGTCTCGTACCCGCAGGTGGCGGTGAGAAGCGCAGCCACGGCCGCAAGCGCGCGGGCCGCGCGCTTCAGCCGGAAGGGCGCGGGAAGGAGCGCTGCCAGGCTCCAGTCGGCGGTCCCCTCGGGTGACTCGGAGCGGACGGAGAGCCGGGGCGAAAATTCTGCGAGGGCCTGGCGGCAGAGCCCACAAGGGGAGGCGGGCGGACCGGACGAGGTGCTGACGGCGACGCGGGTGAACGACCGGTGGCCAGCGGCCACCGCCGCGGCCAGCGCCGAGCGCTCGGCGCACAGGGTGAGGCCGTAGGAGGCGTTCTCCACGTTGCATCCCGAGAACACGGCGCCCTCCGCCGTCTCCAGCGCCGCGCCCACCTGGAACCCGGAATAGGGAGCGTAGGCGCGCTCGCGTGCGGAGCGCGCATGGTTCAGAAGTCGCTCGAAAGCGTCCGTCATGCTTGCCAGATCCGCGGAAGTCGGCCGGTCAGACCGGTCAGGACCTCGTAGTTGATGGTGCCGGCCTGGTCCGCCACCTCCTCGACCGTGATTTCCTCATCCCGGTCGGAACCGATAAATGTAACGATATCGCCGGGGCGCGCGGCGGGGACGCGCGAGATCTCTACCACCGTCACGTCCATGGAGATCCTTCCGACCAGCGGCACCCGCCGCCCGCGCACCAGGGCGTGCCCGCGGTTGCCCAGCGCGCGCGGCAGGCCGTCGCCGTACCCGATCGCGACCGTGGCCCATCGCTCGCGCCCGCGCGCGACGTGGGTGGCGCCGTAGCCCACGGAGCTGCCCGCAGGGACGTCGCGCACCAGGGTGATGCGGGCGCGCACGGCCGCCACCGGGGCGGGTCGCGGCAGGTCGGGCGCGGATGCTCCGCCGTACAGGAAGAGGCCGGGACGCACCGCGCTGGCCGCGTACTGCGGGCGGCGCAGGACGGCGGCGGAGTTGCAGGCGTGGACCCAGGCGTCCGCGGGCAGGGACAGGTGGCCGACGGCCTCCTGCAGGCGCGCCCACTGCCGGTCGATGGTGCCCGCGGCCTCGTCGGCCGAGTGGAAGTGGGTGTAGCATCCGCCCCAGCGGAGGGGGCGGGCGGCCAGCGCCGCCACTTCTCTCCCCCAGGACGGCGCCGAGCGCCAGTCGAGACCGGCCCTGCCCATCCCCGTGTCCACTTCCATGTGGAAGGTCGCGCCGCGTCCGCGGCGGGCGGCCTCCCCGGCCAGGGCGCGCAGGTTGTGCAGATCGGAGAAACACAGGGTCAGGCCCGCGTCCACGGCCGCGGGGAGGGAGGAAGCGGGGGGCGGGGTCATCACCAGCACCGGGCGCCCCACCCCGAGCGCCCGCACCTCCAGCCCCTCCTCCACCGTCGCCACCCCGTAGCCGCCGGGCTCATCGGTCTCCAGGACCGCTACCGCCTCGCGCACGCCCAGGCCGTACGCGTTCGCCTTCACCATCGGGATGACTGCGGCGGAGTCGCCGGCGGCTTCGCGGATGTGCGCCAGGTTTGCGCGCAGCGCCGCGGCATCGACCTCAACCCAGGCGCGCGCCCGGGGATCGTCGAGCCTCACCATGGGCGAAAGGTGCCGACGCCAGGGGCGGGGGGCAACAAGTCGGGACGCGGCGGTCCATGATGTCTGGACTTC
The DNA here is from genome assembly GCA_028820325.1 of Gammaproteobacteria bacterium. Classification (GTDB taxonomy): domain Bacteria; phylum Gemmatimonadota; class Gemmatimonadetes; order Longimicrobiales; family Gaopeijiaceae; genus BD2-11. Next base: position 60,935 of record JAPPJO010000146.1, on the reverse strand, counting down.
TCCCCCAGGGTCCGGAATACTACTCCCGGCCGGCATCCCAACCCCGAATGACACTGCCCGTATCGTGACCACAAGCGAACGCAGCACCACGCATCCATCCGAAACCACGGCATCCGACGGCATCGCCCCTTCGGAGGGCGTTCTCGACCGCGCGCTCGCCATCGTCGAGTTCCTGCGCGCCAACTGTCCCTGGGACCGGGCCCAGACCGCGGAGTCGCTCATCCCCTACCTCATCGAGGAAAGCCGGGAAGTAGTGGATGCGATTCGCTCCGGGGACGCCGGGGAACTGGAGGGGGAACTCGGCGATCTGCTGCTCAACGTGGCCTTTCAGATCGTGCTGGCCGAGGCGGCCGGCGCCTTCGACCGGGATTCGGTGGTGGATCGGCTGGAGACGAAGATGAAGCGGCGGCATCCCCACCTCTTCGGCGAGGGTGAGCGGGAGGACTGGGAGGCGCTGAAGGCAAGGGAGCTTTCGGACGACGAGAGCGTTCTCTCAGGGCTTCCCGGCGGGTTGGAACCGCTCGTGCGCGCACATCGCATTCAGGAGAAGCTGAGCGGGGTCGGCTTCGACTGGGAAGACGCCGAAGGAGCCCGGCTCAAGGTGGCCGAGGAACTCGAGGAGATTCGGGCGGCGCTCGGCCGGGGAAATCCCCGGGAGGTGATGGACGAGGCCGGCGATCTCCTCTTCACGGCGGTCAACCTCGCGCGCCTCGCCGGCGTGCATGCGACCAACGCGCTCGCGCGCACCAACCGCAAGGTGGAAGCCCGCTTCCGGCGCGTGGAGGAACTCGCGCGCGACGGCGGCAGGCGGGTGGCGGAGATGTCGCTGGAAGAACTGGACGCGCTCTGGGACGCGGTGAAGGCGGAGGCGCGGGACGCGGAGGAGACGCCGGGCGGCTGACGCGCGACGGACGCCGCTCGCTCGCGGGCGAGGCGGAACCGGCCGTCAGGGCGTCAGGCGATTCATCAGGCGCGGGAAGGGGATGAGCTCGCGGATGTGCGGGCGCCCGGTCATCCACGCCGTGAAGCGCTCGATCCCGAGACCGAACCCCGAGTGCGGGAAGGTGCCGTAGCGGCGCAGGTCCAGATACCAGCCGTAGGCCTCCGCGGGGAGCTCCTCCTCGTCGATGCGCGCCGTCAGCCTGTCGAGGTCGTCCTCGCGCTGGCTCCCGCCGATGATCTCGCCGTAGCCCTCCGGGGCGATGAGGTCGTTGCACAGCACGGTGCGGGGGTCGTCCGGGTTCTCCTTCATGTAGAAGGCCTTCGCCCCCTTCGGATAGTTGTAGACGAAGACCGGGCGGTCGAAGTGCTCCGCGATGCGGGTCTCGTCGGCGCCGCCCAGGTCCGCGCCCCACCGGGTGTCGCTGCCGGCCGCGCGCACGATCTCCAAGGCCTCCGTGTAGCTGACCCGCGGGAAGGGCGCCTGGATGCGCTCCAGGGCCGAGAGGTCGCGGCCGAGCACCTCCAGTTCGCCGCCGCACCGCTCCAGCGTCCGCCCGACCAGGTAGACCACCAACTCCTCCTGGAGGCGCATGTTGTCCTCGGAGTCGGCGAAAGCGACCTCGGGCTCAAGCATCCAGAACTCGGTCAGATGGCGCCGGGTCTTGGATTTCTCGGCGCGGAAGGTGGGGCCGAAGCAGTACACCTTGCGGAAGGCTGGGCACGCCGCCTCCACGTACAGCTGCCCGGTCTGCGCCAGGAAGGCGCGGTCGCCGAAGTAATCGGTCTCGAACAGGGTGCCCGCGGATTCGCCGATCGCGCCGGTGAGGATGGGGGTGTCGATGCGGACGAAGTCGCGTTCGTACAGGAAGTCGTGAATGCCCTTCTCCACCTCGGCGCGGATGCGCAGGCCGGCGCGCTGGGCCGAGGAGCGCAGCCAGAGGTGCCGGTAGTCGAGGAGGAACTCGACCCCGTGCTCCTTGGGCTGGATGGGAAAGTCCACGGACGCGCCCAGCAGACGGACGTCCTCCACCAGGAGCTCGTAGCCGCCCGGGGAGCGCGCATCCGCCTGGACCGACCCTGTCACGCCGACGCATGACTCTTGCGTGAGGGCGCAGCCGAGCTCCCAGGCCTCGGGGGTGAGCTGCTTGCGCAGCAGGACGCCCTGCACCAAGCCGGTGCCGTCGCGCACCACCACGAAGGCGACCCGGCCGTGGACGCGCACGTGCTCCACCCAGCCGCGTATCGTGACGCTCCGGCCGACGCTGGCGCCGAGCTCGCGTACGACGGTTTCGGGGGAAGCCATGGTGGTCTCCTGGGTGGGATCGGCTGGAGATGGACGGTCCCCGGGCGCGGACCGTCGGTAGCTAGTGTGTCACGGAGGAAGCGTCAAGTCCAACTGCGGCCGGGGCTAACCCACCGCGCGGAGTTGCAGGCGGTCGCCGAACCGGCCGGTGAGCAGATGGCGCCGCGTGGTGTTCTCCGGGGCGAGCAGATCGGGGTCGCGGTCGATGGTCGCGCGGGCGTGTTCGCGGGCGGCGCGCATGAGGTCCTGGTCGAGCGTGAGGTCGGCGAAACGCAGAACGGGCTGCCCGTGCTGCTGGGAGCCGAAGAAATCCCCTTCCCCGCGCATGGCCAGATCGGCCCGGGCGATCGCAAAGCCGTCGTGCGTGCTCCGGAAGACCCTCAGGCGCTCGGCGGCGGCCTCCTCCGCGTCGGCGATGGCGACGCAGTAGCTGCGGTCGGCCCCGCGCCCGACCCGGCCGCGGAGCTGGTGCAGCTGCGAGAGGCCGAAGCGCTCGGCGTGCTCGATGAGCATGACGGTGGCGTTGGACACGTCGATGCCCACCTCCACGACCGAGGTGGCCACCAGCACGTCCAGGTCGCCGGCCAGGAAGGCGCGCATTACCGTATCCCTCTGCGCGCCGGGAAGCTGGCCGTGCAGGAGGCCGACCCGGAAGTCCGGGAACTCCTCCGCGCGCAGCCGTTCCCATTCCTCCGTGGCCGAGCGCAACTGCAGCTTGTCGGACTCGCCCACCAGGGGATAGATGACGTAAACCTGCCGCCCGCGCGCCAGCTCGTCCCGGACCAGCCGGTACGCTTCGCCACGGCGGGAAGGCCGCAGCCAGCGGGTTGCCACCGGTTTGCGCCCGGGAGGCAACTCGTCCAGCACGCTCAGGTCGAGGTCGCCGTAGAGGGCGAGCGCCAGCGAGCGAGGGATCGGCGTCGCCGACATGATGAGGGTGTCGGGGGCAGGGTCGCGCTGGCCCAGGACCATCCGCTGACGCACTCCGAAACGGTGCTGTTCGTCCACCACCACCAGTCCCAGGCGCGCGAACTCCACCGTCTCCTGGATGAGCGCATGGGTGCCGGTCACCACGAGGCCGCTGCCGTCGGCCAGGGCGGCGAGCACGCGGGCGCGCTCGCGGGCATCGGTGCGGCCGGTGAGCAGCAGGGTCTCGACCCCGAGCGGGCCGAGCAGGCGCTCGAGGCTGCGGGCGTGCTGCTCGGCGAGCAGCTCGGTGGGCGCCATGAGGGCGGCCTGGTGCCCGCCCTCCACCGCGAGCATCATGGCGAAGACGGCGACGATGGTCTTCCCCGCCCCCACATCCCCCTGCAGCATGCGGTTCATGCGGCGGTCCGCGGTCATGTCCGCGTAGATCTCGCGCAGCACCCGGGCCTGGGCATCGGTCAGGCGAAACCCGAGCGACTCGTGCAGAGGACGGATCAGCCGGTTGCTGCGGCCGAAGCGGATGCCGTTGACGGCGGTGGTGCTCCGGTGGCGGGCGTGGGCGTGCATCAGCTGCAGGAAGTAGAGTTCGTCCCAGGCGAGACGCCTTCGGCCTCGCTCGGCCGCGTCGAGGCTCTTCGGGGCATGCAGGCTGGAGAGCGCTTCGGCCAGAACCGGCACGCCGATCTCGCGGCGCTCTCCGGGGGAGAGGTACTCCTCTTCCTCCACCTGCCGCAGGAGCGTGGACAGATTGCGCTCCAGCAGCTGGCGCAGCACCCACTGCGGTACGGACTCGGACGCCGGATAGACCACGAAGATGGTGCCGCGGGCTCCGCCCTCCTCTCCCTCGGAGGCGCCGCGGGCACGCCCGGATTCGAGAACGGCGAACTCGCGGGGCTGGATCTGGCGGCCGTGAAAGAAGCGCACCGTTCCGGCGGCGAGCAGCAGGTCCCCCTTGCGGATCCTGCGATCGAGCCACGGCTGTCCCGGCCAGGCGCAGGTGATGTGGCCGGTCTCGTCCTCGATCACGGCCTGAAAGATGCGCAGGCCCTTGCGCGTGGGGATGACCCCGGAGCTGCGCACCCGCCCGACCACGACGGCGGCGTCTCCCACTTCGAGCCCGGCCACCGGCTGAACGGTGGAGGCGTCCTCATAGCGCCGGGGCACGTGATAGAGCAGGTCGCGCGCCTTGCGGATGCCCAGTCCTGCAAGATTCTCCGCGCGCCGGGGACCGACGCCCTTGAGGTACTGGACGGGGGAGTCGAGCCTCGAGAAGCTCATGCCGGAGATCCGAAAACGCCCTCCAGAAACGCGTTCGCGTCGAAGGGCTCGAGGTCACCGGGGCCTTCCCCCACTCCGACGAGCTTGACCGGCAACCCGAACTCCTGCCCGAGGGCGACGACGATGCCCCCGCGCGCGCTGGAATCCATCTTGGCGAGAAGAATCCCGCTCGGATTCACCGCGTCACGGAACACCCGCACCTGGGCAAGCGCGTTCTGACCCACGGTTGCGTCGAGCACGATCAGGGTCTCGTGCGGAGCGCCCGGCAGCTTGCGGGCGATGACCCGCCGTACCTTGGCGAGTTCATCCATCAACCCGGTGCGGGTGTGGAGGCGTCCGGCGGTGTCGACGATCGCTACGTCAACGCCGCGCGCGCGGGCCGCGTCGATGGCGTCGAAGGCGACCGCGGCGGGATCTCCGCCGGGCTGTCCGGCCACGAACTCGGCGCCGGTGCGGTCCGCCCAGATGCGCAGCTGGGAGATCGCGCCCGCCCGGTAGGTGTCCGCCGCGGCGAGCAGGACCTTCCTGCCCCGGGCAGCGAGAACATGGGCCAGCTTGCCGGCGGAAGTGGTCTTCCCCACCCCGTTGACCCCGACCATGAGATAGACGGCGATGCCCTGCGCGGGTTCGCGGAGAGCGAAAGCGACTTCCGTTGCCGAAGCCGCCGGAGCCCCTTCGGCCGATGCCACGGGAAGCAGGATCCTCGCCACTTCGTCCCGCAGGGCGTTGCGTAGCGCCTCCGGGCCGCGGAGCCGTCCGCGCCGCTGGAGTGCTTCGACGCGATCCACCAGCCGCAGCGCGGCCTCCACGCCGAAGTCGGCGGCCAGCAGGCGGTCCTCGAGTTCCTCGAGCGTCTCGGTGCCCAGGCCGCGCGCGGACGGCCGGAGGTCGGGGAGGGCGAAGCCCACGACCCTCCGCCACAGCGACCCGCGCGTACCGCTCCCTTTGCCGGTCAGTCGGCCCAGCGGCGTCACAAACGCTACCGGAGGCCCCGGCGGCGGCGGCCGATCCACTCGCCGCACAGCACCGTCAGGACGAGGATGAAGGGCAGGGGGTGCGTGCGCAGCGGACGGCCGACAGCCGCGTGGACGCCTCCTTCGGCCGCGTCCCCGCCCACCGCGTCGACGACGGGCGGCAACCGGAGTTCGCCGGTGTAGCGCTCGACGTCGAAACGGCCGCTCACCTCCTCGCCGCCGGCCCCCGTGGACAGCACGAAATCATAGGCGCCCGGGTCCAGCGGCGCGGTGGTGAAGGCCTCTGTGGAATCCACCGCGACCGTGGACTCGAAGACCGTTTCGCCGGCGTGGATGAGACGAAGGCCGAGTTCCTGCCCGGCCATTCCGGGCGCCTGCCAGCGAACGGGGCTCCCGCGCCCGATCACCGGCTCGGCGGGACCGGGTGGACCGGCGGCCGCAAGGCGCTCGCCGGCGAACAGCCAGTTCGCCACTCCAGCCCACAGGGACCGGTAGGCGCGGCGCGGCGTTGCCTCGCGGGCGGCCCAGCGCCAGTAGCCCTCGGCCAGGCCGACGCCTACGCGCCTGCCCTGCTCGGCGATCAGGACGACGGCGGCCTCTCCGGTGCCGCGCCCGCCCAGATGCACCTGCAGGGCGACCGTTCCCGAGTGCGCCGTTGCGGGGTGGAGGGCGGTGAGGGGCGGCAGAGCCCCGAGATCCAGGTCGGCGAACTGCCCGGCCACCGGCGAGGCGGGGAGGTCCGCGGCCACGTACCACTCGCCCTCGACCTCGCCCGCCACCGCCACCCCGCCCAGCGACGCACCCGCCCGGTCGGCCGGGAACATGAGCAGACGCCGGGCGTTGCGGGAGGCGTCGCGCACCCAGCCCGGAGCGGTCGCGCCGACGCCGTGCAGCACCACGATGTCGGCGCCGGCGAGCATCGTGCGCAACTCGCCCTCGGTTACCTCGTCCACGCTCTCATCGCCGCGGGCGATCGGCAGATACCGCGACCCGGCGACGCGCAGGTAACCGCGGGCGGGCAGCCCGGTCACGTCCTCCAGCACGGGAAGCAGGTGACGGGGCTCCCAGTCCGGAAGCAGGGAGAGCAGGACCAGCCCGGCCTGCGGGGGCGCTACGCGCACATGGCGCACCCGGCGGTCGTCGTCGGCAAAGCCGTCGTCCTCCAGCACGACGGTGGCCACGTAGCGCACCAGCCCCTCGGCCGTGGGAGCGGGGAGGTCCACGAGCGTGCGCGCGACTTGGCCGGGCGGGGGGATCTCCACCGGAATCGAGGCCACCAGGCGGTCCTCCTCCAGCACCTCGATGCGGGCGGCGGCACCCGGGGCGGCCTCGCCGAACACGGTGACCTCGGCGACAAAGGGTGTCCCCCGTTCGACACGCGCGGGCGGGGCGAAGTCGGCCACCCCCGCATTCGCCACGGTCCCGCCCACCACCTCAAGGCGGGCCTGCAGCCCGGGCACCACCGGAAGGCTGCCGAAGTCGGCATCGGTCAGGCGCCCGTCGCTCACCACCGTGACCGCGCGCGCGCCGGATTCGGCCGCCCCGCGCAGGGCCGGGAGGAGGCGGGAGGAGGTGGCCGAGGGCGCGCGCGCGTCCAGCTGGTCGGCCGCGCCCGCCGCCACGGCATCCCCGAAGACCAGGATCCGGCCTCCGCCGCTCGCGAGGCGCCGCGCTTCCTCGACCGCGTCCGCCCACGCCGTCTCCCCGCCGGGAGAACCGGCCGCCATGCTCAGGGAGCCGTCCAGCAGCACCAGGGCGCCCTGGCCGACGCCGTCACCCGCGCCGGCAGGCAGACGGGGATTCCAGATGAGCAGCGCCACGAGGCAGATCGCCAGCGCTCTTGCAAGGGCCAGCCATCGCCGGCCCGTCACCGGCAGTTCCCGGCGATGGTAAACCCAGAGAGAGAAGCCGCACGCCGCCGCCAGCAGGAGGGGCAGGACGATCCAGGAAAGCAGGCTCACTCTTCCGACCCGGCGCAGGCGCCGGATTGGGTCACTGGTCGTCCTGGGGCTCTGCCCCGCCCTCGGCTCCTTCCGCGACTACGGAAGCGCCCGGCAAGGCCCGGCCTGGCAGGAACGCCGGGCTGGCGAGAAGCGCGCTGCCCTCGGCAAGCTGCTCCTCCCACAGGGGCCACATCGCGTCCGGAATGGGATCTCCCGGAGGGGTGCGGATGTCCAGGGGATCTTCGACCCGGCCGTTCCGGCGCAACTCGTAGTGGAGATGCGGTCCGGTTGCCAGCCCCGTCATGCCTACGTACCCGATCGTCTGGCCCTGTCTCACCCGCGCTCCCGCCGCCACGCCGGCGCCGAAGCCGCTCAGGTGCGCGTAGCGCGTCACGAAGCCGTTGCTGTGCCGGATCTCCACCAGGTTGCCGTAGCTGCCGCTCCAGCCGCGGTGGGTGACCACCCCGCCGGCGGTCGCCATGACCGGAACGCCGACGTTGGCGGCGTAGTCGACGCCGTTGTGGGCCCGCCATGTTCGCAATACGGGGTGGAAGCGGGCGCTCTGCACGCGCGAAGAGATCCGGCGGTACTCCAGCGGCTTGAGAAGAAACTGCCGCTGCACCGACCTCCCCTCGGGATCGTAGTAAGCCCCCTCGCCATCCCCCGAGGCATCGAACCAGAATGCCCGAAAAGGGGTTTCCCGGTTGACGAACTCCGCGGTCACGATGCGTCCGTTGCCTCTCATGGATCCGTCGGGGCGGACGGCGCGCTCCAGGACGACGCGGTAGGAATCGCCCGGCTGAACCTGCCGGTGGAAGTCCACCTCCCACTGGAAGATCCGGTCGAGACCGTCCAGGAGCTTGGCGCGGTCGCCGGCGGGCATGAACTGAAGCGACGGGTTCCCCATCACGGCCATCCAGAGACTCGAGCGGATGGTTCCCTCGAAGAAGACCGTGTCGGTCACGACCGGAGTTCGCATCATGCGCGAGGTCCAGCCCTCCGCGGCCCGGTCCAGGTACATGACCGAGTCCGGGCTGAGCCCCACTTCCACCGCCGTCAACACACCGTCGCGGCGGTCTCTCCAGTAGGTTACCGGTGTGCCCGCAACGAGCCGGCGAGGATTGGCCGGCTCCCCGAAGGCCTCCAGCAGGTCGACCCGGTCATTGGTCGAGAGGGAGGCGGCGAGCAAGAGCGAACCCAGCGTCTGGCCGCGCCGCAGACTGACTCGCTCCGCCACTTGCGGGGGCGCGGCCGCGACGGAGGGCAGGGTACCGGCATCGTAGGTCACGGACCTGCCGGAGGCGAGCCATGCAGTCGCCCCCAGCCCCACGACCGCCGACACGATGGCCGCCGCCACCGCGACTCTCCGATCCGCCGCCACGCGCAGCATCCCGCTGCTGCCTCCACCACGCCCGTCGCCATGCCCGTCCGGCGCCTGCCTGGACCTGCCCCGATCCGCTCCTCCCACAAACGTCACCGGGCCAGCGTCACGAAGGTCGGCAGGTCAAGGATATCGACCGGCCCGCGAACGATGACGCGCTGGCGCTTCCGGGGCTGCACCGGCGTGGGGGTACTGGGAGTCTTGTTCATGCTCGCCGAACTTCTGCCTGTGACTGCCGCCGCCTGCCGTGCGGCCGCCCGCGCCAGCCGCGGGGACGGGATCGGCGACGGTCTCCGGTCCAATCCGGAGGGGGCGCCGTTGCTCGCCATCTCCGGCCGCAGGGCGCCGGGTTTTTCGGATCCGTTGCCGAACCCCGTGGCTATCACCGTGACCCTCACGCCCTGCTGCAGCTTGGGATCGTGGACCGCGCCGAAGATGATCTCGGCATCGTTGCCGGCCTCTTCCTGAATGATACTAGAGATCCTGGTCACGTCGTCAATGGCGAGATCCATTCCGCCCGTGATGTTGATCAGCACCCCGTGGGCGCCCTTGAGGGACACGTCGCCCAGAAGCGGAGAGGAGATGGCCTTGCGGGCCGCTTCCTCGGCCCTGTGTTCCCCATCCCCGAAACCGGACCCCATGAGGGCTCCGCCGCCGCAGGCCATTACCGTGCGCACATCGGCGAAGTCGACGTTGACCTCGCCGGCGACCCGAATGAGGTCGCTGATGCCCTGGGTGGCGTGCAGGAGAATCTCGTCGGCCTTCTTCAGGGCGTCCTGGAAGCTGGTCCCCTTGCCGACCACGGTCATGATGCGGTCGTTGGGGACGACGATCACCGTATCCACCGCCTTGCGCAGCTCCTCGAGGCCCTGCTCGGCCTGCCGGAGGCGTTTCCTGCCCTCGAACGAGAAGGGCCGGGTGACGATGCCGATGGTGAGCGCACCCATTTCCTTGGCGAAGCGGCCGATGATGGGAGCGGCTCCGGTCCCCGTCCCGCCGCCCATGCCGGCGGTGATGAAGACCAGGTCGGCCCCCTGAATCGCCCGGGTCACCTCCTCGGCGTTCTCGTGGATGGCCTGGCGCCCGATTTCGGGACGGGCCCCCGCGCCGAGGCCGCGCGTCAGCTTCTTCCCGATCTGGATGCAGATCGACGCCCTCGACTGACGCAGCGCCTGGGCATCCGTGTTCGCGGCGATGAGCTCCACGCCCAGGAGGTTCTCATCGACCATCCGGTTGACCGCGTTGCCGCCGGCGCCACCGCAGCCCACCACCTTCATGCAGGCGCTGGGGGTCTCGCTTTCGTCGAAGACGAACGTCGGGCCTGTCTTCTTCTCGTCGTAGTCGATGATCGTCATTGTCTCCTTCCTTGCTGGATGGATGTCTTCCCATTCCCGTGCTTGCGCCGGGCGCGGCACGAAACGTCCGCCGCCCGGTCCCGCTGTGTGCTCAGAAAAACTCCTTGAGCCAGGCACCAACCCTTCCGACCATTCCAGGGGTGTGGGCAAGCGCCCCCTGCCCCGTCTTGGCGAAGCGGTCGGCTCCGTATTGCGCCACTCCGACGACCGTGGAGAGCCGAGAGCGGTTCATCGAGTCGGCCAACCCGCTTACGCCTGCGCCAGGGGTGCCGACGCGAACCGGCGTCCCCAGCATCCTCTGCACCAACTCGCCGATACCGTCGAGGGCGGCAACGCCGCCGGTGAGGACGACTCCCGTCCCCAGCGGGGCGATCAGCTCCCGCGCATTCAGCTCCCGCTGACACCAGGCGACGATCGCCGTCAGCCGGTTCTCGAGGGCGTCCGCGACCGTGGCCCGGCCGATGCGACGAGGTCTCGAAGGCGTGGGCCCGGGGATTTCGATCATGTCCCTGGACCCCACGAGTTCGGCCAGGGCGCAACCGTGGTTCTCCAGCACCCGGCGCGCCTCTTCGTGCTGTATGTGAAGATGCTGGACCAGATCCCAGGTCAGTGCGACGCCCCCGGTCGGCAGCATGTCCGTGTAGTAGGGCCTTCCGTCGACGAAAATCGCCATCTGGCTGGTGGCTCCGCCCAGATCCAGCACCGCGACCCCGATCTCCCTCTCGTCCTCCCTCAGCACGGCGCGGGCGGCGGCCAGGGGCTCCAGGATGAGCTTTTCCACCCGATAGCCCGCCCGGGAGACGGCGCTGCGGATGTTGTTCGCGATCGCGGAGGCTCCGGTAACCAGGTAGACCTCCGACTCCAGGCGCGTGCCCGGCATGCCGACCGGATGCAGAATCCCGGAGTTGTTGTCGACCGTGTAGTTCTGCGGGACCGTGTGCAGCAGCTCGCGGTCGTGGGGCAGCGCAACGGCGCGCGCCACCACGTGCAGGCGCGCCATGTCGTCGGCCGACACCTCCCTCGAGGAGATGGCGACGACGCCGTGCGAGGGGAAGGTCTGCACCTGGTCGCCGCTGATGCCGACATAGACGTTGGAAACGGTGCAGCCCGCCATGAGCTCGGCTTCGCGCACCGCCTTGGCCACGCGCTCGGTCATCTCCTCGACATCCTGCACGACGTCCCGGTGCACGCCGTTGGTGTGCACCTGCCCGAGACCCAGGACCTCGATCCAGTGGGCCGGATACTGGCCCCTTATCTCCGCGATGACGGCGGTGGTGCGCGTCGCGCCGATATCCAGCCCCGCAACCAGATGAGAAGCCATCTTCATCTCCTCGCGTTGCCCGGCTCGCCCGTTGACGCGTGCGTCACGACGACCTGATCGCTGAAGCGGAGGTCGGCCACGGTGACCGTTCGTTCCGGGGCCCGCGGGACGGCGTCGGCCAGAGCCGCAAGCCCTTCGCGCAGACGCCGGACGCTCAGCGGAGGTTGGAAATGGAGCGCCGCCCCGGTTTCCGAGAAGCGGGCCGTCAGAGTGCCCTGCGGGGTCCAGGCGATTTCCGATACGGAGCGCGCGAAGTCGGGATGAAGCTCGCCCAGACGATGCAACTCCGCGGCCATGGCCTGGATCTGCTGGTGCTCGGTGACCGTCAGCGAGCCGCTCGGGGGCTCCATGGGACGAAGGATGGGCAGGTCGAGCCGATGCAGGGCGGGATCGATGGGCAGGTACTCACCGGCGGGATCGACGGGATTCAGGGCCGGGGTCGCCACCAGGGCCACCGGCTGGCGCTCCTGGATGACGATCTCCGCGGTGTCGCCGGGCAGGGACCTGACCGTGGCCTCCTCGATCAACCGGTGTGTGCGCAGGCGTCCCTCCAGAGACCGTGCTCCCCCGCGCTCGTCCTCGTAGACCGGAATCCACTGGCGGATCTCCTCGGCGTCGAGATAGCGGGCACCCCGCACTTCCACGGCGGAGACGTGGAATCTCGCGAAGTGCGCGAGAATGTCGCGACGGTCGCCCAGGGCGGCCAGCGTGGCGGCCGCGAGCATCACGGGAACCGCAAACGCGAGCAGCTTACGCATCGTGCCCTCCCAGGCGGCGAAGGAGCGCAGGACCGGTCGACTCGATCGAGCCGGCGCCCAGGGTGAGGCATACGTCCCCGGCGCGAAGGGTGCCGGCCAAGGCGGCGGGAAGCGTGCTCAGGTCCGGGTGGTAGCGCCCACCCTCTCCCCGCGCCGCGGTCACCGCGTCGCACACGAGTTCGCCGGTGATGCCGGGGATGGGCGCTTCGCGCGCGGGGTAGATGTCCGAGACCCAGATCCGGTCCGCCGCGGCAAGGGCCGCACCGAGCTGGGCGGCAAAATCGCGCGTACGCGAGAACAGGTGAGGCTGGAAAACGGCCACCAGGCGGGCTCCGGGGAAGCTGCCGCGCGCTGCCGCGATCGCCGCCGCGATTTCGGTGGGATGGTGTGCGTAGTCGTCCACCACGGTCACCCCGCGCTCGCGGCCGAGCCGCTCGAAGCGGCGGCGCACCCCGCGGAACTCCGCCAGCGACCGGCGGATGTCGCTCCACGCGACGCCCATCCGGCGCGCGGCCGCGGCTGCGGCCAGGGCGTTGAGCAGGTTGTGCGCGCCCGGGAGGCGGATCGACAGCTCGCCCCGATCCCGACCATCCTCGAAGATGCGCGCCCGGGCTCCGCCGGGACCGGTGCGCACCCGCGTCGCCCGCAGCTGGGCGCCCGCGCGGAAGCCATAGGTGCAGGTGCGCGCGCCGAGGCCCGCAAGCAGTTTCGACGCTCCCGGATCGTCCGCACAGGCGCATACCGTGCCGTCCGCGGGCACCGCGTCCACGAAGGTACGGAACGCCTCGCGCAGACTTGCGAGGTTCCCGTAGGTGTCGAGGTGATCGGCCTCCAGATTGGTGACCAGGGCCGTGCGGGGCGTGATGTGGTGGAAGGAGCGGTCGTACTCGTCGGCTTCGACCACGAACAGGTCGCCGCGTCCGTAGCGCAGGTTGCCCTCCCACCCCGCGACCCTTCCTCCGACGACCCCTGTGGGGTCCCGGCCGGCCGCCGCCAGGATCTCGGTGGCGAGCGCGGTGGTGGTGGTCTTGCCGTGCGTCCCGGCCACCGCCACGACCGTTCCCGGGTTGACCCACTGCCCGAGCGCCTCCGCCCGCTTGACCACCGGGATGCCCCGCTCGCGCGCCGCGCGCACCTCCGGGTTGGACGGGCTGATGGCGGAAGAGACCACGACCGCGGAGACGCCATCCAGGTGATCGGCGGAGTGGCCGGCGGCAACGGGAATGCCCAGGGCCTCGAGCGACCGCGCGCTCAGGTCGCGCCGCAGGTCGCAGCCGGTCACCCGGTAGCCGGAGCGGTGGAAGAGCTCGGCAAGCGCGCACATGCCCGCACCGCCGATGCCCATGAAGTGCACCGTGCCCTCGCGTGCGCGGTCGCGCAGGCTGCGGGCGCTCACGCGGCCTCCCCCGAAACGGTCACCGACCGCGGCCCGCGCGGGAGCAGCCCGGCGAGCGCCGTGACGATGTCGGCGGCCGCGTCCGGCCGGGCGCGCGCGCGGGCCGCCCGGGCCATCGACGCCATGCGGCGGTCGTCGCGCGCGAGGTCCGTCATGGCCGCCCAGAGGGCGAGCGCGTCCGTTTCGCGCTCGGGCAGGTGCAGCGCCACGCCCGCTTCTGCGAGCGCCCCGGCGTTGCGGGTCTGGTGATCCTCGGCCGCGGTGGGAAGCGGAAGCAGGATCGCCGGCAGCCCGTGCACGAGGAACTCGGAGGTGGCCATCGCCCCCGCCCGGCTCACCGCCAGGTCCGCCGCGGCGAGCGCGCCCGGCATGTCGTCGATGTACGGTACCAGCCGCACCCAGTCCGGCGATCCGGCCCGCGCGAGTTCCCGCGACATCGCGGAGAAGTGCGCCGGGCCGCTGGCCCAGAGAAGCTGAAAGCCCTCCGGGCGCTCCGGCGCGTCGAGCACGGCTTCGAGGATGCGCCGGTTCAGCACCGCCGACCCCTGGCTGCCTCCCACCACGAGGGCGACCCGCCCGTCCGCCCCCAGCCCGAAGCGACCGCGCGCTTCACCGCGCCCGATTCCTTCAGGGGGGCGCACCGGATTCCCGCTCACCACCACCCGGTTGCGCGCCCGGCGCGGAATCGCCTGCTTCGCCTCCGGCCACGCGAGATGGATCTGAGCCGCGTGGCGGCTGAGCAGGCGTGTGGTGACGCCCGGCAGGCTGTTCTGCTCCTGAAGCGCCAGGGGAATGCCCATGCAGGCGGCCACCAGCCCCGACGGTGCGCACGCGTATCCGCCGGTGACCACCACCAGCTCGGGCCGCAGCCGCCGGAAGGTGTCGAAGACGTCGAGGACGCTCCCGAGGAGCGACTGCATCACCAGGGCGTTGTTCCAGAGGTGCCGGCGGTCCAGTCCCTCCACGTCCACCAGCGCATAGTCGAGGCCACAGTCCGGGAGCACGCGCGCCTCCACGCCACGGCGCGAGCCGACGAAGAACGGACGGATGTCGGGTCTCATCGCCGCGAGCGCACGGGCGAGCGCGAGCGCGGGGTAGAAATGCCCCCCGGTGCCGCCGCCGGAGAAGACGACCACGCCCGGCTCCCGCCTGGTCATGGAGCCGGCCTCGGACCCGGAGGGATGCCCCGGGCCACGGACAGCAGGATACCGATCGCGGCCAGGGTGATCACCAGGTTGGAGCGCCCATCCGAGATCAGGGGCAGCGGGAGCCCGGTCGCCGGCAGCAGACTCAGATTGACGCCCATGTGGAGGAACGCGTGCAGGGCGATGAGGCTGGTGCAGCCGACCGCCAGCAGCTCTCCCAGCAGATCGGCCGCGCGGCGGGCGATGCGGAAGCCGATCACGATCAGGGCGACGTAGGCGCAGACCAGCACGGCCACGCCGATCAGTCCCCATTCCTCCCCGATCAGGGCGAAGATGAAGTCGTTGTGCGCCTCGGGAAGGAATCCGAACTTCTGCTGTCCCTCCCCGAACCCTACCCCGCCGATCCCCCCGGAGCCGATCGCGATCAGCGACTGATCCACCTGGTATCCGGCGCCGGTGGTGTGCGATCCCGGGTTCAGGAAGACGATGAGGCGCCTGAAACGGAAATCCGTGGCGAACTGGTACACGATTGCCGGCGTGGCGAGCAGTCCCAGGAAGACGAAATGCCCGACGCGCGCGCCCGCCGCGAACACGATGATGCAGCCGAGCATCGCGATCAGGGCCGCTGTGGAGAAGTCCGGCTCCAGAAGGACGGGCACCAGCATGGCGGCCCAGATCAGGAGGAAGGGGCCGAGGCCGCGCGTGAGGCTCCGGAATCGATCCTGCTTCTTCACCGCCATGACCGCTGTCCACACCAGGATCGCCAGCTTGGCCGCCTCCGACGGCTGGAAACCAGCCGGGCCCACCTGCAGCCAGCGGCGCGCCCCGTTCCGCTCCGGGGCGAAGGACTCGGTGCCCGGGAGGATGATGAAGACCAGCAGCAACCACGCCGCCAGCATCATGGGCCACGCCAGCGACCGCCACCTGGTGTAGGGAATCCGTGAGAAGATCAGCAGGAACACGAGCCCCACGCCGGCGCCCACGGCCTGGCGGACGACGAAATGGTAGTCCGGAAGCCCCTGCCGCTGCGCCAGGAAGGAGCTTGCGCTGTAAAGGGTCACCAGCCCGAACGAGAGCAGGAGCAGCGTCAGCGTCATGACGGCCGCGCCTTCCCACCCGCCGCCGAAACGCGCGGCCGCGAGCGGCCGGGCGTCGTGCACGCCGGACGCGGAGTAGGCGGGGGCGGCCGTGGCGGGCACTCATGCCTCCCCTCGCGCGAGCGCGGCGAACCGGCGGCCCCGCGCTTCGTAGTCGGAAAACTGGTCGAAGCTCGCGCAGGCGGGGGAGAGGAGCAGGATATCGCCGGGCCGGGCCCATCGCTCGGCCGCACGCACCGCCGCGTCGAAGCCGGTGTCCACGCGAACCAGGGACGCGGCCCCCGCCAGCGCCTCCTCGAGGCGGAAGCGGGCATCACCGTACACGATCACGCGGCGGACCCGGCCGCGCATGGCGTCGGCGAACGGTGCAAGGTCCTCTCCCTTGTCCTGGCCGCCGGCCAGCAGCACGATCGGCCGGTCGAAGCTCCGGACCGCGCCTGCGGCCGCGGCCACGTTGGTCGCCTTCGAGTCGTTCACCCAGAGGACGCCGTCGCGCTCGACCACCCGCTCCAGCCGGTGGGGCAGCGGACGGAAGTCCCGCGCGGCCCGGGCGATCGCTTCCGTCCGGGCGCCCGCCAGGCGGGCCGCCAGCCCGGCCGCCATGGTGTTGGCGAGCCCCGCCCGGCCGGCCAGGGCCACATCCGCGACCGGCATCACCCGCTCCTCTCCCGCCTCCAACGCGAACATCAGCCAGCCATCGCGCGCGTAGGCGGCCAGCTCGCCGTCCGGGCCGCCCGACCGCTGCCCGGCGGCTTCGTCCGCGTCGAAGAGGTAGCGCGCACCCGGGACCTCGTCGTCCAGGGGCAGAGCGGCCGGCACGCCGCTCCCGAGCACCCAGCGGCTATCGGCGCGCGCGTTCGCGAACAGCCGGGCCTTGTCGGCGTAGTAGGCGGTTCGGCTCGGATAGCGGTCGAGGTGGTCGGGCGACAGGTTGGTGACCACGCCGATGTCCGGGCGGAACCGGGACACGGCGCCCAGCTGGTACGAGCTCATCTCTACCACCAGCCATTCGGGCGCCGGATCGCGCAGCGCCAGCTCCGAGGCGGGCGGACCCAGGCCGCCGCCGATGTTGCCCCCGAGGCCGACCGACACCCCCGCCGCCTCAAGCATGCGGGCCGCCAGCGCGGAGGTGGTGGTCTTGCCGTTGGTGCCGGTCACGGCGATCAGCGAGCTGCGGAAGAAGCGAAACGCGAACTCGGGCTCGGAGATCCAGCGCTTGCCCGCCGCCGCGAGGGAGGACAGCACAGGCGCTCCGGGCGGGATGCCCGGGCTGGCCACGATCAGGCGGCTTGTGGCGATGCGATCCTGATCGTGGCCGCCGAGCCGCACGCGTGCGCCCATGGCCTCCAGTTCCCCTGCGTGCGCGCGCAGCGCGGGCGTGTGGGCGTCGTCCGACACGCGCACCTCCCCGCCGTGCCGGAGCGCCAGCCGGGCGGCGGCCCGGCCGCTCGCCCCGAGGCCCACGATCGCGATGCGCTGTCCGCTCAGTGCCGCCATGAGATTCCGCCGTGCCGGAATGCGTAGTATGCGTAATCTGCCTGAAGTCCATCGCCATCTATCGAATCTTGAGGGTGCTCAGGGCGACCATCGCGCAGAGCACGCCGACGATCCAGAAGCGCGTGACGACCTTGCTTTCCGGCCATCCGAGCTTCTCGAAGTGGTGGTGAATGGGGGCCATGAGAAAGATCCTCCGCCCCTCGCCGTAACGCCGCGCCGTGAACTTGAAATACCCCACCTGGGCGATGACCGAGAGCGTCTCCGCCACGAATACCGCTCCTACGATGACCAGCAGGAACTCGGACTTGAGGAGGATGGCCATGACGCCGATGGCGCCTCCCAGCGACAGGGAACCCGTATCTCCCATGATCACCTGCGCGGGATGCGCGTTAAACCAGAGGAATCCGATCGCCGCTCCGGCCAGAGCGCCGGCGAACACCGTCAGCTCCCCCACCCCGGGCAGGTAGAGAACGCCCAGGTAGGCGGAAGTGTCCACGCGCCCGATGAGGTAGGCGAAGATGCCGAAGGTCGCGGCCGCGATTCCGCACAGCCCCGCGGCCAGGCCGTCGAGCCCGTCCGTCAGGTTGACCGCGTTCGAGGTCCCGGAGACCACCGTGGCCACGAACAGCACGTAGACCGGCGGGAAGAAGACGGCCACCATCTCCGCAAAGAACGGGACGCCCGTCCAGGTCGCCGGGACGGGCCACACCGGGTAGAACAGCAGGAACAGCCCCAGGGCCAGTCCAAGCGCCCATTGCCCGATCATCTTGTAGCGGCCCGCCAGCCCCGCGCTCGTCTTCTTGACAACCTTCAGATAGTCGTCGAGGAACCCGATGGCGCCGGTCCAGAGGAAGGTCGCGAGGACGACCAGGATCGCGACGTTGTCGAGCTCGGCCCACAGCAGCGTGGAGACGGTCGCGGCGGCGATGATCAGCGTCCCGCCCATGGTCGGTGTGCCGGCCTTCTTCAGATGCGTCTCCGGACCGGTTTCGCGCACGACCTGACCAAAGCGCAGCCGGGTCAGCCAGCGAATCATGCCCGGTCCCAGCAGGAAGCTGAGCACGAGCGCCGTCACCACCGCCCCGGCGGTGCGGAAGGTGATGTACGTGAACAGGTTGAAGACGATGTGCACGTCGGTGAACCGGGGCAGGAGATGATACAGCATGGTTCACCTCGCCCCGTTCCGGACCGCCGGCCCGAAGTCGGCTTCGATGAGCGGGACCAGACGCTCCAGCGCAACGCCGCGGGATCCCTTGAGCAGGATCAGCTCGTTGCCCTCCAGGAATCCGCGGAGCAGCGCGTATCCCTCCGCCGCGTCCGCGCTGGCGAGCAGCGCCGGTTCACTGCCCTGCCGCCCGGTCTTGCGCAGGCGTTCGGCGGCCGCGGCGAATTCGCCCAGCGCCAGCACGACGTCCACCGCCCGGGACAGGGCTTCGCCCAGCAGTTCGTCGTGCAGCGCCGCGCTCCGGTCGCCCAGCTCGAGCATGCTCCCCAGCACCGCCACCCTGCGGCCCGCCGACGGAATCAGCCCGAGCAGGTCGAGGGCGGCGCGGACGCTCTGCGGGTTAGCGTTGTAACAATCCAGCAGCAGGGTGAGGTCTCCCGCATGCAGCTGCTCGCCCCGCATGCCCTGCGGCCTGTACTGCTCGAGCCCGCGCACCGCCGGCCCGTGAGGTGTCTGCAGGAGGTCGGAGATGGCAAGCGCGATGAGGGCGTCGTAGACCGCGTGCCGTCCCGGCACCTGGAGGTGGACGCGCTGGTTGCGCCAGTCGAAGAAGTAGCGCCCATGGGAATCCGGGTGCGGAATCCGGGGGCGCAGGTTGGCGTCGGCGGCGTCGGACCAGCCGGCGACCCGTACGTTGGGGTGAAGCGCGCGAGCCCGTTCGGGGAGAGCCGGCGGCTGGTCGCCCACCACCACCGCGCCGCGTCCGTTCAACCCCGCGACCAGCGCCAGCTTCTCCTGAAACACCCCCTCCAGCGAGCCCAGTTTTTCAAGATGCCCGTCCGAGACGGTGGTGACCGCCGCGATGTCGGGCTCCGCGACCGCGGTCAGGGCCGCGATTTCACCCGGCTCGTTGGTGCCCATCTCCAGCACCAGCACCTCGGCCGCGTCCGGGGCGCCCAGAATCGTCAGGGGCAGCCCGATGCGGTTGTTGAGGTTGCCGGGATTGGCGTGCACCCGGTAGCTGCGCTGCAGGGCTCCCCGGAGGAACTCCTTGGTCGTCGTCTTGCCCGAGGATCCCGTGATGGCCACGACCTGGGCCGCGTGGCGGCGGCGGCGATAGCGGGCCAGGTGTCCGAGCGCGGCCAGGGTGTCGGGCACGCGGTACACCGGCACGGAGGCCTCGATGGCGACCGCCCGCGAGACCACCACCCCCGCCGCTCCCGAGGCAACCGCGTCGGACACGAAGTCGTGTCCGTCGAAGTTCTCTCCCGCAATGGCCACGAAGAGTTCACCCCCGGCCAGGGTGCGCGTGTCGGTGGAAACGCTCGCGAACCCGGTGCCGGCAAACGCGGGGGCATCCCGCAGGGAAAGCGCCGCCTGCACGCGCGGGTGCGTCCAGCGAAACGTGGTCATGCGCCCTCCTCTCCGCCGGCGAGGTGAGCGAGCACGATCTTGCGCTCGTCGAAGGGCAGCGTCTCGCTGCCGATGACCTGGCGGGTCTCGTGCCCCTTTCCCGCGAGGACCACCAGATCGCCGGGCGCGGCCAAGTCGAGCGCCCGCCCGATGGCTGCGCGGCGGTCGGAGACGCGCTCGTGCCCGGTCCCTGCCATCCCCGCGACCACCTCATCGATGATCGCCTCGGGATCCTCGGTGCGGGGGTTGTCCGAGGTGACGATGGCCACATCGGCCCGCTCCGCCACCGCTCTGCCCATGAGCGGGCGCTTGGCGGCATCGCGATCGCCCCCCGCTCCGAAGAGCACGATCAGCCGGCCGTCGGTGAGGCGCCGCAGGGTGTCGAGGAGGCACACCAGCGCGTCCGGGGTGTGCGCGTAGTCGATGACGACCGGGCACGGGCGGCTGGCGACCAGTTCCATGCGTCCCGGGACGGCGGGCGCGCTCCCGAGCCCGTCCACGACCTCGTCCACGCGGCGGCCGGCGGCAAGCGCGATGCCCGCCGCCGCGAGGGCGTTCTCCACGTTGAAGCGCCCCAGCAGGGGCATCGACACGGGCACGGCGCTCCCCTCATACGACAGTTCGAAGCGGGTCCCCGCAGGCCCGAGTTCGAGAGAGGTGGCGGTCAGTGCGGCATCCGAATCCACGCCGTAGGAGAGACGGCGCCGCGATCCGCTGTCCAGGCGAACCCAGGCGGGCTCGTCCGCGTTCACCACGACGGTCCCCTCCGGAACCAGCAGCCCGACCGCGCGCGCCTTGGCGGCCCGGTAGCCATCCATGTCGTGGTGGTAGTCGAGGTGGTCGCGGGAGAGGTTGGTGTACGCGACGGCGTCGAGTTGAACTCCGTCGAGGCGGCGCTGGTCGAGCGCGTGGGACGACGCCTCCAGCCCGACGTGGCGAACGCCCGAGTCCGCAAGCGACCGCATCCACGCCGAGAGCTGCACCGGCCCCGGCGTAGTCAGGCCCGCCGTGCGCGGGCGCACGTCCCCGTCGGCGTCCACGAGCCCCAGCGTGCCGATCGCGGCGGACGGCCCGCCGGCCCTCAGCAGGTGGCGCGCCAGCAGCGTGGTCGTGGTCTTGCCGTTGGTACCCGTGACCGCGTAGACGAAGACGTCGCGGGATGGATTGCCGAAGAACTCGTCGGCGGCAAGCGCGCCCGCCAGGCGGCCGTCGCGCACCAACACCTGCGGCACCGGCAGGCCGGGCAGGGGCGTCTCCACCAGCGCCGCCACCGCCCCCCGCCCCACCGCCTCCCCGACGAAGTCGTGCCCGTCGTGTTCCGCTCCCCGCCACGCGACGAACAAGTCGCCTTCCTCAACCTGCCGTGAGTCGTGGCTTACCCCGCACACCCCTGCCTCCCCCGGGACATCCGCCCCGGGAGCGAGCGCGCCGGCGCCCGCCAGCCGCTCGACCACGCGCGCGAGCGAGACGCTACGGGCTCTGTCCACGTTCGATTCTCCCGACATCGATCGAAACGGTGTCGCCCTGCACGAGCAACGTGCCCGCGGCCGGCCAGGTGCCGAGCACGGCCCCCGGGGCGTCCCAGGTCACGCGCAGCCCGGCAGTGTGCAGCCGGCGCACCGCGGAGCGCGCCGACAGGCCACGGACGTCCGGCACCACCACCTCGGTCCCCTCCCCGCTCGCCCAGGCCGCAGGCTCGGAGCCCGGGGCTTCCGCGCCGGCGAAGCGAATCACGGGGTTCTGCGGAGCGGGGCGGCGCGCCGCGTGGGCGAGCACCCGCCGGTCCACGGGCGGCTGCTGGGCGGCCAGGATGCCCTCCATGGTGGCGCGGATGACCGGGGCGGCCGCCGCTCCGCCGTAGTACACGCCCTCCGGACCGTTCAGCTTCACATAGGCCAGCAATTGCGGATCCTCGGCCGGGAAGAAGCCGACGAAGGTGGCGAAATACTCGCCCTCGGCGTAGCCGCCGTCCGCGCGGTACGCGCGACTGGTGCCGCTCTTGCCCGCCACCGCGAAGGAAGTCAGGCGTGCACGGGTTCCGGTGCCCGACTCGGTGACCTCGACCAGCACCCGGCTGATGTCACGGGCCACTCCGCTTTCGACGACCCGCCGAATGAGGCGCGGGTCGGGACGCTCGATCAGCGATCCGTCGGCGGCCCGCACTTCGCGGATCAGCCTGGGCGCCATCAGGCGGCCGCCGTTGGCCAGCGCGCCATACGCCATCGCGAGCTGCAGCGGGCTGACGGAGATTTCGTAGCCGATGGCCAGGGAGACAGGTGACTGCAGGGACCAGTCCTCCGGCTTGCGCAGGACGCCCGAGGTCTCGCCCGGGATCGGCAGGCCTGTGGGCATGCCGAATCCGAAGTCGCGCAGCATTTCGTATTGCTCGCGGTCGGAGAGGCGGTCGGCCACTTTGGCGACGCCCACGTTGGACGATACCCGCAGCGCGTCGGCCAGCGTCATCGTGCCGCCCTTGGGGTGCACGTCGTTCAGCGTGCGCCCGGCGACATGCCAGGTGCCGTCGCCGATGTCGACGAGATCCTCCAGCGTTCCCACGTCGCTGGACAGAATCGCCGCCACCGTGAAGGGCTTGAGCGTCGACCCGGGCTCGTTGGCGGTATTGATGGCCGCGAGGCCGGCCGCGTCGCCGTCCCGGATCGAGACGACCGCCAGGATCTCGCCGGTAGCCGGATCCGTCAGGAGGATGTCCCCGCCGCTGGACCCCGTCGTTTCGATGGCTTCCTGCAGCTCCTCGCGGGCGATTTCCTGCAGATCCACGTCGATGGTGAGCGAAACGCTTCCGCCCGGCACGGGCGACCTTACCGGCACCGCGCGGCCCGGGAGTTCGACGCCGCGCGCGTCGAGAAGCGTCATCTCCTCACCCGGACGTCCGGTAAGGACCCCGTCGTAGGACGCCTCGATGCCCCCCGCGCCGCTTCCGTCCAGGAAGCCGCCCAGCACACCCGCAACCAGATCGCCGTGCGGCCGAAAGCGCTCGTAGTCGCGCCCCAGGTATACGCCCCGGATGTCCTCCAGTCCGGCGCGCACCGTGGTTGGATAGCGGCCCGGAATGACGACCCACGCCTCATCGGAACTCGTGCGCCGCCGCGCCTCGGAAGCCGACAGGCCCAGTACGGTCTGGAGTGCGGAGCTCGCCTCGGCCGCGAAGCCGTTCTCGTCGCGCCTCAGTTCGCCCGGCGCCAGGCCCACTTCCACCACCTCCCGGCTCTGGGCCAGCAGGACGCCGTCCCGGTCCAGGATCGAGCCGCGGATGGACGGAACCGGGCGTGACATCTGGTGCTGTTCGGCCGACCGCTGGCGCCACTCGGCGTTCTCCACCTGCAGCATGGCGGCGCGCCCGACGACGGTGCCGGCCGATACCAGCCAGCCAATGAGGATCAGCCGCCGGGGCCATTGCGATCTTTGCGGAAGCCTCATGGGTTCACTCCCGACAGGTAGACGATTTCATCGGCGGCCGGATTGTGCATGCCCAGACGCTCGCGCGCTTCCGGGACCACCCGGCCCCGGCTCTCCAGATACTGGATCTCCCCGAGCAGGTCCTTTCGGACCGCCGACACCACTTCGATCTCCTGACCCAGATCGTGCAGCTCCTCCAGTACCTCCAGGGCTCGCATCTGGCGCCATGTGACCACGCTGAGCGAGACCAGCAGGGCTCCTATCGCGATCGCCACCCGCTTCGAGTCACTCATCCGTCTCACGATGTCTTCCTCCACGCGCGCAGGCGCGCGCTCCGGGCACGGGGATTCGCCGCCGTTTCAGCCGGAGCGGGCCGCACCGGACGGCGCGCGAGCGTCTCTCCCGCGGCCCGGCCGGCGCAGACGCACACCGGGAGCGCGGGGGGACAGGTGCAGTCGCGGCTCCACTCGCGGAACCGGTTCTTGACTTCGCGATCCTCGAGCGAGTGATAGGAGATCACCGCCATCCGCCCGCCCGCGTCCAGGGTGTCGCGCAGGGTGTCGAGGCCTTCCCGCAGCGCCCCCAGCTCGTCGTTCACCTCCAGGCGCAGCGCCTGGAAGACGCGCGCCTTGTCGCGAGGCGCCGGCGACCGTCCCATCGCGGCGCGCAGCGCTCCCACGAGATCGTCGCTGACGGCAAACGGGCGCGTCCTCCGCCGGCGCACGATCCGGCGCGCCAGCCTGTGCGCCCCGCGGTGCTCGCCCAGCTCCCGAAACACACGCGCCAGACTCCCTTCGTCGTAGCTGTTGAGCACGTCGGCAGCGCTCGGCGTGCGCGCATCTCTTCCGTCCATGCGCATGTCCAGCGGCACCCCGCGGCGGAACGCGAACCCCCGCCGGTCGTGATCCAGTTGCCGCGAGCTCACGCCCAGGTCGAGCAGCACCCCGCTCACGGCGCCCTCCTCGAGTTCAGGGGCGCGCGCGGCGTGGCGGAAGTCGGAGAGAAGGAAGCGTACCCGGTCACCGAAGGGCGCGAGGGTCCGTTCGGCCTCTGCGAGCGCTCCCGGATCGCGGTCCACCGCGACCAGGTGGACCCCGGGAGCCCGCTCCAGGATCGCGCGAGCGTGCCCTCCGCCTCCCACGGTGCCGTCCACGAACAGCCCGCCGCGCTCGGGCTCGAGAAGCGCGAGCACTTCCCGCACCAGCACCGGCATGTGATAGTCCTGGACGCCGGTATCATCGTCCGCTCGCCTCCGCACGCGCCGCTCATCCGAAGATCTTGTGCACGAACTCGGAGGCGTCGGGCGCGCCGTCCTCGAGATGCACATCGAAGAGTCCGGGGTTCCAGATCTCGATCCGGTCCAGTGAGCCCACCACGAGCACCTCGCCTTCCAGGGAAGCCGCCTCCTGCAGCCATCCGGGAATCAGAAACCGACCGAGCTTGTCGGGCGTGACCTCGACCGCGAACGAAGTGATGCGGCGCACGAACGCGTCGGCGTCGCGATCCGAGCGCCGGTATTCCATGAGGCGGTCCTGAATCGTCTCCCACGCTGCGCCGGGGAACAGGGTCAACGCGGGAGCCTGATACTGGAGCAGCACGAGAGATCCGTCCCCTGCAGCACGCCGCAGCGGAACCGGCAGACTCAGACGACCCTTGTCGTCGAGACGTTTCTCGTAGCGCCCCAGAAAGCCGTTCACGGTGGTCGATTGTGGGTTAAAGTGGATGAATGTGGAGACTGGGGGGAAACCTAAGGAGGTCAATGGGGAACGCGCAACCCCGGGGGGCGAACGCGGTTGCGGAGCGTGCCCCGCAGCTCGTCAGGAACGGCCCTTCTTGTGCGCGGGGAGGCGCCGTCCTGAATTCAGGGCAAAAAAAAGGCGCCGCGGACGAATCCGCGGCGCCATGGCTACGAGCGGGGCGTCCTGGCGCTACTCCCCTCCCCCGCGCCGGATGATGGCGTCCTGAATGTCGACGTAGGTCTGCGTCGCGGTGAGGATCTGGGTCAGGTTGATCGAATCGACGGTAGCAGCATACGCCCGGCCTAATTCAAAGAGCCGGAGCGCTTGCTGGAAGATCGGGAGCGTCTGGCGCGCGGAGTCGATCGTGCTCGGCTCCTGGAGCGCAACGCCGTGGTTGTAGAGCGACCACCCGTGCCAGAAGTCCAGCTGCGAACTCATGGTCTCCGAGACTTCGAACTCGTTCTTGGTCGTCTCCAGAAGCGAGATGGCGTAGGTCCAGTTGGTCGCCTGAACGCCGTCGTTGTACGCCTTGCCGAACACCAGGCCAGCCATAATGTCGGCGGACTGTTCGCCGCGCTCCACGGCCTCCTTCAGGAACCCGATGGCCGCTTCGACGTCATCGGCCTCGAGGAGCCAGCTTCCCTGGCGGGCCGAGAGATTCGGAAAATCGGGATCGACGCCCTTCGCGCTCTCGATCGCGTCAATCGCTTCCTGGGTACGACCGTTGCGCTGCAGGGCTTCGGCCAGCTGCGACCAGAGCGAGGCTTCCTCGGGATGCACCTCTACCGCGCGCTGCGCGAAGTCGATGGCGGCCGGATCGTCGAGCTGCAGGTAGGCCCTGACGACGTTGGTCAACTGGACGGGGGCAGTCTCCGCACCACGGGTGTCCAAAACGTGCGTATAAGCTTCGATGGCCCTCCGGTACAGCCGTTCGACTTCCGGCGTCGGCTCGCTCTGACCCTCCATGGCCTGTCCGGCCGCGGTGAAGGCGAATCCCCCCAGCTGCTCCCAGAGGTCGTCGTTGGTATCGTCCATCGCGACGCCTTCCTCGATCAGGACCATCGCGCCCTCGGCGTTTCCGGCGGTCGCGAGATCATACGCAACCCGCATGCGCACGGCGGCGCTTCCCGGGTTGAGTTCGAGGTAGGCGGTGTAGTGTCTCAGAGACTCCTCGTTCAAGCCGAATTCGGCGGAGAGCATCCCGGCGAACTGGAGCGCGTTCTCGTTGAAGGGGTTGAGGTCGAGGACCCGCAGCATTTCGTCGAGACCCTCCCGACGGTCTCCCAGCTCCATCACCGCCCGGGCGCGGGCGTAACGCGAACCCTCCGAACTGGGGTTGCCCTCGATCGCCCGGTCGCAGTTCTGGAGGGCGTTGGCCCACTGCTGGCTGCCGAAGTACTCCTGGCAGATGGCCGCAAAGCGCAACTGCTCCACGTATCCGTCGAAAACGCCGAAGATGTGTTGCGCGGCGAGTTCGTCGCCATCGTCATCCGGAACGGTGAAATCGTCTACCGTGAAGCTCTCTCCGGATGCCACGCTCACGAACTGGATGTCCATGATGGTCCAGTCGTCCCGTCCCTCCGTGTAGTTCGCGCACATGACCAGCTCGGCGTTGATCTGGGTCGCGAGCTGGCGCGAGCGGATGCAGTTCAGGTCGTCGCGGTCGATGTCGAACTGACGCATGGCGTCGCGGATTTCGTTGCGCTCGACCGGCTCGTGGGTGGGCAGCTGGTTGATGAGATCGCGAAGCTCTTCGGCCACGTCCTCTCCGAAGCCCCGGCCGGTGTCCTCTCCCGGGAAGAGGTCGGGGATCATGACCCTGAAGCGTCCCTGCACTTCCTGTTGCGCCGACGCGAGCGCCGGGAACAAGAGCGCCGCAAGCAACGCGACTCCCAGCCGGGGGAATGCCAACCTGAAGAACATCGCTCCTAACTCCGCCAAGGTTACCCGGAAAGCTATGCAAACTATACCCGCGCGCGGGAGACGGTCAACCGACCCCGAAATACAAAGGGGGCGTTGACACGCAGCGCGTCAAGAGCGAACCGGATTGGCCATCGGAGCCCCGCCGGCACGGTGTTCGATTTTTCCTGTAACCCGGGCGGGCGCGTCAGGATCCCCGCCGGGCGGGAAGCGGCCCCTCATGGGCGCGGATGCGTTCGGCGAGTTCGGGCGGAATCCGCTGGCTCGCCCCGGCGCCATAGTCGTACATCACCTGCACGGTGCTGCCCGAAACCAGCAGCCCTCCCTCGCCCGATCGCACCTCGTATTCCATGACGAAGTGCTTCTTGCCGAGAACGGATACTCGCGCGCCCACGTTGAGGCGGTCGGGGTAGAGCACCCGCGCGTGATATCGGATGCGGGCCTCGGCGAGGATGTAGTCCACATCTTCCGGCGTGCGGCGCCCCGCAATCTCCCGCCAGTAGGCGGCCCGCGCCTCCTCGAAGTAGGAGAGCGCCCTCGAGTGATGGGCGTGGCCGCCCACGTCGATGTCCTGGAACCGGACCTGAACCGGGTGCTGGAAGCGAAACACCCGCCGTCAGCGCCTCCGACGGACCGCGGACGCGAACATCCCCGGCCCGGCAACCTTCCGGGCCGGGGAAGTTGCCGGGATGTCAGCGGCCAAGGACGCGGATGGACCCCGAACCCGTGTCGACCACGATGCTGCCCCGGCCGTCACCGATGGTGCCGCGCAGATAGGAGCGCCGCCGCGTGCTTTCATCGATCGGGACCTCCACATCGATCGAGCCACTGCCCGTGTCCACTTCCATGCGCGCGCCCAGATCGCCCGGGACGCGCAGCGTCACGCCGCCCGACCCGGTGTCCACTTCCAGCCGCTCGACGTCGGCGACCAGGTCCACTTCCACGCTGCCGCTGCCGGTGTCCAACATGATGTCCGGCGCCTCCACGGCCAGCAAGGTAATGCGACCCGACCCGGTGTCCACCTCCACCGATTCCGAACGAATGTCCGACGCGTGCACACTTCCCGAGCCGGTGTCGACGAGCACGCGCTCGCCGGCCACGCCATCCAGCGTGACCTGTCCCGAGCCGGTATCGACGTCGAGGTCTCCGTTCGCGCGCGCCACCCGAACCGATCCCGATCCGGTATCGATGCTCAGGCTCCCGGAGGTGCCCGCGGATTCGATCGAACCCGACTGGGTATCGAGTTCGAGATCCCCTGCGACATCGCGCGCCTCCGTTGCGCCCGCGCCAAGGTACAGCGAGAAGCGCTGGCCGGGGGGCACCGCGATGGTGAGGTCGGCCCAGGCCTCGAGCCCGCTGCCCGAACTCCGGATGTCCACGCGCTCGCCGCGCGAGAATCCGCCGTGGCCGAAGGTCCCGTCGCCGCGGACTCGGACCTGGGTTCGGGAGTTCCCGCCCATGTCGCTGTAGACGACGCGGTCGGAGGGATAGCGGACACGCAGGGTCTGCACGCCTCGAATCTCGCCTGACTCGACGGTCAGGGTCTCCGCGTCCGCGCCCCGCGCATTCACGGTGACGACTACGTCGTTGCCGGTTGCCGGGACGACGCTCACCTCGCCCGCCAGGTTGTATACGGCGACATGGCTGCCTGCAATGCGGTATTCCTGTTGCGACGCCTGGACTGCGGTACCGTCCATCGCCGACAGGGCGACCGCGGCCGCGGCCACCGCCCCTCCGGCCCAGATGAGCTTTCTGTTCCAGGTGTGTCCGGCTGTTTCCGTCATCGATGTCCTCCGTGGGTCCGGGTCGGCTTGGATGGCGCCCATACGGGACGAGCAAGCGCGAAGTGTCGAGCGCGGAGATCCCGGGCGGGGCGGCGGGCGACAGCGGCGAAGGCGCGCAGTGACTCAGTCGTCCGCGAGCGTCCCCCCGGCTTCGCGCGCCAGCTCGACCAGGAGACGGTGGGCGGCGTCCGCCCTGGACGTCCAGAAGCGGGAAACGGCTTCGGCCTCCGCGCGGTAGCCCTCGTGCACTCCGCGCCAGCGGGCGGCCTCCAAGCCGAGCCAATCGAGCGTGTCCCCGGGACTCGAGGAGAGTAGCGCCTTCAGCACGAAGCGGCGCTCCCCGGCGCGTCGCCCGAGCCCCACCTCGCCGGCGCAGCGCGCCAGGTCCGCGCGCGTCAGGAGCATGCCGGTGCGCACGGGCGCGGTCAGCTGGCTGAGGAAGGCCTCTCCTCCGGCAATACGCGGATCCTCCAGAGGCGGCGCCTCGCGCAGGTGCAGGGGCAGTCGATCCGGCGCGCCGAGTTCCGCAGCCTCGGAGAGAAGGGCGGCGCCCAGGAGTTCGGCCCATTGCCGATAGAAGGGGTGGGCGATCTCGCCTACGGCGTGCAGGTAGGGCGGCAGCCAGGAGAGCAGATGCTCCCAGAGGAGCGCCTTGCGGCTCTCGCGGCGCAGAATCCGGCCCGCTCCGGCAGACTCCCGCGCTTCGGCGTCCGCAAGCCCCGCATACAGGCCCAGCAGCGCGCTCAGGTGATCCGGCTCGCCGGGAACCTCCCTGCCCAGCGCGCGCCAGAAGCCCGCCACCCGGTCGGCGGCCTCACCACCCAGCATCCCGTCCGCGCCGACGTGGAACGAGGCGAAGGGATACAACTGAAAGAGGAAGAGCTCGGTGTGGTCGGCCGGCCGCGGGAGTTCGGGCAGATCGAGGGCGCGGGCGATGGGTGCGATGGCGGGGTGCGGAGGCTCGGCCAGCGTCGCCAGCGCGCGGATGACCTCCACGAGGTGCTAACCTGCCGCAGGATCGTCCGCGGGCAGCTGGTACGCCTCGCGCGTGGGACGCACCGGCCTGAGCAGCCAGTAGGGGCGGCGGGTGCCGTCGGGAGAAACGCTCCCGGCCGGGCGCGTTTGCTCGAGCCATTTGCGGAAGACCCGGCCGGAGAGACCGGCGTGCACGGAGATGTCGCCGTACGCGTCCCCCGGGCGTGCCGCGCTCACGCGCACCGCCTGGTGCCAGCAGTGCGATCCGGAAATCGGGTCGGGATGCACGGGGAAGGTCAGGTTCTGATGCACCCCCACGTCGGTCCACCAGATGCGGCTGGTGTCGGCATCCGCCGACTCGTAGGGCCCTCCGCCCTTGCGCCGCCTGAGCGACCAGCCCTCCTCGCCGCGTTCCAGGTCGACGGTGGCCATGGCCTGGTTCTGGCCGTGGTCCGTCACCTTCCAGCGGCCCATGTGGTGGCTGCACGCGACCACTCCGGGACGAATCCCCTCGGTGACCCAGGCGCGCACCACGAAGTGACCGATCTCGGTCTCCACCCGCACCAGGTCGCCGGTGCGGACGTCCATCCCGCCCGCGTCGCGCGGGTGGATCCAGAGCGGGTTAGTGTGGGCGATCTCGTCGAGCCACTTGGCGTTGGCGCTGCGAGTGTGGATCTGGATCGGAACCCGGAAGGTGGAGATGAGCACCATCTGCCCCTCTTCCAGGTTCTCGCGGTGGATGTGGCTGCGCGTGTATCCGGGAGTGGCCAGCTCGGGCCAGCCCCACTCCGCGAGGGTGCCCGACCAGAACTCCAGCCGTCCGGAGGGCGTGGGGAAACCTCTGACGATGCGGCCATCCACCTCGACTCCGGCGCGGCGGCGCCCGTCGGCGTCCCCGTCCACCACGGGCAGCGGCACCACGTTGGGGGAGTCGGGCTTGGGCGCGCGGGTGAAGGCGCGGCCGTCCGCGTCGATCCGGACATCGTCGAGTTCGGCGCCGGGGACCGGCTCCTCGTGCAGCGCGCCCGTCCTCGAGGCCACCTCGAACGCCCCGTAGCGGCGCATGTATTCGAGAGGCGTGACGCCTTCCCGGGCGGCCGCGTCGGGCAGTCCCGGAACGGAGTTCTCGAACATCCATCCGTAGTATTCGTCGACGCCGAGCTTCGTCCCCGGGCGCGCGCGCGATTCGAAGAACGAGCGAATGCCGAGGTCACCGTCGGGATCGACGCGCCAGGTGAGATCGATCCAGAACTCGTTCTCTTCCCACACCTCGCCCGGGTTGGTCTCGCGGGTATCGGAGACGGTCTCGCCCAGGCGCTCGCGCGCGGCGCGCAGCACGGGCTGGCGGAAGCCCACCCACTGACCCGCGTACTGCTCGTAGGAGTGCACGTCGTGGCGCTCGGAGCCGAGCCCCATGGGGAGCACGTAGTCGGCGAAATGCGCGGTCTCGTTCCAGGTCGGCGTCAGGGCGACGTGCAGGCCGACCCGCTCCGTGTCGGTGAGCATCTCAATCCACGAGAAGCCGTCCGGATTGGTCCAGACGGGGTTGTACACGCGCGTGAAGTAGACATCGAGGAAATCGCCGCTCCTCTTCAGGAGATGCGGCAGGAGGAAGGACATCTCCATCAGCGCAAGCGGATACTCGGCGGGCCAGGTGAGCTCGTTCCAGTGCTCGGGATGCGGGGGGAGATGGATGGGACGCGGCACGAACTTGTTCCACGAGTTGGGATGGGTGCCCCCCTCGGTGGCCACCGCGCCCATCAGCGCGTTGAGCAGGAAGAGGGTGCGCGCCACTTGCCAGCCGCCGAGGTTGCCCGCTGCCGCGCTGCGCCAGTTGTGCGTCGAGAGCCGGGTGCCGGCCCCGGCCACGATGCGGGCCACAGCTTCGATGGTATCCGCCTCCACCCCGGACTCGCGCGCCGCGTACTCGAAGGTGTACTCGGCGTACATCTCCTCGAGCTTCTCCTCGAATCGCTCGAAGTCGGGCGGAAGATCGGGGTGCGCCTCGGCCATGAACTCCCGCCAGTTCCACCAGCGGCGCACGAAGTCGCGGTCGTGGAGCCGGTTCGCGACCAGCCAGCGGGCGATGGACAGGAAGATGGCCGCCTCCGAGCCCGGATAGGGGGACAGCCAGTGGTCGGCGTGGGTGGCGGTGTTGGAGAGGCGGGTGTCGAGAACCACGAGCTTCGCCCCGCTGGCCTTGGCGTCGATGATGCGCTGGGCGTGTGGATTGAAGTAGTGCCCGGTCTCCAGGTGGCTCGACACGAGCAGGATGACGCGCGCGTGCGCGTGGTCGGGGCTCGGGCGGTCCATCCCCATCCAGAGGTGGTAGCCGGCCCGCGCGCCGGACGAGCAGATGTTGGTGTGCGAGTTGTGGCCGTCCACGCCCCACGCCGCCAGCATGCGCTCGGTGAAGCCGTCCTCTCCGGGGCGGCCCACGTGATACATGATCTCCTTCTGCCGCCCTTCCTCGAGCGCCCGGCGAATGCGTCCGGCGATGTCGTCCAGGGCCTCGTCCCAGCTCACCCGCGTCCACTGCCCGGAGCCGCGCTCGCCGGCGCGCTTCAGGGGATAGAGGATCCGGTCCGGATCGGTGACCTGGTTGGCGGTCGCCGGGCCCTTGGCGCAGTTGCGGCCACGCGATCCCGGGTGCTCGGGGTTGCCCTCGAACTTGCGCACCTCGAGCGTGTCGCGGTCCACGTAGGCCAGCAGCCCGCACGCGGACTCGCAGTTGAAGCAGGTGGTCGGCACCAGCATGTAGCGCTTCTCGACCCGCCGGGGCCACGCGCGCGAATCCAGTTCCACCCAGTCGTCCCAGCGCTCCTTCGGCGGAAACGAGGCCAGGTGCACGCGGCTGGGCCCCGGATAGAAGCTCTCACCGCGCTCTTCCGCCTCCCGGCGGGCGGCGGACACCCGCTCGTTCAGGCGCTTCAGGTCCGCCTGGCCGCCGTTCTTCATGGCTCGATCCCGTGGTCGCCGTGCTTCATCGCGCGATCCCTCAAGCCAGGGGTACGGCCTGTCCTGCCTGCACGTAGGCGTGCTCGTAGGCCAGCAGTCCCAGGAGCCCGGCGAGGAGGGCGGGCAGCCCGATCCAGGGGGCGGCGAGTCCGATTGCGCTGAGGAGGATGCCTGCCCGGAACCACGCGGCGAAGCGTCCCCGGGTCAGCTCGCGGACGGCCAGGTGCGCGTGGGCGGTGCCGTGCGTGATGGTGATCTCGCCCAGGACCAGAAGGAGGTGGGCGGCGGTGAGGGCCGCGAAACCTCCGGCCAGCAGCGGACGCACGCCGGGAGCCGCCAGGGGATGGACCGCGGCCGCGCCCGCGAGCAGCGCCTGCACCAGGAAGTGGGGCGGCAGCAGCGGATTCTGCCACAGGTCGCGGGCCTTCGCCTGGGCGAACAGGTAGGCCGTGTACACCGCCGTCATCGCGGCCAGCGGGACTCCGGCCAGCGCCAGCACGCGAACGACACCGGAGGCTCCCGCCCAGGCCGCGCCCAGGTGGCCTGCCAGCACGGCCCCGAAACCCGCCAGCACGAATCCTCCCCGCACCAGCCAACTTCGCCACTGGGGACGCAGGAGGATGTAGTGAAAGCGCCAGGGATGCTCCAGATCCCAGATCAGAAGGCCCGTGGTGACAGCCAGAAAGGCCATCGCCAGCAGCGGCGCGCCGAAGAGCCAGAGCGGGTCCGTCCACGAGAGCGCCCCGAAGAGGATGAGCAGCAGGGGCGCCAGATACGCTCCGGCCGCGATCGACTTGGTCCAGGTGTAGAGGCTGACGCGCGCGTCCCAGGGAGCGCTGTGGGGCACGTCGTAGCTCAGGATCGCGGCGGCGGACGAGTTGCCCGGCCCGGGGTGGCCCGAGGTCACCTGGTCGGCGCCGCTCCCCTGCTCGCTCCACATGAAGAGACCCCCCTCGGGCCGCGCCGCCGCCAGCGGGTCCAGAGTCGCCTGGCGCGCGTCCTTGTAGAAGAGCTTCGGGCGGGTCTCCTTCTCCGGGCGCCGGACCGTGAGGGCGTCCTCGTGCACCATCCGGGTCACCTTGGCCAGCGGATCGTTGAGATCCCCCACCAGGATCGCTTCCGTGGGGCACACCACCACGCACGCCGGTTCGAGACCGATGTCGAGGCGGTGCGCGCAGAAGTTGCACTTCTCCGCGGAATGATCCTCGGGGTTGATGAAGATGGCATCGTAGGGACAGGCGGCGATGCAGGCCTTGCAGCCGATGCACGCCTCCTTGTCGAAGTCCACGATCCCGTCGGACCGGCGGTACATGGCCGAGGTGGGACAGGCCGTTACGCACGGCGCATCCTCGCACTGGTTGCACCGGGTAACCTGGAACGCGCGGCGGATGCGCGGGAAGTGGCCGGCATCGACGTACTTGACGTACGTGCGTGTAACCCCCAGCGGAACTTCGTTCTCCGACTTGCATGCGGTGGTGCAGGCATGACAGCCGATGCACCGGGAGTGGTCGATGACCTTGGCCCAGCGCGCCGCCCTGCCCGCCGTCTCGTCGTGCGCGCGCGGCTCGCCCGCAGTTTCGACCGGCGAGGGGGCGGAGGGATTCACGTTTCGGTCGACCAGGGTCCTGAGGGTTGAGGATTCGGAGAGAGCATCCGGCGCGCCAGCGGGATATCGATCAGGCCACCTGGGCATGGGTCGGCCGGAATCGCGGGCACTGCCATCCAGCCACGTCCGGGCGCGCCGGAATGCTCTCCGTGCTGCGTACAGCTACATCCGAGGATCTATCCCCCTGCTACCCGGTCCCGCAACGGCTTGCCGGGCTTGAAATACGCGTACTTCTTCGCCGCGATGGTGATCTTTTGGCCGGTGGCCGGGTTGGTCCCGGTGCGCGCGGCGCGCGACTTGACCCCGAAGCTGCCGAACCCGGGGAGCGTCACCTTGCCACCCGCGTCGAGTTCGCCGGCGATGATGCCCGATCCGCCGCTTGTGTCGAAGATGCAGTTGAGCACGTCCGCTGCCTTCGCCTGGGAGAGGTTGGCCTGCTGCGCGAGAGCGGCCGCCATTTCCTTCTTGTTCATTACATCTCCTGCGTTGTGGGTGCACCCGACACCGCCGGACTGCCCCATCCGACGGAAGGACAGGACAGGATACACGGAATGGAGCGTTTGCGGAACCTCGCGGGGATGATCCCGGCCATGGGCGCTGACGGATTCGAACCGCCGACCTCCTGCTTGTAAGGCAGGCGCTCTGAACCGACTGAGCTAAGCGCCCCGGTGAACTTACAGTATCTGGGTACAGCATGTCCGCCAATTGTGTTCGTCAAGACTGGCTCCTGACGACCCCTCCGACGCTCCTCGAAAACCTGTCCGGGCGGACCTTCGTCGACCGGCAGCCGTCAGCAGTGCCAGCCGCGCTACGCCTTCGCCCGGGAGCCACGCACCTCGGTTGGCAACCATGTAACGCGGGCTCCTGCCCCGTCGGGCGGTAATGCTCCCCGAACAGACGCCCGCCCGCCTGCTGTCCGGCGAGACCGGGCTCGGACCACCCGCAGATCTGATGCTTGACCGTGCGACTTTTGCAGATTACACTTGTACGTCAATTAGTCTGTTTTACAAATCACATTTCAACAAGGAGCCTATTCCCGACATGAACAAGACCACCGCACACGACGATCTGGCCGTAGTCGACAGGATTCTTCATGCGGCGGATCGGACGCTGCACCTCCCACCACTGATTCTCGTCACGTGGGGCCTGTGCGCGGCCATCATCAACGGGGTTCATCAGGGCCGAGAGATGGGCTTCGCCGTGCCGCCCGACGCGTCCTTTCATGTTGCCCTGATGATGCTCGCCATCGGTGTCACCGTCTGGGCCTCAGATCGTCACGGCGCGGAGCGCGAGACGCAGGTCGACTCCCAGGTGGGAATCACCTTCGGCGTGGCCCTCGGCGTGGCGCTGCTCCTGAACGTGACCGCCCAAGGCACGGTGATCCCTGCAAGGGCGATGTCGTTGTTCTGGACCGGTAGCTGCAGTATCGCGCTACTCGTCGTAGGCATTCAGGCGAGCCGGCCCTTGATGCTGGGTGGAGTCGCGCTGCTTGCTGCGTCCGTCATCGCAGGTTTCGTTCCGCTCTGGTTCTCCGGCACACTTGCGCTCGGCTGGCTGGCCGGGCTCGTGGTTCCCGGCGTCGTGTTGTGGAGCAGGCGTGCCGATGTATGAACTCCTGCTCTCCCGCGTGCGTCTGGCGGTCATCGCGGAGCTGGTGTCGGTGGAGTGGGCTACCTTCACCCAACTTCAGCGATCGGTTAGGACCACCAACGGCAACCTGAGCGCCCACTTGGCCAAGCTGATTGACGGCGGCTACGTCACTGAGCGCAAGCGTTTCGTGCGCCGTCGCCCGCAGACCCGCTACCGGCTCACTGAGGTAGGCCGTACCGCGCTCGTGCGACACGTCGAGCAGCTGCAGGCCATTATCGCTTCCGAGCCCCCGGCCGAAGGCGAAAGCCCGCCGACGCGCTCTGCAGGGTGATAGGCATGGAGGGCCAACGCTCGATGTTGCCACGCTTCAAGACGGTTGAGGGGACGGAGGAACGCCCGCTTCTCCCCGGAAGAAACCCGGCTCTTCGTGCGGCGCGCAGGGGCTGGTGACCGACCCTCGCCCGCCCCGCACCCGCCCGCCGGCGATGACGGGCCGGTACATCCACGATGTCGACCCGGTCGACGGCGAGGAGGCATGGACCTTCTTCCAGGCGTGCCGGGACGGTGACCTGGATCGGGTACGGAAACTGATCGCTCACGATCCCGCCCTCGTCCACGCGCAGCACTGGTACACCCAGCCGATTCACTTCGCCGCCTACGCCAACCGGCCAGCGGTGGTGCGCGGGCTGCTGGAGGCGGGCGCCGAACCGGGCCGCGTCCGCTTCATGGACTCGGGATGGAAAAAATTGGTGCGACGCGCCCATGCGATGGGATTTGAGGAAGTCCGCAGCATTCTGGAGGCCGAAGCCCGCGCCCGCTTCGGCTACCATCCCCGCTTCGCCAATCTGCTGGATGCCATGGTGGCGCGCGACGAACAGCGGGTGGAGGAGGCGCTGCGCCACAGACCGTGCCTGGCCGCTGCGGCCGACCTCCAGGGCAACAACGCGGTGCACTGGGCAGTCATGACCCGCCAGCCCGGCCTGTTGCGGCATCTGGTCGACCAGGGCGCGGACCCGAACGCCCGCCGCAGCGACGGGCAAACCCCGTTACAGCTCCTCTACAACGGAGACTACGAATTCCGGGTGTGGCGCGAACTGAAGGGCGTCGCGCACCCTGGCGCGACCGACGTGCTAGGTGCCCTCGTGGCGGTCGGCGCGACCTTCGACCTGTCCACGGGGTGCGCCACGGGCAACCTGCAGCGGGTCCGTGCCCTGCTGGAGGAGAATCCCGCGCGCGCCCGCTCCCTCGACTCGGGACGGCGCAACCCACTCACCTACGCCGCACGCGCCGGCCATCTCCACGTCGTGGGCCTGTTACTCGACCATGGCGCCGATCCGAGCCAACCGGAAGAACTCGCCCCCGACGGGCACGCGCTGTGGATGGCGTGTGCACGGGGCGACACCGCCATGGTGGAGGTGCTGCTCGACCATGGGGCCGATCCCAATTCCGCCCCCGACTCGTCCAACAGCTGTCTGGGCATCACGGTGGCCCGGGCGGGCGACGCGACGACCACGATCGAGCGCCTTCTCCGCGACTACGGTGCGACCACACCGATCTGGTCCATGACCGCGGGCGACCTGGCCGACGCGATCAACACCCGCGCACCCGTGGCACGCACACGCGAGTTTGCCGAAGAGGCCCTCGCCCGCAACGATCTGGCGCTGCCCGAACTCCTGCTCTCGGCCGACCCGGACACGGCGCGGCGCCTCCACGGTGGCTCGCTACGCCGGGGGGATCCGAATGTCAGCGTCATCTCCCGACCGGTCCTTGAGCACCTCCTCGCCGCAGGTTTCGACCCCAATCGTCCCGACTGGCAGGGCAAAACCGCGCTCCACCACTATGCCGGACGCGGCGATGTTCCCAACGCGCGCCTGATGCTCGAGCACGGCGGCAACATCAACGCCCTCGACGACCAGTACCACGGCACGCCGCTCGCCTGGGCGGCCCGCAAGGGCCATCGGGACATGGTGCGGTTTCTGCTCGCCGTGGGGGCCGATCCCGCGCTCCCCCGCGATCTTCCCCCGGCGACCCCGGGTGCACGCGCTCATGGCGCTGGCGACGAACAGATCGTCTCGATGCTCGCGGAGGCGTGTCGCTAGGCCGGCCCGTTTCCTCGCGAGCGAGCGCCGGGGTTATCGGATGTGGTGGCGGTGCTGGCAGGGATCGGAGGGCCGGCTTCCTTGATTCCGAGTACATGAACGGCAGCGTAGGAACCTCCGTGTTGCGCAGTCGACGGTTTGGCCGACGGATGGAGTCCGACGACGGGACGTGTAGCCCGGCAGTTCGGCGCTCTCTGCCTGTGAAATCGACTCGCATCCTCGAGCCAAAGCAACGCCGTTGATGGCCTAAGGATCGTTGCACGTAGATCCTGGTGTCGCTCGCCCTGATACACCTCGTTTCGAACTTGAGCACCCGTGGCCGATGACTAGCGGCCGTTGAACTTGCTGTAGCTATAGTGCCCCCGATTTCTCTGGACAGTAGATTGGCAACCCATCCGGGGTCCAAGGGAGAGGAGGCACGGGATGTCTCGGAGGACGGACGAGCAGGACGGCGCGGGCCGCTTGGGGAGGCCGGCCGGCCTCCCCAAGCGGTGGAGCGCGCAGCGGAAGGTCGAGGTGGTCTTGAGGCTGCTGCGGGGGGAGGACATCGGCGAGGTGAGCCGGGAGATTCGCGTAGCGCCCCCGGAGCTGGAGCGATGGCGGCGGGAGTTCCTGGAGGGGGGCCAGCAGGGGCTGAAGAAGAAGAACCGGCCACGGCGTCGAGCTGATGCGGACCCGGGCGAAGCTGGGGGAGATGACGATGCGGGTCGAGTTGCAGGCGGAGCTTCTCGAAAAAAGGGGGTACGGGGACGAGCTGAGGAAGCTCTTGAGGCGCTTGGACGGGTGAGTCCGGCGACGAGGCGGCGCTACCCGCTGACGATGGTGTGCGAGACGTGGCGGGTCGCGCGTTCGAGCGTGTACGCGTTGCGGACCAGGCTCGGCGAGCCTCTGCAGGCTGATCGCCGACAGCCCGGGAAGCGGGGCCCGAAGACGGCCCTGAGCGACGAGGAGCTGGTGGAAGAGATCCGGACGGTGTTGAAGGCGAGTCCGTTCCTCGGCGAGGGGCACCGGAAGGTGAAGGCGCGGCTGGCGGCCAGGGGGATCCGGGTCGGCAAGAACCGGGTGCTGAGGCTGATGCGGTTGCACGGGCTGCTGGCGCCGGTGCGCCGCGGGCATCCCCGCGGAGACCGGACCCACAGCGGCCGGATCCGGACTGAGAGGCCGGACGAGCTCTGGGGCACGGACGCGTCGCGGTTCTGGACGAAGGCGGAGGGCTGGTGCTGGTTCTTCGCGGCCGTCGACCACTGCGCTTCGGACGTCGTTGGCTGGCACGTCGCGAAGAAGGGCGACCGCTGGGCGGCGCTGGAGCCGGTTCGCCAGGGGGTGCGGGCCCACATGGGCGGCTTCGGCAAGGCGGTCGCCCTGGGCCTCGGTCTGCGACACGACTGGGGCTCGCAGTACAGGGCACGGCAGTTCCAGGCCGAGATCCAGTGGCTCGGCATCCGCTCCACGCCCGCCTACGTGGGCGAGCCGGAGTGCAATGGCGTCGCGGAGCGCTTCATCCGGACGCTCAAGGAGGAGTGCATCTATCTGCACGACTTCGAAACACTCGAGGAGGCCAGAGAAGTGATCGGGACCTTCATCGAGCGCTACAACAACGGCTGGCTCCTCCAGCGGCACGGGTACATGACCCCGGCCCGTGCCCGCGAGAAGCTCAGCCGGAAGGCGGCCTGATGTTTAGGCCGTCCACTTGTCCAGAAAACCGGGACCGGTACATAGCCACCTCACCGGTCGGCGACAGTCAGCGACTCGGACTTCATTAAAGTGCTCGGAGCGCTGCCCAGTACACCAGCGGTGACACGTGCCCACATCCTTGGCGCGTTCGACGTGATCGTCAACAGCGACGATCCAAGGGAGTGGTGGTACGGGCGGACGCTGGATCGCGACGAACGCCGGGGGACTATACCCAGCTCACGTCCTACATGGGGAACCTGGAGTCGAGCGGTGTACCCGCAGACAAGATGCGAGGCATCCTGGTGGCACCCGGCTTTTCCCAGAAGGTGCTCAACTCGGCGGCGATCGAACCCAGGGTCACGCTTCTTCGGTTTGACAGGGTACCATAGGAAGCCGCTGTCGTCTCAGCTGAGAGGTGTTGGGCTTTTCGAGATCGAACGCTCAGGCCAGCACCCGCTCGAGCGGCCGACTTGTCTCTGTACGCTCCCGCAGAGCCGTTATTCGCTCGCTCAGTTCGTCCAGGAACCCGGACAGCGTCATGCCGAACGCACTCGCGAACTTGGTGGCTGCGTCAACGGTGAGGCGTGCTGCTTCCTTTTCCAATCGGCGGACGTGCCGCCCTGACAACCCCGGGATATCCGTCTGCTTCAGTTGCCGATCATTTCTCATGTCAAGGAGGACCTGCGACACGTTCTCCATCTGGTATCGACGGATTTCCACGTCGGACAGATACATGGGATCTACGGCCTGCAGCATCTGAGAAGGACCCATATGGACATCCAGGTCGGGCCAATGCAGGTAGGAACCGGCTGAATCGATCACGAACCGGTCGACCACTGCTGGCTCAAGCCGCCTGACCCGGGGAAGCCTGTCGAGCGGAAACTCCCGTACGCTCATGTCCCCGAGGACCACCACCAGAAAGTCATCGAGGACGTATGCGTCAAGGATGCCCTCCCACGGGGACGGCCTGTTGAGCGCGATGACAAGGCGCTTAACAACCGTCGGGTCCCGGCACACCTGCAGCCGCCGATCCGGCTTGTGAAGTCGAAGCGTCGAGGCGAGACGAAGCACGGTCTGCTCCGGCACGTCCAGCACGACCAGATAGCGTGTCTCCGTATTCACCCAGTCCGGTAGCGTGACCCGGTCCGGTCGCATCAGCTCACTTGCCCGAGCCACGACCAGGGTCGGCTCCGGCCCGGTGCACGTGTTGGTAGAGAGCTGTCGCGCCAAACAGCGCAACTCGGCGTCCGGCAAGCAATCCTGCACCGTCCCGTAGAAGGCAACGTGGCTGAATGGTCTTTCTTCACTCATCGGCCTGACTCCGCTCCCATTCTTGCAGCAACTCCGCGCGATGCGTGGCAGCCAAGTGCAGGATTTGCTTCACCATCCGGGCGGGAACGTGCCTCACGGCGAACTTCACCTTGTGTTCCGGGGGCTCCTGCAGGAAATACACGCGGATTTCCCACGCGTCGCCAGCTCGTGCGTGGAAGTGTGGCGGTTCGTGGTCGCCGGTGTAAAACCAAAAGCGACAACCAGGTAGCTGAAATGCCTGAACCAGTGCCAAACGCTACTTCCAGTTGAGGATGATACGCTCATCCCGTCGGCGGGTAGGGGTCTCGGCCGTATGTGTTCTTCTCCCGGATCCTCCCATCGCGTCCGTGGATCAACAGCTCGGACTGTTGATTCCTAGCGATCTCACGTCCCCTGTCGATTGCTTCCTGTTGGGTGCCAAACACCTTCGTTGCCTTCTGGCTACCTGCGCGCTTGACGGCCCACCCATCCTTCGTTGGGACAACGTGCTGGTTACGCTTCCTTGGCATGATTTGTATCTCCTCTACCTGTGACCGGACATGATGGGAGAGTAATTGATGATCTGTGTCCGGTCAAGGGCCCCGTCCCCGGCTGGCCCTCGATGCACCCATCCGGTATCGTGGAGCGGTCGAACGAATCGCTCCGGTGAGACACCAAGCTTTGAGTTCCTGATGGCCTACGATCTGTGGCATGCCCGTACCCACAGATCAGGAGGCCGGAGTGAACGATGCGGTCGGCACACAGATGCGCTGGTTGGCCGGCGTCCTTGTTGCGCCCAGTTAGCGGATCCTCCCCCCCTTAGCGGCCACCGAAGCGAGCGAGGATCCAGTCCGAGATCGTGTCGAGGAAGCCTTCGACGAAGTTGTGTTCCAGCACTCCGTACTCGGAGGGTGATCCGGTGGTCGCTGCCTGGAAGAGATGATTGGCGCGCGGGAACACCTCCACGGTCACGTCCGGATTGCCGGCCAGCGCCGTTTCCAGAGGCGGGCGATTCTGGTCGACGACCACCTGCAGGTCCAGTCCGCCGAAGAGCGCGAGCACCGGCACCCGCGTGCCGCGAAGGCTCTCGGTCGGATCGTATGTGAGGAAGAAGCGGAACCAG
Organism: Gammaproteobacteria bacterium; assembly: GCA_028820325.1. Classification (GTDB taxonomy): domain Bacteria; phylum Gemmatimonadota; class Gemmatimonadetes; order Longimicrobiales; family Gaopeijiaceae; genus BD2-11. Next base: position 18,865 of record JAPPJO010000146.1, on the reverse strand, counting down.
GGAGTTTCCACCTGGTTGATCTGCCCGTCGATCTGGGCCTGCACGTAGGCTTCCTCGTCGGAGATCGCCCCGCGCTCCTCTTCGGTCATTTCGTCGAGCGCTTCCCGAAGCGCGACTTCCAACTCCTCACGGTAGGCGTCGAGAGCGTCTCCGGCTTCCACGGCCGCGAACAGTCGGCGCTGGAAGTCGGTGTTCCATTCGATACGGTCCTCGCTCACGCCGCCCGCGCGGGCGATGGCCGAGGCCTGCTCGTACAGGATCTCCGTGCCGGGAACGGTTGAACCCGCCAGCCACACGACGAACCGGACGGCGTCCGAACGCGAGGCCGCCACGGCCGCCACGATGGCCCCCTCGCTGTGTCCCGCGAGACCCACTCGGTCGGGATCGACGTCCGGATGCTCCGACAGCCGTGCGAGGCCGGCCAGCGCGTCGCCCGCGAAGTCGACCGTCGTCGAGCCGGAGACGCTCCCCGTCGAGCCGCCCACGCCGCGATCGTCGTACCGGAGGACCGCGATCCCCTGCCTCGTGAGATGATCGGAAAGCACCCGGAAGACCGGGAAGCCGAACACGACCTGATCCCGATCCTGAGGCCCCGACCCCGTGATCAGGACCACGCCCGGGAACGGCCCCGCCCCCTCCGGCAGCGTCAGCGTGCCCTCCAGGTGGGTTTCCCCGTTCTGGAACGACACCTCTTCAACATCGTACGGAACCGGCTCCTCGGACTCGGACTCTCCGGCGCCGGCCCGCGAGGCGGAAAAGGTTGTCGTCAAGCCTCCCTGCGTGAACTCGCCCTCGATCATGTCGCCCGCATGGGCTCCGTCCCAGACGGCGCGCCCGATCGGGGAATCGAGTTCGAAATGCACGCGGCCATCCACGTAGGAGACGGCGATGAGCGGCAGGCCCATCGCGCCCTGCGCGGGGATATCCATCGTGGCGGAAAACACGCCGCCGGCCTGCTCGAAGGTGACCGAGAAGGGCAACTCTCCCACCGGCAGGGCCACGGCTCCCGCCCACTCCCCCTCGATGCTCCCCCGGCTCGCGGGGTCCGGCTCCTGCGCCTGAGCCGGAGAGGCGATCACACACCCGCCTGCCACAATCATCCTCAGGACCATGGTCAGTTCTCCTCGACCTGTACGGCGGAGCCGTAAACGACGATCTCCGCCGACCCTCCCATGATGTAGGAGGTCGAGAAGCGGACGGAGAGAATCGCGTTGGCGCCGAACGCCGCGGCTTCGCTCGCCATGCGATCGATCGCCTGCTCGCGCGCTTCGGCCATCATCTTCGTGTACTCGTGGATCTCGCCGCCCACGATGGTCTTCAGGCCGGCGAGAATGTCGCGGCCCAGGTGGCGCGCCCGGATCGTGCTGCCGCGCACGAGGCCGAACTCCTTCACGATTCGGTATCCTGCGAGGTCGCTTCGGGGAGTGAGCATCATCGGACCACATCCTTGTACGGGTCATCCTTGCGCGTGAACAGGCGCTCGCGAACGACCGAGACGAACAGGATCACGAAGCCGGCGATGAGCGCGAGCAGGCCCCAACGAACGTAGCCGGGCATCGTCGTATCCCGGATCAACTCACTGACGGCGTTCCAGAGTGCCCACGTCCCGGCAGCGATCGTTCCGAGCGAGACCAGGACCCAGCCGATGCCGCGTTCGAGCCGGCGATAGACGTCTTCCCAGTAGGTGTCCCAGGTTTCCTCCGGGGGCTTCAAGGGAGTCATGGTATCGGTGACCTCCTTCAGGCGATGAAATGTCTCCAGCTCCTCGCGAAGATCCGGGTTTTCCTCGAGCGCCAACTCGAGTTCGCGGCGTTCCTCTCCCGAAATCTCCTCGTCTACTTCGGCCATCATCAGATGCCGCACCCGCTCGTCGCCGGGCGGGCTCATGTTGCTCTCACTCATCGGCCGCACCTCCCTCCTGGCGGGGCCGGGCTCCGGCCGTTTCGATCTCGCGCGCGAGGGACCGCCGCGCCTGATAGAGCCGGGACATCACAGTTCCGATGGGAATGCCCAGCAACTCGGCGATCTCCCGGTAGCCGAGTTCTTCGAACTCTCTCAGGACGAGCATCTCCCGCTCCCGCTCCGCCAGGCGTCCGATGGCCTCGCCGACCTGTTCGCGCAGTTCGGCGCGCTCCACCGCCCGGTCGGGCCTGAGAGGGCGCCGGCCCATCGTCGTATCGGTAAGCCAACCGCCCGCCTTCTCCAGTGTCAGGCGGCGTGACCGCTGGTCCCGTGTATGGTTGAAACAGAGTCGTCGGATGATGTGGTACAGCCAGGGGAAGAAGGGACGTTCGGGGTCGATCCTGGCGCGCGCGCGGAACGCCCTGGCGAACGCCTCCTGGGACAGGTCCAGCGCGTCGTCGTGGTTCCCCACGAGGCCGAGCGCGACATGGTAGGCGCGCCGCATGTATCGTGTTACGAGTTCGCCGAAGGCCGCGCGCTCGCCACGCTGCGCGCGAACAACGAGCACGCTGTCGGTTGCCTCCGAGGTGTCCAATCATGACTCCCATGTGCGCAGGCACCTGCTCGGACTGCGGTGACCTGTTGTACGCCAGGAGTTACACGAAGCCGCGGCGTTTATTCGCCGAACGGGGAATCGAGATACGGGATGAGCGAGGCAGGCGACTGGCGGAGCGGGTGACGATTTCGCCACTCCGGTGAACCTCCCGGGGATCGCCCATGGCCCCGGACAGAGAGGTGACCGGCGTACTCGTGCGGGTCGCTCACCAAGCGCTGAACGAGGCCTCGTGGAGACCGTCCGGGATGGCCTTCCAGCCGGGCGGGAACTACCGCTTCGCGCCTGCCATCTGTGTACAGCAGCCGCTCCGACGACAGGAGCTAACCCCCGGCGGACGCCCTCCACGCATCATACCGCATGCGCAGGGTTCGGACCGGATTGGCATCCTCATGCGGCAGCGTGTTCGTCGGGATGGCCGAGATATAGAGGTGGTAGTCCCCGTCGTTGTAGGGCGCGCGCAGGTTCTCGGGATGGTTGTCGGCGAATTCGCCCAGCGTGTCTTCCGGATCCGCGGCGAGGATGTAGGCGACGTGCGAGGTCTTGCCGTTGCAGTCGGCGTAGGCCTCCGGCAGGGGCTCGGTCTCGCAGGTGCAGCGGCTGTCGCCGCCCAGTTCGTCGGCCCTCTCCATGGCGCGCATGACGCGGTCAATGACGTCGTCGCTGCCCTCCTGCATGATGCGCGCGGGCTCGGTGAGCGCCTCGGTCGTGGCGATGATGTTGCCCTGGACCGAGTAGAGGATGTTGTCCGAGCTGCGCCCCTGGATGTCCAGCGACACGGCCCGGTTGCCCTCGCCCGAGCGTCCGGCGGTGCGGCCCTGCATGTCGATGATGCCGAATTGGCGGCGTTCGATGTTGGGATCCTCCTCCAGCATGCGGATGATCTCGACGGGATCGGTGCCGTTCTGCAGCTCGGCGAAGATGAGCTTCTGGTTCTCGTGGGTGCGGTCCACGCCCGCCTGGGCGGCGGCCACGCCCACGCCGGGCACGACCACCGCCTGCAGCAGCTTGAGCTGGTCGGGCCCGGTCGCCGCGCAGGTGGCGGAGGCGATCACGACGCGCCCGGTGTTGAGATCGATGGCGATGATCGACCAGGTGGCGAGCGCCGTGGAGGGCACCAGGAGGACGAAGGCAAGAGCGAGGAGCAGGCGTCTCATCGGACCCTCCGAAGGGCTTTCTTGGGGGCAGGTTGAGGCTACGGCGAAGTGCTGCGCGCCGGCCGCATGCTTCGGACCGAGATCGTGGTCTCGTGCAGACACGGCGAACTCTCGGTGAGGACGCCCTGGACGACCACCTCGGTCCCCATCTCCCAGTCGCCCTCCTCGCCCTCCAGCGCGTAGACATCGCCGAACTCGCCGAAAAGCACCGAGCACGGTTCGCCCACGTGAATAAGCTGGCCCCGGCGGGTGAGAATGCCGTTCTCGTCGGTGGCGTGGAAGTAGTTGGAGAGGGCGAGCGGCCGGAAATAGAAATCGAAGACGATGAACACCGTGGGTCGGTCGAGGTGCGCCCACTCAGGCACGGTGACGGTCATGTCGATCCGGCCCCGCTCCGTGGTCAACTCCTGGCCGATCTCCTCGAATCCGAACTGCGCGGCTCCGAGCCCGATGCGGGTCGGGGTGATGGCGGGCAGCCCCCCGGTGTTGATGCTTACGCGCGTCCCGGCCGGACCCGCGCGCGGGCGGATCGATTCGATGCGGCGCGAGGGCGCATGGCCTTCCACCACTTCGGCCTGCGCCGCGGCCTGGCGCGCATCCGCGAGACCGAGCACGAGGAACGGGATCGACACCGCCAGGCGTGCCGTCAGACGGACGCCAGCGATGCGGGACGGATTCGGAATCTGGTACATGATCATCCTCCTCGCCGAAGGCTTCGGCTGCACGAGGTCAACTTGCTACATCGTACTCCAGCGGAGGGGGTCGGGCCAGTGGAGGAAGGCGGACATGGTACACGGAGGTCACATCGATCCACAACTCGACGACCGCCTCGTTCCGGCGCTATCCTACGCGTTGCGTTATGGAAGGCGTCGGTTGACGCGATACGAGTTCGAGCGGGGCCGCAAGGCGGCGCGTAGCGGGGAGTCGGAGATGACCCGAAACCGAGGAGTTCCCGGACAGGTGGAGCGCCACGAAGGGATCGTCACGGTGCGGGCCGGCGGCAGGCACCGCGCGTGGAACGGGATCGAATACAAGACGGGAATGTGGGCCGAGAACGTGGGTTCAGGCGCGCTCTCGATGAACGTGGCGATGATCCCGCCCGGCGGCGTGGCGCGGGCCCATATCCATGTGGACTTCGAGGTGATGCTCTACATCCTTCAGGGCCACGTGCGCCATGAGTTCGGGCCGCGGCTCGAGAAGACGCTCGATAACGAAGCCGGGGATTTCATCTTCATCGAGCCCGGCGTGCCGCACGAAGTGTTCAACCTCAGCGACACGGAGCCGGTGTTGGCGGTCGTCGCACGCTCCGATGCCCGCGAGTGGGAGAACATCGTCGACTTCAAGCGGCCCGGACCCGGGCAGGATGGGGGTTAGCCGTCAGCCCCCTCGGGTCACCTCCCCCGGACTACCGGGGTGCTTCCGCGTCGTGAACTAGAGGACGAGCGCGAGCGGCAGGAGCACCAGGTAGCCGAGAACCAGCAGCAGGGGAGCCGCGGTGATCGATCCCTGCGCGAGCAGGGCGTACCCCAGGACGATGACCAGCAGCCCGGCGAGGCCGAGGATGCCGTTCTTGCTCGAAAAGCGCAGTGAGCCGGCATCCCGGTTGCGGTTTTTCTCCCGGCTACGGGCCGCCCGGCGGTTGGTTCGCTTCCTTGCCATGGGTTCCAAGATCCTTTCGGTCGCGGGGCGGGTCAAGCCAGAAGGCGGGATCATTCGGGAGTTCGGTGGCACGCAGGCGCGCCATGCGCCAGCGGCCGCGGCGGCGGCGCACGACCACCATGACGGCGAGCAGGGTCCCCAGGAACGCCCAGAAGACGAGCGACTGCGAAAGCACCAGGAGCCAGCCGTAGCGGCGGCGCACGTATCGGCCCCAGTCTCCCTCGAGCTGTCCGCTGGTGACACCGAAGGTACGACGCAGCGCCGCCTCGAAAGAGTTGCCCTCGCGCCAGCGGGACAGGAAGAGCGCGAGCCCCCGCTCGCCGCTGGATGCCACCAGGTACTCGACGGCGGTCGCGGAGAGCATGTAGGCGATCTCGGCTGATGCCCGGTCGCTGGGCCACACCAGGGCGAGCGAGTCCAGCGGGGGCGTGCGGCCTCCCGCCATGGCGATGCGCAGACGCCACCCCTCGGCGGCGTTCCATCCCCCGGAAGCCCATTCCGCATACCCTTCGGAGAACCATCTCGGGATGCGCAGGCCCCGCAGGTATTCGTGCAGACCCAGGTGCGCCCATTCGTGCCGGGCCACGCGCTCCTCGCTCCAGCCGCGTGTGCGGTCGTCGGCGTACATGGGAAGGACGATGGTGCCGGTGGAGGGGATGGCCAGACCCGCGCTCCATTCCGGGACCCGACCGCCGGCGAATTCCAGGAAGTCGGCCTCGGAGGCCGCGAGGTAGACGGTCGCCGTGGCGGGGAGGCCCGGAGGCAGGCCCGGCAGCCCGGGCGCGTTCACCAGCAGGTTCAGCAGCCGCTCGGCACGCAGGGAATCGCCCGGGGCGTAGTGCATGGTGATCCCGGATCGCACGAGGGCGGAATAGCCTGACGCTTCCTGATCGGTGGGCGCATCGGGCGGTGGAAGTGGCGATAGTGCAGAGATGCACAGCAGGAGGATTCCGGGAAGGGTCATCGGGATCACCGGTGCGTTCGCGCCCACTCCGCGACCTCCGCCAGGTCGGGAGGGAGGGGGGAACGAAAGCGCATGCGCGTTCCCAGCAGGGGATGGGTGAGGGAGAGGGTGCACGCGTGCAGGAACTGGCGCCCGGTCCGGCGCGCCACCTCCCCCGCCCAGCGCCGGGCGGGCCCCGACACCCCCCGCTCCCGCCCCGCCCCGTATACGGGATCGCCCACCACCGGGTGTCCGATGTGCGCCAGGTGCACGCGGATCTGGTGGGTGCGCCCGGTCTCGAGGCGTACCTCGAGCAACTCCGCCGCCTCCCAGCGCTCCCGTACCGCCAGGTGGGTGACCGCCCGGCGCCCCCCTTCCACCACCGCCATGCGCTGCCGGGCCCGGGGATCGCGGCCGATGGGGGCGTCCACGGTCACTGGGGTGTCGCGCAGGTGCCCCCAGGCGGCCGCGAGATAGGTGCGGCCTACCTTGCGCGCGGCCAGCTCGGCGGAAAGCGCCCGGTGGGCCAAGTCGTTCTTGGCCACCACCAGCAGCCCGGAGGTGTCCCGGTCGAGCCGGTGCACGATCCCCGGGCGCAGCCGTCCCCCCACCCCGGCCAGGTCGGCGACGTGGTGGAGGAGCGCGTTCACCAGGGTACCTCGCGGGTGGCCCGGCGCGGGGTGGACCACCAGCCCGGCGGGCTTGTCCACCACCAGCAGCGCGTCGTCCTCATGGACCACCGCGAGGGGAATGTCCTCGGGAACGAGGTCGACCGGGTCGGGCGGCGGGATCTCCACATCGACGCGCTGCCCGGCCGCCACCGGCGCGGACTTCCTGGCCGGCTGCCCCTCCACCTGCACGCGGCCCTGCTCCACCAGCCGCGCCGCCCGCGTGCGCGACAGGTCGAGGCGGCGGGCGAGCCACGCGTCTAGGCGCTCGGGGCGACCCTCCCCGACGATGAGCGTTTCGCGCCGCGCGCCGGCCTCGGTCACGACGCCCCCCGGCCAGCCGGCATCGCGCACCGGAGGAACGGCCCGGAGGGTCGCGGCGCCATCCGACGGCCGGCTACCCGCCCGCGTGTGCCAGCGCGATCGCGGCGCGGGTGCCGTCGAACGTCACTTCCCTATGGCTGGTGTACGCCGCCGGCGCCCCATCCCCCTCCTCCGCGACCACGAGATCGACTGCCAGCGTCTCGCCCGCGATGAAGCTGCGGTGGCGGGCCGCGGCGGCGCGCACGCCCTCCGGGCCGGAGATGGCGAGCCGGATGCGGTCGGTGACCTCCAGGCCCGAGTCCCTGCGCAGTCGCTGCACCCGGTTCACCAGTTCGCGCGCGAGCCCCTCCGCGCGCAGCTCGTCGTCCAGGCCGGGGTCGATGGCGGCGGTGAAGCCGCTGGCCGAGCGCACCACCAGGTCTCCGCGCCCGACTTCCGCCACCTCGAGATCGTCGGGGCCGAGCGGGTGTTTCCTCCCGCCGACCGTGATGGACACCGCCTCTCCCTCGCGCCAGGCGCGCAGCGCCGGCTGCCCGAGGGCACGGATGGCCGCGGCGGCCGCGTTGCTGTGCTTCTGGAAGCGAGGTCCGAGCGTACGGAAATTGGGGCGCGCCTCGAGACGCAACAGGTCGCCGGCATCGCGCACGAACACGATCTGCTTGACGTTCAACTCTTCGCGCAACACCGCCAGCACCGGTGCCCGGAGGGCGATGCCGGGAATGGCCGCATGCAGCGTCCGCAGCGGTTGGCGCACACGCACCCCCGCCTGCTCGCGCGCCGCCCGCCCAAGCGTGACGAGCTGGCGCACCGCGTCCATCTCCCGCTCCAGCCCATCGTCCAGGCACCCCTCGTCCGCCTCCGGCAGAATGGACAGGTGAACGCTCTCCCCTCCGGTCAGGGCCCGGTGCAGCCAGTCCGCGGTGAAGGGCGCCGCCGGCGCGATCAGCTGGCTCACCGTGCGCAGAGCGAGGTGCAGGGTGCGGAAGGCGGCATCGGCGTCCGCGGCTCCGGTCTTGCCCCAGTAGCGCGGCCGGCTGCGCCGCACGTACCAGTTGGAGAGGTCCTCGTCGACGAACTGCGCAACCTTCCGGTATGCGGGGGTGAACTGGTAGTCGTCCAGGTCGGCCCGGACGCGCGCCACCAGGCGATGCAGCCGCGAGAGCATCCAGCGGTCGAGGAGCGACGCCTCGCGCGGGACGACCGTCCGTTCCGGCACGCCGCTGCCGTCCCCGCCGTCCCCCGCATCCCCGCCACCCGCGGGTCCCTGGTCGGCCCGCCAACCCTCCACGTTCGCATACAGTGCGAAGAAGCGGTACGTGTTGAAGAGGGTGTCGAAGAACTTGCGCGCCACCTCGGCGATGCCGCGCTCGTCGTAGCGCTTGGGCACCCACGGATTGCTCACCGTGACGAAATACCAGCGCAGCGGGTCGGCCCCGTACGCGCCCACCGCCTCCCAGGGGTCGACCGCATTGCCCTTCGTCTTCGACATCTTCTGGCCCTCGGCGTCGAGCACCAGGTCGTTGACGAGGACGTTGCGGAACGCCATGCCCCGGCCGAGCATCGCCGAGATGGCCATCAGCGAATAGAACCAGCCGCGGGTCTGGTCGAGCCCCTCGCTGATGAAGTCGGCCGGAAAGTGGCGCTCGAAGTGCTCGCTGTTCTCGAAGGGATAGTGCCACTGCGCGTAGGGCATCGCCCCGGAGTCGAACCACACGTCGACCACCGGAGAGGCCCGGCGCATGGTCCCGCCGCATTGGCGGCAGGGCCAGATCACCTCGTCGATGAAGGGCCGGTGCGGGTCGAAATCCTCGCCAAGAGGACCGGCGCGCTCCTCAAGTTCCGCCAGGCTGCCGATCCACTCGGTGGTGTCGTCGTCGCGGTCGCACACCCAGACCGGAAGCGGCGTGCCCCAGTAGCGGTCGCGCGACAGCGCCCAGTCCACGTTGCCGGCCAGCCACTCGCCCATGCGCCCGTCGCCGATCTCCGGCGGGTACCAGGCCGTGTCCCGGTTGATGGCGAGCATCTCGTCCTTGAGCGTCGAGGTGGCGGCGAACCAGGATTCGCGCGCGATGTAGAGCAACGGGGACTGACAGCGCCAGCAGTGCGGGTACGAGTGCGCCACCCGGCCGGCCCGCAGGAGGTTGCCGCGGCGGTCGAGTTCCTCCACCAGCAGGGGATCGGCGTCCTTGACGAACATCCCCCCCACCAGCGGCAGCCCCTCGTGGAAGCGCCCCGCGTCGTCGATGGAGCGCATGAGCGGGAGGCCGTGGCGCTGGCCGGCCGCGTAGTCGTCCGCGCCGAAGGCGGGCGCGATGTGCACGATGCCGGTGCCGTCCTCCGCCGTGACGAAGTCCTCGAGAATGATGCGCCACGCGGCATCGGAGCCGTCAGGGACCGGCACCACCTCCAGCGGCCGCGCGTAACGGACCCCCTCTAGCGAGCGGGCGTCGTGCTCGCGCACGATCCGGGCATCCTCGCCGAGCACGCGCTCGACCAGGTCCTTCGCCACGATCACGCGCCGGCCTTCCGCCTCCGCCTCGGCGTAGGTGAGGGCGGGATTGAGCGCCAGCGCCGTGTTGGAGGGCACCGTCCAGGGGGTGGTGGTCCAAGCCAGGAAGGCGCGTCCTTCAGGGTCCGGCTCCCCGTCCTCGGTGAGGAGAGGAGAGAGGAAGAAGAGCGACGGATCCTCGACCTCGCGATAGCCCAGCGCCACCTCGTGCGAGCTGAGCGCGGTGCCGCAGCGAGGGCAGTAGGGCACGCTCTTGTGGCCGCGGTAGAGAAGCCCTTTCTTCGCCAGCTCGCTCAGGATCCACCAGACCGACTCGATGTAGCTGCTGTCGCAGGTGACGTAGGGCCGCTCGTAGTCGAGCCAGTAGGCGATGCGCTCGGACAGCGCCTCCCAGTCCGCCTTGTAGGTGAAGACGGAATCGCGGCAGGTTCGGTTGAAGCGTTCGATGCCCACCGCTTCGATCTCGGGCTTCCCCGAGATGCCGAGCGTCTTTTCGGCCTCGATCTCGACCGGGAGCCCGTGCGTGTCCCACCCGGCGATGCGCGTGACCCGGCGTCCCTTGAGCGCCTGGTAGCGGCAGGCGAGGTCCTTCAGCGTGCGCCCCAGAACGTGGTGCAGGCCGGGGCGCGCGTTCGAGGTGGGCGGTCCCTCGTAGAAGACGAAGGGCTCGCGGCCCTCGGATGCCTCCATGCTGCGGCGGAAGAGATCCTCGTCGCGCCAGCGCTCGAGGGTCTGCTGCTCAAGTTCGAGCAGGGTGGCGGGCAGGTCCGGGTAGCGCATGGGGGACGTTCTACGCCAGCGAGGCGACGACCGCGCGGGCCACCGCGGTGAGACCGGGCTCCGCCTCCATGGCGACCCGGATGATGGTCGGCACGTCGACCTCCTCCAGCGCGTCCGGGAGGCAGACGTCCGTAACGATGCACAGGCCGCACACCCGCATGCCCATGTGGCGTGCGACGATGACCTCGGGCACGGTGGACATCCCCACCACGTCCGCGCCCATGGCGCGCAGCATGCGGTACTCGGCCCGGGTCTCCAGGCAGGGCCCGGTCACGGCCGCGTAGACCGCGCGCGCGAGCGGAATCCCCTGGGCGAGGGCGGCGTCCAGGGCGACCTGCTGGAGCCCCCGGTCGTAGGGCTCGGACATGTCCGGAAAGCGCGGGCCCAGCGCATCCGCGTTCGGACCCACCAGCGGGTTGTCGCCCAGGAGGTTGATGTGGTCGTCGAGCACCACCAGCTGCCCCGCCGGCCAGAGCGGGTCCATCCCGCCGCAGGCCGCCGAAACCACCAGGGTGTCCGCGCCCAGGGCGGCCATCACCCGGATGGGGAAGGTCACCTGCTGGAGGGTGTAGCCCTCGTAGCGGTGGAAGCGGCCCTGCATGGCCACCACGGGAACCCCGTCGAGCGTGCCCAGCAGCAGGCGGCCCTCGTGGCTCTCCACCGTCGAGACCGGGAAGTGGGGCAGCTCCGTGTAGTCGATGGCGCACTCAACGGCGATCTCGCGCGCCAGGCCGCCCAGCCCGGTGCCCAGTACGATGCCCGCCTTGGCGTGGAGCGTGCAGCGGGCGCGGACTGCTGCGACCGCCTCGTCGATGCGGGTGACGAGGTCGTTGGCGGAAGCCATGCCGGTCGGCGCAGCCGTCGTCGTGCCCGTCCCGGTCGCCGATGTCGTCATGCAACCGTCCCCGCCCGCCGCGCGGGCGGTCTCGGCCGCGGCCCCAGCAGCGCCGTGCCGATGCGGACCATCGTGCTGCCCTCCTCTATCGCAATGCCGAAGTCGTTGGTCATCCCCATCGACAGATGCTCCCCGCGGTATCCCTCGAGCGAGCCGAGTTCCTCGTGCAGCCGGCGCAGGGCGCGGAACGCGCCGCGCAGGACGCTCTCGCGATCGGTGAACGGAGCCATGGTCATCAGCCCGCGCACCAACAGCCCCGGAAGCTCGGTGATGCGCTGGACGGCCTCCGGCGCCTCCGCGGGGGAGATGCCGCTCTTGGTACCTTCCCCCGAGGTGTTCACCTGCACCAGCACCGGCAGGGGAGCGGCGCCGGCGGGTACGAAGCGGTCGAGCCGCTCGGCCAGCCGAACCGTGTCCACCGAGTGCAGCAGGTCGCAGATCCCGATCACCCGCGGGGCCTTGCGGCGCTGCAGGTGCCCGATCATGTGCCAGCGCGGGGCCGGCCGGCCTTCCAGCGCCCCCACCTTGACCTCGAGCTCTTCCACCCGGTTCTCCCCGATATCCCGGATGCCGGCCCCGAGCGCCGCCTCCACCGCCGCCAGCGGGTGGCTCTTGGTCACCGCCACCAGCGTCACGTCGGCGCCCGTGCGCCCGCTCCGGCGCGCGGCCTCCTCGACCTCGTCGCGGACGCGCGGCAGCGCTTCCCTCAGCCTTTCCGGATACATCGATCCATTCCGTCGCCCATGAACCAGTCGCCTACAAACCAAAGGAACCCCGCCGGAAGCTCCGGCGGGGTTCCTGTCCGGCTCGGACCGTCCGAAGCGACTAACGCGTCTGGAAGGTAATGGGAATCGCGATCCACACCGGCACGATCTTGTCCAGATTGAGCGCCGGGGTGAACTGGAACACGTTGGCGACGCGCAGCGCGGCCTCATCGAGGGAGGCGTGTCCCGAGGTCTGCGCCACCAGCGTCCTCTGCACCCTGCCTTCCTCGTCGATGAAGAACTGCACGTTCACGGTGCCGCCGATGCCCGCGTCACGCAGGATCGGAGGGTACTCCCGCTCCAGCGCGCGCTGTACCTCGGGCTCGTTGATGAGGTCGGGACGGACCGTGTAGGGTGTGAAGGTGGGCGCCGCCGAGATGTCGACCGCCTCCTCGTCCGGCGGCGGAGGCAGCTCCTCGACCGGATTGTCCTCGAAGGTGGTCGGCGCGATGGTGATGTCCTCGCTGATGTCGGCCGCGGCGATCACGGGGGTCGCGGGCCGGCTGATCGCCTGGGGCGGCGGGGGAATCTCGATCTCGGGCGGGAGTTCGATCGCCACCAGCTCCTCGGAATCGAACGAGACGTCCTCCGCGGTCATGCTCGGCCAGAACATGAACATCACGAAGTGAACCACGGTCGCGGCCAACACCGATCCCCAGAACCAGGTGTTGAACGACCTCTTGAAGCGGTCGTTCGCCGTCAGGGTCGGGCCTTCCTGCACCTGTACAGATTCGTTGTCGCTCATCGTCTCTCCCTCGTCATGCGGCGTTCCAACTCGGTCGCGAATACCACGCGGACCACGTTTGCTTCCTGCAGTTCCTCCTGGACCTGGTTCACGAACTGATACGGCACGTCCGTGTCCGCGCGCAAGGAAATCACCAGGCGCCGGTCCGAGGCCGCGTACAGGGGCGCCACGATGTTGGACAGGGTCGTCATGGTGATGCTGCGGTCGTTCACCCAGACCTCGCCGTTGCGCTCAACCCATACGTGGAGGATGTCCTCCCTCTTTTCGTCGATCTTCTCGCTGGCCGCCGCCGCCGCCCACTCGATGGGCCGCTCCTTGCTGGTGCGGAAGACGGTCGTGACCATGAAGAAGATCAGAAGGAGGAAGGCGATGTCGGCCAGCGACGAAGAGGGGATCTCGTCGGAAGCCTTCGATTTGCGCGAAAATCCGCCCGCCTTGATACCCATCGGCTAATCCTCCAGCAGCTGCAGGGAAATACGTTCCGCCCCGGCGGTCTGCAGGGCGTCGAGGACATCCACCATGAACCTGTAGGGCGCGTTCGGGTGGGTCTTGACCGCGGCGATCAGGTTGGGGTTCTCGGTGACCCCCTGGCGCCAGATCGCTTCAACGTCGTTGGCGCGCACCTGCTGAATCTGCGTGCTCTCGCCCCGCTTTACGTCCACCAGGCCGTTGGGGAGAACCGAGAGGTGCAGGATGTTGCGCTGGCTGACCTGGACCTCTTCCGCGGACTCGGGAAGCACCACCGCCAGCCCGCTGTCCTTCGGGAAGACCGTGGTGACCAGGAAGAAGATGAGCAGCAGGAAGGCGATGTCCGCCATCGAGGAGGTGGGGACCTCGTCGCTGACCTTGGATTTCTTGTTCTGCAGTACGGCCATCTTCAGGTCCTCCCGCCGATTGTGGCTGTTCCGTAATCCTTAAGTTACCAATCCGCTCCCCGTATCGTTCCCGTCACGCCCGATCAGGCGGGCAGACTCGGCGGGGGCGGGGACAGGGCGGTGATCGGATCCCTGGCGACCACGGTCAAATGGCCGGCGTTCTCCAGATCCCAGGTGACGTTCAGAATCGCCTGCGTGCCCTGCTCCATATCGACGATCAGCTTGTCTATGCGCGTGACGAAGAAGTTGTATCCGATGTTGACCGGAATCGCAATCGCGAGCCCGGATGCGGTGGTGAGCAGCGCCACTTTGATCCCGCCGGCGACGAGCGCCGGATCCACGCTGCCCGCGGCCTCGATCGACGCGAACGCGAGGATCATGCCCGCCACCGTGCCCAGGAAGCCCATGAGGGGCGCCACGTTGGCGATGGTCGCGAGCACCACCAGGCCGCGCTCCAGGAAACCGAGCTCTATGGTGCCGACGGTGCTGACGGCCTGCTCGATCTCGCCCTCGCCCACTTCGCGCCCCTTGATGCGCCGGAGCCCGGCCATGAGGATGGCCGACGCCGGTCCCCGCTTGGAGCCTGCCGCCGCGATGGCGCCGTCGATGTCCCCGGCCCGGGCCAGCTCGTCGACCTCCGCCAGAACCTTCGCGGTGTCCTTGTGGGCCGCCCACAGGGTCCAGAACTTGGCGATCATCACGCCGAGCGCGATAAGCGAGCACAGGACCAGCGGATACATCATGAATCCGCCGTCGGCGAACAGGGTCAGGAGTCCGAATTGGTCGTTGGCCACCGAAGCCTTCCTTTTGACGGGATTCGGCCGGGATCGCAGATGCCCGGGCAGACGGAACTCTAGCGGGCGCGCACCGTGCGCGCTACTTCAGCAGTGCGAAACTATCTGCCCATCCGCCGGCCTGTCAACGCCGAAATCCCGCCAGGAGGCGACGCCATGAACGCAATCTTCCGCACCACCGGCCGGGACGCCGCGCGCGTCTCTGGCGCGATCATGTTCCTGCTCCTGCTCGCCGCTGCGGGCCCGCCTCCCGCGGGAGCCCAGGAGGCATCCGATCGGCCCGTCTGGCGCCCGGTCATCCTCGGCACCGAGGCCATGGTCGCGGCGGAGCATCCGCTGGAGGCGCTGGCCGCCGAGGAGGTGCTGCGCGCCGGCGGGAACGCCTTCGACGCCGCTTCGGCGGTCTTCTACATGACGACGGTCGTGGAACAGCACCAGGCGGGTATCGGGGGAGACGCCTTCATGGTCGCCTATCTCGCCGCCGAGGACCGCGTCCTCTTCATCAACGGAACCGGCTACGCGCCCGCGCTCGCGACGCGCGAGTTCTACGAGGAACACGGAGGCATCCCCGGCGCCGGGCCGCTGTCGACCGACGTTCCGGGCGCGGTGGGCGCCTTCGAGCTGGCCCACTCGCGCTACGGCAGCCTGCCCAGGGAACAGGTGCTGGCGCCCGCGATCCTCGCCGCGCGCCGGGGGCATCCGCTCGACTTCTGGGTTGCCGGGCATCACGAGCGCTCGGTGGAGAAGATCTCCCCCTACCCTGCCTCGCGTGAGCTGCTGATGCCGGGCGGGAGGCTGCTCGGAGTGGGCGACATCTACGTGCAGGAAGACCTGGCGCGATCGCTGGAAGAGATCGCGCGCGAGGGCGCGGACGCCTTCTACCGGGGCCGGCTGGCCCGGATGAGCGCGGACTACTACGAGGAGCAGGGCGGACTGCTGCGCTACGAGGACCTCGCAGGCTACGAGGCCGAGGAGGCGGATCCGATCCAGGTGAGCTACGAGGGGCTCGAGGTCTACCAGAGCGCGCCCAACTCGCAGGGCATCGTCATGCTCATGGCGCTGAACATCCTCGAGGGCTTCGATCTGGAGGCGATGGGCCACAACTCCGCGGAATACGTGCATGTGGTTACGGAGGCGATGAAGCTGGGCTTCGCCGACCGGAACCGCTACGTGGCCGACCCGCGCTTCAGCGACGTTCCCACCGAGGAATTGCTGTCGAAGGAATACGCGGCCGCGCGGCGCGGGCTCATCCGCATGGACCGGGCGATGAGCGTGGCTCCAGCCGGCGATCCCCGCAGGATGGCCGCCGTGGCCGAGGGACAGGCCGCGGAGTACGAGAGCGGGGCGCAGGACGTCTCCCGGCCCGAAGTTCTCTATCGGGAGGACGGCGAGACCTCGTCGTTCTCCATCGCGGACCGCTTCGGCAACCTGGTCTCGGTGACGCACAGCGTGAACTCGAGCTTCGGCAGCGGGATGGTGGTTCCGGGCGGCGGCTACTTCCTGAACAACCGCATGCCCTACTACGGGCTCGAGCCGGACGACGTGAACGTGCTCGAGCCGGGCAAGCGCACCCGCCACACCATCAACCCGGCGCTGGCGCTGAGAGACGGCCAACCGTACCTGGCGTGGAACACCCCCGGGGGCGACAACCAGCCCCAGGCGATGCTGCAGGCGTTCCTGGCGGTGGTGCACTTCGGCATGAACGTGCAGCAGGCGGTGGAGGCGCCCACGGTGACGAGCACCGCCTTCCGCGCGTCGATGTATCCGGGGCGCATGCGGGGCATGCTGACGATGCCCGAGGTGCTGTACCAGGGGGCGGGCGAGGCGCTGGCCGCCCTCGGGCACCGCGTGGAGGTGAGCCCGCTGCAGCAGCCCTACCGCCAGGCGGCGTCCGGAGCCGGGGCGGTGAAGATGGTGATGATCGACCCGGAGACCGGCGTGATGTACGGCGGCGTGAGCCCGGCGAAGAGCGACTACGTGATTGGATGGTAAGGAGGAAAGAGCCATGAGCCCGCGACCCCAGACGCCCGAACCGACGGACGAAGAACTCAACGCCTACATCCTGACCCGCTACCGGCTGCTCGGGATCGACATATCGGTGCTGCCGGAGTCGGACGAGGACGCGCCGATGGACCAGGAGCGGCTGCTCGAGAACGGCCGCTCGATCCTCCGGCAGGACGTGGAGGCCGCCAACTTCCACATCGATCCGCAGTTCAATCTGCCCAGCGCCTTTCCGGCGCCGCTGGTGGCGTGGACCGGGGAGGCAGGATCATGAGCGGGGGTGGCGCCGGCCGCGCGGTGAGCGCCCGGGCCCGCGAGGCCCCCATCCCCCAGGACGAGCGGGTTTCGCGCCGCTGGTTTGTGGAGCGGATGGCGTGGGTTTCTTCGGCCGCGGCGGCCGGCACCCTGTTTGCGCGCACGCCGGCGGCCGCGAGCCCGCGCGGCCCGGCGGTGACGCCGGAAGCCTTCGGGGCGGGTGTCCGGCTTCAGGAGGTCGACGACCTCACGCAGCTCACGATGTCGGAGTCGATGACGCTGGTCCGGTCGGGCGCGCTGGCGCCGGTAGACCTCGTCGAGGCGTACGTCGACCGGATCGAGGCCTTCGAAGGGACCTACCAGGCCTACGCCGACCGTCCGTCGCGCGAGACGCTCCTCGCGCAACTGGCCCGGACGCCCGCCGACGAGCGGCGCGCCCCGCTACGGGGCATGTGCCTCGCGCCGAAGGACAACTGCTACACGGCGGATCTGCTGACCGAGGGCGGATCGCTTGTATACGAGGGCTTTCAGCCGGACTACGACGCCACCTGCGTAGCCCTGATGCGCGCTGCCGGCGGCCTGGTCGTGGGCAAGGCACAGATGGGCAACCTGGCAGGCGGCAGGGCGCGCGTTTACGGCACCACCACGCCGACCACGCGCAACGCCTGGACCCCGGACGACGTGCGCTACAGCCCGTCGGGATCGTCCTCGGGCACGGGCACGGCGGTGGCGGCCCGGCTCGCGGTCGCCGGGCTGGGAACCCAGACCGGCGGCTCGGTGATCGGTCCCTCCACCGCGCAGGGGCTGACGGCGGTCAAGCCCACCTTCGGCCGCATCTCCCTGCACGGCATCATCCCGCTCAGCTACACGCGCGACCACGTCGGCGCGATGGCGCGCGACGCCATGGACGCGGCCATCCTGCTCCAGGTGTGCGCGCAGCCGGATCCGAACGATCCGCGGACGCTCGGCCTCCCGCGGCCCCCCAACTACGCGCTCGCGGCGACACCGTTCGGAGGCGACCGGCCGCGCGTGCGCTGGACGACCCGGGTGGGCGTGTGGCCCGAGTATCTCGACGGCGACAACGAGCGCGTGAACGAGCTGAGGCGCGACTTCCTCACCGCACTCGAGCGCACGCCGGGCGTTCAGATCGTGCCGGACGTGACCCTTCCAGATGACTGGGAAACCCTGACGTCACCGCCCTTGGGCGGCTCCCACGGCGACCCGACCGCGTTCTTCATCGAGCAACTGCGCGATGACGTGCGCAACTTCGCCGACCGCCTGCCGCGCTTCCTGAACGGCATGCTCCAGAGCGCCGACACCTACGTAAAGGTCCAGCAGGCCCGCAACCTCCTTCGCCACCGCATGGTCACGCAGCTCTTCAACCAGTGCGACGTCGTGGTAACGAGCGCGGGCGGTTCGTTCGACGGGGTCGGGCTGCCGCTCGCGTGCACGCCCATCGGATTCGACACGGACGAGACCACCGGGGCGCGGGTGCCGCGCGGGGTTACGCTGGGGGCGCCGCCGTTCGGGGAGGAGCGGCTGCTCGCGGTGATCGCCGCGTACCAGGCGGTGACGGACTTTCATCGGGAGAGGGCGCCGGATCCGAGCGGGTAGCGCAGCTGGCGAGTGTTTTCCGCATCAAGACATTCTGCGCCTTACGCCTGCCCGCTCGAGCCACCTTGCGTTCTGCGCTGTCCCCGCACGACGTAGAACAGGAAGCCGGCGGCGGCGAGCAGGAGCCCGACACTGATGGGCGATGAGATGAAGATCAGGGGATCTCCGTCCGAGAGGATCAGGGCGCGGCGGAAGTTGGACTCGAGCATCGGGCCGAGGATGAGGCCGAGGAGCACGGGGATCACCGGGTAGCCGAAGCGCCTCAGGACGTAGCCGAGGATGCCGATGCCCACGGCGACGTAGATGGCGAAGGTCGTCCGCTCCGAGGTGAAGGCCGCGACCACGGCCAGCGGCGCGATCGCCGGGA
>JAPPJO010000079.1 GCA_028820325.1 Gammaproteobacteria bacterium | reverse complement strand
CTTCGAGCAGGTCGGCCCGCACGGGATTGCGGGCCTTGCCGCACAGCCTGCGCACACGGCCGGGGGTGTCGTCGCCCGCGAGGGTGGTGAGGTCGATGCAGGTCGCCGCGCGCAGGAGCCAGGCCGCCTGCCACGCGCGCTTCACGCTCCTGCGGCCGGCCAGGGAAGCGGTGCGCCTCTCGGCAGCGCTCCGGTTCACGCGCTGGTGGCGCAGCCAGTCCAGCTCGAGCGGCGTTCCCGGGTTCCAGGGGGCGAGGTCGGAATGCACGGTCTGGTCCGAGGGCACCGGGACGTCGCGCGCGGACGGACGCCCATCGCGGGTTTCCGGGGTCGCGGGCGACCGGCGCCCTCTGCGGGCGAAGGCGGATGATCCGGTGGGGGTGATGTCGTCAGGCATTCACCAAGTTATTCCCGGAACGAGGTGATCTGCTACCCGGGCGGCGAAGGGGGCAGCTCGCGGGGCAACGGTGCGGACAGCACCCGTCTCCGTCAGCCTGTCAGCAAGGCGGTACCCGGATTGGCTTCCCGATGCCCGTGTGCACAATCCACTGGAGCGACTCGGGCGGTCAGCTACCTCTCCACTCCCCCGGGCCGCCCATCACTGCTCGTCAGCGGGCTCAGGTAGTCCCGATTGCCGAGCCCGAGCTTCCGCAGGGCGACGCCGGTGAGGCATTCGTCCACCACCTGCTTGGCGTTGAGGGCGGTGGTGTAGCCCGGATCGACCAGCGGGTTGAGTTCGACCAGGTCGAAGCCCACCAGGTTGTTCTCGGAGCAGAGGCCGCGGAGCATGGGGAAGATTTCGCGCGGGGTGAGGCCTCCGGGCACGGGTGTGCCGGTACCGGACGTATACGCCGGGTCCATCACATCGATATCGAAGGAGACGTGGAGGTACTCCGGCCCGTCGTTGGCCTCGTCGAGAACACGCTGCATGACCGTGCCCCATCCGTCGCGGTCGATCTCGGCCATGGTGTGGTACCGGAATTCGTTCTCGCGCATCCACTCGAAACCCTCCGGCCCGGGCCAGCTGCCGCGCAGCCCCACCTGGATGAAGTTCCTGCCGAGGATGTGGCCATCGTCGACCAGACGGCGCACGGGCTGTGCGTGCGAGATCAGGTGGCCCATCCGCGTCCCGCCGGCGTCGTAGTGGGCGTCGAAGTGGATGACGCCGACGTTCTCCTTGCCGTACACGTCCGCGAGCCCGGCTACGTTGGCAAACTCGATTGAGTGGTCGCCCCCGATGATCACCGGGATCGCGCCGGTCTCGGCGATCTCCCGCACCATCCGGCGGATCGGCTCCATGCTGCGCTCGACGCTGAACTGATCGATGGGGGCGTTCCCGTAGTCGACCGCCGTCAGCTCGCTGCGCCAGCTGATCATCGTCTCCATGCTGCCGGTGCTCCGCCGCATCGCGCGCAACGCGTTGGGACCCTCGCCGGCGCCTCGGAAACCGACTCCCATGTCCACAGGCGCGCCCATGAACGCCACCTCGACCTCGCCCGCGACGAGGTCCTCGATGGTGCGTGCGATGGGGAGCCCGAAGAAGCTCAGCACCGAGCCGACCTCGATCGGGCCCGGTTCGCGGGGCGGGTCACCCGAGATGTCGCGGTCGCGCCACACCTCGAGGTTTGGATCGTTCGGGTCGAGGCGGATGATGGCGGCTTCGGGGTCGGGGGCTTCCTGAGCGGCGCTGTCCGCCTGCTGCGCGGCGGAATCGGCGGCGTCGCCCGTGGCGGCTGCGACGTCCGCTTCCGCTCCGGGTGATGCTTCGTCCCCGGACTCCCCGGGCGACGCCTCGCAGGCAACAAGGACCAGCGCGCCGGCGAGCAGGAACAGGCTGGTAAGCGAAGCCGTCGGTCCCGCCGCACCAGAGCGGGAAAGAGGTGAACTGTCTCCCATTTTTGACGCTCCGTCGATTCGGCGCTCCCGGGCCCCGACGGCTCCTGCCTCCAGGACCCTGCGGTTCGGCCAGACTACGATGGTCGGAGTTCGCCCGCCAGTTCGCAGCTCGCACGCGTTGAACGTGATCCATCCTGACGTAGACAGAGGTCCTCGCCCTTCGGGAACCAGGATGCCCTTCGGGGAACCAAGATATGATAACGAGAATACGATATCATTAATGGACCTACGCCGTACGGACGCAACCCGCACCCGTTCTCTCACCATGACCTACCCCACACTCGATCGACCCCAGGTCCGCTCGCCTTATGTCGGGTGGACGATCCCGTGTCTTCTGCTGTGCGTCGCATGCGGCGATTCATCCTCGTCGCTTCCCGGTCCTCCGCTCGTCGAGGGCGAACGATTGGGGACGGTTGGGGCCCACGAACATGGCATCGCTCGACTGGGTCTGGCCGTGGACGGCACCCGCCTCACCGTCGACCTGCACCTCCCCGCAGAATCCGTGTTCGGCTTCGAGCGCGCCCCCCGCTCGGCGCAGGAGCGGGCCACCGCAGCGGAGGCCCTCGACAGACTCCGAACCGGTGGCGCTCGTCTCATCGCCTTTCCGGACGGGGCGATCTGTGCGCTGGATTCGGCGGAGGTGCAGGCGCCCGAAAGTGTAGAGGGTGACCATGCCGGCGAGGACCATGACCAGGCCGGCGAGGACCACGACGATGCCGGCGAGGACCACCAGCATGACGAGGAAGAGGGCCAGGAGCACGAAGAGGATGAGGCCCAGGAACACGAAGACGTGCACCTCCTTGCCTCCCTCACCTGTTCCCGTGAGCCCCTCGGACCGGCGAGCCTGCGGTTCGCGGACCTCCTGCCCGACGTGGTGCAGGTGGACCTGACGGTGTTCACTGCGGCGGGGGAGGCGGCCGGTCGCGTCGCACCCGATGCCTCGTTCCGGTTCTGAGCTGGCGAGACGACCCTAACGTTACGTCAGGGTTGGCGTCGATCCCGTGGCTGGGCACGCGTGAGTCAGGCGGGGGCGGGCGGCACCCGTCCCGCAGCCTGTCAGCAAGGCCGTACCCGGGTTAGCTTCCCGATGTCCGTCCGCCGGAGCAGCGAGGGGGCGGGTGGGGTCTGGTGACCCCAGCGGTCTTCAAAACCGTCTGGCCCGGCTTGAACCCGGGCTGGTGAGTTCGATTCTCACACGCTCCCGCCACTCCGGATCTTCGAGGTTGCCCGCCTTCGCCGAAGGCGATGAAACACACCGGCTATTGCGCGCAGATGCCGCAAGGCCGCGTGGCCTCGGCCGACGCCTTGCGGCTGTGGGACGCCGTCAGCGCTTCAATACCTTCCCTGTTGCGCCATCCAACCGCACCCCGCACCGTACCCATCATGAAATCCTTCTTCCCATTGCGGCGCGGAGAGGGTGCGACCCTCGTCTTCCTGATCGCCTTCTCCGCGTTTGCGTTCATCCCCCGGTGGCGCACCATCGAGGCGGGCGGCATGGCCGTCTTCGGCTGGCTCATCGCCGCGTTGATGCTGATTTCGCCGGCGCTGGCGCTCGTCACCATCCTGCGGCGTGACGGGAAGGGAGGCGCGGGGGCCGGAGCGGGCAGAGCGTCACCCGATGCGGTCGCGGAAGAGGACCGGGGAGACGCCTGATGCTCCTCGAACGCGTCCTGGTCGGGGTCTACCTCGCCGCGTGCATCGGCATCGGGATCGCGGTGTCGAAGAGGGTCCTGGGCTCGCGGGACGAGTACTGGGTCGCGGGACGGCGCATCGGCACGGTCGTGAACTCGATGGCGATCATGGCGGCGCTCGCAAGCGGCGGATCGATCATCGGCGTGATGGGCCTGGCCTACGCCCAGGGCATTCCGGCGACGCTCGCGCTCTTCGGGGGCGCGGTCGTCGGATTTCCCCTTGCGTCCATTCTGGTCGCCAGGCCGCTCCGCAACTTCGGGAAGTTCACGATCACCGACTTCATGAGCTTCCGCTACCCGCATGCGCTGGTCCGGTACCTGGTCCCGGTCCTCATCGTCGCAGCCTTCACCATCTACATCGTGGCCCAGCTGAAGGCGGCCGGCATCACTGCCGAGGCGCTGCTGGGCATCCCCTACAACACGGCCCTGGCCCTGGCCACGCTGGTATTCATCATCTACGTCTCGTTCGGGGGCATGGTGGCGATCACCTGGACGGATGTGATCCAGGGATTCCTCATGCTCTTCGTCATCATGGGCACCGCGCTCGTGCTCGTGTGGCGCGTGGGGTCGCCCTTCGAAATCATGAGTCAGGCCACGGCCGTCGCCCCGGAACTCGGGCAGGTCGCAAACCGGCCCGTGTCGAGCTACCTGGGCTACTTCATAATCTGGGCCACGGCCATCCCGGTGATTCCCCACATCGTCATGAGGGTCTTCACCGCCCGGGACGCCGAGAGCGCGCGGCTGTCGCTGAACCTGTCGATGCTGGTGTACAGCGTGATGATCCTGGCGGCGGTGCTCGCCATCGTGCCGATCGGGCGGATCGACTTTCCGGGACTCCAGGACGCCGACCAGCTCTTCCTGCGCGTGATGGAGACGCAGTTCCCGCCCCTCATCCGCGGGATCGCGGTCGCGGCGGTGCTCGCCGCCGTCATGTCCACCACCGACGCGCTGCTGCTGGCGTGCAGTTCGGCCATCTCGCACGACCTCCTCGGAGGCCTGCTGAAGGGCCGGGCCAGCAACCGGACGATGACCCTGGTGCGCATCGGCTCGACCTGGGTGATCGGAATCGCGGCGCTCCTGTGGGCATTCTCGCCGCCGGAACTGATCACCGAGTTCTACACTGCGGGGGTCGGAATCCTGAGCGCGAGCCTGTTCGTACCCACCATCGCCGGGCTGTGGTGGAAGAAGGCCAACCTGGCGGGCGGCGTCGGGGCCGTGGTGTCGGGAGCGGGGGTCTACATCCTGGTGCAGTTCGGCGTCATCGACATCGGGCTCGCGCCGGTGGTGGTCGCCCTCTTTGCCAGCGCCGCGGCCATGATCCTGGGGGGATTATTCGGGCCGCGGGAATCCACGGAGATGGTCGAGCGCATTGAGGCTCTGCACGGGTGAATCGACGGTGCTGGTTGAGGTCTGGCAGACGCTCCGACGGAGGTTGCGGGATTGGCGGGGAGCCGCTGATCGCCGTGTGACGTCCGCGCGGCACGCGAGCCGCCGGAATCCCCGCGGACCGCGGCCGTCGAATGCCCTGCTCGTCGGCTGCTGCGTTGTTCTTGCGGCGGTCGCCGTCTTCGCGTCTCGCACCGAAACGGGATCGGCGCAAGAGTCCGTCGTCCTCATGCACGGGCTCGGCCGCACCCGGGCGTCCATGACACTGCTTGCCGAGCGGCTCGAGTGGGCCGGCTACGATGTCACCAACGTGGACTACGACTCGCGCGGCGGAACCCTCGCCGAACACGCCGAGACGCTCGCTGCCGAGGTGTCGGCCTGCTGTGCCGCGGCTGCGCGCGTTCACTTCGTGGGCCACTCGCTCGGCGGGCTCGTGATCCGCCGCTACCTGGCCGATACCCCGCCCGAGTCCCTGGGACGGGTGGTCCTGCTCGCGCCTCCCAACCAGGGGAGCGAGGTGGCGGACTGGTTCCGGGAGCAGGAACTCGGGCACCTCCTGGGACCGGCGGGGAGGGGCCTGGGCACCGGCGAAACCGGCATCCCGGCAAGCCTGCCTCCCCCGGAGTACGAGGTCGGAATCATCGCGGGCAACCGCAGCCTCAACCCCATCGGTTCAGCGCTCATCCCGGGCCCCGACGACGGCATGGTCGGCGTCGACAACACCAGAATCGAGGACGTGCCGCTGATCGTGGTTCCCCGGACCCACACCTTCCTGATGAATGATCGCTTCACTACCGAGGCGGTGATCGCGTTTCTCAGGACGGGAGCGTTTCCCCCAGTGCCGGCTCCAGAGTAGGGAGGTTCCGATGAAGCGAGCGCTGTTGGCATTCCTCGTTGCTCTCGCCGGCGCGGCCTGCGCCGAAACCAGCGGCACGCCAGCGTCCACCCGCACCTCCGGCGACTTCACTCTGGAGGAGTTCGTGTCCACGAGCTCCCTCGTGGACGGAGCCGTGCCCGATTGGTCCCCCGACGGTTCTGCGATCCTCTTCCTCGGGCGCGCCACGCTGTGGACCGTCGACGCCGACGGTGCCGATCCCGAGGCGATCCCGGTGGAGGGAGTCACCAGCCCGGCGTACTCCCCGGACGGCGCGTGGATCGGCTACGTGTCAAGCGCATCCGGCGACGGGCAGGAGCTCTGGCTCTGGTCCATCCCCAAGCAGCGCGCGCTCCAGCTGACCGACCTCGGTGCCCGCACGCTTTCCTGGAGCTGGTCCCCCGACGGAGGGCACATCGTCTTCTCCAACTCGCTGCGCGGCAACTACGACATCTACACGGTGTCGGTGCCGGAGGGACAGGTGAAGCGGCTCACCACCGACACCCGCTACGACGTGCAGCCCACCTGGACGCCGGACGGTTCCAGGATCGTGTTCGTGCGCATGGACCAGTGGTGGATCCACCACGACGTCATCTCCATAGACGCCGCCACCGGCGCCGGCGAGCGTCTAATCGTGAGCGACCGCGACTGGATGGACTATCGCACCGGCCAGGAGTTCGGGCCTGGCCAGGTCTCGCCGAGAGGCGACCTGGTGCTGTTCCGCTCCTACCGCAGCGGCTGGATCAACTGGTGGCTCGCGCCGATGGAGGGCGGAGAGCCCCGTCCGCTCGCGCCCGAAGCAGCCGATCAGAGCTCCCAGAAGCCCTTCCGGGGCTACGCCCGCTGGTCTCCCGACGGCACGAGGGTCGCGTACACGTCCAACCTGAGGGGCCGGCAGATTCTGCGGGTTGCCTCGGTGGACGACGGCACGGTCCAGACCCTCTTCGCTCCGGAGATAGGCCTCGTGGCGAACCCGGCGTGGTCCCCGGACGGCCGCCGCATCGCCTTCACCTTCGACACGCCGGCGCAGGTCCCGGATCTGTTCGTGATGGATGCGGCCGGAGGCGAGCCGGCGCGCCTGACGCACTCGTTGCCGGATCCGGCGCTTGCCAACGCCTTCTTCATGCCCGAACGGGTGAGCTACGAGAACGACGGGCTCACCATCCACTCCTACCTGTTCCGGCCTGCCGAGCCGCCGCCGCCCGGGGGGTATCCCGCCATCGTCTGGGTCCACGGGGGGCCCTCCTCGCAGTTCGAGGATGGCTGGAGGCGACACGCCGACGCCCACTACTTCATCAAGCACGGCTATGCGGTGCTGGCCCCCAACATCCGGGGGAGCTCGGGCTTCGGCTGGGAGCACGAGGAGGCGAACAACGGGTGCTGGGCGCGGTGTGATCTGGATGATGTCGTGGCCGGCGCGAGGTATCTCGGCACATTGTCCGACATCGACGGCGACCGCGTCGCGGTCACGGGCGTGAGCTACGGAGCCTATCTGAGCTTCGCCGCGAGCACCTTCGCCCCGGACGCCTTCCGGGCCGCCGTGCCCCTGCGGGAGGGATACGCCAACCGCATTCAACTGGTGGAGAGCGAGTCGGCGCTGGCCAACATCAACATGTATCAGTACGAGCTTGGCCTGCTGGCGGAGAACCGCGAGACCTTTCGGCGGGCGTCCCCCACGCTGTTTGCTCAGGATGTGGGGATGCCAATGCTGATCATCGCCGGCGAGGGCGACGTGCAGATGCGCGCGTTCGCCACGGAGGCCGCGCGCTACTACAAGCCGGTCACCTACGAGCGGTACGATGACGTTGCGGGCCGGGCCGCGCGCCTGGAGTGGATGCCGAGGATGCTGGCCTTTTTAAATCGCCACGTGAAGGGAGACGTGGATCTCTGGCCGTAAGTGCAGTAGTGAGGCCGGCCGTCTAACCCGACGCGCGCGCCTGCCACTCGTCGCGCAAGACGGAGTAGATCACCATGTCCTGCCGAGTGCCCGGGTCGGCGTCGCTTGGCCGTTCGCTTCTCAACAGGCCGTCCCGCCTCATCCCCAGCTTTTCCATCACTCGTGAGGATCGGGTATTCGCGAGGTCCGCCATCGCGGTGATCTTGGCGAGCCCGAACTCGTTGAACGCCCAGTCCATGACCGCTGTCGCGGCCTCGGCTGTGAGGCCCTTGCCCCAATGCGCGCGGGCGATGCTGTATCCGATTTCGCCAGTCCCCGCGGACGTGTCGACCCTGATGTTGATACCGCCGACGCACCTGCCGCTCAGGCAGATCGCGAAGACGGGACTGGTATCCCACGGAGCAAGCACGGAGCGCGCCACGAACTCGACGGCGTGCCTGTACTCGTAGGGGCTGGGAACAGGCAAATACCGGCCCCACTCGGAGTCGCGCGCGTAGGCGTAGACGTCGTCGACGTCCGTGAGTTCGAACGGGCGCAAGAGCAGCCGATCGGTTCTGAGCGTAGTCATGACTCGTCCGCGCCGGGGGCGTTTCCTTTCCTCAAAAAGCAGATCAGGGGCGGCCGAGTTCCGCCTCCATCTCGTCCAGGCCCACGGGCCAGCGCGGGTGGCGCGCGGCTCGGATGCGCTCCAGCGGCCCCGCCACCACGGTCACGAAGGTCGCCGGGTCCAGGTACTCCCGCGCGATCGCCTTCACGTCGTCCGGCGTGACGGCTTGCACCATGGCGGGCCACCCCATGAGGTGGTCCGTACTGCCGCGGCGCACGCGCTCCAGGGCGAACGTCCCACTCGCGCTGGTCGCGAGTTCCAGCGACCGCCGCCAGACCGCGTTCACCAGCCAGCCCCGGGCTCGCGCGACCTCGGCTTCGGTCACCGGCGCGTCCGGATCGTGCATGCGCTCCACCTCGTCCAGGCTGTAGCGGACCAGAGGCGCCACAGCCTCCGGGCGTCCACCAGTGCGAACCAGCAGGAGGCCGGTACCGGATGCCGTCACGGGAACCTCGAAGTCGTCCCGGTTGGCGAGGCCGCGCATCTCGCGCGCGGCGATGTTGAGGCGCTCGGCGAGGATGAAACGGAGCACGGAGAGGGCGGCCCGGTCCGATTCGGGGACGGCGTCCACCGCGCGCCCGATGGCGATCCAGCCCTCGAGGCTCGGCACGTCCACGGCGTGAAAGCGGGTCGCGGAACCGGCTGTACCGGTCGCGGTCGAGGTCGGCTCGATTACCCAGGGGTCCGGTAACGGCTCGCCGCTCCTCGCCCAGCCCCGGGTCGCCGCCTCCAGCGCCTCTTCCACCTCGGCGCGGGAGACAGGTCCTCCGACCCCGAAGATCACCCGGTCGGCCGCCAGGCTTCGGGAGGCCAGCGCCCGGACCGCCTCCCGCGAGACCATCGTGCCCGGGTCGGGCGGCGCCAGCGGGTGACCGTGGATGCGGCGCTCCAGTTCGACCTTGGGACGAAAGCCGTTGCCGCCGATCCCGGCCATCGGCATGTCGTAGCCCGGGCCAGTCCTGTAGTCGCGAATCGTCGTAACGTCGAGATCGGGGTTCCGCACGAGCTCCACGAGCAACTCGAGCGCCTCCTGCCAATCCTCCGGAAGAACGCTCAGCGATAGATGGGCGGCGTCGAGGGCTTCGACGCGGCCGAGGGACGCCCCCAGCTCGGCCAGCCGGAGGGTGAGCGGGTCGCTCGCGCCCACGGGGCCTCGCGTCGTGAGGAGCTGGATCAGGAGGGCCGACGCGCCGGCCTCACCTGCGCGCTCGTGGAGCCGTCCCACCGGCAGGGCCGCCGTGAGGCGCACCAACGGGTCGGCCGGCGTGCCGGCCACGATGTAGGCCCGCGCGCCGCTCGATGTCTCGTAGAGAGCCTCCGATGGATCGGGTGGCGTGAACGCGGCTGGACCGGGCGCGACCTCACCCGGGCTCGGCCAATCGTGGTCCAGGATCGGTCTTGAGCGCCCCGGGAGGGTGTCGTGGGAGTCGCCCCCGCAACCGGCAAGGATACCCGTGGCCAGGATGCCCATGACCAATACGGCCACGGCCGCACCGCGCGCCCGGCTCCCGCGGCCCTTCATCGCCCGTCCCCCGGCAGCTCGGCCCACAGGAAGTCGAGCCAGCTCGGCCCGCTTCCCTCCGGAGGCCGGGCGCGCGCCGTGGCGATCACCCGATTCGAGGGGACGAAATAGGTGGACGCAACACGCTGCACGTCGGCCGCCGTTGCCGCGTCCCGAGCCTCGATGAGCTCCGGCAGCACGCTCCAGTGGTTCATCGTGTGGTGGTGCCCGATCAGGAACGCGAGCTCCTGGGGGTTGTCCAGGAACTCGGCCCACTCGACGCGGAGACGCTTGCGTGCGCGCTCCAGCGCACCTTTGTCGATCCGTCCCTCGCGGACGTCGGCTACAGCGTCGAGCAGCGCCCGCTCAACCGCCGCCAGGTCGCCATCGGCCCGCGCCTGCGCGACGAGGTTGAACGCGCCGGGCGACCCGAAGCGGTAGGTGTGGATCACCCGGAAGTCGGCGGACACCGAGGCCGCCGTGCCGCTTGACGCCATCGTCTGGCCGGCCATGCCGTGGGGTCCGTTCAGAAGCGCGGCAATGAGGTCGAGGACGGGCCGGTCGGGATGGCCCATTCCCGGAATGCGGTAGCGCACGTGCACCTGTGGCGAGAGCGGTTCCGTCCAGTCGAGCCGGATCGAGCCGCCGGGCACCAGTTCGGCCTCGATGTCGAGATCCGCAGGCGGCTCGGGCCCCCGGGGCAGTGCTCCGAAGTAGCGTTCCGCGAGAGGCAGGATGTCGTCGAGGGTCGCGTCGCCGACCAGCACCAGCGCCGCGTTGTTGGGCACGAAGTAGTCGTCGTAGATGCGCCACATCGCGGCCCGCGTAAAGTTGTCGAAGTCGCGGAGGTGCCCGCCGTCCGGGACGTAGACCGGATGGCCCTGCGAGGTGACGCCGTCGATCGCCTCGTTGAAGCGCGTCTGCGGCCGGCTCTTGCCGCCGAGGATCTGCTCGAGGACGGTGAAGCGCTGCGCCTCCCAGCCCCTGAAGACCGCGTTCACCATGCGCTCCGCCTCGAGCCGGAAGAAGAGTTCCAGGTGCTCGCGGGGGAGCGCCATGTTCATCTCCATGTAGTCCTGCTCGGTGCTGGCCGGCACGGGATCCAGGTGGCGCACGTACCCGCCGCGCTCCATGTACCACTTGTACGAGGTCCAGAAGTCGCGGTACTCGTTGTCGCGGTCCTCGAGTTCGTAGAGCCGCTCCCTGAGGACCTGTATGTCGGGGGTGACCGGCCACCCGAGCTCATCGTAGAATACGTCGCGCTCGCGAAGCTGATTGCGCGCCCGATTGCGTGCCGCGATGAGCTCCTGTTCGGTGTCGTGGATCTCCTGCAGGATGGGCAGTTCGGCGGCGAGATCGCGGGTGCCCACGGTCGTGGTCCCCTGGTGGATGACGTGCTCCAGGAAGTGCGTGATGCCATGGAGCCCCACCGCCTCCTGCATGGACCCCACCCGGACCCACAGGTTCGCGGCCACGCGGGGCGTTCGATTGTCCTCGACGAGGAGAATCGTGAAGCCGTTGTCGAGGACGTGCTCCTGTACCCGGAGCGGTGCGGAAGGGGATTGCGGGGCGAGCGCCGGCGCGGTGCGGGCCGGCGGCCCGGCAGGCGGCGCTGCCGGTGAGGTTCGCACGCCCGGATACGCTGCCGCGACTGCGGCACCGACGAAAAGGACGACGAGCGGAGTTCTCATGGAGGTGGCCCTCGTGCTTTGGTGACGAGGCGTCTCACCCCACGATCCCTGCGGCTGCGCGCGGGACGTGCGAAATCGGAGCCTCGATCGTGCAGGCCCCCTTAGGATGCAGCGCGATTGGGCGCGAGGCGAGCGCCATCGCCGCCTGGATCCCCTGGGTAACGGAACTGCGGGCCAAAGTGCAGAACGTCTCTGTGGCTGGCGGGTATCAGCCGCGTTCGCCGATGGGTGCAGACGCGCGTTCGATGTCCGGCGGGCAGAACCCTTTCGCCCAGACACTTGTTGCGCCACATAAAGTGTTGCATTTGATAATCTTACCAATGAGTTGGAAGCTGTCTGAGCCTGCGGCCGGGTACATGTCGTCGAGCCAGCCGCGGTGATGCTCCCCCGGTCCTCCCCACGCCCGGTCCCGACCGCGGGGATCCTTGCTGCGACTGCGGTCGCCATTGCCGCCCTGACCCTGCCCGCAGGGGCCCGCGCCCAGGAAGCGCAGGTCAACGTCGAGCCCGAAGCGGCCGATTCCGTGGAGGCGTCGCCATCGACCGGCCGCCCATCCCCCGGCGGCGCCTTCCTGCGCAGCGTCCTCGTCCCCGGCTGGGGACAGGCGGCATCGGGCTCGTACGGCCGTGCCGCCTTCTACTTTCTCGCCCAGGCGGGCAACGTGTGGATGGCCTACAAGACCAACTCGCTGCGCGGCACCGCGAGACGGCGCCAGCAGATGCTCGAGGCCGCGAAGACCGCGGAGCTTCTCCCTGGCGACGTGGCACCGGAGGCCATCGAGGCGGAACTCGCGGCCGACGAGGGCATCGAGGACATTCGCCTGCTGGCCACCGCGCGCGACGAGCAAATGGAGGACTGGGTCGCGCTCCTGGTTTTCTTCACGTTCTTCGGGGGCGCCGACGCCTTCGTCTCCGCGCACCTGGCCGATTTCCCGGCGCCGCTGACGGTGGAACCGGTCGCGGGTCCTTCCGGCACTGCGCTCGAGGTCGGCATGTCGCTGCCCTGGACCCCGGAGTTCCTGCAGGGCCGTTAGGAGGCAGGCGGCTCTCCCTCCCAGTGCTCGATCCGGGGAGGCCCCGAGGCTTCGACGACCCCATAGGAACGGTCGCGCATCCATGTGCCCGCGTTGAGGTAATAACGGCCCGCAACCTCAATAACCGCAGGGACATGAGTGTGCCCGAAGACCACGATGTCGAGGGTCTCGTCGCGCTCGAGCTCCCGCATCGCAAGCAGCTCCAGCGCCCTGGCGCGCTGTCGGTTTCCTTCCCCCGGACGGCCCTCGTGGCTGTCGGTCCGTGAGAGAAAGGCCGCGAGCCGAACGCCGAGGTCCGGATGGATCCAGCGGAATGCGCGGCGGAACATGCGCGACCTGAGGATGCCGCTCGCGACCCGATAACCGTAGTCGCCGCGGCCCAGCCCGTCGCCGTGGGCGATGTAGGCGCTGCGGCCGGCGAGGGACGTGCGGATGGGGGCGCGATGGAACGACACCCCGATCTCTTCCGCCAGGCACGAGCCGCCCCACCAGTCGTGGTTGCCGCCCAGGAAGGTCACGGGCACGCCCGCGTCCACCACCTCCGCGACCGCCCCGAGGACGCGCACGTGCCCGCGCGGAATCGCGCGCCGGTATTCGAACCAGAAGTCGAAGATGTCTCCGTTCAGGACCACGTGCGACGCGCGTCCGCGCACATGCCGCAACCAGTCCACGAGATCGGCGGCGCGCGCGCCCGGCTGCGCACCAAGGTGAGCGTCGCTCACCACGTAGGCCGGCCCGGCAGCCTGCGGATTCGGTCTCGGATTCCGGTCTGACATCGATTATCGTTGTAGGCAGTGGTCCCCAATTGGCAAGCGCATCGGCCTTGAAACCGCGATTCTGAATGAGCTGTTCCCGCTTCCGGCGCGTGTTCCTCCTTTCCGGCGCCGCGCTGACCGCGAGCTGCTGGCTGCCCCGGGCGCCGGAGCCCCCGCCCGCCGGTCCGCCGGCCATGGACTACCATCGCCATGCGCTGCTGGTAGAGGCACGCACGCAGCTAACGACCCCGGTACGGCTCATCTTCGACTGGAACGTGCGCGAACCGGGGCTGCGCTCGGGCGGTCGCGGGGTCGCCCGGCTGGAACCCCCCTACCGCGCGCGGCTGGACCTCTTCACGGGGCGGGGCGAGACCGTGCTGCGCGCGGCTCTGGTGGGCGACGACCTCCGGATTCCCGAGGGCGCATCGGACGAACTGGTCCCTCCGCCGGCACTCTTCTGGTCCTCCCTCGGCATTTTCCGCCCCGGAGGCGACTACCGCCTGGCGCAGGGATGGGAAGCGGAAGACGGCACGCTTCGCCTCACCTATGACTCGAGCAGTCGGCCGGATCTCTTGTACGAACTCGACGACAATGGCGACGTGGCCGCCCTCGCTCTCCTGCGCGACGGCGAGGCGGTGGACGAACTCTCCCTCTCACTTCCCCTGCGTGACGGCTTTCCCGCCGAAGCGACCTACCGGAATCTCATCGACTTCCGCGAGCTGACCTTCACGCTCGAGACGGTCGAGACCGTGGAGCCGTATCCGTCCGACATCTGGTTTCCCCGCAACCAGGAGTAAGCGTGAATCCCCGAGTCCCGACCAGAATGAAACGTCCCGCCCAGGCGATTCCCGCTCTCGTGCCGACTCTCCCGCGCGTGGTGTTGGGAGCCGCGCTTCTGTCCATGGTGCTGCTGTCGGGCTGCAACTACAGCTTTCGCGGGGGCAGCTTTCCGGATCATATCCGGAGCCTGGCCATCCTTCCGTTCGAAAACGAGACCGGCCTCTTCGAGATCACCCAGGAGATCCACCAGTTCCTGCTGCGCGAGGTCCCCAGGGGTCTGGGCGTCAACCAGGGTGCGGAAGAGAACGCGGATGCCATCCTGCGCGGCACCATCAGCCGTTACGACCTCCGGACCCCCAACTTTCGTGCCGGACAGGCGGGCGCCGGCCCCGAGGTGCTGCAGCGCCAGGTGAGCATCAGCCTTCAGGTCGAGCTGATCGACGTGGTCAACAACGAGATCCTGTGGGAGAACGGAGGACTGAGCGCGCAGGGGCAGTTCCTGGAAGCGTCCGAGACCGAGGAAGTGGCGCGCGAAGAGGCGATCGAACGACTGGCCCAGCTGATCATTGACGGGGCACAGTCCACTTGGTAGCTTGCCCGTCGCCGAACCCCCGACCTCTCCCAGCCGTCCGCATTCGCCCTTGACCCAACGTCCCGTCGCGCGCGTAGCCGGCCTGTGCCTGTTGTGGTACGCCATGTGGCTGCTCATGTCGGGACACTACACGAACTTGCTTCTCAGCCTGGGCGCGGCCTCGGTCGTGGGCGTGGCGCTGCTGGTGACGAGGATGCTGCTACCCGACAGGGAAGGGGCGCCGTTCCACATCGTCCCGGGGCTCCTTTTCTATCTGCCCTGGCTCGTCGTCGAGGTCTTCAAGTCGAACCTCGCCGTGGCCCGCGTGATCCTCTCGCCCCGGCTTCCCATCCGGCCCCGGGTGGTGGATTTCCAGGGGCACCAGAAAACCGATCTTGGGCGCTTCATCTACGCCAACTCCATCACCCTGACGCCGGGCACCATCACGGTCCGCCTCGACGCCGAGGGATTCCGCATCCACGCCCTGACCAGGGAAGCGCTGGACGGCACCGAGGAAGGCGAGATGGACCGTCGCGTGTGCCGCCTGGAGGGCGCATCATGATGGTGGTCGGCGCCTCGATCGCGGTCCTGGTCACGATGGCCATGGCGATGGCCCGGGCGCTCCTCGGCCCCACCGTGTACGACCGGGTCCTGGCGGTCAACATGTTCGGCACCAAGACCGTCCTCACCATCGCGCTCATCGGCTTCTTCACGGGACGGCCCGAGTTCCTGGACCTGGCGCTCGCGTACGGGCTTCTCAACTTCATCGGCACGATCGCGGTGCTGAAGTTCTTTCAGTTCGGTAGTCTGGGAGCCTCGGGGCCGCACCCGGGCGAGACGGAGTCCGGCTGATGGAGATGGTTCTCGACTACCTCAGCGCCGCACTCCTGTTGCTCGGCAGCTTTTTCGTGGTCATCGGCGGCATCGGCGTCCTGCGCATGCCCGATGTCTTCACGCGCATGCACGCGGCCGGACTCACCGACACCATGGGCAGCTTCTTCATCCTCACCGGGCTCATGCTGCAGGCCGGGATCAGCGGCGTGACCCTGAGGCTGATCATGATTCTGGGCTTTCTCTGGTTCACCAGCCCGGTGGCGACCCATGCGCTCGCCAAGGCCGCCCTGCACGGCAAGGTCGAGCCCGCCGTGCACGACGACGAGGGAGGAGACTGAGTGGAATCCGTCGTCGACCTCGCACTCCTCGGACTGCTGGCCGTGACCGCGTTCGGCGTCCTGCACCTGCGCAATCTCGTTGCCGTGGTGATGCTGATGGGAATCTACAGCTTCCTGTCGGCCGCCCTGTTCGTGGTGCTCGACGCGGTGGACGTGGCATTCACCGAAGTAGCGGTGGGCGCCGGCGTGTCCACCATCCTGGCGCTCGGGACGCTGGCGCTGGTGGGAACCCGGCAGAAGCGCCACGCGAAGTCACCCATCATCCCGCTGCTGATCGTGCTGGTCACCGGCGGCATGCTGGTGTACGGCACCTACGATCTGCCACGATGGGGCCAGCCCGACAACCCGGTCCACGGCCACGTGGCTCCCGAGTACCTGGAGATGCACGTGCCCCTCGCCGGTGAAGAGGGCGAGGTGCTCGAGGTGCACATCCCGAATATCGTCACCACGGTCCTGGCCAGCTACCGCGGCTACGACACGCTGGGCGAGACCACCGTCGTCTTCGCGGCCATGGTGGGGGTGCTGACCCTGTTCGTGGGGAGCCGCCGGCCGCGCCGAACGCGAGGGTCGCCTGCGGACGACGATGGCGGGGACGGAGCGTCATGAGGGACCAGATCATTCTGCGCATCGCCGCGAAGATCCTCGTGGGTCCGATCCTGCTCTTCGCCCTGTACGTCCAGTTCCATGGCGACTACGGGCCGGGCGGGGGGTTCCAGGCGGGGGTAATCTTCGCCGCGGGCGTCATTCTGTACGCCCTGGTCTTCGGGCTCGACCGCGCCAAGGCCGCAATACCCACGAGTATCGTGACCTGGTGCGGCACCCTGGGCGTTCTGATCTTCGCGGGCGTCGGCGTGGTGGCGATGTTCATGGGCGGGAACTTCCTGGACTACGGAGTCCTGCTTTACGACGCCGAGCACGCCCAGCACATCGGCATCCTTCTCGTCGAGGCGGGGGTTCTCGTGACCGTCTTCGGGGTCATGGTCACGCTCTTCTACAGCTTCGCCGGGCGGCGGAGGAGCGGGTAGATGGAGTTCCTGGGCCTGTTCAACTACTGGGTCGTCATCTTCCTGATGATGGTCGGCTTCTACGCCCTGATCTCCCGCGGCAACCTGGTCAAGAAGGTGGTCGGGCTGAACCTCTTCCAGACCTCGGTGATCATCTTCTACGTGAGCACCGGGAAGATCGTGGGCGGCACCGCTCCCATCCTCATCGAGGATGATCACGGGGTGGCCGAGGGAGCGGCGGAGGTGCTCTACTCCAACCCGCTGCCTCACGTGCTCATGCTCACCGCGATCGTGGTGGGCGTAGCCACCATGGCGATGGCGCTCGCGCTCGTGGTGCGCATCAAGGAGACCTACGGCACCATCGAGGACGACGAGATACAGGAACAGGTGCTCGCCGACGAGCTGTACGAGGGCGCGCGGCCATGATCGCGGCGCACCTTCCCGCCATCCAGATCGTAGCCCCGCTTCTGGCCGCGGCCCTGTGCGTGCTGGTCCCCTGGAAGCGCGTCTCGTGGGGCATCGCGATGGCCGGAGCGGTCACGGCCTTCGCGGCGGCCGTGGGGCTTCTGTCCCGCGTGCTCGGCGGCGAGGACATCCGCTACGCGCTGGGCGGCTGGGCCGCGCCCTGGGGGATCGAGTACCGGGTGGACGCCGTCAACGCCCTGGTGCTTCTCATCGTCGCCGGCATCGGCGTGGTCGTCACCCTCTTCGCCCTCGCGAGCGTCGAGCGCGAGGTGGACGAGCGCCGAATCCCCCTCTTCTACGGCGCGTGGATGCTCTGCCTGTGCGGCCTCCTGGGCATCGCCATCACGGGGGACGCGTTCAACATCTTCGTGTTCCTGGAGATCTCGTCGCTCGGCACCTACGCCCTGATCGCCATGGGATCCGACCGGCGGGCGCTGGTCTCGGCGTTCCGCTACCTCATCATGGGGAGCATAGGGGCGTCGTTCATCGTGATCGGCATCGGGCTGCTCTACGTCGAGACCGGAACGCTCAATCTGGCCGACCTGGCCGAGCGGCTTCCCGTCCTGTACGGCGAACGGACCGTCCTGGTGGCGTTCGCCTTCCTGACCGTCGGCACGAGCCTCAAGCTGGCCCTCTTCCCGCTGCACGTCTGGCTGCCCGACGCCTATGCCTTTGCACCCTCGGCGGTTACGGGGCTCATCGCCGCCACCTCCACCAAGGTCGCGGTCTACGTCCTCTTGCGCTTTTTCTTCACGGTCTTCGGGGTCACCTACTCCTTCGGCGAGCTCAGCCTCGGCATGTGGCTGCTGCCGCTCGCGCTGGTGGCGATCTTCACCATGTCGCTGGTGGCGATATTCCAGCGCAACATCAAGCGGATGCTGGCCTATTCAAGCGTTGCCCAGATCGGCTACATCATCCTCGGGATCAGCTTCGCCTCGGTCACCGGACTGACCGCGGCCACGCTCCACCTCTTCAACCACGCGCTCATGAAGGGGGCGCTGTTTCTCGCCCTCGGCTGCGTCATGTACCGGGTGGGCTCGGTGCACATCGATGCCCTGCGCGGCCTGGGCCGGCGCATGCCCTGGACCATGGCCGCCTTCACGGCGGGAGGTCTCAGCCTCATCGGGGTCCCGCTCACGGTGGGCTTCGTGAGCAAGTGGTACCTGGTGCTGGGCGCGCTGGAGCAGGGGATGTGGCCGGTCGCGGCGCTGGTGCTGGTCACCTCGACTCTGGCCGTGGTCTACATCTGGCGGGTGGTGGAAGCCGTCTACTTCGGTGAGCCGTCCGCACGGGCCGATTCCGTATCCGAAGCTCCGCTGCGGCTGCTGGTCCCCACCTGGGCCCTTATCGTCGCCAACCTCTACTTCGGCATCGACGCCTCACTGACCACCAACGTCGCCGGCCAGGCGGCGCGCGCCCTGCTGGGAGGCGCTCCGTGAACCCGGGCGAACTCGCGCTCCTGGCGCTGGTCATCCCCGCGGCCGGGGCGGCACTGGTGGGCCTGCTGCGCGCCAGTCCCAACCTGCGCGAGGCCGCCTCGCTGATCACGGGCGGCGTCCTTCTGGGCGTGGTGATGCAGATCCACCGCGCGGTGAGCGCCGGCGAAACACCGCGCTTCGTGCTGGCGGAGCCCCTCCCCGGCCTCCCGCTGGAGCTGGTGGTGGAGCCGCTGGGGATGATCTTCGCCTTGGTGGCGGGCAGCCTCTGGATCGTGACCACGCTCTACGCCATCGGCTACATGCGCGGGCATCACGAGAAGAACCAGACCCGCTTCTACATCTTCTTCGCGCTGGCCATCTCATGCACCATGGGCGTTGCCTTCGCGGGCAACCTGTTCACCCTCTTCATCTTCTACGAGGCGCTGACCCTCTCCACCTTCCCGCTGGTCACGCACGCGGGCACCGACGCGGCGAAGAGGGCGGGGCGCGTATACCTGGGTATCCTGCTCAGCACCTCGATCGGCTTCCAGCTGCTCGCCATCATCTGGACCTACCTGCTGACCGGCACCATCGACTTCGAGCTGGGCGGAATCCTGGAAGGCAGGGCGGGGGAGGGCGTGGTGGCGGTGCTGTTGGCGCTCTACGTCTTCGGCATCGGCAAGGCGGCGGTGATGCCCTTCCACCGCTGGCTTCCCGCGGCGATGGTGGCTCCCACCCCGGTCAGCGCGCTGCTGCACGCGGTGGCGGTGGTGAAGGCGGGCGTGTTCAGCATTCTCAAGGTCGTCATCTACGTCTTCGGCATCGACTTTCTCACGCAGCTGGGCGCGAGCGTCTGGCTCATGTGGGTAGCCGCCGCGACCATCATCCTGGCGTCGCTGGTGGCCTTCCGGAAAGACAATCTGAAGGCCAGGCTGGCCTACTCGACGATCAGCCAGCTCTCCTACGTCGTGCTGGGTGCCATGCTGGCCAACACCATGGGGATCATCGGCGGGGGCATGCACATCGTCATGCATGCCTTCGGCAAGATCACCCTGTTCTTCTGCGCGGGCGCGGTCATGGTGGCCGCGCACAAGACCGAGATCAGCGACATGAAGGGGCTGGGGCGCACCATGCCCGTAACCTTCGCCGCCTTCTTTGTGGGGACGCTGTCGATTATCGGACTGCCGCCCGCGGGCGGCACCTGGAGCAAGTGGTTCCTGGGGCTCGGAGCCCTGGATGCGGGCCAGGTCGGACTTGTCGCCGTGCTGATGGTGAGTTCTCTGCTCTCCATCGGATACCTGATGATCGTGCCGGTGCGGGCCTTCTTCAGCCCGGCGGCCTCCAATCCGCACGGGCACGGGCACGGGAACGGTGGGATACGCGAGGCGCCGCTCCCTTCGCTGATCGCGATCGTGATCACCAGCCTGTGCTGCTTCGCGCTCTTCGTGTACCCGGATCCCTTCTTCCGGCTGATCTCGATGGTGGCGGGGCCGTGAGCGCGGGGAGCGAGGCGATGAAGGGGGCGATGCCATGAACAGGCGAGACTCGGGGCGCGCCGGCGCCCGCGGATCGGGAAGCGGTGAGGCGGCCCGTGGCTCCGGGCCCCAAGGCTCCCATGGCGGCGGCCACGGGGGGCATGAAGACGGCCATCCGCCTTCGAGCGTCGGGCCGAAGGCCACGCGCATCATTCTGGGCATCTTCTTCCTGATCTCGGCCGGGCTGCTGGTCGCCGACTTCTTCGTGGACCGGTACATCGAACATCCCTGGGAAAACCTCAAGGCGTTCTACCCACTGTGGGGACTCTTCGGAGTGGCGGGCCTGATCCTGGCCGCCAAGGGGCTGAGGCGCATCGTGATGCGGTCGGAGGACTACTACGATGCCGACTAGCCTCCCTCCGTTCGCGATCTTCTTCGCCGGCGCCCTGCTGGTGCCGTTCGTGCGGGGATGGCCGCGGCATATCCTGCTGTTGGCGGTTCCCGTCCTGGGAGCGCTCAACGTGGCCGGCATCCAGGAAGGCTTCGGGCTCTCCGTGGGAATTCTCGGTTACGAGCTGTCGCTCGTCCGGGCCGACAGGTTGAGCCTGCTCTTCGGCTACCTGTTCCACCTCGGGGCGTTCATCGCCATTCTCTACTCGCTGCACCTGAAGAAGGAGGATTCCGCGACCCTCCAGCACACAGCCGCGCTCGTGTACGCGGGGAGCGGGCTGGGCGCGGTGTTCGCGGGCGACCTGATCACGCTCTTCCTCTGCTGGGAGGTGCTCGCGGTAAGCTCGGTGTTCCTCATCTTCGCGCGCGGCACTGAACGGGCGCGCAGGGCGGGAATGCGCTACCTGGTGATCCAGGTCGTCTCGGGTGTGGCCCTGCTCGCCGGGGCGATGGCGCGGGCGGCCCAGACCGGTGACATCGCCTTCGACCACATTGGCCTGGAGGGCCTGTCGGGCTGGCTCATCTTCCTCGCCATCGCGGTCAAGGGCGCCTTCCCGCTGGTGCACAACTGGCTGACGGACGCCTACCCGGAGAGCACGCCCACGGGCACGGTCTTCCTGAGCGCGTTCACCACCAAGGTCGCGGTGTACGCCCTCGCGCGCGGATTCCCGGAAACCGAACTGCTCATCTACGTGGGCGCGGTGATGGCCTGCTACCCCATCTTCTTCGCCGTCATCGAGAACGACCTCAGGCGGGTCCTCTCCTACAGCATGATCAACCAGATCGGCTTCATGGTGTGCGGCATCGGGGTGGGCACGGCGAAGGCCGTCAACGGGGCCGTCGCGCACGCCTTCAACGACGTGCTCTTCAAGGGCCTGCTCTTCATGTCGATGGGCGCCGTCCTGTACCGGACGGGCACCACCAAGGCCTCGGAGCTGGGCGGTCTGTGGAGGACGATGAAATGGACCACGGCGCTCTGCATCGTGGGAGCAGCCTCCATTTCCGCGGTTCCGCTCTTCAACGGCTTCGTGAGCAAGGCGCTCATCATGAGCGCGCTGCTCGAAGAGCATCACTACTGGATCTGGCTGGCGATGCTGTTCGCCTCCGCGGGCGTGGTCGAGCATGCGGGCATCAAGATCCCGTTCTTCGCCTTCTTCGCCCACGACTCGGGCATCCGGACGCGCGAGCCGCCCTGGAACATGCTTGCCGCGATGACCGTGGGGGCCATCGGATGCGTAGCGATCGGGTCGATGCCATGGCTGCTCTATGACCTTCTTCCCTTCGACGTCGACTACAATCCCTACGACGTGACGCACGTTGTGACCCAGTTGCAACTGCTGGCGTTCGCGATCGGTGCGGTCGTCCTGTTCCGGCTGGCGCGCATCTATCCGGACGAGATCCGCGCCGTGAACCTGGATGTGGAGTGGACCTACCGGAAGCTGGCTCCTGCGATCGTGCGGCGGCTCGGATCGGCGATTCGCGCGGCGGATGCCACCGTCCGCGGCGCGGTGCTGGGAGGAGTGAACTGGGCGCTCGGCGGCGCCTTCCGCCACACTGGGCCGCACGGTGCGCTGGCGCGTTCCTGGCCTACCGGGAGCATGGTGCTTTGGGTCGCCGTGCTGCTTGCCGCGTTCCTCATCCTGCGGGCGTTCTGACCCCGGGTCTCAAGTGTCGGCAGGTCCCTCGCAGGTCAGACCGGAGACGCCCCGACTGCGGCTGGGGACCCGGGGGTCTGCGCTTGCCCTGATCCAGAGCCGACAGGTGGCGTCCGCTCTGGAGGGCGACGCCGGAGCGAGCGTGTCGCTGCATGTCGTTCGCACACGGGGCGACGAGCAGGCGGATGACTCGCTCGCCCGCATCGGAGGCGAAGGCGTTTTCACCAGCGCACTGGACGTCGCCCTTCTGGACGGTGACGTCGACGTGGCCGTGCACTCCCTGAAAGACCTGCCGACCCGCATGGCGCCGGGCCTCTGCGTCGCCGCCACGCCCGCGCGCGAGGACCCGCGGGATGCGCTGGTGCTGCCGCCGGACGACCAGCGCACCCTGGCCACGCTGCCCGCCGGCGCCCGCATCGGGACCGGCTCCCCGCGCAGGACCGCTCTCGCTCGCGCCTTCCGCCCGGACTGCGCCGTGGTGCCCATGCGCGGCAACGTGGACACCCGCCTGGCCAAGCTCGACAGGGGCGAATGCGAAGCGCTGGTGCTCGCGGCCGCCGGGCTGGGGCGCCTGGGTCTCCTCGACCGCGCGAGCGAGCTTCTGGAGCGCACGACGTGGCTGCCGGCCGCGGGGCAGGGCGCGCTCGCCGTGGTGGTCCGCCGCGACGATCAGCGGGCGCGGCGGCTGGCGGCGTCGCTGGACGACCACCCCACCCGCCAGGCGGTGCGGGCCGAGCGGGAGCTGCTCAGTCTGCTGGGCGCGGGCTGCCACCTGCCCGTCGGCGTGCTGGGGCTGCCCTACCCGGGCGGCCTCCGGCTGTGGGCGATGGTGCTCAGCCCCGATGGCCACCGGGTCATCCGCGCCGACCGCACCGGCCGCCAGACCGAGCCCGAGCGCCTGGCGGCCGAGGTGGCGACGATCCTTCTGGGCCGCGGCGCGGGTGACCTGCTGGCGGAGTTTCGCCGCGCGCCGGCCGCACCCGCCGACCTGTGACGCCCGCCCCCGCCCCCCCGAGCCGCAAGGTGCTCGCCGTCGACGCGCTTCTCGCCCGCCACGGCCGTCCCCGCAACGGCCGCCTCGTGTTCACCAACGGGTGCTTCGACATTCTGCACCGCGGCCATGTGGAGTACCTGGCCGCCGCGCGCGCCCTGGGGGACACGCTCGTGGTGGGACTCAACACCGACGCTTCCGTCGCTCGCCTCAAGGGGCCGCACCGCCCCTACGCTTCCCTCGAGGACCGCGCCGCCGTGCTTGCTGCTCTCACCAGCGTCGACGTGATCACCCCGTTCGACTCGGACACCCCCCGCGCGCTCATCGCGGCCCTGCTTCCGGACGTGCTCGTGAAGGGTGGAGACTACGCCGTCGAAAAGATGGTCGGCCGCGACGAAGTCCGGGCCGCGGGTGGGGAAGTCGTGGTGGTGCCGTACCTTCCGGGAAGATCCACGACCGAACTCGTGCGCCGTATCCGCCGGGCGCAACCCGCGCCATCGGAATGAACCTGCCTCATTCGGACCCGGCCCTCCACGCTCGCGAACGCACGGCCGCCTCACAGCGTCCCTTGCGTCGGCACCCGTTCCCATAGAGAGTTTCTTCGCGAAACGCCAAGGTCCGCTCCCGGCAGCGGAGCGCACTCGCAACCCACCCCAACGAGGAAACCGCCAAACAGGAGCGCGCGAATGAGCCCGTCGCACGCACTCACGCTGGTCGCCGCCACGCGAAGCCCCCACAAGCTGGACGAAATCCGGCGCATCCTGGGCACGGACCCCGGACTGCGCGTCCTCAGCCTCGATGAAGCGGGCATCCCCTATTCCCCCGCGGAAGACAAGGTGGAAGCCTTCGACACCTTCGAGGAGAACGCCAAGGCCAAGGCGGCCTATTTCAACAGCCTCTGCGGAGCGGCCACCATCGCCGACGATTCGGGCCTTGAAGTCGACATCCTCGATGGTGCCCCGGGGGTGCGTTCCAAGCGCTTTGCGCCTTCAGCGGACCTCACCGGCGAGGAGCGCGACCGGGCCAACAACGAGCATCTGGTCAAGCTGCTCGCGAGCCACAAGCCGCATCGGCGCACCGGACGCTTCGTGTGCGTCGCGGTGCTGCACTTCGGCATGGGCGAGCCCCTGGTGTTCCGGGGCGAGGCGCCGGGGACCATCGTCGTCGAGCCAAGAGGAGAAGGTGGTTTCGGGTATGATTCACACTTCCTGGATGCCGACGCGGACAAGACGTTCGCCGAACTCGATCCCGAAGAGAAGGATGCCCGCAGCCACCGGGGCAAGGCCTTCAGGGCGCTCGGCTCGCACCTGCGCGAGACCCTCCACTACTAGCCCCTGGACGAACCTTCCCCACGGCCTTCGAGCGGCGTCCCGGGCAACCTGTGGGCGCACGGGGGATTGAAGCGGCCGCCGAAAACACTGATTCTTCCCTTGGGAGTTGGTGAGACGGGGCGTGGCGCAGCCCGGTAGCGCGCCTGCTTTGGGAGCAGGAGGTCGCCGGTTCGAATCCGGCCGCCCCGATTGAACTTACGTGATTTGAGGGTTCGATGTTTGTCAATTGTGTATGTCAATTGGACGCCGAGCCAACCCCCCGGTACTCCTCGATCGCCTTCCTGAGCCGGCCCTCGTCGGGGCGCTGATAACACTGGAGGACGGTCTCGGCCGTCTTCCAGCCGCCGAGGTCGCAGAGCACCTTCAGCGGGAGGTCCATCAGGTCGCTGGCGAACTTCCGCCTGAGCGAGTGCCAGCCGCGCCCGCGCTTGGGTTCCAGCCCGGCGAACCTCTCAGCCCGCTTCCACCAGACGCGCGCAAGCGAGCGGCTCATGCACGCGAACGGATCCTTCGGCGCGGTCAGCAGCGGCGCGTCCCCGATCCCGGGATTGTGCCTTCGCGCTTCCTCACAGGCCGCGAGCGCCTTGGCGGTGACCGGCGTCCGGTGCTCGTAGCCGGTCTTCTCGTGCTCTCCCCGCCATCGGATGGTCCGGCCGTCGAGGTCGATGTCTGACCAGCGAAGCTGTCGGATGGCCCCGATCCGGTGCCCGGTTTCGTGGGCGAGCACCAAGGCCACGCGGAACCGCCAGTTCACCCGGGCGGACACCGCGAGCAACGCTTTATACTCCGCCTGGGTGAGCACGACCCGTCGCGGGTTCTTCTCCTTGGGCAGCTTGAGCCCTCGGAGCGGGTTGGACGCGAGGAGGAGCCTTCCCTCCTCGTCCCTCGACTTGGCAGCCCAGTTGAGCACTGCGAGCAGCATCCTCAAGTCGTACTCGATCGTGCGTTCGGACACGGGCTTCCGGCTGCCGCCGGCCTTGCCCGCGCGGCGTGCGCGGATGAAGCGGTCCCAGTCGCGCTGCGAAAGGGTCTCGGCCTTCCGGTGCTTCCCGAAAAACCGGAGGAACCTCTTCATCATGGCCTGGTCGTGCCTTTGCGACCGCACGGTCTTGGTGGGCGTCACCTCTTCACCGTAGATGTCAAAAAGCGTTCCCAGCG
Source organism: Gammaproteobacteria bacterium (assembly GCA_028820325.1). GTDB lineage: Bacteria > Gemmatimonadota > Gemmatimonadetes > Longimicrobiales > Gaopeijiaceae > BD2-11. Next base: position 258 of record JAPPJO010000079.1, on the reverse strand, counting down.
TGAGCGGCTCGGGCTCGGCAGCCGCCGCGTCCTTCGTCGCGGGCTCGGCGAGCCCGCCAGCGATCTCGTCGGCCTGCCTCTTGGCTTTGGACCAGTCACGGTGCTTCAGCGACCGCGTGAGCCTGCGCCCGTCCTCGCGCCATTGCACCTGCATGATGCCGGTCCTGGGATCGGGAAAGACCCGAACCCGGTTCCGGCCCCACTCGCCGGCGCTGTAGGAGCGCCGGTCACTTTTCGTGCGTGCCATCATTCGATTCC
>JAPPJO010000027.1 GCA_028820325.1 Gammaproteobacteria bacterium | reverse complement strand
TTCCCGCCCGCCGCGCTTGGATGAAGCGGTCCCAATCGCGCTGGGAGAAGGTTGCGGGGTCCCGGTCCCGTCCGAAGAAGCGGAGAAACATCGCTGCCGCTACCCTGTCGCGGTCGCGGGTCCGCTTCCCCTTGGTCGGGGTGACCTCTTCACCGTAGATGTCAAAGAGCTTGCCCAGCGTGAGCGGCTCCGGCTCGGCTTCGGCCCTGCCGTTGGGCTCCTGCACCGCGAAGCCCGCAGCGGCCTCGTCGGCCTGCCGCTTGGCCTTCACCCAGTCCCGGTGTGCAAGCGATCGCGTGCGCCTTCGCCCGTTCTCGCGCCACTCCAACTGGTACAGGCCGGTCTTCGGGTCTGGAAACACCCTCACCCGATTGCGGCCCCATTCTCCGGCGCTGTAGGTGCGCCGGTCTCGTTTCGTGCGTGCCATCGTTCGATTCCTCTCGATTGATGGACTGCACGATCCGCCTATCCCGAAACTCGCGGAGGGAAGGTCTCTCCGCCAGCCCGCCGCCCCGCGACCGCCGCATCCCGGCCTTGTCCGGCGATGCCGAACGGCCCAACGTCCGGCAGGCTGGCCCAACGGGTCCTCCACCGCCTCGAAGCCGGCGCTCGCCACCCTTCCGGGACGGATTGCTGGTCAGGGAGCGACCCGGCGGGGAGGGCGGCATGGGCATGCACATGCCGCACCGCCCCTATGCCGCACCAGGCATACCAAAGGGCGGGGTCGCTCCCGTCCACGGCCCGGAGACCCGGATCGGCAGCGGCGATCCGCGGGCCGTGGCCCAACCCCAAGCCGTATGGCGACTTGCGGAACCCGCGTTCCGCACGCTTGGGCGCGATTCCCCCGCACAAGCACCCCGATGTCGTTTTCACACCTCTGGATCGGCAACGGGATCCCGCGAACGGCGCTCAAATCCGGACTCCCGAAAGGCGGCTCGACCGCCAGACCGAATGGGCGTCGATCGTGCTTCCGGGACGGGCGGTGGATCTGCCAAGCACGGCCCACGTGGCTGGGGCAGGCTTCTCTGGCTATTGGGACGCCTCCTACAGCGAGTGCGGTGACACTATCGACGCCCAAGGGCGACGCACGAGTTATCTGCCTTGGAAGAACCTGAAAGAGGCGATACCGGCGATCCGAAGCCACTTCGGCAACCCGTCGGTGCCGCGCGTCGCGTGGGAAGTGGACCACGACTTGCAGAGTTCCCGGTACAATCCCAGCAACCACCGCATCAGGTTCGCGAGCGACACCTACGACAACAAGTGGACTGCGGCCCACGAGTACGGGCACGCGATGCACGAGAAAGCGTATGGCGGCCTCTGGACGGCCGAGTCGTCGTGCTACGTCGCTCACGAGATCTGGCAGGTGTCGGGCTATCTGTGCGCCTTCCAGGAGGGCTTTGCCGACTACGTGGGCACCGTCGGCGCTTGGGGCTCCTTCGAGAGCCATCGAAACAATCCCGATCCGAGAACGGAAGGCTACATCGCGGCGTTGTTCCACGACCTGATCGACTCGGCGAACGAGAACAACGACGAGACGACCTACTCGGCGTCGTCGGTCGCCACCGTCTTCAGGACTTGCCAGATCCGGGTGGCGGCCGGCGGGAGCCGATGGTACGACCGCAACGATGTGTCGGATTTTGTTTGGTGTCTGGAGAACCGGATCAACGACGATCTACACGACGACCACTTCGGAGGGGTTCCGAACCCAACGCATCAGCGCTCAACCCGGTCGAGCAGTTTCGACGCCGATGACATACGCAAGACCTGGCTACAGAATCTGACCGGTTAAGGAACCGACCTGCGGGCTCCTCGGGGAATGTCCTTGGGGAGCCCGCAGTGTGTCCACCGCCACCTACGTGCAGATGTCCACGCACTCGCCATCGTACATCCAGAGCATCAGCCAGAGCACCTCGTCGTCGTAGTTGCGCGCATCCTCGTCGATGTCGACGCGCCACACCTTGTGGCAGTTGAACCAGCCGCAACCCGGGTTCGGGTCCTTGTTGCCTACTCGCTCGGGATCGGTCATTGAGCCGCTTGGAAACGGGGAGCGGTCGAACTCCAGTCTCCACTTGTTGGCGTTCGACTTGAGCGCCCATTCGACCTCGCGCTCGGCGGCGAGCCGAGCGTCCTGGTACAGGGACACCGAGACACGGATGGTGCCGGAGCCCGGAACGGGGTAGGGCGGCACCGGGAAGTCACTCGCGGCGAGAGTGTCCACGATGGCCCCGCTCAACACGACTCTTAGCCCCCCGAGTCCGTTCGGGTCGTCGAAGCGGTTGTGAGAGTTGTCCGTCCAAGGAACCGCTGGCACCGTCAGCTCCAGCATTGCGCGCGAGCCGAAGATTTCGAGGATGCTTTCGCATCCGACGCTCGCGAGGGAGAGCGCGAGTACCAGAAGGAAACGCTTCAGCAAAGGGAAATCCCTCCCGGTCTTGAGGACGAATCCCACCATCTTAGACCCGTAGGGTTGCCGTCGCCAAGTGTTCAAGAGGTGCCGGAGTCGAGGCCCACCCGGTCGCGGAGGTGTCGCGACGGTTTTGAAGACGGGCACAGCGCGGTGGTGGAAACAGCCGTTCACCACGGAAGCGACGAGGGAGTCGTCCGCGTCGCAAACGCCCGAATCCCCTCGGATTCGTGCCGGTCGGGTTCCCTCGATTTCCCGTCAAACGATTCCGGTTTTCCGGTCATTCGGCACGGTCCAGCAAGGTCCAGCCTCACGGCAGAAAATGGCGGATCATGCAGTCCTGTATGACTTTAGATGATTCCCTGCCGGGATTCTGGCCCCTACCGATCCGTCGGCCCCGCTGGTCACCGAGGAGGGCTCGAGCGTTTCAACTGAAACGTCGTCGCGGCTCGCATGCGACGCCGAAGTCGTGCCCATCGCGCGTGGGGCAGACGGTTCCGTGCTGGATGTCGGGC
>JAPPJO010000057.1:3866-26081 GCA_028820325.1 Gammaproteobacteria bacterium | reverse complement strand
TCTCCATCGTGGGGCTCATGTGCGCGGGCTTACCTCCGATGGCCGATTCTGCAGTGGGAATTATAGCGAATGGTGCCCAAACCGCTCACCCGTCCGAGCGGGCTTCGCGGGATTTCCGGCTCTTCATATAGTCCCATTCCTCGCGGTTCCGGGCCGGGTCGCGGAGGAAGGCTTTCGCCAGTTGCTCCGGCGTCGCGTCAATGCGCGGAAAGTGCTCGTTGCGGGTCGGTGAATCATCGCGCTTGTCGGTCATCAGAACGTCGTCTCCGGTTTGCGTGTGTAGGTGGAAGGTCTTTGCCGCCGAGGAGTATCATCGCGCCGTCTATGTCGCCAGCCCGCCAGCGCTTGGCGGCTTCAATGGAGCGGAGCCGTTGGCGACACGCTTCGGGGCTGTTGTCGTCACGCGAGTCGCGGGACTCGCCCGTCTTCGGATCGACGATCAGCACGTCCTCATGCCAGTTGCCCATCAGAACAGGGTTCCTTGCTCCGGCGGCTTGCCGGAATAGGGGTCTGCCATGATCGGCATGGGCGGGAGGCGTTCGTCGAAGTAGTCGGAGATTGGCCAAAGGTGTGTGCGCCGGTACGGATAGCCCGCGACCCGGATGCGGCCCGTGTTCGCGACCGCTTTCTTCGCGGCCTTCGTCTGAACGGGCTCCAGCGTCACGAAATAGCCGAGCGCGCCCTTGTCGCGCTCCGTCACGCCGATGAAGTCGCGGAGCGCCGACAGGCTGAACTTGCCGCCCTTCACCTGTGCGAGCGCGAGCCGCGACGGGTGATCGTCTGGCTTGTGCGCAAGCGTGGCGCGACCGTCAACGCCACCGTCCGCCACCTGCTTCGTGTTGGGCGCGAACCCCGGAAGCCGCGTAACGGCCCACGACTCGAAGTTGAACGGCTGTTCCCGCGCCAGCTTGATCGCGGACGCGAGATCGTACGGGATGCCCTTCACCGGGATCGTCTTGTCTTTCAGACGCTTCCCCCGGATCAGGTCGATGGCAAACGACGATATGTCGATACCGGCCCAGCGACGGCCCAGGCGGTTGGCGGCATCTATCGCCGTCCCGCAGCCGCAGAACGGGTCTAGGATAACGTCACCGGGGTTGCTGCTAGCCTGAATGATCCGTTTCAACAGGGCCACGGGTTTTTGCGTCGGATAGCCGAGATACTCACTTCCCCGAGCAATAGGGCCAATATCCGCGACCACGTCCTGAATCTGAACGCCGGGAGCTTCGCTGAGATAGCGTTTCTGGCGCGGCGTTTTCCCTTTCGGTGGCCAGTAAATCAACCCTGCGGCATCCAGTGCATCCAACTTCTGCTGTACGGACAGCGTGCTTGGGTCGTGGTCCTCCAGAACGTTTGCCAATGCTCCCGCAGGAACAGCCCAATGACGACCGGCTTGTGTCGGGTTCACATCCCGCCACGGTTGACCGGATGCCCCGTTTCGGGTTCCGGCCCCTGTCAGCGACACCAGTTGGTATCGTCCCTTCTTGTCTCGAAGGCGGTAGTACTTTGCGACATAGCTGGGATCATAAGCCTGATGAACTCGGTTCCACTGGTATGCATCGGATGCCGAGTAGAAAAGCAGGATATCATGAATTGGCCCCCAACGCCGAGCCCCGCCGTGAGAGTAGGTCCGCTTCCAGACGATTTCGTTGCGGAAGTTGCCCGGCCCGAAGATGGCGTCCATGACGAGTTTGAGCCCGTGGGACGCCGTCGGGTCGCAATGCAGGTAGATGCTCCCGGTTGGCTTCAGGAGCCGGTGGCATTCCTCCAGACGCTCCGCCATGTACGTCAGATAGGCGAGCATCCCGGACGGCCCCAGCATCCGGTGGAGCCCCATGATCGCGTTGTGGGCGCGTCGCCCGATGGCGGACTCGTAGCGGTCCAGCCGGTCGGCTGCGTCGCTGTCCCACGTCCACGTATCGGAGAACGCCCGGAACTGCGCGTCCCCGGCCCCGTTCGCGGAGTAGAGGACGTTGTAGTCCGTCTTCGAGTTGAACGGCGGATCGAGATAGATCAGGTCCACGCACCGATCATCCCAGCGGCGCATCCAGTCGAGGCAGTCCCCGTAGTACAGGGTGTTGGGCTGGAGTCCCATTCAGGCCACCAGATCGGCCTTGCGGAGCCGCCTGCCCTCCAGACCCCGCACGATGGCGCGCATCTGCGCGAGCGTGTCGAGGGGGCGGATGTTGTGGCGTCCCGCAAACTCGTTCACGTACCGCTGGAGATGCTTCTCCGACATGCGATGGTAGACGCCCGTGTAGCCCCGCTTGAGCATCGCCCAAAACGACTCCATCCCGTTGATGTGCGCCTGCCCCCGGACGAACTCGCCAACCGAGTGCTTCACCTTCTCCTGCTTCCTGCCCTTGTACGTGCTCGCGCCGTCCGTGTAGACCTTCGCATCGGGATCGGCGTGCTTCTCCACGAACTCCGTCACGGTCGCCTTGTCGGTGTTCTCGATCACGCGGGCCGCGACCTTGTTGCTGTCCCGGTCCTTCGCCCCGATCACGGGAACCTTGCCGCCTGTGCCGCCACCGACGTTCAGCTTCTTGGACTTGTGCTTGTTGCCCTCCAGACCACCGAAAAACGCCTCGTCAACCTCGACCGGACCGGCAAACAACCCGCCCTGGCGCGCCCACGCCTCGCGAAGACGGTGTGCCATGTGCCATGCCGAGCTTTGCGCGATCCCGAGATCGCGGTGCAGCTTCATGCTCGACACGCCCTTCAGCGAAGTCGTCATCAGGTAGATGGCGATGGCCCACTTCTGGAGCGGAATGTTGGAATCCTGCATCGCCGTCCCGATACGGACGCTGAACCGCTTCCGGCAGCCCCGGCACCGATACGGCATCGTCGGATGCTTCGCGCCGGTCTGGACGTTGGTGTCTCCGCAATGCGGGCAAGCGGGCTCGTCACCCCAACGGCAATCCGCGAGCCATGCTTCCGCCGTCGCATCGTCCGGGAACTTGCGGAACGCCTCGATCAGCGAGAGCCCCTTTCGGTAGCTCTTTCCGGGTCCCGTCTTGCTTGCCATGTCCTTGCCCCGTCGCGGGTTGCGTTCACTTCTCACACTAGAAGTATAATACCCACGGGCCGGAAATGCAATAGGTTTTGGGCACCATTCGCTATAATTCCCTCTGCAGTCATCGTCTGCGGAATCGCCCTACCGTGAACGTGATGCGCGGCAATCGTCTAGGTTTATCGAGACTGTACGATCTGCCATTCTTGCCGTTAGATCATGTCTGGATCCACCGTACCGACAGAGCAGCAATCTGCGCGCAGGCGTTCGATGTTCTTGATTGCACTGCAATCATGCGGTAGCTTCTTCGCACGTTCCGCACCCGAGGAGGCACGGCCAATGGCGAGTATCACGATCCGCAACCTAGACGACGACGTTAAGACGCGCCTTCGCGTACGCGCCGCCGAGCATCACCGATCGATGGAGGAAGAAGCTCGCCTCATCCTGCGCGACGCCGTGAGTGGCCATAGCTCTGGTCCCCGGAATCTCGCGACGTTCACGCGACAGTGCTTCGCGTCTCTAGGCGGGATTCAGCTTGAACTTCCCGCGCGCGGGCCGATGCGCGAGCCTCCAGATTTCTCCTGAGCGGCTTCATGTTCGTCATAGATACGAACGTCGCGTCCGAACTCATGCGCCCCGACCCGACGGCGGCCGTAGTGGCATGGATCGGTGAGCACGATGCGCAGGACATGTACCTCACGGCCGTGAACGAAGCGGAACTCCTCTACGGCGTCGCGATCATGCCGACCGGCAAGCGGCGGAACGCGCTGGAGGCCGCGATGACAAGCTGGCTGGATCTCGGCTTCAGAGGACGGATCCTTCCGTTCGACAGTGCCGCGGCTCGAGCCTACGCGGAGATCGCTGCCGAGCGTCGTCGCGCGGGCCGGCCAATCGGCGAGGCCGACTGCCAGATCGCCGCGATATCCCGCTCACGCGGCGCCACTCTGGTCACTCGCAATGTGCGAGACTTCGAGGGTATGGGCCTGAATGTGATCGATCCTTGGTCGGGGGTCGGTCCGAGTTGAACTACGGCCATGCTAAACACAGAGGTACTGCAAAGTGAGCGAACTCGCCGCACTGTTGGAGTCGATCGCACCGCTTCTCTGGCCGCTTCTCGCCCTCTTCGTTGTCCTTAGGTTCGCGAAAGACATTTCCGGACTGCTCAGCAGGATCAAGAAGGCCTCAATACTTGGCGGCGCATTCGAGCTACATCCCGACTCCCGGGAGCTGCAGGAAGTCGCCGATCTAGCCGTTGACGAGGCCGTGGCTCTTCCCCCTACTACTACTACATCTCACACCCGAGAATACCCGCGGACTGTGACGACACCGCGGCCAACCCCCGACGCAGTCGAGAGCGTACTCGAAACGGCCGCCGTATCGCCCACGGCTGGCCTGCTTCTACTAGCCAGGGAAATCGAAAAGGAGGGACGCGACCTCTTGGCGAGTGTTGGAGACTGGAAGCAAAGGGTACCCCCGTCATTCCTCCGCGTAATAGCCCGGCTTGACCAACACTACGGTCTACCGAAACATATCACAAGTGGCCTCAGCTTGTTCCACAGAACTAGAAACAGGCTCATCCATGGCGGACGTGCAGATGACCGGGAGATTCTAAGCGTTCTTGACTCTGGAGTATCTCTATACCGAGCGCTCAGATCGCTTCCGCGAGAGCGGCATTGGGTGCAGGAGGTCGAAGTACCAATCTATTCCGACGAGCAGTGCCTACATGAGATCCCTGGCGCCAAGGGGGTCATCATCAAGACGGAATCACCGGGCGACCAAACCGCCGAACGTCGCATCTTCCCGTCAACTAGGACTAATTTCAAGAAGGGAGCACGAGTGTCCTGGGAGTGGAATCTCGACAAGGCTTGGCCCGACGCATGGTATCGCCATCCAGATTCCGACGAGGTCAAGCGGGCGTGGGAGTCCTCCGGTGAATTCGTCGGACGTCACTTCGAAGATCCGTAAACGTGTGGGCCGCTGGGAGTTGGGCAACAACCGTGGTCGGCGAACGGTGCACGCTAACCCGATGATTGGGAAGTGTCGTGAGCATCGCCGAAACCTTGGGGGTCACATGGGCCTGTGCAAGAGACACGCGCCGGGACACCCCCCTCGTTCGAAGATATATGAGATCAGAGTTTTGCTGAGGGCGTGGCCGGGATCCCGTCCTATGGGGGGCGGGGACTCTTGTCGTCCACCTTGCGAGAGGAAATGAGACCATGATGAAGACCGAGTACCTCGGTCGAGAGGACTACGAGGACGAGCACGCCACCCATTGCCCCGAGTGCTTTGAATCCGCAGGAATGATGAGCGAGATCGAGGAGATCTCATTGCAAGACCCCGAAGGTTATTACGGCACGATATTGAAGTGCCCCCGCTGCGACTGGCAGGCTCTTGCTGACGAAGATCAGTCCCACCGGAGCCCTTCCCTTCCTGACCAACAATACGCTCATCAGGCTCTTCTCCAGAGCGATTACCTACCTGGTCGGTCACGGGACGAACTGCCGCCTTGCTTCTCAAGCAAACTCCTAACTCCACAGGTTGCTGATGTCCTGCTTCGCAAGACTCCAGTCCGTATCAGTGGCTCCATCTCCTATCGACTTACCCGGCATGCCAACAGCACTCGGCTCCTCATGATACCGCACCCAGAGCCTTACGCCCGTTTATGCAGCGCGATCACTGAGTCATGGGATGAGATCATGAGCTTGATTGATGAGAATGTAGACAGCCGAATCGTGCCGAGAGTGTCCACAGACGACAACCTGGTTTCATGGGGCTCATACAATGCGGATGAAACACAGTCTCGGGTAATCATCCAGCGACACCCTCCTTCCCAACGTCGCGCTGCCGCTGAACGTCTGGATCTAGCCATCGGGAAACGGTATCTGGTCAAGGCCGACATCGCGGCGTTCTTCCCCTCTGTGTATACGCACGCGATTCCTTGGGCCGTACACGGAAAAGAATTCGCCAAGAAAAAGGAAAACTGGGGTGACGAGCACTACGGCAACCTACTTGACAAACGCTCACGCGCAATGCAACGTGGCGAAACTCTCGGGATCCCAATAGGGCCCGGAACGTCGCACATTCTCTCCGAACTACTGCTCGACCCCGTAGATGCTGGCCTACGAGACAAGGGGTACACCTTTATTCGATTCGTTGACGACTACCAATGCTACTGTACCTCCAAGCGCGAGGCCGATGCTTTCGTCGTCGACTTGGAAAACCATCTAGCCGAATATGGCCTCCAACTCAACTCCAGTAAGACCAGCATTACCATGCTTCCGGCCACGACAGATGATCCGTGGGTGATACAGTTACGGACCCAACTGTCAGAAGTGGACCTATCCCATCCATCCTCATTGGGAAACCTTTTTGATCTTGCCATCAACCTTCAGACAAAGTGGCGCAACGAGAACGTTGTCAAATACGCCGCACGAACACTCGCCCGCAACGTCGAAACCGGCGAATCGTTGCAGCGATGTGCACGACACGTCTTGGAAATCGCCTTCCACTATCCGTCAGTAATGCCCATTCTGGCTGATGTCATTCAACAAGATCGCTCCGCGGTGCAGGTTGCAGAGATCGAACATCTGCTGCAACGGCACTTGGAGGAGCGTGCACCATCGGATGCCATATGCTGGACTCTGTTTATTTGGAGACAATTGACGAGTGGCCTTGGCACATTGCCGTCTGACCAGATGGATGGCGTCATTGGCATGCGCGATTGCATGGCGATCGCTACTCTCTGGGCAATTGGGCAAGCCAAGAATCGGGTAATCGACTTCGTAAGACATCTCGGGCCCGAGGAGCGTTTTGGATCCCGCTGGCGCGCTCACGCCAGCTTCAAGCGGGATCACTGAGGGCTTCGGAATCCAAGGAATCCACCCGCAGAATCGCCCCCGGACTGTCCAATGGAAGTAAGACCACCGTACTCGGCGAGGACAAGAGAAGTCGTCCCTACAGCAGGTTCTCCAGCGCTCCCACTCGCTCGCGCCTAGCATGATTGACATGCATCGGAATCAGCACGGAGGACTCCTAATTGGGTTCATCGCCCGTCGGGCCGGAGACCTCGTCCAGAGTGAACGTCCGCGCGTAAGGTGTCTCCGACTCGACTTCGCCGCCGTGTACAACGTTGTCTCCCGTAATCCGGTATTCCGTTTCACCATCCGTAACCAGTTTGATGTTCCCGATCGTCTTGCCAGAGAAGCTGGTTTCCCCGGTACTGGACTCCCCCGCCCTCCCTGAGGTGGTCCCGGTTTTTGGACAGGTCGTTAAGGTGGATTCCGGTATCAAACGGGAGGCACCGAGATGGCCAGGAAGAGACGACGATTCACGGCGGAGTTCAAGGGCCGGGTGGCGCTGGAGGCGCTGCGGGAGCGCGACAGCGTGCAGGCGATCGCCGCGCGGCACGAGCTTCATCCCAACCAGGTGAGCGCCTGGAAGCGGCAGTTGCTGGACGCCGTGCCGGAGGTGTTCGCCCGGGACGGGAGGCGCAAGCGCGCCAAGGAGCATGAGGCGAAGATCCACGACCTGCACGCGAAGATCGGAGAGCTTACGGTCGAGCGGGATGGAGCGCTGAGCCTGTCGAGGCAGTGCGTCTGCTGGGCGTGAGCCGGTCGTCGCTGTACTACCGGCCGAAGGGCGAGAGCGCGGAGAACCTGGCGCTGATGCGGCGCATGGACGGGCTTCACATGGACTATCCGTTCTACGGGAGCCGGCAGATGATGCGGCACCTGCGCCGGGAAGGCGTCATCGTGGGCCGGCACCGGATCCGGCGGCTCATGCGGCTGATGGGGGTGGAGGCGACCTACCGGCGGCCGCGGACGAGCGCGGCGAACCCTAGGCGCTCCGGCTCCCCCAGGGTGGGGCCGATCACATCCATCATGAAGTGGTTTGGTCATGGTTCTCTTCTTCGGGGAGGTTGCGTAAATTGGCCTGATGCCCGCCTGTCCGGGGGATGGCCCGCCACAAGGTGTAGGAACATTACTCGCCTCGCATCAGGCATGCCAGTTCCGAATTCGGAGCTCCCGGACTCCAGACTCGGTGCGAGGCCGCCTTCCGTCTCATACGCGGTTCGCCTCGTCCGGGCTTCGGCGGAACGGACGTCCAAGCCGCCGACCTAGCCGGTCCCGGCGAGCCGGATCATGCTTCTGGGGACGACCGCACCACAGCCTACGCCTTCGCCCACCGCACGCTGGTCCGATTCGAGCACCACGGCCTCGGGAGGCTCGACAGGGACTGGTGAAACGGTTCATCGAGAGGGCCCTCCGAACCCGTCACGAAGGTGGTCCGTCTGGTTCGAGGTCGGATCGACCTAAAGGAGGCCACTACCGCAGGCGCTTGATCCATTACGGCCAAACCGACGACGACCGTCGGTCCGCCCGCGAACCGTACGGGGCGGGTGCCTCGGGGATGCTTGGCGAGGCGGCCACCGTCGCTGCCGGTCTTGTGGCAGTCAGGGGTTTCTGCGAGAATAGCGCAACAACTTCTACCTGCATGACGAGGGAGCTCGATGAGCACAGACACTGTCGCAGTGATCGTGACGATCTTGCTGGCCGTGGGAGCCGCCTATGCGGCGCTTTCTCGCCGAATTGATAATGGCCTCGCCCGACTCGGGGAGCGGCTCGCCCATGTGGAGGGGATCATCCAAGGCTGGCTGAATCCGCTTCCACCGAAGGTGCGTGACCAGGAGGAGGCAGACTGATGGCACGAGAACGACCGGACACGTGGTGCTATGTGATCAAAAAACATGGCAGGATCGTTCATGTGGGGATCACGACCGGCCCGGCCCGGCGTGAACGGGAGCACCAGCGGACCTTCGGCGATAATGTCCGGATGGAGCTTATCGGAACGGGTCCGTACGCTCACAGTGTTGCGAAAGCTTGGGAGGACGAACAGCGGCGTCTGGGGTACCCGACCGGCCCTTGAAGACCTATGAAGGCACGGCTTGAACCCCGATTTCGGCAAGACCCGATCGGGGGGGCGGTTGCCGTATTGAAAGCGGGGCTGTAACCCAGCGTCGGATGCGGACGGGCTCGGCGGCGTTTCCCGCAGCGACTTGGCGGCGGTCTGCGGGGTGGACGACGCGGGAGTCGCCGTGGGAGCAGGGGTGGAGATGGCGTTGCCAGGTAGTTCCGGTGTGAGTGTTGGCATGGAGGGAATCTGCTACCGGGGCCTGAAGGAGCAGTCGGGCAACGAACAGACGAGGTTCGTGACGTTCCAAGCAGGCTTCGTCCTCCCGCTCGGCCGATGACTGTCGCGTACCTGCACGTCCCAAACGGCAACCCTGTCGATGAGCCACGCCCGCCTCGACGGCGGCGAAGAAAGGTGTACGAAGCGTGGGGACGGGCGAGGTCGGGGCACGGCCATGCAGCACCTCTCGGGGACGGCTTCGCTCGGCATCGGGGCCGTGGTCGACTTCTTGACTACGGGCAGAAGACCTGAGAGCACGCCGAGTCTTGACTTCCACGACACGGAGGTGATCGCGGTCACCGAGACACCGGTTCCGGGGTTGGCCGTCCACCGGCCCGGGCTTGGCGTCTTGCGCATGCCGGGGACGGCCACCGACATTTCCGACACAGAGCCATTGCAGGGTGCCTTCCAGCTAGGAATCGTTGGTCTGGGAGCGGCCGGAAGGGCTGGGCGTAGCGGTGAGCAAACGCGCCTGCCCCCGAACCCGTAGCAGGCCCTCGGACTGCCGGGTCGCTTGTCTCTTCCATTCTTGGAAATACCCGCTTGATTTGCAGGACCGGGTCACATGGGGATAGCCCGGTCTGCTGGATAAGCAGGAAGGCCAGTGCGAATCGCCCCCCTGTCGTTTGACGCTCCGATGCGGCATGGGCAGGAGTGCCGAATGCGGCTGCGAACGCGCCCGGGCCATGCCGGCCGACGGCGATGGCGAGCGCCGCCCAAGCCGGCTTGCGGGCGAGCAACATCCCCCACGATATCGCGTCACGGCCCCAACCAAGGCCGGTTCCGGAGGAGACGGGCTCAGTGGTTACCCGGGGCATCTCGCAACGGATCCCGCCGATGCTGCATCCCCTTTGTAGAACGACCGCGTTCGGCGCGAGCCGCATCGGGCAAGATCACTGCGCCACGGGGGTGCATATGACCGAGACCAGGTCCCATCCGCAGCCGGAATCCGGTTTCCCCAGGCGAATCGCGATCTGGGTTGTCGTCCTTCTGGCCGTGTACCTCGCGTATTCGGCGACCCACTTCTGGGGGCGTCCGGATGCGGTGCCTGACTTTTTCGCGCTGGTGGTCAGGCGTCTCCCTCTCATCGTTGTCCAGATCCTCCCCGCTGCGGTGTTTGCCGCCGCCTTGGGCGGATGCGGCATCTTCGGTTCCGCTGGTGCGGCCGCGCGTCCCTGGATTCTCCTGGCAACGTTGGCCCTGGCGGCATACGCCCTGCCGGCGCTTGTGTGGCCCGCCTTCGCGCATTGGACCGGCGCCGACTGGCCGCTTCCCGCCGCCCTGCTCGATTCCGTAAGATCCGCCCGAGCCGCTGCGGAGGCGGCGACGGGCAACGAGGCCGCGAGGCACTTGCGTGGAGCGGCGAACGATCTCGCGACGCTGATCGTGCCGATTGCGAACGCGGCGTTCGTCCTGCTCGCCACCGTGCTCGGTGATCTGGCCGGAAGATTGACTGGCGGACTGTCCACCTGGACCCGCTACGCCACGCGCTGGCTCACAGGCGGAGTACTGTTCGTGGCGTTCTGGATTCCCGTGGCCGTGGCCGACGAACTGGTCCAATATTACGCGGCCTGGGGAGGTCTGCTGTTCGTCCTCCCGCTGTGTGTGCCGTCCATTGCGGCAGGGATCCTGTTCGCCTTCGTCCGCCCGGACCGCGAGCCCCGCCGTTGACCCCGCGCGATGGCGGCACCGGCTTCGACCGGGAGCGATTTCATGCGGGAGACCGGGCGCTGTTTCGCGACCTGGTCCGCGAGACGTCCCCGCGCATGCTGCGGCTGATCCGTGGCTATGCCCGGGATGACGACCACGCGGCCGATCTGTTGCAACTCTGCTGGGTCCGCATCTACCGCAAGCGTGCGCGCTTCGCCGGTACCGGATCCTTTCTCGGGTGGGCGCTGACGGTGTGCAGGAATGTCTGCCGGACGGAGGCACGCAAACGTCGGTACGGACGCCTGGTCCGCCTTGACGACCACGGCGATCTCCCCGACCACACACCCGATCCGGCCGACCAGTTGAACCGCCAGGAGCGGGCGGCCGCGCTGTACCGGGCGCTCGAGCGGCTCAGGGAGCGCGAGCGGGACGCGATCCTGCTGCGCATCCTCGAAGGCCGGAGCACTGCCGAGGTGGCGAAGATGCTGGCCGTGAAGGAGGTGTCCGTCCGTTCGCTGATCCATCGGGGCCTGAAGAAGCTGCGCCAGATGGACCGGCTCGGCGTCGAGACCTGATAACCAAAGGAGAACCCCCATGCTGAAGAAGATGCGAACGCTGTCCGGTCGGCGCGGTGCCGGGCGGGTCGATGTGGACGCTCAGACGACCGACCGTCTCGTCTCGGCCGCCGTGGAGGGCGAGGCAGCACCGACTGCGACGTCGGCGGATGGAACGGTTGATGCGGAGGTGGCCGAGACGCTGCGCCTGATCGTCTCGATCCGGCAGGTCGGCGCCTCCGACACGCCGCTCCCAGAGCCCAGCGTGGACGCGATCATGGGCACCTTGGAGCGCGAGGCGCGAGGCGTTCCCCGACAGCGTCCGTGGCGGGAGGGCCTGGGCATGGTCTCGGGCTTCGTGGCCTGCACTTTGACGCTCGGATCCGGCTTGCTCCTCATGGGCGGAACCAGCTACCTCGGACCTCCCGATTCAGTCGCGACACCGGTTCTGGCTGCCGCGGTCGCGTCTCTCGCAGCCCTGGCAAGTGTGCTCGTTCACAGTCAACGGCGGCTACTGCAGCCAATCCTGCCGCTGCTGATGCTCGTGACGCTCGGCATTGGCGCGTGCGCCCCAACGCTCCCGGACACATCGACGGCCGAGGTCGAGATCGACCCTTCGGCGCTCACGATCTTCCAGGAAGGCGAGGAGTTGTGGGGAGTGCGCGACATCATCGAGTCCGGCGAGGTGATCTGGGTGCTCACCGGAGCCGCACCCTTTCTGCGGGCGTACGATCGCTCCGGCCGGATGCTCGCCGACTTCGGCAGCTCGGGCCAGGGGCCGGGGGAACTCCGCAACCCCTGGATCCTGTCCGCGGCGACGTCCGCCGGCGAGGTGGTCGCGTGGGATCTCGCCACCCGCAGGCGCTCGGTGTTCGATGCAACGGGCAACTTCGTGAGTTCGACGCCCACAGCCATCGCCCGGGAATCCGTTCGCGCCGGTATCAGGAGCGTGACCTTCGGCGATCCGTTTCGAGTCGTCGAGGACAACTCCGGATTCTGGACGGCCAGCTATCCCGATGGGATCAGCCGGGGCGACGACTTCTGGGAAGGCAAGATCGTGCGGTACGCGCACGGTGATGCCGAGCCGGTCGTGGTCGTGGACTTCAGCGTCGACCTTCCCGGAGCCGCGAGCCGCGTTCCGGCCATGGGTCTTGGCCCGGTGCCGCTCTGGGACGGGTGTGCCGATGGGGTCGCCGCCGTGCTCGACCCGGTCGACCGGAGCCTTCATCTCTACCGCCCCAGCGGCACGAAGGACAGGCAGATCGCGCTTCCGTGGACCGGGCGTCCGCTGTCGTACGAGGAGCGATTGGGCTATGTCCGCGCGATGATGCGTCACGAGATGCGAGGAGCGAACGTCGCCGAAGACGAGATCGAACGCGCCGTGGCGGACATGCTCGCGCGTGCGGGCGACCACCTGGCCGCGGAAGCCCCGCTCGGGATCGATCTGCGCTGTGCCCCGGGACGGATCTGGATTCAGGAGTTCGATGGTTCGTCCCATCCTCTCGGATACGGCAGGACCTGGATGACGGTTACCCTTGACGATGCCGCCCCACGGTTCCAGAAGGCCGTCTTTCCCGATGGGTTCACACCCTATCGCCTGACGGACTCGGTCGCGATCGGCGTGGTGACGGACTCCGAGGAGCTACAGCGTGTTGCGGTCGTGCGCTTGGCCACCGTTCCATCGGAGCCAATACCCACTTTGGCAGGTCGTTGAGGAGCGGTGATCCGCACGTGCGGTAGGAGGTGATCGCCTGTTCGGCGAAGGGAATTGGGCTCATGAGTTTTTCGAAGACGACGCTACGAGTTACGACTGCGGTCATCATCACGGTGCTGCTCGGCGGAGGGACCTACCTGAGGCTTCGCCCCACTCCGGAGGAAGAGGATGCCGCAGCCCCTGCCGAGGCGACTGCGCTCGAAGTGCGCGAGGCCTCGCTGGAGAGCTTTGCCCGGCGCGCACAACCGGTTAGCGGGGCACGCGTGCTGCGCGATACGCTCTGGATCCGCATCGCGGCGTCGGCGCGCGCGGCCGCGTTCCGCCAGGCCACTCTCTCGGCCCGCGTTGCCGGCCAGGTGCGGGATGTGATGGTGCGCGAGAACGATCCGGTTGACGCCGATGCCTTCCTCATCCAGATCGACACCACCGAGTACGCGCTGGCGCTGGCGCGCGCCACCAGCAGTCTCACCGGCGCCCAGGCCGAATACGAGCAGATCGTGCTCTTCGACGACGAGATCGCCGATCCCCAGGTGCGGGCGGAGCGGGCGCGCGTCGCGCGGTCGCGCAGCGGTCTGAACGAGGCCACGGTGAACGTTCGCCAAGCGGAGCTGGAACTCTCGTGGACGCGCATCGGCGCGCCCTTCGCCGGGCGGATCGCCGACCTGCTGGTCGTGGCCGGCCAGCTCGTGGCACAGAACGACGAGTTGGTCACCATCGTGGAACTGGACCCGATCAAGGTCGAGGCCCGGGTGCTGGAGGGGGAAATCGGACTCCTGGACGAGGGCCGGCGCGCCACCATGACCTTCGCCGCGTTTCCCGGCGAAACCTTCACCGGTACGGTGGAGACCATCAACCCGGTTATCGATGTCGAGACCCGCGCGGCACGCGTGACCGTGCTGCTGTCCAACCCCGGCGGCCGGATCAAGCCCGGCATGTACGCAAACGTCTCGCTGGACGCGCAGCACTTCACCGACCGTATCCTGGTCCCGCGCTCGGCTGTGCTCGAGCGCGACCGGCGCACCATGCTCTTCGTCTTCGATGAAGAGGAAGCGGAGATCGGCCGCGCCGAGTGGCGCTACGTCACCACCGGGCTGGAGAACGACCGAGTAGTGGAGATCGTGGAGAACCCGGAAACCTCGATGGTCGATCCCGGAGAGATCGTGCTCGTCGACGGTCACCACTTCCTCGGGCACGACGCAGCCGTCCAGCTCGCCGAGGAAGACATCGCCGCTGGTGCCGGAGCTTCCGCGGGGTCGGGACGCACGGCAGATACCCCAACTCGTTGGCGGCCGCGTCGGTAACGAAGATCCGGCCGGGTGTTGTGGGGGAGGCTCCAGACCGTGGATCGCAGTGCCCCCCATCGGTCGGTCGGTCCTCCGTTGATCTCGGGACACGAGTGGAGCAAGGCAGATGGCCGAAGCGACGACGAGGGCGGTGCGAAGCGGATTGAAGGACGGCAGGCGATCAGGGACTCAAAGAAGCTCGCCGAGTTGCTTGAGGACTTGCGGCCCGGTGGAAGGGGACGAAGCCTACTTCGGCGGCAAGCGGAAGAAACTGGTGGGAACGGGTCGCGGTCCGGTCGGGAAGACTGCGGTCGTCGCGGCCCGGGACAGGGCGACCGGGCAGGTCTCGGCCCGCTTGATCGAGCGCACGGAAAAAGCGACGTTTGCAGGGTTTCGTGGATCGCTACGCGAGCCTGGGCGCGCAACGCTACACGGACGACACCCGCACTCACAAGGGCGCGGATCGGCGGAACGAGACGGTGAGGCACTCGGTTGGCGAGTACGTCCGGGGCATGGCGCACACCAATTCCGTCGAGTCCTTCTGGGCGACGTTGAAGCGAGCGCATAAAGGGACGTTCCACCGTTTGAGCGCGAAGCACCTACAGCGGCACGGAGTACGAGCAACGAAAGTTCGTCCGAACTTCCGCAGCCGGACCGTCTGGACGGGTGATAACCTCGACATCCTGCGGGGCATCAACTCGGAATCGGTCGAGTTGCTGTCGCAACGGAGACACCTACAGGAGCAACGGACGATGAAGCCCCAGCATCAGGACGGACCGGCGGGAATCACGCGCCGGAACATCGCGGATCACGTGCGGGCAGCTGTCGAACGTGGCGAGTTCACGTTCGGGCCAGAACCCCGGATCGTGGAAGTCAGGATCGGCGGGGAAGCGTTCAATGTGCGCGGCTGGGACGCGCTCTATCCGCCCCCGCCGGTCCCCTTGGATCCGATGGACCTTCCGGGTCGCGCACTCGTGGAGCACGAGTTCGACGAATTGGAACGGGAGTTCATGGTGGAGCGAGGAGCGTGAATCCCCTGCGAGCAAAGGAATACACCCACAGGGAAGCAAGAGCATGAGCAACGAGCAAATCGACGAGGTGGCGGACGCGGTGGCGGACCGGCTCGAAACGAGCGACGTGCTGGCGGACGCGGTGGCCGCGAAGCTGGGCGGGCAGATTCATGAGCTGCGGGGCCAATTCCTGGAGTTGAGCCACCAGTTGAAGGACGGATTTACCGCAGTCGACAACCGACTGGACGGCATAGAGGCAGCCGTTGCCGACCTCGGCAACCGCATGGAAGTGAACGAGCGTTTCCTGCGGCACTTCTACCGGGAGTTCGATGAGTTCAGGACACGGATGACCGGAACGGACCGATGAGTGGAAAACGACGTGGAAATGTGGAGAAGCCCCGGAAGTACCGGAAGGGAATTGCCAGCCGACTACCGGGGCGGGTCGCGCGAGCCCTGCACCGATACCGGCCCGAACGGTCGGTCGGTCACGACAAGGAGACTCCCGCGTCGCGTGCCCGCGTTCAGGCTAGCATATAATCGCCTTTCGATGCCCCAGAGCGGGCATCGGGGAGGGTAGGGGATGTGCGCACCCCGGACACCCTCCGCACCGGGTTGCTCCCCGTCCAACAGTCCTTGCAGAAAGGCCATTTCGACGGAGCCGAGTCGGGAACAGGTGTCCGTTGCCAGACCTAGGGCTCGGTCGCAGCTTGGTTTGCACGGGTATTGGATCATCCGTTAGTATCCTCCCGCCATGCGAAAGAACAAGCCAGAGTTCCAAGGGCGAAGACCGTCGTTCAGGCGTTCGCTCGTCAGGACCGCGTGCCTCGTCTTCGGCCTTCTGACGGTCCGCGTCGTGGCGCTTCAGGCCTTCACCATCACGTCCGGATCCATGGAGCCGACGTTGTCGGCGGGGGACTTCCTGCTCGTCAACAAGGCCGCGCTCGGCTCGCGGGTTCCGTTCACCGACATCCGCATCCCGGGCTACTCGGAGCCCGAGAGAGGGGAGATCCTGGTTTTCGATCCCCCGCACGAAGACAAGCTGACCGTCGTCAAGCGGCTTGTCGGTATGCCCGGCGACACCTTGGAGATGCGGGATAAGACCTTGTACCTGAACGGGCGGGTGCTGGACGAACCATACGTGATGCACACCGAAGGGGAGTCCGGTTTCTCCGCGGCTCCGATGCTGTGGCAGCAGGAGATCCTGGTTGATGGTCCGAGGGAGAACTACCGGCCGACCCGCGACACATGGGGTCCCCTCGTGATCCCCGACGACCGCTACTTCATGCTCGGCGACAATCGGGACGCGAGTCTGGATTCGCGCACTTGGGGGCTTCTGGAGCGCTGGCGCTTCGAGGGACGGGTCATCGTGCGCTACTTCTCCTACAACCGGGATTCCTACCGGCCATTCCCGTTCATCCGCGAAATACGGTGGAGCCGGATCGGAACCCGACCCCAATGACCGCCGGCACGGTACGGCCTGTCGCCGCGCGAGGTGAACGAGTTGGAAGACCACTTGCGGGCGCATGTCGATCTGGAGTTGGAGTTGGACAAAGCCCTGACTCCCGCTCGCGCGCTTGCGCTGGCCCGGTACGCCATCGGCGAGCCGAAGACGCTTTCAAGGGAGTTCGCCAAGGCGGGCAAGCCGAGGTGGCGGCACCTGCTTCGCGCTGGCGGGGGGGTGTTCGCGGCGTCCTGGGTCCTGCCCGCCGTCGGTGACGCGACCGGGCACCTTCGGGGTTGGGAGGCTTTTCAACTCGCTCTCGAATGGGGAAATCCGGGCGAAACGCTGAGTGCGCTCAGCAGCGTTCTGGTGCTCCTCGCGCTGTTCCTGACCGGTCGCGTCCGTCGCGCGAAGCTCCGGTGGCTGACTTGGTGCGTGACGGGCGCGGCGGTGCTGAACCTTCTCTACTGGATCCCGTCGGGCGATCTAGCGGTCGGCTATTGGGCTTGGGCGGGCTCGTTCGTTTGCAGGGCGTCCGCTCTGTGGATGCGCGGCCGCGAGTGGGGGTCCGCCAAGTTGCAACCTGCTGCCTTCCGGCCAAGGCAGTTCGAGGGTCCAAGGGGATGGAATCTCTCCTAGCCAATCCGCCACTTCACGAGTGTCAGAGCGTCCGCCAGATCGGCGCTCAGAGCCACCCCAATTGATCTGAAAGTGCTCTGCGCTACGTTACTTGGTTCGCCCCCGGGCTTGGGGACTCGACCAACGCCTCTGGCTCGCACCGCCATGTTCTTTACCGACATCCACGTTCGCGATTTCATCGAAGTGCTCGCAGCACTCCCGAGTACACCGGCAGAGACTCGTGCGCACATCATGGGCGCATTCGGCGTGCTGGTCACCGGCGACGATCCGGTCGGATGGTGGGACGCCCTGACCCTCGACCGTGGTGAGGAGGGCGCTGCCAACGCCGTGGCTCAGTTGGTCATTTCGAAGGGCGGCAAGCGCGTGTTGGCTCTGATAAGAGCCGACGCCTCCGGTCGGAGCATCACGCCCAGAGCGGATGATTCGAAGCTGGTGAGACTCCTCTTCGACGATGCGATGGAAGATGTTCTGTACGATCAGTGGGGGTTGCAGTACGGCGTGTGTGAGTACTTCAAGGAGACGCAGGTGGTTCTGGAGGACGACGACCCCGACTTGCCGGAACCTGAAGACGAATACGATCTGAATGACCTTGAAGAGGACGAGAACGACACGGAGAACGGCCACGGCCTATCCGATCCGTTCTCAGGCGAGCCGCGGCCGAGCGCGCAGCGGGGAGCGAAATGGACCTTGGAACGGCTTCAGACTCCACCGAGAGGGTTTCTCCCGGTTCCAAGTGGCTGGAAGGAGAAGGACTTGGAGGACTTCCTGTGGGCTAACTGGGAGGCTGTTGACTTCGGCTTCGACCGCCCCATCTACCTCGTCGGGAAGCAGCAGCGCCTGAGCGACAGCAGCAGTGATCGGGTTGATCTCCTCGCCAAGGGCAAGTCGGGCGAGCGCATCGCAATCGAGCTGAAGATCGTTGAGGCACGACGGGGCGATTACACCCAGCTTACGTCCTACATGGGGAACATGGAGTCGAGCGGTGTACCCGCAGACAAGGCGCGCGGCATCCTGGTCGCACCCTCCTTTTCGCAAAAGGTGCTCAACTCAGCGGGTATCGAGCCCCGGATCACCCTCCTCCGGTTCAACAGAGGGCCATAGGAACAGTACACCTCCCCGTTCGGGTCGCGGACACCAGATCCCGCAGGACCGGGTCGGTGGGCCAGAGCGTCGAGGGTGGGCCGACAAGGGCTCCGCCCCGTCGACCCCGGTCGCGATGGCGCGAACGGCGCGCATCATGATCCTAGTCCGAACATGCCAAAGTACTGGTCGAGAGCCTCGGCAAGTTGCGCGGGCGGGGCTGCGACTCCCTCGGTGCGCGCCCGTATCGCCGCTACGATGGCGACAACTGCCTCTTCGGATGTGCGTCCATTCCTGCAACGTGAACGCCGCGCGGGCCGTTCCCACGTTCGGAAAAACTCCGAGGGCTCTTCGTCATCGTCGAACCAGGAGCGGTGGAGTTGCAGGACATCGGGGTTCTCGGCGAGCAACCGGTTGTACTCCGCCTGCCAACGTTCAGGGGACTCGGGGTCCAGTACCGCCACGGCCTCCGCATTGTGCCTGTCATCCATCGGCACCAGAAGCCCGCCGTCATCGCAGCCAGCGGCCAGCAGGGCGAACGCAAACGCGACCAGCATCATCGGCGCGTCGTTCTGATTCTTCCTCATCGCCTTCTCCTCCTCATCGGAACCGGAAGTTGCCGCTTGACCCGGATTGCGCCAACTCCCTCCTTGCCGCTCCAAGCTTCCGGTACACTACCAGCCTGCTGGACAGTCGCCAAGAGGACATCGCTTCCGAAACCGCGCGAGAATCTCGTCTGCGGAAGCCGTCATTCGTCTCGAAGACGTGAGATTCGCTTCCAGGAGGGCACGGCGAGCGTCCGTGCGCGCGCGAGCGATAGCAGCAGGCTGCCCGGACCCGTGCTCACGATGACCAAGTCGTAGTCCGGCGAGCGGGTGGCGCTCGCTGGAAGACCCTCACCGTCGCCCAGCGGTGGCAGTGGACTCGGCACGGCGTGTCGGGACCCGTGACCCACCCGCCGCAATCCAGGGCCTTGCCGCCGCCGAATCCGTTCCGAGCACAGTGATGCTGTTCGTCCTCACCCATCAGAGCGCCGAACACCTCGGTTGGCTGGTGGCGTCGCCCACCAGCTCGGCCGACATCCGGGACGCCATCGCCCAGCCAACGATCCGCCGGCTCCACGCATTGAGCACCACGGCGAGGTACAGCCAGCCAGCCCCTGCGCGCCCCGCGCGATGTCGGCGACCCAGAGCTCGTCGGGGCCTTCGGCCGAGAAGTCCCGGTTCACCAGGTCCTTCGCGCCGGCCTCCCGCTTCGTCGTGCCCGTCTTGAAGCGTCTGCGCGTCACGCCCTCGATGCCCAGTGCGCGCATCCGCGGATGGTTGGGATGTGCATTCCCGGACACCCTCCGCTGCGGCCCCGTCTATCAATCCCTGCGGGAAGGGCAGCGAGTGCGTCTTGGTTGGCGCATCAACGTCCGGGTGGTGGTCGGATTCGAAAGTGAGGGGCCAGCCAGACCACGACGCCCCCAGACAGCAGGCACCACGGGCCGAACGTGAAGAAGTCGGAGTCGTAACCCGCCAGCAGGAACGGCAGCGACGCGATGCGGAGGCCGAGCGCCGGACCGATCGCGCCGCCGAGGCTGACCGTCGCCCACGGCCCCATCTTGGCCAAGACTGTGCGGAGCATCGTCGAGAACGCGCCGCGCCCGCTCCCGTCCGCCTTCAAACCCCACCGCAAGCCGACCAGCGCCAAAACCAGGAGCCAGAGCATCAGCGCCAGCCTGATCCAGCCATCGCCGGAGGAACGTGGAAAACCGAACGAGCGCTCCAGCCAGCCACCGGCCACCCGTTCGAACCAGTCGTCCATCGGATGGGCGAACAACTCGGAAGCGATCCAAAGGAGCACCCAGGCACCGAACAGAAAGCCGAATACGGGATGCACATCCCTGAACCGGGTCGTGCCGATCCGCTGGACTCGGTTCCGGTCTTCCGACATCCCCGCCTCTCCGTGCGAATCAGCAAACCATGGTCTGGCGGACCGAGTCCCGACAGCCGATTTCCCCTTGTGGTCGGCAGTTGGCCGACGCGGCATCTCCAGGCAGCGAGCAAGGTGCAAACATGCGCCAAGGGTCGGGGACATGCAAGCGAAACGGAGACCCCAGCCAAGGCGCATCACGGTTGCGCGAGCACCGTTGTCCGATTGATCCGTTGCCGGTCGAGGCACGGATCGGCCAGCGCTGGCGGAACCTCCGTCGCCACGGTTCCGTATGGCTTCGATCCGGAACTGGACGAGTTGCTGTTGACAAGGCCAGATCCCGAGGCACCGCCACCACCAGGAGGAGAACCGAATGGGCCGAATCGTGCTTGTGCTGATCCTGTTCCCGACTCCGCTGGCCGCGGCCGCCCAGAAAGATGTCGGCGTCCGACTCGGGGTGGGCAACGCGAGCTTCGCCGTTCCCGGCCACATCGATTACGATCCGTGTCCGCCAGAGACGGATTGTCCAGGTGGCGCAACCGACGCGGTTCGGGGGCTCATCCTCGGAGCCGACGTCGACCTCCCGGTCCCCAACTCCAGCGGTGCTCTCGGTCTTCGGATCGGTGCCGCCTACGCCCAGAAGGGGGGTGCGGGGTCTGGAAGGGACGCCGACGGAGAGCCCGACCGCGGCCGGACCCTCTCGACGAGCTACCTTCAGTTCTCGGCGCTGTTGCGCGCCCGGACATCTGGTCCGCAGTCCTTGGTCGTCCTCCTTGGCCCTTGGGTCGGGAAGCAGTTGTCGTGCGGAATCAAAGGCGATCTGGCGGTCGCGTGCGGGGTGGGCGACGCCGGAGTCGCCATGGGCGCAGGGGTGGAGATGGCGTTGCCCGGCAGTTCCGGTGCGAGTGTTGGCATGGAGGGGATCTACTACCGGGGCCTGAGGGAGCAGTCGGGCGACGAACGGACGAGGTTAGTGGCGGTCCAGGCGGGCTTCGTCTTCCCGCTCGGCTGACGGCTGTCGCGTCATGCATGTTCCACGCGGCCAACGCTGGCCTGGGACGGACCACGCCGCCCTCGGCTGCTGCTGCGAGGGTGTACGGAGCGTGGAGGCGGGCGAGATCGAGGCCACGGCCATGCAGCATCTCCCGAGGATGGCTGTGCCCGGCATCGTGGCCGTGGTCAAGTTCTTGACGACGGACAGCAGATCTGAGAACACGCCCGGTCTTAACTTCGCACAAGACGGGGGTGATCTCGGTCACCGAGACGCCCGTTCTGGGGTTCGCCGTCCACCGCCGCGGACTTGGCGTCTTGCGAATGCCGGGGATGGCCGGCGACGTTGTCGACGCCGAGCCATTGCAGGGTGCCTTCCCGCTAGGGATCCTGGCAGCGACCCTTTAGGTCGATCCCAGATCAGCCCTCTCGTTCCTTGCGGCCCCGACCGCTTGGGACGCAGGGCGCAAGACATTCGCCTGCATGGGCTTCAACCGTCCTGTCGGTGCGCACGTCGAAAGCGCCGGAGTGCGCATCGGCACTCCACGTTTGCGCGGACGTATGCGGTCGTGACCCAAGGCACCGGAGGGTGCCAAGTCATCGGTGGAGGACTCCTGCGGGAACGCGGATGACAC
Source organism: Gammaproteobacteria bacterium (assembly GCA_028820325.1). Lineage (GTDB taxonomy): Bacteria > Gemmatimonadota > Gemmatimonadetes > Longimicrobiales > Gaopeijiaceae > BD2-11. The sequence continues at coordinate 3,966 of JAPPJO010000057.1, read as the reverse complement.
GGTCGGCTTCTCGTGGTGACGATCCGGGAAGCTCGTCGATTGCGCCCGTGTGCAGGTGCCGCTGCGGAGACGGGCCAGCGAAATCGACTCAGCCCGACAG
>JAPPJO010000057.1:0-3766 GCA_028820325.1 Gammaproteobacteria bacterium | reverse complement strand
CCGTGTGCAGGTGCCGCTGCGGAGACGGGCCAGCGAAATCGACTCAGCCCGACAGGTCCGCACACCGAAGAGGTGCAACGCCCTTCTCGCGTCCCTTGCCCCAAGCCCCGGCGGAACAACTCGCCCAACCTCCCTTGTTGTAGCGGAGGGACAAGGTGAGGAAGGCGCAGGTGCGCGCGAACCCTTGGACTTGCTTTTGAACGCGATCCGTCCAGCATCGTCCGGTTCGTTGATGTTGGACCCCCACGCCAAGCGTCCAGACGGGCGGCGTATCTCGCAGGTGCTAGGCCTACACGAGCTTCACCCGCCGCCCGCGCAGCGTGGAGGCGGATACACGTTCGGCGCGGCGAGCCAAGCCAAGAGTTGGAATCATCGGGCGTATAAAGGCCGGGGTTCTCGGAAAGGCTCCAGCCATTTCAGGGCCGCGAGGTTCGCCATCTCAAGGCGGATTGGACCGCTCAGGGCGTTGCGCTGGAGGTGCAGATTATAGAGCGCCGTGAGGTTGCGGATCTCCGGCGCGGGATCGGCCCGCTCAGGTCCTTGCCGCCTAGATTCAGCGCCATCACCTGCACCTCCCAATCGGTGTTGACTCCGTACCAACTGCTCAGCGCCGCGTCCGTCGACCAGTGGTCCAGCCGCTTCCAGTTCAGGCCCTCTGCGGCGTGGCACAGGGTCGCTCCCCGACACGGCCTCATGGCCCGGATCGGCACCGGCGATCCCGCTGCCGTGGCGCAACTGCAAGGTGGCCCGCGACATGCGGAACCGGCGGGTGTCCGGCGGAAGGGCGAAATCCATGCACATGCACCTCAACCACCGATGCAGACCCTTGGACCGACACCGGCGTCCCATCGGGGAAGGACGGACTTCGAGGCCCGATCAGCTTCCCATCTTCAGGGTCCCGTCGATCACCGCGCCATCCTCCATCACGATCCGTTGAGCGTCGACATCACCCTCCACGCGACCGGTGGCTCGCATCTTCAGCCGCGAAGAGACCGTCAGATTCCCCTCGACACGCCCCGAGACCACGGCGTCCTCGGCGGAGACATTGCCTCGAACCACGCCGTTCTTGCCGACGACAACAGCCGCTCCGGCTTCCATATCTCCTTCGACTCGGCCTTCGACGTGAATCGCGCCCGTGGTCTTGCAGTCGCCGACCACGGACATCCCCGGGCCGATGATCGAACTCTTGTCGCTCGATGGCGAGGCAGGCGGGGGGAAGCGTTTCTTCAACATCCTGGAGGCTGGCCGTTCGAGTTGAGTCTTGCAGTTTGCTCCGTCGGGCGTCCGGACGGGTTCACACCGCGATGCGCGCATCGCGCTCGTCGGCTCACCAAGACACGGCGAGCACCGACGAACCTTCTTCGCACCAAGCCCAGCTTGGATCGGTCGTCACGGTCCTGGACCTAACCCGAAAGACCGGATACCCCACCAGTTCGGCGGTCGGCGCGCGACTGTTCAACTCCTCCATCGGTCCCTCGAAGAGGAATACCAACGCAGATCCGGTGTCTGGATGACCACCGATGTTTCGACCGGGATGCGCGCGACGATGTCCACGGGCTCCGTCCTGACTCGGACCGACGTGCGATTCACCTCTTTCCGGAGTGTAGGGTGCCAGTCAAAACTCGCGATGAACCGGTTGGGCTAACGGAGGGCGAGATACGGACAACGCCTGCCCAACACCCCTCCCTCCGGTCAAGCTTGGTGAGGCCATCCCCGGCGGGACCGTCCTGATCCCGAGCCAGCGAGCTCACGAACCTGAAACCAGAAGCTACACCTTTGACGGCTGTTGCGGCAGGTCCGGCTCCCGAGCGCTCGCAGCGATGAGTCCGCTGGCGTGCGTTGGGGTTCATCGTGTTCCCGTTCGGGAATGTCCGGTACGACACCGGGATGACGGGATCCACGACCAAGCGCCCGCCAACGGCGATGCGGCCCGCATGGGCGGCGACCGGCTGGCGGAGAAGGCTTCTCTCCACGATACTTCGTCCGCGCAGATCGTGCAGTCCATCGAACGAGAGGAATCGAACGATGGCACGCACGAAACGAAGTCGGCGCTCCTACGGCGCCGGAGAATGGGGCCGGAACCGGGTCAGGATTTTCCCGGACCCGAAGGCCGGCATGTTTCATCCGGGTTTGGCAAGTATCGTATATAATCCCCCTCGGAATCGGTCGAGCTGATCCGCAACGGAGACACCTACAGGAGCATCGGACGATGAAGCCCCAGCATCAGGACGGACCGGCGGGAATCACACGCCGGGACATCGTGGATCACGTCCGGGCAGCGGTCGAGCGTAGCAAGTTCACGTTCGGGCCAGAACCCCGGATCGTGGAAGTCAGGATCGGCGGGGGAGCGTTCAATGTGCGCGGCTGGGACGCGCTCTATCCGCCCCCGGCGGTCCCGTTGGATCCGATAGACCTTCCCTGTCGCACACTCGTGGAGCACGAGTGCGACCTGGAACGGGAAGTTCATGGCGTTGGAGCAAGGAGCGAGGGTCCCCTGCGAGCAACGGCGAGCGCTTGAGGGCGACTCGCCGGAGGCCGTGTCCCATCCCTGACCCCAGGGGCGTCGATGAGCGTTGGACGCGTCGTCCGGAGCGCAAATCCGCGCCAGCGAAGCAGCCTCTTGCGTATCTCAACCTCGTCCGAAGACGCCAAAATACTCATCGATCGCCTCGGTAAGTTGAGCGAGCGGGGGTGTGTCCCCCTCCGTACGCGCCCTTATTGCCGCGACGATGGCGGCGATTGCGTCCTCGGCAGCCTGCCCGTTCCCGCAACGCGAACGCTGTGTGGGGAGTTCCCACCTTCGGAAGAACTCCGAGGGCTCTTCGTTCCACCAAGCCTCCTTGTTCTCATCGAACCAGGAGCCGTGGAGTTGCAGCACATCGGCGTTTTCGGCGAGCAATCGGTTGTACTCCACCTGCCAACGTTCCGGGGACTCTGGGTCCAGCGCCGCCACACCCTCCGCATTGTACGTATCGCCCGCCAGCCCCAGAAGCCCGCCGTCATCGCAGCCGACGGCCATCAAGGCGAACGCAAACGAGGCCAGAACCACCCGTGCGTCGTTTTGATTCTTCCTCATAGCCTTCCTCCTCGTCATCACGACCGTGAGTTCGCGGATTGACCCGGTCTGGGCCAACCCCCACCCAGGGCCTTGCCGCCGCCGAATCCGATCCGCGCGCAGTGATGCTGTTCGTCCTCACCGACCGGAGCGCCGAACACCTCGGTTGGCTGGTGGGAGACGCCGGACGACACCATGGTGACGGTGTCGACCGGCATCGCAGTGCTTGTGTAGTTCATGGGCCGGAGCACCTTGCCGGTCGGAAGCCACGGGACTTGGTTCCTGACCAGTGTCTCCAAAGATATCGACTTGGCCCAGCCTCGTTCAACAGCGGACTAGGCTGAATGGCGCGGTTCCCTCCGGGAAGCTCTGGCAACATCTTCCGGCCTCGGAAGCCCCGTCATTAGATTGAACACAAGGACCTCGACGACCTTGGGGCAAGGAGACGGAACATGGAAACCGAAACTGCGCTGAACGTGGATCCCGCGAGACTCGCCACTCTTGAAGCCGACCGCTCCGGCCTGGGCTTCAAGGTGTTGACGTTCGCGTTGGCCATGATGGCCGCGGGACTCTCCTGGGTGGCCCCGGTGTCGGCTCAGCAGACGGGCACCATTACGGGCACGGTGGAAGACGCGGAGACCGGCGAGCCGCTGGCGAGTGCGCAGATCAGCGTGCCCGCGCTCGGGATCGGAGTGCTCTCCAGCGGAAACG
>JAPPJO010000055.1 GCA_028820325.1 Gammaproteobacteria bacterium | reverse complement strand
GAAGGCGAGGGCGAGGGCGAGGGAGAAGGCGAAGGAGAGCCCATAACCGTAGCGTTCACGCTGCGTTGCGATGGGACGGTCATGCGAGGCAACAGCGGCAGTTGCAGCGTTTCCGCGCCAACTGACGTAAACCTGAGCACACTACATTTCTTGTGGTCGGCGTCGGGGAGCCGTGCGAGAAAGTCCGGCTACGGAGCCTCCGCGTGGGAGGGGACGGCGGTGGGGCCTACAACGGTCTCGGTAACGGTTTCAGATCCGGCCGGGGAGATCGCCAGCTTCAGCGATTCCCGAAAGATCAACGTGACCCCGCGCTCGTGGACGTTCAACCGACCGACCCCGGCCAAGGGTAGTCGGGCAACCTATGGGGGCACGGGCTGGGCGAAAGGCAAATGGGGGCAGCACGATGCCGGCACCACCACCGTCCCGCTCGTCGCCGAAGGGGACGGCCCTTGGAAGGGTCTATACATGGGGCAAGGCCCACCCGTTCACAGCGGCAACAACAGGATCACGCTGCATTTCGATCTCAACCCCAAAGGCGGTACACATCCGAAGGCGAATCAGGTGTCGTGCTTCGCCGCCAAGAGTAACGCTGCGAACGCCAACGTTGTCGCGGTGAACGCGGCGTGCGGGACATCGTCGGCGCTGTCCACTTGGAAGGCCCGTGTGATTGCACACGAGGAGGCCCACGCCAACGCCGGGGACAAGTGCCTCCGGTCCGCGTCGACAAGAAACACGATCGCCGCATTGGAGGGGATCGAAGGGAATAATGTAAACGACGTGCGGGACAGGCTATCCGAGACATGGCGCAAGTTCTGGCGAGACAAGGTGCTCCCGGCCTTCGAGGGACAGCTTACGACGCCGACCAGCCCTACGTTTTGGGAATACCGTTTCAAGGGAGCATGGAAACAGCATGCGATCATGGGTGGGCAAGAAGGTGGAGCGACTAGCTGCTGAACTCGGATTCGTCGTATCCCTGACTGCAAATACACAACGAATATCGGAGGGTGTCGAGATGGAGTCGAAAGCACGGAACAGGGTACTTGGCGTCGTCGCGCTGACCGCGCTTCTGGCGTCTGGCGAAGGCGTCGCGCAGGAGCGAGATAGGCCGCAGGAAGCCCAGGTCGGACCGGGAATGGTGCTGGACGAAGACGGCGGACGACGGCTGCCGAAGCCGGCGGACGCGCTGAGGGCGTTCTGGGATCCATCGATTCTTCCCCACCCCGAGAACTGGGCTGCGCGCACCCAACCGGCTATCGCAGTATTGCGGCAGGAATACGAGCGCTATCCTGCGACCGAACTGGATGCGCTGGCGGCTGCCTTGGCCGACTCAATCCTCGCGTCCGAAGTCCCCGAGGACATGACCGAGGAGTACAGACTTCAGGACGACATCTTTTGGACGCTGCGCTTGGCAGCGATTGGAGACGGGGACAGAGATGGGGCACCGCACACGGGGTCGTTCGACGCGCTCGTACGGATCTACGAGACGATCGTGGCCCGGGCGCTGGCCGATGGCGGCACGGATCCCGTGGAAGAACTCGAACGTTCGAGGGGGCCGTCAGGCGACTGGCAGCTAACGAGCGCGCTTCAGGCCATATTCTCAGCGGATCGTACGGGCCGCGGAGCGGATTATGTGCTGGCCGTGGTCGCCGCGAACGAGCCGCCGAACATCGAAGATGTCTGGCCGATGCGTCTTGGCTCTCTTTGGTGCGAAGCGGCGGATATTGTGCGGCAGAACTCCGGGCGAGGAGATCATCCGCGGAAGGGTGAGTTGCCGCCCCTCGCACAGGACGACGAGATGTTCTACCAACTCTGCGGGTACCACTAGTAGATCTTGATCTAAGAATAGGATGGTTGTTCACCGGATCGACGAATAAGAGTGTTGGACGATGGAAAGCGAGCCGGTGACGTCCATCCGGACCTTCGTGTTGTTGGCCGCGGCGGTGGCGTTGCCGCCGAGCGCCGGAGTGGACGGAGGGACTTCCGCCGCCGCAGCTTCAGTCGGCGCTCATACGCGACGGGGACGCGTGGCGGTTCCCGACCCCGCTCGACGCGCTGCGCGCGCCGCTTGTCCCGGGCCGCTGAAGGCCGGAGAGCGATCCCGCAGCGGCGATGTTGGCGCAGCGGTTCGAACGGAGATCCCGGGCTGAGCTTGCCGCGCTGGCGGACGCCTTGGCGACGGGGGTCTTGGACGAGACGCTGGATGGGGATCTTCGACGGGAAACGTCGTTCCCGCTTGTTCGAGCGGCCAACGCCGACAAGTCGTATCCGGACGAAGAGGTCGTTCCGTACGAGGGGGCGTTCGACGCATTGGTGCGGATCTACGAGACGATGGTGAGCTGGATCCCGGACGACGGTTCGAACGACCCGTTCTACAGTCTCGGGCGGGCGTTTGCCGGCAAGACCGGAGACAGCCCCGAGTACGTCAGGTCCGAGCAGGCGTACGGTGCGGTTCGGCGCATCTACCTGTCGGAGCCCGACGGACGAGGGCGGGCCTACCTGCTGGCCATGATCTTTACCGAACGCACCGTCGGCGCGACCGTGCCATGTAGTTTTGAAGATGCCGCGTTGTGGACAAACGGAGCCGGAGAGGGGACCGTCATGCTGATGGCGCTTTTTGGCCGGGCGAAGTCGGCGCACCGGAACGGGAGGTCGGGGACACGGTCGCGACGGTCGCCCTTCTCGCGCCAGACGGCATTCTCGGTGGGCGTGACGCGGGCGGCGACCATCACGGTGCGATGCTCATCAGCAGCCATGAGCGCACCGACGATGGGGTTCGGGGGCGTCGCCCCCGTGCGTCCGCGGCCCGAGCAGCGGCGCGACGGGCAGGGGGTTCGAGGGGGGACTCGGCCCCCCTTGCCAGCCTCCTGTGTTCAACACAGGGTCGGCTGGCTGCTCCACCGTAACGTGGGTCAGCCAGCCCTCGGCGGAGCCGC
>JAPPJO010000007.1 GCA_028820325.1 Gammaproteobacteria bacterium | reverse complement strand
CACGCCTACAGCCGCGAGAACGAGCACGAGAAGCCGCAGGAGATCTCCACCGATCTCGGAAACGTGATCGTGATCGCGCAGTCCATGGACCGGGAACTCCTGAGCACGGCGCCCTCCGCGCTCAGCGGCACCGCGACGGGCGCCACCTACTCCCGCGACACCATCGTGCTGCTGGCCATCGCGCAGTACATCATCAATCTCGGCTACCGGGCCGTGGCCAGCATGAACGACTCGGCACTGGCCATCCCGCTCGCCATCAAGGCCGGGCTGGGCGAGTACGGGCGCCACGGCCTCCTCATCACCCGCGAGTACGGCCCCCGCGTCCGGCTCGGCAAGGTCTTCACCGACATGCCGCTCGCCCACGACCGGCCCGTCCGGTTCGGCGTGAAGGAGACGTGCGACATCTGCCGCGCGTGCACGAACAGCTGCCCCGCGAAGGCCATCGACGACGGCGAGCCGTCCACCGTGGTCCACAACCGGTCGAACATCCAGGGCATCCGCAAATGGACCACGGACGCCGAGAAGTGCTTCCGCTTCTGGGCCAACCAGAACACCGACTGCTCGATCTGCATCCGCGTCTGCCCCTACAACCGCGACTATCGCGACCGCTGGAGCCGCGTGTGGCGAACGCTGGCGGGCACGCGGCTACGGCGGTTCGCGCTCTGGCTGGACCGCATCAGCGGGCGCGGCGAGCGCCTGAGGCCGTCCCGCTGGTGGGCGGCGCCCGGCGAAGCCTGACGAAGCGACGTAGCCGGCGCACCGCCAGCGAGAGGCCCGTCCACACCATCAGCGCGGCTGCCAGCGAGAAGAGTCCCGCCAGCAACTGCCCCCCCAGCCCCCAGTACTCCCCCGTGTGCGCGTAGCGCAGAAACTGCTGCGCACGGCGTGCGGGCGTGGCGTCGGCGAAGGACTCCCACGTGCGCGCCGCACCGGTGGCGGCGTCCAGCGTGAGAAGGCCGCTCCTGTGAGGCTGGCCCGCGCGGCCTCCCCGCACCTCGACGCGGACCTCGGGGTCCGTGGGGCGCGGCATGTTCAGAATCAGAGTCCGCCACTCCGGCGCCCACGCCTCCGCGGTGGCGAGCGCGGCCCTCAGGTCCGGGTCCGGGGCGCGACGGGCGTCCCCCGCAATCGCCGCCGCCTCGACTTCGGCCGCCTCGATTCCCGCGCCTTCGGACGCCGATCCAGCCGGCCACGCTCCGGCGGGCACCACGTCCCCCACCGCCGGATAGACCCGATCTCCCACCGCCGTATATGACGACGTGACGCCCGTGGCCGCGATCGCGGCCAGCGGCAGGACCGACCAGATCCCGACCACCTGGTGCCAATTGAAGTCGCGCTTGGCGCCTCTCGCCCCGCGACGGAAAAGGAGCGCTTTGGCGAGCGAACGCCGGGTGACGGGCCGCGGGATCCACAGGATCGGTCCGGTAAGCAGCAGAAAGAGGAAAGCCAGGTTGACCGCCCCAGTCACCGCCCGCGCACGGCGCACCGAGCCTCCGGAGACGTTGAACCAGCGGTGCCAGTTGTGGACGCCCTCGAAGAACCGCTCGAGTCCGCCGGGTCCCGTCGCCAGCACCCGCCCCGTGTACGGATCGACGCGGGCGTAGAGATCCTGCCCCTCGTGGACGTGAACGGGCGCACGCGGATCCGACCGATAGCTCAGCGAAGTCGCCGTGAGCCCCGCCGCCGCCACGATCCCCTCCGGACGCAGCCGTTCGGCACCTTCCGGCGCGGCCACGAAGTACCGTCGCTCCGCCAGCCCCGTCACCGTCTCTTCCAGCGACAGCACTACCCCCGTCGCCGCCAGCATCAGGATCACCACCCCGGCCGCCGCGGCCACCGTGAGGTGCAGCCAGAACACGATGGTCCGGATCATCGCAGCTGCTCCGCCGGGCCGCGCGGGAGCCCGCGCCCCGCCCGGTCGCGCCCTCGTCCGCCCGTTATCCGTTCGGGTTCAGCGTTACGTAGCGCTCGAACCGCGCGACCTCGTTGTCGTCCACGTACTTCCCGAGCTCCTTCCGGAACTGGTCCAGGTCGGTGTACGGGCGGTACTCCTCGAACTCGTGGACCATGCGTTCGCTCATCCCCGGAACCGCCATGATCTCTTCGCGGGTGGCGCTGTTCAGGTCGATCGGGACGTACACGTAGCGCGCGAGCCGCTCGACCTCTTCCTCGTCTACGTACTTTCCGATCTCCATGCGGAACTCATCCATGTCCACGTAGGGGCGGTACTCCTCGAACTCATGCGCCATCCGATCCCCCACGCCCGGGATCAGCAGGATCTCGCCGTTCGTCACGTCGTTGAGGTTGATCGGCAGCCAGAGCGCGCTGTACGCCGCCAGCGCCGCTTCCTCTCCGACCGCCTCCGCCAGCGCCGCGTGCAGGTCCGCCGCGCGCAGGTAGGGCCGGCCGCCGATCACCGCCGCGGCCACCTCGGCCGTGATCCCCGGGGCCGCGGTCAACTCGGCTTCACTGGCAAGGTTGGGGTTCAAAAGGGCCATGGCATCGGCGCCGGCGGCACCCGTTTCGCCCATGGCCTCGGTGGACGCCGCGGCGGCGGGTTCGGACTCCGCCGTATCGCCGCCCCCGCCGCAGCCGGCCGACATCACCGGAATCATGACAAGGGCGAGAGCCAGGGTGTGACTGCGGGACATGCTTCCTCCCGTTTGTGGATTAGAATGAGATCCATTCTCAATGAGGCCCGAAGATTCATGGGCTCCTTGGCCCGGTCAAGGGCCCGGCCGCGGCCCGCTAGTCCGGCGACCTCAGGGACACGTGCAGATGGTCGGCGGTGCCCACGTGGCGGAGCGTGTGGAAGCCCATCGCCCGGAACGCGAGTTCGGCCGCGAGGTTCCGCCATTCCGGCCGGTTGATCGTGCGAAGGTCCAGCGCATGGACGAACCCGTCATCCTGACGGAAGTGCAGCGAGGCCTCGTTGGCCGGGAGCCCCGCGCGGGCGTAGAACTCGGGCGTGCGCGCCGCATCCGTGATCACGGCGTCGGCGTCGACCAGGACGAAGACCGACACGGCCATCCGCAGCAGGGGATGAAGGCTCGAGTACTCGGCCCGCACGTCGTCCGACTTCACGTTGCCGCCCGCGATGACCACCAGCGAGTAGAGCACGAACGCCGCGGCCGCGAGCGCCGCGACCCGGGTCAAGAACTTCCTGAGCCGCTTCCCCGCCCCCAGGCGCCGACTCACGGCCCACGCATAGAACGCCAGGAGCAGCGCGGTGGCGGCCGCCGACGCGGCGAGCGAGGACCACGCCCCCAGCCCCCACTGCTGGTACGCGAAGACGCCCCCACGAACGAGGAGGACGAAGGGCAACACCGCCAGCAGGACCGCCGTCACACCCCACCGCACGACCCTCCGAAGCCAACGCCGCCGTCGCCTCCCGCCGCGCCGATCCGCCGCCCCCGGCCCGGCCGCAACCTCGGCGCCCGGCCACTCGGCGCCCGGAACCTCGCCGCCCGGCACCTCAACCGTCAGCCCGCTCGCGCGTCCTCCAATGACCCTGCCCATGACCCCTGCCTACGCTTCTTGGTGTGACACCCGCACCAGATAGCAGCTGCTTGATGCCTGCCAGTCGTCGATCCGCATCGACAAGCTGTCGCGGCCATGAAGTCGATGACGCCGGTCGCGAAGATGACCGTCTCATAGGACCCATCGACGAACGGCATCGAAGTCGCATTCGCGCGAACGAGGGTCAGGCCTCTTCGCGACCTGGCGTATTCCAGCATCGTGGCGCTCAGATCGATGCCGTCGCATCGCAGCCCCTGACGCCGCAGCTCCTCGACAATCAGCCCTTGCCCGGCACCGATGATCAGGACGGGTTGGCGAATGTCGTCGACAATCCGACGCAAGCTCGACACGTCCAGGTAGTTGTTTTCGACGCGCCAATGATGCGGTGCCAGAGTATCCCAGTAGTTGGACACGCCGCGCCGGGCCGATTCCCCATCTCCCTCGGTCACCGTCCATCGCCTCCTTGATCACCGGCCACGTTCATTCCGTTCGACGGTCGAGTGCGTCGACGCACGCGTCTAAGGCTTCCTTGCGACGAAAAACATCCTGCCCTCGTGCGACGCGCCCTCCGCGATGAGTTCGTTCCCATCGACGGACTGCAACTCTCCGAATCCGACCTTTCGCAGCCGTTCCCTGATCTCACTCTCTTCGTACCAGCGCTGAGTCAGAGAGAAATCGGTCCGCTCCCAGCCTGAACCCTTCGGTTCGAACAGCGTGATGTCGAGCCTGCCGATTCTATCGTTCGCATCATGTGAAAACTGACCCGCGCAGACGTGATCCTCTTCCACATATGCGAACGAACCCCGCCACCGTGACCGGGAACCGTCTTCCATGTTGAGGTCGAACAGGAAGTAGCCACCGTCCTCCAGAACGGCGAAGACACCTTCAAATACCTGTTCCAGTTCGCCCAGGCTCATCACGTGGTTCAGGCTGTCAAAGGTCGAGAAGACCGCCGAAAACCCGTGGGGCAACGCGATGTTGCGGGCGTCCTGGACGACGAATTCCACGTCCGGAGCGTTCTTCCTCGCGATCTCGACCATCGCTTCCGAGCCATCCAGGCCTGTCGCGAGAAAGCCCTGCCTTGAAAGCTCGGCGGCAAGCTGTCCGGTACCGCAGCAGAGATCCAGGACGGCGCATCCGGGTGGAAGTTTCCCCAGGACCAGATCGTCGAGGACCGGGTAAACGTCCGTCGCGAAGAACCCCCAATGCCGGTCGTAGATGCGCGCAAAGGGGTCATATGCGTCGTAGCGGCTCACTTGCAGGGCCTCAATACGCCCACCCCCTGATCCCCGATCCATCCGTGGCTCAAGAAGCTAACTGTTCTCAGAGCCAAGCCTTTGCACAGCGTCCGTCCCTTCGAGACGACTACGGACGGCTCTTCGGCCTTGTGTCACGATGGCTGCCCGCCTCGGTCGCTCATGGGACCCCGAATCGCAAGATCCAGGACGCTCCCAACGAGGTTCCGGGACACCTTCCCCAGGTCCGGCAGGCCTTGTGGCGGAACGGCGGTATCTGGTCGATCGGACGTGCGCGCCTTAGAACACGTGACATGAACGCGTTCTCCGCAGTCCCGTTTACGCTGAAGCGCAGCTCGGACCTCTGGGATGCGAGTGGTGGCTACGAGTCGACGACCGAGACCGCCCACGGCCTCGTACGTCTGGAAGCGGACCAGCTGGTCATTCAGTGGCGGCTCGCCGTGCAGACCGAGAAGATGGGCGACACCTGGGAGACGAGTGAGACGATCGAGCCCGTAAAGGAGATCGTGATCCCGCTGGCCAAGGTGGCGGGCGCGGCGGTGCCTCCTCGCCGCTGGTGGCACATCGTGGCCCCCAGGCTGGTGATCGCGGCTTCGGACCTGTTGGCGTTCGAGAAGATCGCGGGCGAGCAGGGGCTCAAGCTGAAGCACCCCGCCAAGCTGGTTCTGCGGGTCAAGCGCGCGGATCGGCTCATTGCCGAGGAGTTCGCGGCGGAACTGTCGCTGGCCGTGGCGCGCCTGCCGACCGGCCCTGCCGAAAGCGAAAGACTGGCCCCTCCGGCCCGCCACGCCGTCGCCCCGGGCGAAGTCGATGTTCCCGCCGAATCCCCTTCGGGAAGGACTTGATTGCATTGCAATCATTCGGTAGCTTTTCCGCCCCGTTTCAGTCCCGCGAGGAGGCACGGCCGATGGCGAGCATCACGATCCGCAATCTTGACGACGACGTAAAGACGCGTCTTCGCGTACGCGCCGCCGAGCATCATCGTTCGATGGAGGAGGAAGTGCGTATCATCCTGCGCGATGCCGTCACCGGTCGTCGCACTGGTCCGCGAAACCTCGCGACGTTCACCCGCGAGTGCTTCGCGTCCCTTGGCGGCGTCGAACTCGAACTTCCCCCCCGCGGCCCGATGCGGGCGCCTCCGGATTTCTCCTGAGCGGCTCTCATGTTCGTAATAGATACGAATGTCGCGTCGGAACTGATGCGCACTGAACCGACGGCGGCAGTAGCGGCATGGATTGCTGGGCACGATGCGCAGGACATGTACCTGACGGCCGTCAGCGAAGCGGAATTGCTCTATGGTGTCGCGATCCTGCCGGCCGGCAAGCGGCGGAACGCGCTCGAGGCTGCCATGACCCGCTGGCTCAATCTTGGCTTCAGAGAGCGTATCCTTCCGTTCGACAGCGCCGCCGCCCAAGCCTACGCGGAGATCGCCGCCGAACGCCGCCACGCCGGCCGACCGATCGGCGAGGCTGACTGCCAGATCGCCGCCATATCCCGCACACGCGGAGCCGCACTTGTCACGCGCAACGTGCGGGACTTCGAGGGTACGGGACTGGATGTGATCGATCCCTGGTCGGGATAGTGGTTTGTTGCGGGTGGGACGGCTGTGGTCTAGCGTCGCGGGTGACGGCTTTTCGGTCTTGTTGGTGTAGCGCGGGAGACTGCATGTCTACGTTCGTGATGGTTCGCCGTGTCCAGGCAACGGGCACCCAGGCGTGCGGACCTTTCGCAGCACTTCCTCCGGAGCAGGTCGCTTGCGGCTAGCCTGATCGCTCAGGCTCCCGTCACACGAAACGATCTGGTCGTCGAGGTCGGGCCGGGCCACGGCATCCTCACTCGCGAGCTGGCGCGTCGATGCCGTGAGGTCGTCGCGGTGGAGTTCGACGGGGCGCTGGCCGAGGCGCTTCACGCGCGCTTCCGGACTGACAGCCGTATCACGATCGTCCGGTCCGACTTCCTGCGTTTTCGGCTGCCCGACGTCCCCTACAGGGTCCTGGGGAACATCCCGTTCAATCGGACGGCCGCCATCGTCCGGCGGCTCGTCCAGTCCGATTCGCCGCCGCGGGACGCCTGGCTCGTGGTCCAGCGTGAAGCGGCCGAGCGGTTCGCCGGCCGTCCCTGTTCCCGGGAGACGCTGTCCTCGCTGCTGCTCAAGCCGTGGTGGCAGGTCGAGATCGCGCGGCGCCTTCGCCGTACCGACTTCGATCCCCCTCCGAGCGTCGACGTCGTCGCGCTCTGGCTCGCGCGCCGCCCGCGACCGCTCGTTGACCGATCCCAGGCCGCGGACTACCGGCGCTTCATCCGGGGCTGCTTCGGCCGCGACGGCCGCTCGATCCGGCGGTGCCTGCGCTCCGAATTCACGCGAACCCAGCTCCACCGCCTGGGCCGGGATCTCCGATTCGATCCCTCCGGACCACCCCGCGACCTCACCTTCGACCAGTGGCTCGCACTGTTCCGTTTCCGGAGTCTCACCCGATCGTAGGCGTCGATGCGGGAAGAGGAGAAGCACCCCTGCTCCGGACACGTTGGGGAGGATACGGTGGTACAGCTATCATGACAGGCATGAAAACGACCAGCGATATCCCGGGTAAACACGAAGCATGGCTGCGCTCATGGCTCGATGCCGCCGATGAAGCAGTCAGGCAGGCGCCCGCGGGCCGTTCGGCGAGGGAAGAGTTGGCCGCCGACCGAAACCGGCTGGAGCCAGTGATTTTCAGGAGTGCGCGATGACTCGGACCCTCGCCTCCCGTTTCCGGACGTTTGCGACGCTCGCCGCGCTTGGCGGGCTCGCGTTCGGCCTTCCGTCCTCCGCTTCCTCACAGGAGCGACCGCTCGTCACGCCGGACGACTATGGCCGCTGGGAGCGGCTCGGGGGTGTCGAGTTCTCGCCACTCGGTGACTGGATCGCCTACGAGGTCTCGCGGGTGGACGAGACGTCGGAACTCCGCGTGCGCAGGATCGAAGAGGACTCCGCTCGCGTCTTTCCGTGGGGGTCGGAGCCGCGGTTCTCGCCCGACGGGCGCTGGCTGGCCTGGACCATCGGTCTGCCGCCGGAGGAACGGGAGCGGCTGGCGGAAAGCGACGAACCGGTCCGCGAGAAGGCCTCGGTGATGGACCTGGAGACCGGGGAAATCCGCGAGTTCGAGGCGGCCTCCGAGGGGCGCTTCGACGCCTCCGGGCGGTATGTGGCGCTGCGCGGCTATTCGCCGGAAGAGCCCTCGGGCAAGGGCGCCGACCTCCGCATCGTCACGCTGGCGACGGGGGCGGAGACCTCCTTCGGGAACGTGAGCGAGATGGCCTGGAGTCCGGGCGGATCCCTTCTGGCGCTCGCCATCGCGACGGGCGCGGACGTGGGCAACGGGGTGCAGGTGTACGATGCCGATGCCGGAGTCCTGCGCTCGGCCGACGCTTCCGGTTCCTCCTACCGGAGCCTCCGCTGGCGTGACGCGGCGGATCTGGCCGCCCTCCGCTCGCGCGAAGCGGCGTCCGCGGACGGCGCCGCCTACGACGTGCTGGCGTGGCGCGGCCTGGACCGCGGCGTCGAGACGATGGTCCTCGGCGCGGACGCGGCCGGCATCCCGGACACGCTCGAGGCGGTCCGGCACCGCGCCCCCGCCTGGTCGGACGACGGCCGCATGATCTCCCTGGGGCTCCGGCCGACCGAGCCGGAAGTGGGGGATGATGCCGATGAGGGGACGGATGAGGAGCCGGGGGACGACGACCCGGAGGACGAGGATCCGGAGGGTGAGGACGCCCCGGCCGACGATGCCGAGCCCGACCTTCCCGGCCTGCAGATCTGGCACACCAGCGACGTCCGCCTCTTCCCGGAGCAGAGGGTGTCGGAGGACCGCGACGCCGCGCGGTCGCTGCTCGCCGTTTGGCACCTCGACGACGACCGCGTGGTCGTCCTCGGGTCCGACCTCATGGGCGGGACCCAACTCCTGGAAGGCTGGGAGTACGCGCTGGAGGACATCAGCGAGCCCTACCCGTGGGGCGCGATGTTCGGCCGTCCGTACCACGACGTGTGGGCGATCGACGCGGACACCGGCGAGCGCCGCCGGCTCCTGACCCGCGTGCGCTACGAATGGCCGAGCGCGGGCGGCGACTGGCTGCTTTCGTGGGACGGTTCCGCGTACCACAGCCTCCACATCGCCACGGGTGAACGGCATGACATGACGTCGGCTCTGGCCGCCGAGTTCGCGGACAACGGCTACGACACGCCCACCGACGTCATCCCCCCGCACGGTTTCGGTCCCGGCGGTTGGCTCGACGGCGACCAGGCCGTCCTGCTCTACGATGAGCACGACATCTGGCGCGTCGCGCCCGACGGCTCCGGCGGCGAGCGGCTGACGCGCGGCGCGGAGACGGGGATCACGCACCGGCTGACCCGCGTCACCGATGACGATGAACCCGGCATCGATCCCGACTCGCGCCCCTACCTGTCCCTCCACAACGACGGGACGGAGCAGCGCGGCTACGCCCGCTTCACCGGCGGCTGGGCCAACGCGAGCGACGGAGACCTGGGCGAGACCCTGATCCTGGAGGATGCGCGCCTGGCCGGCCTGACCCGCGCCGACAGCGCCGATGTTCTCCTCTACCGCTCGGAGCGCTTCGACGACCCGCCGGACTACTTCGTCGCGGGCCCGGACCTCGCCGACCCCGCGCAGGTGACCGCGATCAACCCGTTCATCGACGAGGTGGCGTGGGGCCGGGCGGAACTCGTCGACTTCGTGAGCGAATCGGGCCGCGACCTCCAGTTCGTCCTCCTCCTCCCCGCCGACTACGAGGAGGGCAGGGCGGTCCCCACGATCGTGTACACGTACGAGATCCTCTCGCCGCAGATGCACTTCTTCCGCGTCCCCAGCGAGCGCGACTACTACAACTACACGGCCTGGACCCAGCACGGGTACGCGGTGCTGCTGCCGGATGTCGTCTACCGGGCGCGGGACCCGGGCGTGAGCGCGCTGGAGTCCGTGCGCGCGGCCGTGGCGAAGGCCGTCGAGATGGGGGTGACGGACCCGGACGCGGTCGGCCTCATCGGGCACTCGTGGGGCGGTTACCAGGCGACGTTCCTGCCCACGCGGACCGACATCTTCGCGGCGTCCGTGGCCGGCGCGCCGCTCACCGACTTCGTGAGCTTCATGGGCCAGCTGCACTGGAACCCGGGCATCGCCGAACTGAGCCACTGGGAGACCGGCCAGGCCCGCATGGAGGTGCCGTTCTGGGAGGACCCGGAGGCGCACCGGCGGAATTCGCCCATCCACGAGGTGCAGAACATGGAGACGCCGCTGCTGATGGCCTTCGGCGACGAGGACGGCGTCGTGGACTGGGACCAGGGGACCGAGTTCTTCAACTTCGCCCGCCGCGCCGAGAAACAGATGGTGCTCCTCGTCTACGAAGGGGAGGACCACGGGTTCCGCGAGGAGGCGAACCAGAAGGACTACCACCGGCGCATCCTCGAGTGGTTCGGGCACTACCTGAAGGGCGAGCCCGCCCCCGCGTGGATTACGGAAGGGGTGGCGCTCGACGCGCTGGAGGAGGAGAAGAAGCGCGTGGCCGGGAAGCCGTGACGCCCGCCGGCGACCGCGCCTGCCCGAACTGCGGACGCGACCGGCCGGAGAGCTTCTGCGCCCACTGCGGGCAGAGCGACCGGGACTACGCCCGCGCGCTCTGGTCCGTCGCGGGCGAGTTTGTGCGCGAGACGTTCGAGGTGGATTCCCGGCTCTTTCGCACGTTGAAGCTGCTCATGTTCCGGCCCGGAAGCCTCACCAGGGAGTTCTCCCGCAACCGCCGGGCCGGCTTCGTGTCGCCGGTCAGGCTCTACATCTTCGCCAGCTTCGTCTTCTTCCTCCTGCTGTCGCTGCTGGGGAACCTCGGCGAAGGGCTCGAGGAGAGCCTGGCCGACGCGAATGCCGAAGTCAGCCTGACCGAGGAGGATCAGGCAGACGCGGGCGAGGAGGACCAGGCGGGCGAGGAGGACCAGGCGGGCGAGGAGGACCAGGCAGACGCGGCCGCCCAGCTCCCCACGGAAGAGCATCTCGCGGCCTTCCGGGCGGCGCTACCCCCGGAGCAACGGAGGAAGGCCGACGACATTCTTGCCCGGCCGGAAGGCAGTTCCCGACAGGCTCTTCTTGCCCTGGCCCAGGCGGGGAACTTCGGGGAGTGGCACTGGACCATGAGGTTCTTCGCGCTGGCGGCGATCGACATCGTTCACGATCCCTCGGTCATCCCCCAGCGTTTCCTCGCGAACATGCCGATCGCGATGTTCTGCCTGCTTCCGTTCCTCGGGCTGATCCTCGCCGTCTTCCATTTTCGGAAGAAACGCTTCTACGTAGAGCACCTGGTCTTTGCCATCCACGTCCAGACGTTCACGTTTCTCATCTACGCGGTGGCGCTTCTGCTCCCCGAATCGGGGCCGGGGTATTGGGTCCGGGTGGGCTGCCTGCTGGTTTCGTACCCCTATTTCGTCATTGCCCTCCGACGCTACTACGAGAACGGCTGGGTACTGTCCGTGGTGAAGTCGGTCGGCGTGTACGTGCTCTACTCGCTGGCGCTGATCCCCGCGTCCCTTCTCTCAATCCTCGTGACCGGCTAGTCCGCCACCAGTTCGAGCGCTGCGAGCGCGAGCGCCTGCGTGCACGCCACGAGGTCGTCGACCGCGCACGACTCGTCCGGCTGGTGGGCCTCCTCGAGGGGTCCGGGGCCGTACGCCACGCAGTGCTCGACGCCGGCGATGCGGGCGAAGTGCTTCTGGTCGTAGGTGCCGGGGCTCGCGACGAGTTCCGGCGGGCGGCCGACGGCCGTTTCCACCGCGCGGGACAGCGCGGCCACGAGCGGCGAGCCGGGCGGCGCAGAGGTCGGGTGCACGACCATGCGCTCCTCGATCGTGAACCGGCGTTCCGGGTCGTGGCCTTCCACCGACGCGACGAGGCGCTCGATCTCGGCGCGCACCTCCTCGAACGACTCCTCGGGGATGAAGCGGCGGTCGAAGGTGGCGACGCAGCGGTCGGCCACGCAGGGGGACTGGGTCGCTTCGCCGGCCTGGCCGCCGGTGATCGCGTTGACGTTCAGAGAGGGGCTTCGGGAGGGTTCCGGCACGACGGGCAGCGCGGAGAGGCGCGTCGCGAGGTCGGGGGCGAGCCGGGTTCGGAAGGCTTCCAGCAGGGCGCCCATGTCATCGATGGCGCTGCGGCCGAGGTGGCTCATGCTGCCGTGGGCCGCGTGGCCGTGCGCGATGACGTCGAACCAGTAGACGCCCCGGTGCCCCAGGCACACGCGCGCGGGTCCGAACGGCTCGGGGATGATCGCGTACCGGGTGTCGTCGCTCGAGATGATCCCCGCTTCGCACAGGTGCGCGACCCCCGCGAAGCCGCCGCTCTCCTCGTCGACCGTGGCGCTGATGTCCACGGCTCCGTGGAGTTCGACGCCGGCCCGCCGCAGCGCCTCGACCGCGAACACCGCCGCGGCGATCCCCGACTTCATGTCCGACGCCCCCCGCCCGTAGATGCGCCCTTCGCGCACCACGCCCGCGAACGGGTCGACCGTCCACTCCTCGCCCGGCGGAACCACGTCGAAGTGGCCGTTCAGGTGGAGCCGCGGGCGTCCCGGGAGAGCGACCCCCCGTCCCACCACATTCACGCGAGGGTGTTCGGCGGTATGCTCCGGGCGCCCCTCCGCCTCCACGTACTCGACCGCCAGGCCCATCGCCCCCAGCCGCCGGCCAATGAGTTCGGCGCACTCCCGGTAGCCCTCCCCGGGAGGATTCACGGTGGGGATCCGAATCATCTCCGCCGTGAAGGCGACGATCTCGTCGCGCGCGGCCTCCACTTCGGCGAGGACGCGGTCCTCCCGTCGAAGGCAGGTCGGCGGGCTCTCAGGGTGCATGCGGATCTCCGGGCCGGGGGACGCGCGGGCCGAGTTGCCCGGCGAGTGCGGCCCCTACATTGTGTCGCGCCCTACACGACACGAAACCCTGCCAACGAATCCCAATGACCAAAATGTTCAGCCTGGAAGGACGCACGGCCGCCGTCGTCGGGGGCGGCTCCGGCATCGGCGAAGCCGTCGCGATCGGGTGCGCGGAGGCGGGCGCGCACGTGTCCTGCCTCGACATCGATGCGGACGCCGCCGCCGCCACCGCGGCGACCATCCGCGCGGCCGGAGGCGAGGCCGACTCCGCCCACCTCGACATCCTGGACGGCGCGGCCATCACCCGCGCGTTCGAGGGCATCGCGACGGCCAGCGGGTCCCTCGACGTCGTCGTCTGCACCCCCGGCGTGAACGTGCGCAAGCCCCTCCTCGACTACACCGACGAGGAGATCGACCGCGTGCTGGGCCTCAACCTCAAGGGCGGCGCGCACGTCATCCAGTCCGCGGGACGGATCATGAGCGCGCAGGGATCCGGTTCCATCATCCTCTTCAGTTCGATCCGGTCGGTGGTGGTCGAGCCGGGGCAGAGCATGTACGCCGCCACCAAGGCGGGGATCGTGCAGATGGTGCGCACCGCCGCGGCCGAACTCGGGCCCCGCGGGGTGCGGGTGAACGCGGTGGCGCCGGGCGTCATCGACACGCCGCTCACCGCCCCGATCAAGGACAAACCGGACTGGTACGGCGCCTACGCCGCGCGCAACATCATGAACCGCTGGGGCAGCGCCGCGGAGATGGCCGGCCCGACCGTCTTCCTCGCTTCGGACGCCGCGAGCTACGTGACGGGCACGGTCCTGTTCGCCGACGGCGGCTGGACGGCCATCGACGGGAGGTACACGCCGCCCTCAGGTTGACTCCGAACCCCTGATTTCCGGCAGTCGATCGCGCGACACCTTCTTCCGGGAGAAAGAACATGGACGACGCCAATCCGGCGACCGGCGAAGCGACGGACCCCGACGCCGGCTTCCGCGACCCGACCGTGCTCGCGAAGTGGACGCGGGTCTTTCTCTACGCAGGCATCGCGATAGCGCTCGTGTCGGCATGGGAGGTGGCCGGCGAGCTGTGGACGGACGGAGGGGCGGGATCGCAGGAAGGCCGGACGCCCGTCGCGATTCTCTGGTTCCTGGCTCAAATGGCGATCGCGCTCACCACCGTGATTCTCGTGCTCATGTGGATCTATCGCGCCAATCACAACGCGAGGCAGTTGGCTGCGGCCGACATGCGCTTCACGCCGGGATGGGCCGTCGGCTGGTACTTCATCCCGATCGCGTGGTTCTGGAAGCCGTATCAGGCCATGACGGAGATCTGGCGCGCCTCCGTGAACCCTTCTGACTGGGGAGCGACACCGGTATCGCCTCTGCTGCGCTGGTGGTGGGGCCTGTGGGTCGTGCCGTTCTGGGGCCTGGGCATCGTGGAGATAGTGGCATTCGAGGTTCTGGACGAGGCGGGCACGGAGACCGTGGAGGGGGCCACGGCTCTGGTCGGAAACCTGCTGGACATTCCGCTGGCGTTCGTCCTCGTGGCCATCATCACAGCCGTCACCCAGCTCCAGACCGCACACCACCGGCGCCAAAGCGAGCCTTGATCTGATCAAGGGCTAGACCATGGCGGTCGACTTCACATACGCGCTTCCGTACCTGCTCCTGTGGGCGGCGTTCGGAGCCGCGATGGTGACGGGTCGCCGTTCCGTTGCGCTGGGCTTCACAGCCCTCTCCCTCGCCGCTGCGGTGCCCGCCGGCATCGTCGAGTGGGCGGGGCTCGCCGTGCTCGCGCTCTTCGCCGGCGCCTGCCTCGCCGCCGTTCGCCCCGAATCTCCCCGGACTCGCCGGGCCGTGGCGTGGGGCGTCGTGGTCGTCCTCACCGCAGCCCTGGCCACCAACCAGGTACCGTGGATCCACAACGTCCTCGTCCTGGACGGCGTGTACGTGTCGCCCTCCTCGGCCGACTTCACGCTGTACTGGAACTACGACAAGGGATTCGCGGGCATCCTGCTCTACCTGGCGTGCGTCCAGCCGCAGGAGAACCCGCCCTGGCGGCGCGCGCTCGTCGCCACCGGGGCCATCGCCATTCTGGCGACGGTCGTGACGCTCGCGACGGCGACGGCGGTGGGGTACCTGGCGTGGGACCCGAAATGGCCCGCGATCCTCGGCGTGTGGGTGCCGTCGAACCTGCTCCTGACGTGCGTCTCCGAGGAGACCGTTTTCCGCGGGATCCTGCAGCGGCACCTGGGACGATCCCTGCGCGGGAGGGTGCCGGCGCCGGCCCTCGTGGCCCTCCTCGCCTGCGCCGCCGCGTTCGGCGTCGTGCACATCGCCGGCGGAACCACGTATGTCCTTCTGGCCACCCTCGCCGGCATCGGCTACGGCGCCGCCTACTACGTCACGGGACGCGTGGAAGCCAGCATCATCGTGCACTTCCTACTCAACCTGACCCACCTCTTCCTGTTCACCTACCCATTCGCCGCCTAGCATGGGGGCGAAGCGAGCCGGCTACCGCCCGCAAGACGCGGTCACTTCACACTCAACGGATGAGGGCAGCGAGGAATGAGAATCTACCTGACCAGCGTCGTCGTGAACGACCAGCAGAAGGCGCTTCGATTCTACACGGACATCCTCGGCTTTCAGGTGAAGCACAACATCCCCATGGGAGAGTACGCCTGGATCACCGTGGTATCCGAGGAAGCTCCGGACGGGACGGAGTTGCTGCTCGAGCCCGACGCCCACCCCGCATCCCGCCGATTCAAAGCCGCGCTCATGGAGGACGGGATCCCCAGTGCCTCCTTCGCGGTCGATGATGTCGAAGCCGAGCACGAGCGTCTCGTGGCAAAGGGCGTGAAGTTCGTGCAGCCGCCGAAAGACCTGGAGACCGTCATCACCGCCGTCTTCGACGATACATGCGGCAGCCTGATCCAGATTCTGGAAGAAAAACAGCAGGGAGAGTCATGATGCTCAGGAACATCCTCGCCGCCATCGTCGGCTACATCGCGATCGTCGCCGTGCTCTTCGCGCTCTCCTCGCTTCTGTGGCTGGCGCTGGGCCCCTCGCGCTCCTTCCAGCCGGGTACGTGGGAGGTCGGCGCCGGCTGGATACTCGGCTCCATCGGGATCGGGTTCGTGGGGGCGTACATCGGCGGACGGGTCTGTGCCCGCATGGCGCACGACGCGAAGGGCGCCATGATTCTGATCGGCATCCTAGTCGTGCTCGGGGTGGTGTCGATCCTGATCCCGGTGGAGGCGGCGACGGGACCGCGCCCCGACGACGTGTCGATGATGGAGGCGACGATGAGCGCCCGCCAGCCGACCTGGCTCACCTGGCTCAACCCGGTGATCGGCGTCGTAGGCATCTGGCTCGGCTCCCGCAAACTCCGCGAGTAGCCGCCCGTTCCCCGGCTGCCGGAGCGGCGGCTAGCGGCGGCCGTCGTCTCGGGTGAGGGGGCTCAGGTAGTCGCGGTTTCCGAGGCCCAGCTTCCGGAGGGCGATGCCCGTCATGCACTCGTCCACGACCTTCTTGGCGTTGAGCATGGTCGTGTAGCCGGGGTCGACCAGCGGGTTGAGTTCGACCAGGTCGAAGCCCACCACGTTGTTCTCCGAGCAGAGCCCGCGGACCATGTAGAACACCTCCCGGGGCGTCAGTCCTCCCGGCACCGGCGTCCCCGTGCCCGAGGTGTAGGCCGGGTCCATGACGTCGATGTCGAAGGAGATGTGCAGGTATTCGGGACCTTCGTTCGCCTGGTCGAGGACCTCCCGCATGACGTCGGTCCAGCCGTCCCGGTCGATCTCGGCCATCGTGTGGTACCGCATGTCGTTCGCCCGCATCCACTCGAAGCCCGACGGCCCCGGCCAACTGCCCCGCAGCCCCACCTGGATGAAGTTCCGGCCGAGAATGTGGCCGTCATCGATGAGGCGCCGCACCGGCTGCGCGTGCGAGATCAGGTGGCCGTGCCGGGCGTCCCCCGCATCGTAGTGAGCGTCGAAGTGGATGACGCCGACGTTCTCCTTGCCGTACACGTCCGCGAGTCCCGCCACGTTGGCGAACTCGATCGAGTGGTCTCCCCCGATGATCACCGGGATGGCGCCCGTCTCCGCGATCTCGCGCACCATCCGGCGAATCGGCGGCATGCTGCGCTCCACGCTCAGGTTGTCGATCGGCGCGTTGCCGTAATCGACCGCCGTAAGTTCGCTGCGCCACGAGATCATCGTCTCCATGCTGCCCACGCTGCGCCGCATCGCACGGAGCGCCGTCGGCCCCTCACCCGCCCCGCGGTACCCCACCCCCATGTCGACCGGGGCCCCCAAGAAGGCGACTTCCACCTCGCCCGCGACGAGGTCCTCGGGCGTGCGCGCGATCGGCAGCCCGAAGAAGGTGAGGACGGATCCGACCTCGATGGGCCCGGGCTCCCGCGGAGGATCCCCGGAGATGTCCCGGTCCTGCCACACCGCGAGGTTGGGGTCGCTCGCATCGAGCCGGATGATGGCCGAGTCGGCCGGGAGCGGCTCCCGTTCCGGGACGGTGTCCGCCGCGGCGTCCGTAACGGTGTCGGCCGCCGCATCCGCAGCTGCGACCTCGTCGGATTCCGGTGGTGGAACTTCGCAGGCCGTGAGCAGCAGGCCACACAGGAGGAGAGCAGCGGAAGACGGGCGGGATGTCATGGCTTCGATCACGTCCGATAGTCAGCGCGGAGGAGCGGGTATCGTCTCGGCGGAAAGCCTACGGAGCGCCACGCCGGCGGGCAATCGTGGTGAGTCCGTGGGCCCAGCCCTAACGGACGTAGGCTGAAACGTGATCCGCGAGTCTCCGACCCGGGACGCGGAGGTGCCCCCGGCGGACCTCAACGCCTGAACTCGTCCCGCAGCCTGGGCACGTTGATGCTGCCCCAGCAGCTGCCGGTTAATTCCGAACCCTGCGGTGGGAATGCGCCGTGGATCACCTTGATTCCTCGCGTCTCGAGGAACTCCGCCACGGGTACGAAGTCTCGATCGGATGAGACCAGTACCGCGATGTCGTAGTTATCGACCCATGCGAGACTGATCATGTCGGTGGCTATGCGAACGTCGAGACCCTTCTCTTCGGTGCCCCGCATATCAGCGCCACAGGCCGGGCATCGACCTATCGCCTCGTGGCAGGCCGGACATTGTGGCGACGACCGCTTCTTCTGGCGCGGGACCATCGATACGCTCACGCCAGGGAACGTATTCACGACTTCGGTCGCCCAGCGATGGAGTTTTCGGTCCGTGGTTTTGTTGTAGGAGCCGTAGAAGTTCAGCCCCTGGTACTCGTCCCTGGAGGCTGCGTCGACCACCTCGGCGGCAGCACGCGACAGAACCGGCCCCAGTCTCGACCAATCCGCGTTAAACCCTGGGTCGCGAGCCCTCATGGAGAGCTGGTAGTTCCAGAAATCCACGAACACTCTTACGCGGTGGCGTGGGACGTTGGCTGCGACATCAGGCATGCTCATGCCGAGTAGCCTGACGAAAAAATAAACAGGGACGCTGATCGTCGATCAGCGTCCCTGGGGTCTAAATTGTCGGCCCCCGTACTCCCTATCTGGGCGGTGGACCGACGGGTCATCGGCTGAAGGCACGATACGACGTCGCTTGCCGGGGTGCAAATCGGCCGCTCCGTGGCCCGCGAAGGCGGGGCTGTGACCCGAGATGATGTGTTCACGATGGATCCTCACCTGCTGGTTGCAGGGGTAGCGGCTCCGGCACCGGGAAGGGCGCCCTCGGAGCCCGACCGGCCGTAACACGAGGATCCGCCGCAGTCTCAACGGCCCATCATCAGAGGCGTCCGGCTCAAGGGTTGGGTCGTACCTGCGGTGGGCATAGCATCCCTGGCATGTGGAGATCGCTCGCTGACACGAGAGGGGTAGGTGCCATGCCCGCCGACCATCGCAGGATCCGCCTGACGATCGCGCTGGTCGTGCTCCAGAACGCGTTTGCGTCGGTCGTTCACGGCCAGGTGGTGCGTGGCAGGCTCGTCGACGAGGGGGACAACGCGGCCATTGCGGGGGCGATGATCACCCTGGTGGACCGGGACGGCCGCGGCGTCGAGCGGATGCTTACGCGGAGCGGTACCGGCGTGTTCGAGTTGCGGGTCCCCACCCCCGGCGAATACCGGTTGCGCGCCGAGCGGATCGGGTATGGAACCACGTACTCGGCATTCTTCAGGATCTCCACCCGCGACACCCTGACGGTGCAGATGGCCGCGCCCATCGAGGCGATTTCGCTGGCGGAAATCAGCGTGTCCGTCCGTCCCCAGTGCCATCTGCGCCCCGAGGAGGGGCTGGCCGTCGCCAGAGTATGGGACGAGGCGCGCAAGGCACTCGCAGCGGCGAGCTGGACGCAGGAGCGAGGTCTCTACCGGTACGAAATGCTGGGCATCAAGCGGTTTCTCGACGAAGACGGACGCAGGGTGGAGGCCGAGGATCGAGCCTATGGGCAGGCCCTCGTGTCCGTACCGTACGTCGCCCGCGCGGCCGACTCTCTCATGCACGGAGGATTCGCGAGGTTCTCGGCCGATGCGTCGGACTTCTGGGGTCCCGACGCCGGCGTTCTCCTCTCCGATCCGTTTCTTGACACGCACTGCCTGCGGATCCGGTCCGGAGTCGGCGGACTTGTCGGGCTGGAGTTCGAGCCCGTGCCGGACCGGAACGTGGCGGATATCGCGGGGACGATGTGGCTCGATGCGGAGACGGCGGAACTCCAGCGGGTGGACTACCGCTACGTGAACCTTCCCGTGCCCGATTGGCTGCTGGATGCGTCGCCCGGCGGCACGGTGAGCTTTCGCGGCCTCCCGGACGGCACCTGGATCGTCACTTCGTGGAACATCCGAATGTTCACGGCGGGTGAGACCGAGCACCCCCTTACGGGCCAACCCGCAGCCACCCTGGAGGGCGTCGCCATCACGCACGGCGAGGTGCTTCGGGCTCATGGCGACGCCGGCGTGGTCTTCGAAGGACACCGGGGGAGGCGCGTCGTGGGGACCGTCGTCGACTCGCTTGGCGTCGGGCTGCCGAACGCCCGTGTCTACGTGCAGGGATCCGGCACGGAGACGGAAACGGATGCCGAAGGACGATTCGAGTTGGACCGCCTGGGCGTCGGCACCTACGCACTCCACGCCACGCATCCGTACCTAGAGCAGCTGTGGTACGAACCCGAGTCCGTCGAGGTGGAGGTGGGAGCGGACGTCGACAGCCTGGTCGAGGTCCGGCTCGAAGCGCCCGCGCTGAGCGATGCCCTTTCCGAGGTTTGCGGCCGAAACGGCCCGCCCGGTGTTCCCATGGTCTCCGCTGCCGGCACCGCAGTCTGGCGAACGGGCATTCTAACCGGGAGGGTGACGGACACGGACGGAAACCCGATCGAGGACGCGACGCTTCACCTGCTGACGAGGGCATATGACCCCCGCCACTTCGCCAGGGTCAGGGATCTGCGCACCATCAACTTCGAAGAACAGCGGAGCCGCTGGACGGAAAAAAGCAGCTCGTCCGGCTTCTACAGAGTGTGCTGGCTGCCATCCGGCGTTCCGATCGAACTGGTGGTGCTCGGCCAGGACGAGGACGTGGATCGGGACGCGCTCGACGCTGCGCTGAGTCTCGCCGACCTGTTTCCCGGTCGCGTCACGACCCTGACGATCGACCCCACGTCGCCGCAAAGGGCCTTAGATCTGCGGCTGGAGGTTGGGGGGCGCGATAGAAGGTGAGGACGGATCCGACCTCGATGGGCCCGGGTTCCCGCGGAGGACCCCCGGAGAGGTCGCGGTTCTGGCACGCCGCGAGGTTGGGGTCGCTCGCGTCGAGCCGGATGATGGCCAAGTCGACCGGGAGGGGCTCACGTTCGGGGACGGTGTCGGCCGCTAGGTCTGTAGCTGGGACCTCGGCCTGTTCCGGCGGTGGAACCTCACAAGCCGTGAGCGATAGGCCGCACAGGAGGAGGGCGGAGGATGAGGAGCGGGATGTCATGGCTTCGATCACGTCGGCAGCCGGCGCGGACGAGCGGTTGTCGTGTCGGGGGGCGGCCTATGGGGCGGCACGCGGGGAAGCAACTGGCGGCGTGTCAATCCTCTTACCCGGCGTCCCCACGCGACCTAGGCCCAAGGGTCTGCGTGCAACGACCTGCTCTCCATCACTATCGACCGTTCCCTCCGAACCGATTGGAAAGCTCGAACCTTCCCCCGACGTCGCCCTCAGATGCCAGCAAGCCAGACAAGATCCTCACCCCCCCCTCCTACATTTGTGGCTCACCCTGGGAAACCAATCTTCCACAACGCCTGCACCATACAATACAACTCCTCCGTTCGACGTCCCCCCGGCATCCCATGGTGTAGAGCTCGCCTTGCACGCCAGGATGAAGCCTGACAGGTTATCTTGAAATTGGCGAGACGAATCGGCGCTTCGCTACGATATCTATAGGCACTACATGGACAATACGTCTATCTACCGTCACACCGTATGGTCAGGGGTCAACGATGCCGTTAGTACATGTACAACGCGCGCAAGCTGACAAGCTGTACGCCGAACTCCGTAACGAACTCAAGCTGGGTATCAAACGTTTGCGAGACAAAGGTTATGAAGTGTCGATTCGCGACCAGGAGCACGTTGATCGGGGATCCGGTCAATTGTCCTATCTCGCAATCATTTTTGGTGCAGGTGAACTCCTACAGGATGTAGCATATTGTCTCTCCCCCGGCTCATCCGACCGGCAAGCGACGTTATCACTCGCAACCAGCGCCACGGACGGATCTGGCGACGTTTGGTTCTTTTACCCCGTGGCGCACCCGCTACATCCCGCGAAACCCGCCTGGGCTCGATCACGCGATGGCGGCATCACGCTTGATGGTCCACCCTACGCGGGAATAGGAACCATTGCCGACAGTCAGGAACTGGCACGAATCTGGCTCGACAAAGTAACCAATGATCTCGTTCGATTATATTCATCCTGACTAAAATGTACATCACTCTGCTAGAGGGACTCCAGCGTGAGCTCGACAAACGCGTCGTATCGCACGTCAGGGCACATTGGCACTTGCTTCGTTGGAAACGCCATTATGAACTAGGCCAACTTAGTTCAGGTGTTTATGTATATGTGCCGAAGCCGGGCTCTCCAGCAGATAGGTTGCCGCCTCATTGGCTTTGCCCAACGTGCTTTAGGAATGATGTCAATTCGCTGTATCACAGGCGCGGCGACGCGCGTTGGGAGTGCCATAATGATGCGAAACATTTCATCGACACTGACGGAGCTCCCGAGAATTATGTGCTAGTGCGCATCGGAGAATACTATCAGTTGGAGCGACATGCTGTGGTGGAAGAGTTGTTACCACCGACTCACAAATTATTGCCGCCGAGTAGAGAAAGTGATCAATGATGACACGTGACAAGGTCAAGTGGTTGAACTACAGGTTCGATGTGTATGACCCTGCTAGTGTGGTGAAGTGGAGTCCGACTGGAGGCGTATATCTATTCGCGGCACAATCGGATCCGCCCGGACGATGGCGCGTACTATATGTCGGTCAGACAGACTCATTTGCGTTGCGATTGCGCAACCACCCCAAGTGGGATGGGGCACATTTTGCAGGGGCGACTCATGTGCATGTGATGTCCGTGCCGGACAGGCGACATCGCCAGGATTTGGAACGGCGAATCATCCGAGAACTTCAGCCGCCGATGAATCGGGGTGTGTGATGCTATGGCGGGCAGATGACGACCGAAATACTTGCGCGCTTGATTGTGTGTCGCATATAGTTAAATGATGCTAGGTGACAGGTGGGAGATGTCAAATTGGAGCAGGAGGGCAAAAAGGGCATGCCGTGGAAGTCTATATGGTCGCGTCGCAAGAACGCAACGACGATAGTCGAGTTGGAGGAGTTGAAAGCTGAGATAGAATCACTCCGTGAGCGAATCAGGAAACAAGAGACGCTCAGCAGGGAAAACCGTTTCCTTGAGTTGGAGGCTCGCGGCGACGCATATGTCCGAGTGTGCGGAAGGTTGGCACCGCATATCCGGGTCGACGATGCGTATGAACCGAAAGTGCTTGTTAGAATCCAACACGACAGCGCGGAGGTGCTGACAGATAGGTATGGTGAATATTTTTCGCTTGTTCCATCTGATGGGCGCACGGATGGAGACAGGTGGGTTGCGGACGCAAGTTTGAGTGCGTGTGTATCGGACCTTCATGGCAAATCGGAGGCGACACTGCGATTAGGCATAGTGGGTGTGGATGGACGCGAACAGTCGTGGGTGGTGGAGTGGAGGAGAATAGACTTGATATACCGCGCGGCGGATGATTACCGAGCGATTTTCACAGTGGAGCGAGATGAACATTCTGTGCGACTCGGCGATCACATGAATGCTATCGTGGCAGCGCTGACGATTGGCCCGGCGGCAGCGTCATATGCGTCAAAGAACATCCTAGTTCCGAGGACTACAAGGAGGGAAGAGGGTTGAATCGAAGCGGGAGTGATGACGGTGGTGGCTAGTTTCAGGTGCGATCAGTGATGGAACTGGCACGACGCGGCTGTAGGAGTATGGTAAACTGGCGGACTGGGTGGCCTTACGGAGGTGGGCACCTCAGCGTGGCGACGGTCATCGCCTTTTGGTTGACCTGTTCGGGGTGTTGAGTAGCGGCGCCTCTTGGTTTGGAACGCTTGAGGCGGTGTGGGGCCGCGGATTCCGAGAGTACGGTGCGGCTGGTTTCCGGCTGTCGGACTGGAGGTAGGCGTTGAGATGCGGCTGCGGCCGCTCGACAGGCTCGTGAGAGGTCGTGCGCGGCTGCACCCCCAGGTGCTGCTCGTCCAGGGAACGTGGGGTGCAAGCGCTCGTTGGACCGGGTCGACCGACTGCATTCACCATCAATATTGGCGGAGAAGCTCGCGCTAACGAAATCCTCTTAGCGTTGACCAAGGCTCGCGATGAACTAGGGCGTAACGCTGAAGCGTGACCCCCATGAGTCACGGCGTCCGGGGGTTCGCCGGTCGAGGCGTTAACTGTATACTGCCGACGGGGCAGACCGAAAGCCCGGATAGGCTGACCCACCGCCAAGGCATCCAACACCATGATCACAGGCGAACTCAGGGCCAAGGTTGACAGCATCTGGAACACGATGTGGTCCGGAGGGATTTCGAACCCCCTCTCGGTCATCGAGCAGTTGACCTACCTCCTCTTCATCAAGCGGCTTGACGAGCTGCACACGCTCAGGGAGAACAAGGCCGCACGCACCGGGAAGCCCATCGAAGGGCCAATCTTCGCTCCCGATCAGAACGCCCTTCGCTGGTCTCGCTTCAGGGAGACCGCTCCCGAGAAGATGTTCGCGACCCTGCGCGACCAGGTGTTCCCCTTCATGAAAGCCTTGGGGGAGGGAGAAGGGGATGGCGAACGAGGTTCCACGTACGCACACCACATGAGGGACGCCCTCTTCATGATGCCCACGCCCCGCGTGCTGGCGAATGTGGTGGATCAGCTCGACGGCATCGACATGGCTGACAGCGACACCAAGGGCGACCTTTACGAGTACATGCTCGGCAAGATCGCGACCGCCGGGCAGAACGGGCAGTTCCGCACCCCGCGTCACATCATCAAGCTGATGGTCGACATGGTCGCGCCGACGCCTAAGGACGTCATCTGCGACCCGGCCTGCGGCACGGCGGGCTTCCTTATCGCCGCTGCTGAGTATCTGGTTGAGCACGATAGCGAGACCATCTACAAGGACGCTGCCGCCCGCCGCCGCTTCAACGAAGGCACGTTCCACGGCTACGACTTTGACAGCACCATGCTGCGCATCGGCAGCATGAACATGCTGTTGCACGCGGCGGAGAATCCGGATATCCGCTACCGAGATTCGCTGGCGCAGGCCGACGACGACGATGCGGAGAAGTACTCGCTTGTCCTCGCCAATCCACCCTTCGCCGGAAGCCTCGACTACGAGTCCACCGCCAAGGACCTGCAGCGGATCGTGAAGACCAAGAAGACGGAGCTACTCTTCCTAGCTCTGTTCCTGCGTCTGCTCCAGACAGGTGGTCGTGCCGCAGTCATCGTGCCCGACGGCGTGCTCTTCGGATCGACCAAGGCGCATCGGACACTGCGTACAATCTTGGTGGAGGAGCAGAAGCTCGACGCCGTCATCTCCATGCCCTCCGGCGTCTTCAAACCGTACGCCGGGGTCTCGACGGCCATCCTGCTCTTCACCAAGACCAACTCCGGTGGCACGGACCACGTTTGGTTCTACGACATGCAGGCGGACGGCTACTCGCTGGACGACAAGCGCACGCCGCAGCCAGAGAAGAGCGACCTCGTCGACATTCTTACCCGATGGCAGAACCGCAAGGCAGAAGACAAGCGGGACCGGACCGATCAGAGTTTCTTGGTGCCGAAGGCCGAGATCGCCGGCAACGGCTACGAGTTGTCGATCAACCGCTACAAGGAGGTCGAATACGAAGCTATTGAGTACGATCCGCCCGGGATGATCCTTGAGCGACTGGCGGAACTGGAGGCGGAGATCGCGCAGGGGCGTGTGGAATTGGAGGGGATGCTGGGATGAACTGGCCCATCTCCACGATCGGTGAGGTCTGCGCGGTCGTTTCAGGGGCGACTCCCAGGACGGGCAATCCAGAGTATTGGGATGGAGATATCCCTTGGGTCACCCCCAAGGACTTGAGCGAGCTCAGCCAAAAGTACCTGAGCGATACTTCCCGGAAGATCACGGAGGCCGGCCTCCGTAGTTGCTCGGCGAGGATACTGCCTGCTCGGTCCGTCCTGTTGAGCTCGCGGGCTCCCATCGGCTTGGTCGCGATGAACACGCTGCCGGTGTGTACCAACCAGGGATTCAAGAGCATGGTTCCACGGGACGGCTGCATAGCTCCCGACTATCTATACTGGTGGTTGAAGACCCATCGAGAAGCGCTCGAGCACAGAGGGCGCGGGGCGACGTTCAAAGAGGTTTCCAAGAAGATCGTTGAAGAGATTGCTATCCCTGTTCCACCCCTCGCCGAGCAGAAACGGATCGCGGGGATTCTGGATGCTGCAGATACCTTGCGGGTCAAGCGTCGCGAGGTCCTTGTCCAGCTCGACACCCTCCTCCAATCTACCTTCCTCGACATGTTCGGCGACCCCGTCACCAATCCGATGGGGTGGCATGAACGAACTCTGGGAGAGCTGGCTCAGAATAGACTGCGCAACGGTCTCTCGCCCTCAAGCCAAGGGACCATCGACGGCGAGGTCCTCACTCTGTCGGCAATCACCAGTGGTCGATTCGACTTCACCGCAAGGAAGAAAACGCGCTTCGATAGGCAGCCGTCTCCTTCGCAGAAGTTGAGCAGTGATACCTTTCTTATCTGTCGCGGAAACGGAAACAGGAACCTGGTCGGTATCGGAACATATCCAGACCGCTCATCAAGTCGCATCTGTTTCCCTGACACGATGATCGGCGTAACGATGGGTTCAAACATCATAAAGTATCCATCTCACAAGCGGACGCCCGTTTTTCGCGGAGCAACCTGTCTCGCAG
>JAPPJO010000075.1 GCA_028820325.1 Gammaproteobacteria bacterium | reverse complement strand
GCGCCGGCCAGTCCCGCCCAGACCGCCGGGAGCGGCAGGGCCACCCCGGCCGGGTCGGCCGCGCGGCGGACGGTGTCGGCGACCACCCGGGCCGCGGGGGCGGGGCGGTCGGGACGCACCAGGGCGGCGGGGCCTTCGGCACGGCCGGCGGTCGCGCCGTCGCGGGCGAGGAGCAGGACGCGGGTGCGGGTGCCGCCCCCATCGACGCCCGCGACGTACGGTCCGGTCACGGGGACGGGCATGGGGGGAGCACGGCCGGCTGCCGGACCTGGCCCATGCCCATCAGCCGCCGCCGACACGAGCCGCCGGCCGCGCAGCGGCCAGCGCCATCCCCACCACCACCGTGATCGCCGTGCCGATGAGCACGAACCAGGGCCACGCCACCCGGTTGGGCGCCAGGATCCAGATGGCCGTAACCGCGCCGATGCCGGTCACCATGCCGGCCGCCGTTCCCCCCGCGGTGGCGCGGCGCGACAACACCCCCAGCGCGAAGGCCCCCAGCAGCCCGCCGTAGACCAGCGAGGCAACGGCGAGGGCCACTTCCACCGCGCTGGTGCCGGCGCTCAGCGGGATGAACAGGATCGCGCCCCCGACCAGCAGCCCGGCCCAGACCAGGGTGAAGAGCTTGCCGGCCCGCAGGATGCGCGCGTCGTCGTCGATGCCGCGGGCGGGGGCCCAGAAGTCGTAGGCGGAGGAGGACGCCAGCGAGTTGATGGAGGAGGAGAGCGACGACATCGCCGCCGCGAACACGCCCGCGATCAGCAGCCCGGTGACACCGGCGGGAAGCTCCTCGACGATGAAGCGCGCGAAGATCTCGTCGGAGGCAGCGAAGGAGCGGTTCTCGTAGAAGGCCCAAAGGCCGAGCCCCACCAGCAGGAAGACGGCGAACTGGCCCACCACCGCGACCCCGCTCCCGATGAGGGCCCTGCGGCCGGCCGCGAGGTCCTTGCAGGTGAGCAGTCGCTGCACGATGAGCTGGTCGGTGCCGTGGGAGGCCATCGCCAGGAATCCGCCGCCCAGCAGCCCCGCCCACAAGGTGTAGGGCACCGAGAAGTCGAGGGACAGGTCCACGATGCGAAGCTTGCCCGCCGCGCCCGCCTGCGACAGGATCGCCCCCCATCCGCCATCAACCAGCCCCTGGAGCACAACGACCGCGATGACCGCACCGACCAGGTAGAGCGCCATCTGCACCGCATCTACCCACACGACCGCCTTGATGCCGCCGAAGTAGGTGTAGACCACCGTGAGCGCGCCGATTACCAGGATGGAAAGCGGGTAGGGCCAGCCGGTCACCAGCGCGAGCGGGATGGCGGTGGCGAAGAGGCGCACGGAATCGGCAAGGAGCCGGGTCACCATGAAGATCGCCGAGGTGAGGCGCCGCACCCCGCTGCCGAAGCGGGCGCCCAAGAGGGCGTAGGCGGTCTTGAGCTCGCCGCGGTAGTAGGCGGGCAGCAGAAGGGACGCGACCACCACCCGGCCCGCCAGGTATCCGAAGGTGAGCTGCAGGAAGCCCAGGGTGCCCAGGTACGCGACCCCGGGAATGGAGAGAAACGTCAGCGTGCTGGTCTCGGTGGCCACCACCGACAGCAGCACCGCCCCCCAGGGCAGCCTTCGGTTTCCCAGGAAGTAGTCCGACCCGCCCCGCTGGCGGCGGCCCAGCCAGGCGCCCCAGGCGGTGGTGGCCGCCAGGTAGGCCACCAGTACGGCCAGGTCGACGCCCCCGAAACCGTTCAATACACCCCCGTGAGGCGGTCGCAGCGGATCAAGAAGGAGGCCGTGGCTCGATGTCGAGGTCGGTGACGGCCTGGGCGGCGAGGTCGTGGACCTCGCGGCGCAGCGGGACGTGCCGGCTGTTCTCGCGGGTGGGGTTGACCCGGTTCAGGAGCAGCACCACGGCCAGGTCGAGCTCGGGGTCGATCCACACGGAGGGGCCGGTGAAGCCGGTGTGGCCGAAGGCGCGCCCGGTGAAAAACCGTCCTGCCGAGGAGTTGCCGGAGGGGGTGTCCCAGCCGGTGGCGCGACTCGCGCCGGCGTCGTGGCGGAGGGTGAAGTCGTCCACCGTGGCAGGCTCGACGACGCGCACCGTCCCGGACCGGGGAGCGCTACAGGGGATGGCCGGCGTGCGGTCGCAGGGGCCGGCGCTGCCTCCGGCCAGCATCATGGCGGCGTAGACGGCGATGTCGCGCGCGGAGGAGAAGAGACCGGCGTGGCCGGCCACGCCCCCCACCGCGTACGCGTTCTCGTCGTGGACCACCCCGCGCACGTGGACGCCCCGGTAGTCGGCGTCGATCTCGGTGGGGGCCACGCGCCCGTGCAGCACGGAGTCGGGGCTGAAGCCGGTGTCCTGCATGCCGAGCGGCCCCCACACGCGCTCGCTCAGGAAGCGGTCCAGCGGCTGGCCGGTGATCTCCTCGATCGCCCACGCCACCGTCATCATGCCGATGTCCGAATACACCGTGCTGTCGCCCGGCGCGTAGTCGAGAGGCAGCCCGGCGATGGCCTGCTGGTAGGCTTCCACGCCCTCCATCTCCAGGAAGAAGCGGCGGAAGGGAGGCAGCCCGGCCCGGTGGAGCAGCAACTGGCGCACGGTGACCGCCTCCTTGCGCGGGTCGCCCGCCGACCACCACGGAAGGTAGCGCACCACGGGGGCGTCCAGGTCGAGGCGGCCCTCGTCGACCAGGAT
Source organism: Gammaproteobacteria bacterium (assembly GCA_028820325.1). Lineage (GTDB taxonomy): Bacteria > Gemmatimonadota > Gemmatimonadetes > Longimicrobiales > Gaopeijiaceae > BD2-11. Next base: position 113,604 of record JAPPJO010000075.1, on the reverse strand, counting down.
CATGGCGGCCGTGGTGGTGCCCATCACCTTGGTGACCGAAGCCATGTCGTAGATGGAGGAAGGGGTGGCCGGCGCAGACGCGGGATCCCAGTCCAGGCGGCCGTAGCCGCGCAGGCGCACCAACTGGCCGTGGCGCACGACGGCGAGCGCCGCGCCCGGGCTGGCCGAGCCGGCGATGGCGTCGAGGATGCGGCGGTCGAGCGCCTCCAGGACGGCCGCCGACATCCCCGCGCCCGCGGGGTCGCCCTCGAGCGGGCTGATCTGCCCCTGGACCTCCTGGTCGTCATCCGCAGCGCGCGCGGCAGTCACGAACTCAAGCGGTTGCACGACCCACGACGGCACGGCCATCAGGGCGTCCCGGATCGCCGCCGGTTCCGGGAGCGCCTCCCTGCGGAGCCCGTCCCCCGCCCCGTGGTCGGGCGGGATGCTGATGGGGAGCGTACCGGAGATCTCCGCGGCTCCCATGAGCGCGAAGGCCCCGGCGCGCTGCGAGACCTCGTGGCTGCCCCAGGCGATGAGGTAGCTGCCCAGGTCCTCGAATGCGCTCAGCGAGTAGGGATTGCCGAAGGACGAGACCACCACCGCGCCGCGCCCGGACAGGTCGCCCACCATCTCGCGCAGCGCATCCGGGACCGCCACGGAGCCCGCTCCGGCGAACGGGGGCACGTACACGTTCAGGAGCACCACGTCCGCGTCGCCCGCGGCGTCCCGCACTGCCTGGTACGCCGCCGCATCCGATCCCTCGTCGAGGCGCAGGCTCCGGAAGCCGTCCACGAAGCGCGCCGCGACCCGGTCGAACTCGCGGCCGGCGATCAGGTCCTGGTCGCGGGCGTAGGTGACGCTCACCACCAGGCCGCGGGCATCGGCCGGGAGCGGCACCAGGCCGTCGCGGTCGCGCACCAGGGTGACGGAGCGCTCGGCGGCGAGGTCGGCGAAGGTCAGGTGCCGGGCGGAACCCGCCACCTCGGGCACGGCCACCAGGTCGACGGTGCGGCGCTCGTGGAGCCCCACGCGCGCCTTGGCGCCCAGCAGCAGCCGCACCGACCGGTCGATGCGTTCGCGCGCCACCCGGCCGGTGCGCACCGCGACCTCCACCGCGTCGATGGCCTCGCCCACATCCTCGGGCACAAGGAGCACGTCCGAGCCCGCCTCAAGAGCCAGCACCGCCGCTTCTCCCGCCCCGTATCCGCGCGAGATTGCGCCCATCCTCAATGCATCCGTGAAGATCAGGCCATCGAACTCCATGTCCTCGCGCAGGAGCTCCGTGAGGAAGTAGGGCGACAGCGTCGCCGGCACGTCGCTCCCCAGGATGCCGGGCACCGCGACGTGAGCCGTCATTACCGCATCGACGCCGGCGGACACGGCTCGCCGGAAGGGCACCAGCTCCATCGCCTCCAGGCGCTCCCTGTCCGCGGCCACCACCGGAAGTTCGATGTGCGAGTCGGTGCGGGTGTCGCCGTGACCCGGAAAGTGCTTCGCCGTGGTGAGCACGCCGCCCTCTCGCGCACCCTCGATGTACGCCGTCCCCAGCCGCGCCACCGCCTCCGGGTCCTCTCCGAAGGCACGGGTGTTGATGATGGGGTTCTCGGGATTGGAGTTGACGTCGAGGACCGGGGCGAAGTTCAGGTGCACGCCCAGCGCGCGCGCCTCCACCGCCGTGATGCGCCCGTATTCGTGGGCGAAGGCCGGGTCGCCGATGGCGCCGAAGGCCATCGTGGGCGGGAAGCTGGTGCCTCCGCCCTGCGGGAGCAGGGTGGGAAGCGCGTAGGAGTGGTTGACGCGCATCCCCGGACCCCCGTTCTCGAAATCCGCGGTGACCAGCAGCGGGACGCGGGCGGCGTTCTGGAGGCGGTTCAGCAGCGAGGCGTAGGAGTGGGGCGAGCCGATCGAGATGACGACGCCTCCGATGCCCTCCTCCGTCACCCAACGCTCCAGCGTGCGGAAGCTGGCGTCGCTCGACGAGGCGTACGCGCCGGGGATCCAGGGAACCACGAGCTGCGCGATGCGCTCGCGCAGGGAGAGCGAAGCGAGCGTCTCATCCACCCATGTACTCGCCCGACCATCGAGTTCATCGTAATAGAGGGCCGCAGGCGATCCCTCCGCTCCGCCGGAATCCCGAGCCGGACCGTCGCAGGCTGCCCCGACCGCAAGCAGGAGGAGCAACGCCGCCGGCCACGGCCACGGGACGGCCATCCCGACCCGTCCTGGACGCGGCCCTGCGGGACGAACCCGCCTGGCGTGCTTCACGCCCCTCATCGGCCCCTGACGGGGAGCTGAATCCCGTCTCCTATATCGAAGAGCGACGGGAGCCCTGTGGGCGTGCGCCCGCGGATGGGGATCTCCCCGAAGAGTGCCCGGGCGGCGGCGATCTGGCTGACCTCCGATGCGCTCCAGGCCAGCATGTAGGCCTGGGCTTCGGGGACGTCGGAGAGCAGGTAGGGATTGCCGAAAGAGATGACGATGTGCGGCACGCGCCGGTCCGCCAGCGCCTCGACGAAGTCCGACAGGGGCTCGGGCAGGTTCGGCCTGCCGTCGGTGCGGGCCGCGGCCACGTACGCGGATACGATGACCAGGTCCGAGCGGGAGGCGCGCGCGAGCAGACGATCGTACTCGCTGTCGGCGATGCCCGAGTCCAGATACGCCGTGCGCAGCCGGCGGTAGGTCTCGCGCACGCGAGTATTAAAATAGCGTCCGGCGAGCAGGTTGTTGCGAGCGCGGTACGTGACGGAGAGGACGTTCGCGGTGCGGGTTCCGCGCAGCGAGAGCAGGTTGCGGTCGTTGCGCAGGAGGGTAATGGATGCCTCGGCGATCTCCGTAGCCCGCTCCACATGCTCCGGGATCCCGACTTTGCGATGGATCCCGAAGATGTCCGTGTAGCGTTCGCGATCGAGCCCCATCCGCTCCTTCAACTCGAGGATGCGGGCCACCGAGCGGTCCAGGCGCGCTTCGCTGACGCGGCCCGAGCGGACCGCGGCGACCAGGCTCTCGCGCGCCGCGCGGGGGTTTTCGGGCATGAGGATGATGTCGGCGCCGGCTTCGAGCGCGCGCACGACCGCGTCGCGGGCCCCGAACCGGCGCGTGATCGCGGCCATGTTCATGGCGTCGGTCACGATCAGGCCCTCGAATCCCATCTCTCCCCGCAGCAGGTCTGAGAGGACCGCGGGGGAGAGGGTGCTGGGCATCGAGACGGAGCCGGTGACGGAGGGGATGGAGACGTGCGCGCTCATGACGGCGCCCATGCCGGCATCGACCGCCGCGCGGAAGGGACGCAGCTCGACGCGGTCCAGTCGCTCGCGGTCCACCCGGATCACCGGCAGATCCACATGGGAGTCCACCCCGGTGTCGCCGTGGCCCGGGAAGTGCTTGCCGGTAGCGACCGCGCCGTGCTCCTGAAGCCCGCGCACGAAGGCCGAGCCGAGCCGGGCCACCTCCGCGGGGTCCTCGCCGAAGGAGCGGGTGGCGATGACCGGGTTGTCCGGGTTGTTGTTGACGTCCAGCACCGGCGCGAAGGGGAGGTGGACGCCCACGGCGCGCGCTTCGACGGCGGTGACGCGGCCCATCTCCCAGGCCAGACTGTCGTCGCCCGTGGCGCCCACCGCCATCAGCGACGGGAACAGGGTGGCGCCGCCCAGCTCGATGTCGTTGGGCAGGTAGACCGCCCCGCGCATGCGGTAGCCGGCCCCGCTCTCTAGATCCGCTCCCACCAGCAGCGGGTACTTCGCCAGCGACTGCAGGTTGTTGATCTTGGCGGCCACCTCCGACGGAGAGCCCACCGACACGATCACGCCCCCGACCCCGTCATCGCGCACCGCCTCGGCCATGCGCTCGAAGTCCTCGGAGCCCGCCGGCGCGAAGTCGCCGAGCATCCACGGCATCAGCAACTGGCCCGCCTTCTCCTCGAGGGTCATCGACTCCAGGACGGAGGATGCCCAGGCGCCGAGCGCTTCTGCGGAGGCCGCAGGACTCGGTGTCGATGTTTCGTCGGCGACTCGGGCCGGGCGTGAAGGCGGGGGAGCCGGAGCCGGTCGGTCGACCGGAGGAGGAGCCGTGTTGCCAGCCGGAGGGGTTGCATCCGGCGCCGGGGCTTCCGTCGGCGCCGACGGCTCGGGCAAGCCGCGGCCAGACGGCGCGGTGCCGCAGGAGACAACGATCGGAACGAGCGCCAGGAGGGAGGCGAGACCATCCGTGCGAAGGGGCGGCGCGAGGCGCGAACCCGACGTCGCCCGACTATTCAGCGCAAGCACCGGTTGACGACTTCTTCCCCCCGGACGAAGTTGACAGCCCGCCGACCACCCATGGGACTGCTGCAATCGAGGACTGGCGCAAGGTAATGGTTTCCTCAAGGATGCGACAATCGCGGGTCGGTGCCGGCCTGGTCGCCGTGGGCGCGATCCTCCTCGGCGCCAATCTGATCGTGCGCGGAGGGGGCGATCCGGCCGTGGATGCTTCCGGCGGCATCGCCGCGCAGGTGGCCGGCGAAACCCGCCCCGGCATCGAGGTTCTGCTCGCGGACTCGATCCACCTGGTGGAGGACCGCCGCGCCGGGCTCGTCACCAACCACACGGGCATCGACCGTCAGGCCGTCTCCACCATCGACCTCCTGCACGGGGACGCGCGCGTGGAGCTGGTCGCACTCTATTCTCCCGAGCATGGCATCCGGGGCGAGGCCGAAGCCGGTGAACTCGTGGATAGCGGGACGGACCCCAGCACGGGGCTGCCGATCCATTCGCTCTACGGAGCGACCCGCAAGCCGACGCCGGAGATGCTGGAGGGCGTCGAGGTGCTCCTCTTCGACATCCAGGATATCGGCGCGCGCTACTACACTTACGTCTACACCATGGCGCTGGCGATGGAGGCGGCCGGCGAAGCCGGGATCCCCTTCGTGGTGCTGGACCGGCCCAACCCGATCGGGGGCGTCGAGGTGCAGGGCAACGTGCTGGATCCTGCGTTCGCGTCCTTCGTGGGCATGTACCCCATCCCCATGCGCCACGGGATGACCCCGGGCGAACTGGCGCGTCTTTTCCGGGGCGAGTTCGGGGTGGAGGCGGAACTCGGCGTGGCCCCGCTCTCGGGATGGAGCCGGGGCGACTGGTTCCCGGACACCGGGCTTCCCTGGGTGGCGCCTTCGCCGAACATGCCTTCGGTGGAGAGCGCCCGTCACTATCCGGGCACCTGCCTGTTCGAAGGGACCAACCTGTCCGTGGGCCGGGGCACGCCCATCGCCTTTCAGCAGATCGGAGCCCCCTGGCTGGACGGGGAGGCGCTGGCCGCGAACTTGAACGGTTATGGCCTCGCGGGCGTGCGCTTCGAGGCGGTTCGCTTCGTGCCGGAAAACCCCGGCGACGGCAAGCACGGCGGAGTCGAGGTGGGAGGCGTGAGGTTGGTCTCCACCGACCCGGGATACGATCCCACCGAGGCTGCGGTGGCGGCGCTTATCGAAGCTGCGGCGCTCTCCGGCGACTTGTGGGAATGGCGCGAGGCCGCCTTCGACCGGCTTGCGGGCACGGACCGCCTGCGGCTGGCTGTCGACGCGGGGGCGTCCATGCAGGAGGTGCGCGCCGCGTGGCAGCCGGACCTGGACGAGTTCCTGCAGGTTCGAGAGCGGTATCTCCAGTACTGATCCCGGCTCCGCGCTCAGGAGCTGCCTGTCGACCTCGGTGACTTTGCGGCAGGAACAACCGCATTCAGGGCGCGCAGGTTCTATCAACGCGGTACCGGTGAATGTACGGCACCTCATATTCGTCGAATGTAGTACCCCAGACCTCGTCACGGCTCGCGAGGACGATAGCGAGACGAGGGGTCCACGGCTTCAGGCAACTCCGCCCCTGTCCAACCTCTACCGTGCCCTCGAGAGTCCCCGCCGAATCGTAGATTTCCCAAACATCGACACGGTCCTCGCGCATCTCTCGAAGCAACCAGATCGTCCCGTCCATTCCAACCACGACCTGCCTGACGGGGGATGGTATCCGGGGACCCAGAACGCCCTGTGAACGGCACGGCGCCTACGCTCGAGTACTACGAGCGTGTCTCGACTGATCGAGATCGCCAGAATGTCAAAGGTCGGCGGAGTTCCGCTTTCATCCACTCTCCCAATCTGTACAATCGCAGAGCCGTCAGGCCTGAGTGCTGTCAGGTCTGCGAGTAAACCGCCCGGGGTCAAACGCGATCCTTCATTGGGCACGGGCACGTTGAACTGGATGATCCGCTCCGGCACGCGTTCGTCTTTCGTAAACAGCTGGATCCGCCCGAAGTCAGTTTGCTCGGCGGACGAGTCGCCGGTACTTTTTCATCGAAAATGACTGCTGCTGCCATGCAACTTGGTGCACAGGGAACACCGACGATTCTGGTAAACGGCGTAGTGTCGTAAGGCGTCGTGGACTCGCTGGAACTTGAGACCACGATCCGGAGGGTAACCCCATGATTTCTCAAATGCTTAGTATGAGTAGTACCTGTCTGTCCCGCTCGGAGCGTCATGCCCTCACGCTGCTTTGCATCGTCGGGTCCATTGCGTCCACCCCGCTGGTCGAACCCGTTACGGCTCAGTCGTGGGAGCCCGGGGATCTGCAAATGACCATCGGACGGTTGGACGGCGATGCCTCCGAGGTGTTCGGTCTTCTCCGCACGATCGAGGTAGACGCCGCCGGTAACGTCTACGTCCTGGGGGCGCAGACTTCCGATATCCACGTATTCGATCGGGACGGCACCCACATCACCTCGTATCGGCGGAGCGGGCAAGGCCCTCGAGAGCTCCTGGGCATTCGTGGCTCTGATCTCGATTCGGAAGGGGTTCTCCACATCGCGGATGTCGCCAATGGGCGGATCAGCACATTCGAACTCGATGGAGACAGTCTTGCCTTCAGGGGGGTGACAACTTTGAGGTTCCGACCAATCGACGTTTGTGTACTCGGAGGGCGACGTTACGTCCTGCGCCAGCCCGGAGGGCCAAGTGAGCCCACGATCAACGAAATCGACGGTGATGGCGAGGTAATTCGGGGCTTTGCGAGCCCCGAGGAGCCGCGAGGGGCTGAACAACGTCGAGAGCTGGGGCAGACGCCGCATATGCTCAACTACGGCTACATCGCGTGCGATGAAGCTACTCGAACGATCGTGAAGTTCAATTGGATGGTACCGGTGGTTCGAGCCTTCGACCCCGAGGGAGGGGTACTCTGGGAGACGACGCTTGAGGACTACGTTCCCTGGCAGCTCAGGCAAAACAGACTCGGCCTGTGCTGCCGGTATCGCCCGGACCCGGAAGAGGGCTTCTCGCACTCAGGCACGTCTGTCGTTGCGGATCGCGGCGGTAACGTGGTGCTCGGGCTTCAAATCGAAGGCCCGCGTTCTGCCGAGAACCGGCGTCACGAACTCGTCGTCCTGGATGTATCAGCAGGACGAGTGATCGAGAGACACCCCACAGTTGGAGCGGTCGGCTCCGTGAAGGATGGACTCATCTTCACCTATGGCGAAGAACCGTTCCCTCAGGTGCGCGTCTTTGGTACGAGTTAGAGAGTGTCGGTCATCCTCGTCGCGTTTGCGTTTAAGGCCGCATTCCATCACTCACAACAACGTTTGAGCACCTCGAATGCTGACATCCGCGGGCCACGATTGGTGTCCGCCGGAGAGTCCTCGGGGTAATGGACCTCGCGCCAACGATGGGGCCGAGCGGTTGAAGTGGACCGAGACAGGGGCACGGGCCGCGACGGCGACCGCGCCTGGACAGCGCGGCGAAGATGCCGCCATTATTCAGCGCCTGCGGTTCGACAACCTATAGGCCAGCCCCGGCATCTCCTGTATCGAGAACCGATTTCGAAGAGCCCAAACGGTGCCGAAACTCACCACGGAGCTACGCGCACTCCATGAAACCGCGCGCGTAAGCGGGCTCGGTCAGCGACGCTTCGGTCCCGAGGCCTACTGGACCATCCTCGATCCTATCCTGGACGGCAGCCCGGCGCTGGCGTGCGAAAGGGTGGGCGAAAGCGCCGAGGGACGGCCGCTCCGCATGGTGTCGTTCGGCGAGGGCGAGGTGGGGGTGCTGGCGTGGTCCCAGATGCACGGGGACGAGAGCACCGCGACCATGGCGCTGGCGGACATCATCTCATTCCTGGCCCGGCACCCGGAACACGCTCTGGTCCGGGCGCTGTCCCACCGTCTGAGCCTGCATTTCGTCCCCATGCTCAACCCGGACGGCGCGGCCCGCTTTCAGCGCCACAACGCGGCCGGGATCGACGTGAACCGGGATGCCCGAAGCCTCGCCACCCCGGAAGGGCGCGCGCTCAAGTCGGCGCACGACCGGATACGGCCCGCGTTCGGCTTCAACCTGCACGACCAGAGCCCGCGCTTTCGCGTCGGGGACTCCGGCCGCATGGCGGCCATCGCGCTCCTGGCGCCCGCCCACAGCGAAAAACCCGAGATCAGCGAGCGGCGGCGCGCGGCGATGCGCGTGTGCGGGGTGGTGCGCCAGGCGGTCGAGCCGCTGGTGGGCGGGCACGTCACCCGCTACGACGACGCCTTCAACCCGCGGGCCTTCGGCGACCTGATGGGAGCGTGGGGCACGAGCACGATTCTGATCGAGTCCGGCGGATGGCCGGATGATCCGCAGAAGCAGCACCTGCGCATGGTGAACTTCGTCGGCATTCTGTCCGCGCTGGGATCGATCGCCGACGGCAGCTTCGCGGAGGTCGACCTCGCCCTCTACGACGGGCTGCCTCCGAACGGGCACATGGTGAGCGACCTCCTGCTCGCCGGGGGCACGCTGATCGCGCAGGGTCTGCCGCCGATGGTGGCCGACGTGCTCATCGAGTACGACGATCCCCTAACGCGATCGGGCCCGACCATCGTGGAAGTGGGCGACCTGGCGGACCGGGAAGCCCATGAAACGGTCGCGGCCGGCGGACTCTTCGTCGTCGCCGGCGAGGGGCATCGCGCCCCGGACGGAAGCGCGCGGATCGGCCCGGGCGTACCCGCCGACCTGGTGGTGGCGCGGGACCCCGCGGGAGAGGTGGTAGTGAGAAGGATCGGCCGGGACTAGGCGCCCTCGTTCGCCCCCGTCGCCTCGACCACCGAGTGGTCCGAGACATTCACCCTTCCCTCCACACCCCGCACGATCGCGCCCGCGCCCACCAGCGACCCGTCCAGGCGCGCTCCCTCCACGCGCGCGCCGGCACCCACGATGGTGTTCGTCAGCCTGCTGCCGACCACTCTCGCCCCCCGCTCCAGCGTGACGTTGGGACCGATAACGCTCCCCTCGGCGACCACATCCTCATCCACCAGCACCGGTTCGGCAAGCGAGCAGTCGCTCAGCCGCGCCGCGGCCGACACCGCCGCGCCTCCCGCCTCCAGCAGATGCCGATTGGTGCCCAGCAGCCCCTCGGGACTGCCGCAGTCGTGCCAGGAGTCCACCGGGGCCGTGCGGATGCGCGCACCCCGGTCCACCATGTACTGGAAGGCGTCCGTCAGGTAGTACTCGCCCGACGAGCTCCTAGGCGCAGCCAGCACGTGGTCGATGCCCTCGAAGAGCAGGGCGGAATCGCGGATATGGTAGAGGCCGATGTTGGCGAGGCGGGAGACGGGCTGCTCCGGCTTCTCCACGATGCTCGTCATGGCGCCGTCCGGGCCGGTTACGACGACGCCGTACTTCCAGTAGTCCTCGACCTCCTTCGTCCAGATGACCGCGCTCCATTCCGGCGAGAGCGTTCGCGCCGGAGACAGGTCGGCCTCGAACAGGGTATCGGCGAACAGGATCAGCAGCTCGCCGTCCGCGTACGGCTGCGCCAGCTTGACCGCCCCCGCGGTTCCGTCCTGCACGGCCTGGACGACGTAGTGGACGGGCAGGTCCGGATACGCGTCTGCCATGTACCGGCGGATGACTTCGTCGAGATGGCCGACGATGAACACCATCTCCGTGACCCCGAAGCGCAAGAGGTCGTCGAGCAGATGGGCGAGGACCGGTCTCCCTGCCACGCGCACCAGCGCCTTGGGCAGGAGGTGGGTGTGGGGCCGCAACCTCGTTCCCTTGCCCGCAAGCGGAATGACGGCTTTCATGCAGTGGCGCAGTGTGAAGTTTGCGGCATTTCGTGGATATTAACCGGCAGAATGGAAATCGGACGCGCTCCAGCGTAAGATTAGGCGTTGCGAGTTGCCTCTGTTTCGCCAACCGGGCCTCCCAGGGGGGACAGGCTGAGCCAGGAACTCTCTTTTACCGATCGTCTCAAGCGCGCGCTTGTGGCGACGACTTCTCGAACGTCGGCCGACGCCACCGATCGCCGTCTCGTGGGCCGCACCTATGCCATCCCTTTCGCCCAGGTATGGGAAGCTGCTCTCGACCTCGTTCGCGGTGAACTGCCGCGCTGGCATGCCCGCTGGTGGGACGAGGAGGAAGGCGTCATTCACGCCCTTACGCGGGGGCGCCTTTCCCGCCGCGCGAGCGATGTCGTGATTCGCGTCGGACTCGACGAGCAGGCGCAGACGCGGGTGGATCTCCGTTCGACTTCGCGCTCCAAGGGACTGGGGGACTTCGGCAGCAACACGCGGCTCATCGGCGCGTTCATCGCTGCGTTGGACCGGAAGTTCACCAGGCCTCAGGCGTCGCCCGCTCCGGCCCGCAAGGAACCCGTGCCCGCGCAGGTTGGCGGGGACACCGAGCCTCCGCCGGGTGAGTCCGCACCAGTGGAGGTGGTTGGATCCGCAGTCGAAGCAGGGGACGGCGAACAGACCGCTATCCGCAGACGCCGCGCGCGCGCGCCGAGCCGACGCGCCAGCCGGCGGGGACCCCGTTCCCGACTCGCCCGGGCCCGCCGGGGAGTCCGCGGCCCAAGCCGCCGGTCCGGCAACTGGCGAAAGGACCGATCGCGCCCCCAAGCGCCCGCCGCCGGAGGCACCGCTCTCGACCCGGACCCGCGAACTGCCGACGGGAACCGGGCAGCCCGCCGTCGCGTCGGTTGCCGACCGGCGTCCCGCTCCCGGAGTCCCCGCGGCGGAAGACGAGGGCAGCGGCGCTAGCGGAGTCGGCGCGGGCCCGCCCCGGGTGCCTCTGGCCTCATCCCACGGCGACCTGCGCATCCACGTGGTCTTCGCCCTCCGAACGCGCGATGATGGCGGCGCCGCATGAATCGCTGTAGACGTTGACCGCCGTCCGCGCCATGTCCAGCGGGCGGTCGATCGCGAGCATCGCCCCGACGATCAGGGCGGCGTCGGCGTTGCCTCCAAGCCCGATGGCCTCCAGCACGATGAAGATGACCACGAGGCCGGCCGAGGGCACCGCAGCCGCTCCGATCGAAGCCAGAAGCGCCGTCAGCACGACCGTGGCCTGCGTCATGAAGCTGAGGTCGGCGCCCAGAGCCTGGGCGATGAAGAGCGCCCCGACGCATTCGAAAACCGCCGTTCCGTCCATGTTCACCGTGGCGCCCATGGGCAGCACGAACGACGACACCTTGTTGGAAACGCCCACCTTCTCGCGCACGGTCTTGATCGTCACCGGGAGCGTCGCACCCGAGGAACTGGTCGAGAAGGCGACCAGGAGCGGTTCGAGCATGTTGCGGAAGTGGATGATCGGCGAAATGGGGCGCCCGGACGCCAGACGTCCTCCGAAGTACAGGAGGAGCGGCAGCGTGATGAAGAGGTGAATCGTCAGCCCCGAGGCGAGCGTCGCAATGTACTTGGCCAGCGTTCCGAACGCGTCGAATCCGGTCGTGCCCACCATCCTCGTGATGAGCGCCAGGACGCCGATCGGCAGCAGCTTGATGATGCCGGACGTGAGCGCCATCATCGCCTTGAAGAAGGCGTCGAAGATGTCGGTGATGATGACGCGCGGGCGTTCCGGCAGCGTCGTGATGGCCGCGCCGAAGACGATGCAGAAGAAGATGATCGCCAGCATGTCGCCGGTGCCGGCCGCGCCCACGAAGTTGATGGGCACGATGTCCAGGATCAGCTGGATGAACGAGTCGGGCGTGTCGACCAGCATGGGGTCGGTGGAGGCCTCGACGATGTTGGACCCCACCCCCGGCCGGTAGAGATTGACCATCAGGAGCCCCACCGAAGCGGCGAGGAAGCTCGACACGACGTAGTATCCCAGCGTCTTGCCGAACAGGCGGCCCACGGCCCGGCCTCCGCCCACCGACGCCACTCCGGACACGATCGAGGTGAGCACCAGCGGCACGATGATCATCCTCAGCAGCCGCATGAACAGTTCGCCGATCCAGCCGATCGCCTCGGCCCCGGCTTCGCCGAAAGCGACCCCGGCGAGCGAACCCAGGATCATCGCGGCAAGAACCTGCCAGTGCAGCCGCTTGTAGAAGGGAAGGTCCGGATTGTATTCCATGGGTAGCTACTCTGAGGAGGGGATGGATGGGCGTGGTGAAAGGCGGGTGGCTTCGTCCCGGCGGCAACGTGGTGGTCGAGACCGCGTTTCGTCAAGCTGCGGCCCCCGTCCGATGAGCATGGCCCGCCTGTTGCCCGCGGCGCTCCTGGTGACCGCCGCATGCACCGCCGAGCCCGGGAACCCCGACAGCGCGCGCGTCGAAGACCCGGCCCTTGCGCCGCTGGACTCGTTCGCGGGAAATCGGTACGAGCGTCATCTGGCCTTTTTTGCGTTGGAGGACGAGAGCCCGCTGGTGGTTGCCTGGTCGTTCTCGGCAAACACCCGTGAGGAGGCCGTCGACCGGGACGCCCGCATCTGGCTGGCGCGCGGAGGCGTGTGGGACGCCTTCTTCCAGTCCTCGTGGGAGACTCCCCCGGTCCGGACGCCATGGCGCATCATCCCCCACGAGGGCATCCGCATCATCGTTGCGGAACGGGATGCGCTGACGGCCCTCCTGTATCGCAGCGCGGGCCGGGAACTGGAGATGTGGCTCGGGGAGGCGGTGGCGGGATGGAGCAGCCGTCCGGGAGAACTGGTCCAGGTGAGAGAGGCATCGACCATTCTGTCCGAGAACGCCCTGGCGGGGACGCTGGTCGACATTTCCTTCGCGCGTCAGGCCTCGGAAGCGATGCCCGAAAGCTGGGCGCTTCTCATCTCCGACGACATCCACGTGTTTCTGCGCGGACCCTTCGATGCGGCCGCCGACTCCACGTTCCAGGGATGGGGCATGCTGCGCGCGCGCAATTTCGACTGGCCGGACGTGACGGTGACGGCGACCCGCTCGCGGGCGTTCGAGCCGGCCCGGCGGGACGTTCCGGTTGTGTGGCGCTTCCAGTCGCCCGACGCCGACCTGACCGGTAGAATCGAGGCCATGAGCACGCACATGGAGGCCGGGGAGGGGCCGGGTCCACAGTTGCCCCTGATCGCCATCTCGGAAGTGGAGGGCTCGATCACGATCGAGACCGTCGCCTATCCCGTGCGCGGCATCCTCTACCATCGCGCACCGTGAGCCGCATCGCCCCTTGCTCGAGAACCTGATCGCCCCGCTGCTCACCATCGCCTTCGGTGCGCTGGCGGGCGGGCTGACCAACTCGGTCGCGATCTGGATGCTCTTCCACCCGTACGAGCCGTTGCGCGTGCGCGGCAGGAAGATCGGCCTCCTGCAGGGCGCGGTTCCCAAGAACCAGCCCCGCCTGGCCGCGGCCATCGGGCGCACGGTGGGGAACCGCCTGCTCACCGAATCCGACCTGGAGCGGACCTTCGCCGACGAGGAATTCCGGCGCGCCTTCGACCGGCGCCTGGGCGAGTTCGTGGACGTGCTGCTCCTGGAGGAGCGCGGGTCCCTGCGGGAGATGCTGCCGGAGTCGATCCTGCCCGAGGTGGAATCGGCGCTGCATCACTCGGCGGACAGGGTCCGCGAGCAGATCGCGGCCTGGCTCGACTCAGAGGAGTTCGAGCGTACGGTCGCCGACCGCGCCGGGTCGGTGGTGGAAGCGCTCTCCGACGTGCCCATCGGCGGCGCGCTCACGCCCGCGCGCAGCGCCGCTCTGGCCTCCGCGCTCGACGGGTGGATGGAGGGCACGCTGGGCAGCGACGGCTTCTACCGCGCCGTGGACGACTACCTGTCGTCGGCCGCCCGCTCGCTGCTCTCGCCCGAGAAGACCTTCGAGCAGACGATTCCGCCCGGAATGGTGGCGGCATTCGAGCGCGGGCTCTCCAACTACCTGCCGCTCGCGATCGCCCGGCTCGGCGCCCTGCTGGAGGACGACCGGGCGCGGGCCCGCTTCGAGCGGGGCATCCACGACCTGTTGCAGCGCTTCCTGCGCGACCTGCGCTTCCACCAGCGGGTGGTGGCGCGCCTGGTCATCACCGAAGACACCGTGGACCGGGTGCTGGACACCATCCGGGAAGAGGGCGCGGAGCAGATCGCGCACCTGCTGAAGGATCCCGCGGTCCAGGCGGCCATGTCGCGCGGCATCAACGACGCGGTCGTAGACTTCCTGCGCCGCCCCGTCCACCTGGTGCTGGGCGAGGCCGACAGCGAGAGCGTGGTCGCGGCGCGCCGGACGCTGGCCGACTGGGTGGCTTCGACGGCTCGCGATCCCGCAACGCGCAGCTTCCTGGTGGAAAAGCTCGAAGCGGCCCTCCACGAGGCGGGTGCGCGCAGCTGGGGCGAGGTGCTGGAACGCATCCCTCCCGCGTCGATCGCGGACGGGCTGGTATCGCTCGCCCGCAGCGACGCCGCCGCGCAACTGATCGACGGCACCACCCGCCAGTTGGTGGACACCGTCCTCGACCGTCCCATCGGAGTTCCCGCGCGCTGGCTCCCGGATGGCGCCGCCGACCGTCTGAAGGAGGGGTTGAGCGCACCGGTCTGGGAATGGCTGCAGGCCCAGGTGCCCGCCGTGGTTCGGCAGATCGACGTGGCGCGTCGCGTCGAGGAGAAGGTGCTGGCGTTTCCCGCCGCGCGCATGGAGCAGATCGTGCGGCGGGTGACGGAGCGGGAACTGAAACTGATCGTGCGGCTGGGCTACGTGCTCGGGGGGATCATCGGCACCGTGCTGGTGCTCGTGACTCGCCTGGTGGGATAGAGATCCGGCCTAGCTGGACAGGTCGAACGGCCCGCGGGACCTCTGACGGCGACGGTGCGACCCCCGCTGTTGCTTCTTCTGCATAAGGCCGAGGAAGGTGAAGTGGCGAGTGGCCCGCTCCCGGGGCAGGTTCTTGCCCATTCGCTCTTCGACGTCTTCCACGGTGGGGCCTTTGCCGAAGGAGAGTCCCAGAAAGACCCCGAGCGCAAGCGCGAGGACGCCGCCCAGTATCTTCAGCAGCATTCAGTCCTCCTCCGGGGAGTGCTCAGCGCCTGAGCGACTCCGGGACCAGAAGGAGCATCAGACCGGTGACCATCATGATCGCGACCGCGTTGGTTCCCACCGCGACCAGCGCCACGACGCCCCAGAAGACCACGTGGGTGAAGATGTAGCCGCCAGGCACCCAGCTCATGTTTCCCTCGCGCGACCGGTTGGGTGTTCGTGGAGACGGGAGGCGAATCCCCCGATGCCGGCACCAATATGGGCCCGACGGGGAAGCCTGTCCATCAGGTCGGCGCGTCGGCGGGCCCGGACGGCGCGGTGCGCGTCTCCTCGGTAACCCACTCCAGATACGCGCGATTGCCGGCCGCAACGGGGAGAGCGAGGATCTCGGGAACCTCGTAGGGGTGGAGTTCGCGCGTCCGCCGCGTGAGCGCTTCGACCCGGTCGGCCGCCGTCTTTAGCACCACCAGCGCCTCTTCCTCCTCCTCCACCGCGCCCTGCCAGCGGTACACCGACGTCACCGCCGGCACCACGCTCCCGCAGGCAGCCAGCCGTTCCTCCACCAGCGCGCGGGCCAGTTGCCGCCCGGCTTCGGCTCCCGGCGCTGAAATCAGTACCACCCGGTGCGAGTCGGACACCCGAAGCTCCCCTCGATTCCGGAAGGCCTGCTCAGCCGGTGAAGTAGTCGCGGCCGACGTTCGCTTCGTCGTACAGCGACTCGATGAGCCCGCCGTGACGCTCCTCCACGGCCCGTCGCCGCACCTTCTGGGTCGGGGTGAGCGTCCCGTCCTCGATCGTGAACGTCGACGCCAGGAAAGCCGTCTTCTTGGGCATCTCGAAGCGGGCCAGCCCCGCCAGCGCCTCCTTCACCCTGCCCCCCAGAAACTCCTGGCACCTCGCATCACGGAGCAGCGCCCCGGCGTCCGACGCGTCGATCTCGCTTGCGGCGGCCCACTGGTTCAGCTGCTCGAAGTCGGGCACCACCAGAAGCGACGGGAAGGGTCGCCGGTCGCCCACCATGACCGCCTGCTCGATGTACGGATCGAGCTTGACGTCATTCTCGATGGGCTGCGGCGCGATGTTCTTGCCGCCTGCGGTGACGATGATGTCCTTCTTGCGGTCGGTGATGCGCAGGAAGCCGTCCTCGTCGAGTTCGCCGATGTCGCCCGTCTTGAACCACCCTTCCTCGTCGATGGCTTCGGCGGTGTCCTCGGGACGGTTGAAGTATCCCTTCATGACCTGGGGGCCGCGAATGCAGATCTCGCCGTCGGAGGCGATGCGGATCTCCGTGCCCGGAACCGCCTTGCCCACCGTGCCGATGCGGAAGTTCTCGAAGGTGTTCACGTTGGTGACCGGGCTGGTCTCCGTCAGCCCGTATCCCTCGAGGATCTGAAGCCCGGCGGCGAAAAAGAACTTGTTGATTCCGGGCGAAAGCGGTGCGCCGCCGCTGACGAAGAAACGCAGCCGTCCGCCCACGGCCGCGCGCAGCTTGCTGAACACCAGCTTGTCGGCCAGGGACTTGCGGGCCCTCGTCCACCACCCCGGATCGCGGCCTGCCAGCACCGCGTCGGCGTGCGCGAGGCCCACGGATGCCGCCCAGCCCACCAGCAGCCCCTTCACGCCCGTCGCTCCGGTCACCGCGTTGTACACGCGCTCGTACAGCCGGGGAACCGAGACGGCCACGGTCGGCCGGACGATCTTCAGATCCTCGGCCACGGTGGTCATGTCGCGGGCGTAGGCGATGGTGCACCCCACGTTGAAGAAGACGTAGTCCACCATGCGCTGGAAGACGTGCGACAGGGGCAGGAAGCTGAGCGTGGTGTCGGTGTCGGAAATGTCGAGCAGCGTGCGGGAGACGCGCACGTTGGACCCGACGTTGGCATGCGTGAGCAGCACGCCCTTCGGATTCCCGGTCGTGCCCGAGGTATAGAGGATGGTGGCGACCGACTCCGGCCGCGCGGCGAGCGCCTCTTCCCGAAACGCCTTGTCGCTCAGGCCCATGGGATCGAGCTGCACGAAGTCGCGCCACGCCAGGACGCCTTCGGGAATCTCGCCCGGAGGATCGAAAACGATGATGTGGCGGAGTTCGGGGCATTGGTCCCGAATCTCGATGAGCTTCGCGAGCTGTTCCTCGTCCTCGGCGAAGACCGCCCGGGCGCCGGAGTCCCGCAGGATGTAGGCGACCTGGGGCGCGGTCAGGCTGGGATAGATGGGGACGTCCCGGACGCCCGCGCACAGGCAGGCGTAGTCGGCGAGCGCCCACTCGGGACGGTTGTTGGACAGGATGGCCGCCGCTTCGCCCCGTTCCACCCCGAGCGCCCGGAGCCCGCTGGCCGCCCTCCTGGCGGTCCGGAACACTTCATCATATGAGATCCGCGACCAAGTCAGGTCGGCGTTCGGCGCCCTGAGCGCAGTTGCGTCCCCGAATCGCTCGACGGCCTCGAGAAACAGGCTGGTGAGCGTGGGGGAGGTCACGGCGCGCCCGGCGTCGAAGCCGGCGTTCGGGTCCGGATGCGGGTCGTCACCCGGATGTCGCTGCGGAGCGAATTGAGGGCGCTGCAGTACTTGTCGCGCGACAGCTCCACCGCGCGCTCGACCCGCGCCTCGTCCCCGGGTCGGGGCCCGGAGAGCGCGATGTCGAAGTCGACTCGGGTGTAGCGCCGGGGATGATCTTCCGCGCGCGCACCCCGGACAACGAAATCCAGTTCCTCGAGCGGCACCCGCGACTTGCGCAGAATCTCCTCGATGTCGATCCCCATGCAGGCCGCGACACCCAGCAGGACCGTGTCCATGGGGGAAGGCCCGCGCGCGCCGTTTCCGTCGATGATCACGGCGGGATCGCCAACCCCCGACCGGCCCTCGTAGGCACGGCCGGAGCCGAGCCAGGAAAGGCGGACTTCCCTATCCATCCCCATCGGCGGACCCCTGCTCCAGTTCACGCATCAGGGTCGCGAGCGTGCTGCGCGCGTGGGAGATGTGCTGCTCGTACTCGGAACCCTGAGGAGGGTTGGCCAGGAAGGTGCTGAGGTGATCGACGGCGGCCCTCTTCTGTCCCGCCCGCCGCAGCAGAAACCCTAGCCCGTAGTGGGCCCCGGCCGTATCCGGGTGCTTGCGCAAAACGTGGCGATAGGTCTTCGCCGCTTCGTCCGACATCCCGATCCGGGTGTAGACCATGGCGATTTCCTGCAGGATGATCGGATCTCCGGGAGATTCCTTCAGGGCGAGATTGAAGGAGTTCAGCGCGTCCTGGAACCTGCCCTCCTCGACGAGGGCGCGCGCATCCTCATGGTAGTCTGTCTTGTCGGGGCCGGAGCCCCCGAAAAGACCTTTTATCCAACCCATGTCGTACGTTGTCCACGGGGAAGGAGGACTGGAATCGGGAGTGCCGATGGCTGCAAAAGCTATCCGCAGCCGGGGTGGGAAGCAAACACGCTCTACCCCTGGCCGAGGCGCCCGACCACCACGCCCGCTTCGTCCGCCAGCACCGTCAGGTCCTGGCCACGGAACACCCTCTCGCCCTCGGGAGACGCACCCGCGAGGACGATGCGCCCGGAGCGCGCCAGACATCGTAACCCGTCCCTGAGCAGAAGTTCGGCCCACGATCCGGCGAGCGCGATCCCCGCCAGCGATCCGTCGCGCAGCGGCAGTCGATCCGATGCCATGAGATAGCTCGCCCGGGCAGGAAGGCTGGTGTGAAACCGCGGGGCCAGCGCCACCACCTCCACGTCGGGAAGCAGGGACGCCAGCTCGCCTGCGCGGCCCGCCAGGTCGCCGGCAACCGCGATCAACGCGGGGCCCCGAGCCACGCCGATCAGCGCGGCAAGGCGCAGCGCATCGAGCTCCGGGGCATCCCGCGACGTCGGCGGAGGAACGGCGCGCGCGCGTCGATGGGACCGGGAACGCGGAGGGTGGCGCAGGTCTGCGACGCCGCGCGCGACCGGGTAGAGCACGCGACAGTTGGAGCAGCCCAGAAAGCCGTCGAGCACCCTTCCCTGCTCCACCCGGTCCGCACGCAGCACCAGGCCGAAGCCCGGACCGCAGCGCGGACAGATCAGGCGCTCGGTGAGCTGCGGGTTCACAATCGGCGACGGCGCCGGACCGGGAGCGCCCGCGTCATGAGCGCTCGATCTGCAGAAGGGGGATCTGAACGGTGGCGGGGCGGGTGACCAGAAACAGGATCGCCTCGGCCACCTGCCGCGGCTCGAGCATTCCGTCGCGGGGCGGAAGCCCGGGATGGCGCTCCGGGTCGATGGGATCCCAGAGCGGAGTGTCGCACGCGCCCGGCTCCACCAGCGAAGTGCGTACGCCCGTTCCGCGGGTTTCCTCGCGCAGCACCTCGTGCATGCCGCGCAGCCCGAACTTGGAGGCGGAGTAGGCGCTGTTCTCTGGAAACGCCGTGCGTCCCGCTACCGATCCCACCAGCACGATGTGTCCGTGGTTCCGGCGCAGCATGCCGGGAAGGAAGGCGCGCGCCAGCAGAAAGGCGCTCCGCAGGTTGACGGTCAGGCTGCGGTCCAGATCCTCAAGGCCGGTCTGGTGCAGGGGGGCGAGGGAAAACACGCCCGCCGCGTGGACGAGGACATCGGGCGTACCACCCAGGCGCGCCGCCACCTCCGCCGACAGGCCCTCCACCTGGCCGTCGTCGGCAAGATCCGCGGGCAGGTCGTGCCCGCCGATCTCGTCCGCGATGCGGGAGAGCAGGTCGCGCCGGCGCGCCACCAGGAACACTTCCGCCCCGCCGGACGCGAGGGCTCGCGCGCACGCTGCGCCGATCCCGCTGGTCGCGCCCGTCACCAGCGCGGAGCAGCCCGCAAGGTCGTTCACGGGCTTACTCCAGGTTCCCCGCCTTCAGCGCCAGCGCGAGGAATTCCTCGCGGGTCCGCGAGTCCTCCAGAAACGACCCCCGCATCGCCGACGTGAGGGTCGAGGAGTTCTGCTGCTCGACGCCACGCATCATCATGCACAGGTGGTGCGCCTCCACGATCACGCCCACGCCCTGTGGATGTACGACATCCCACAGCCCCTGGGCGATCTGCTCGGTCAGCCGCTCCTGAACCTGGAGCCGGCGCGCGAAGACGTTGACGATGCGCGCGGTCTTGGACAGCCCGACGATCCGCCCGTTCGGGATGTACGCCACGTGGACCTTGCCGAAGAACGGCAGCAGGTGGTGCTCGCACAGGGAATACATCTCGATGTTGCGCACCAGCACCATGTTCTGGTGGCTCTCCCGGAAGAGCGCGCCGGCCATCACGTCCTCGGGCGCCTGCGCGTACCCGCTGGTGAACAGCTCCATCGCGCGCGTCACCCGTTCCGGCGTGCGCACCAGACCCTGCCGGCCGGGATCCTCGCCGATGCGGCGAATGATCTCGGTCACGAGTTCCTCGAACGAGGCCCGGGCCAGCGAATCCGGGAGGGAGCCGGCTGCCTTCGCTCGACCCGGGGCGGGGCCGTTCCCCCGCAGGAGTCCCCGGCTACTCACCCGAGTACTCCGCCCGGTTTCTCGGCGTCTCCCACAGGACCAGCTTCACCAGTTCCACCTCCGGAGGCATGCGTTCACGCAGCCTGCGCCAGATCGCCACCACCACGTTCTCCGTGGAGGGAATGATCCCGTCCAGCCAACCGACATCCATGTTCAGGTTGGCGTGGTCGACGTCACCGATCACGCCGTCCTGCACCAGATCACGCAACTGCTTCAGGTCCATGACGTAACCCGTGTCCGGGTCGACCGGTCCCTCCACGGTCACGTCCAACTCGTAGTTGTGGCCGTGCCAGTTGGGGTTGGCGCAGCTGCGGAACACCTCTTGGTTGCGCTCATCGGACCAGTCGGCCCGGTGCAGCCGGTGGGCGGCGCAGAAGTGCATTCTCCGCGTGATCCTTACCCGCGGCATCTCTCCCTTCCCGCTGCGGACACGAATGCGACCATCAGAAAAACAGGAGACCGGCGCCCCGTCGGACGCCAGCCTCCCGGCATTTCGGAGGAGATATTTGAAGCCCGGGTACGAATCCTTGGCGACCTCCCCGCGAGTTCCGCAGTCCCCTTTCCCGGGGCGTTGCGTCCGGCGCGAGAGCCAGTCCCGGCCTCATTGTGTTGGCTCAATTATCGATGGGCCTCCGAAACGCAGGGCAAAAGTAGCGATGCCGCCCGCGTTTGTCCAACAGCCGGCGATCAGCCTCCGTCCCTCGATTCGCCGCTCTCGAGCAGCCCGCGCAGGACACACAGTTCGGCGTTGGCCAGACACGCTCCGGCGGCGCCCCGCACCCCGTTGTGCACCACGGTGACGAGCGCGAGATCGTGTGGGGGGGCGGAGCGTATGCGGCCGACGCTGACCGCCATGCCGCGCGAGGCGCCGATGTCGAGGCGGGGCTGCGGCCGGTCGGGCTCCCGGCGCACCGCGAGGGGCCGCTCCGGGAGCGTCGGCAGTTCGGGCAGTGATGCGCATGGCCGATAGTCGAGGAGGCAGCGCTCGACCTCCTCCGGGTCAGCCGGCGTGCGCAGCTTCAGGAAGACATGCGCCATGTGCCCGTCGAGCACGGGCACCCGGTTCGTGCTGGCGGCGACTCGAATGCGGGTACCGAGGATCTTGTTGAGTTCCGGGCCGATCTTTTCCTCTTCGCCGGAGATCCAGGGAACGACGTTTCCGGACATCCGGACCGCGCCCGTGCCGTTGAGCCCGGCGCCGGACAGCGCCTGCAAGGTTACCAGCGTGGCCTCCTCGATCCCGAAACTCCTTTCGATCGGGGCCAGCGCCAGCGCAACTCCGACGACGACGCAGTTCGGGTTGGTCACCAGCGCGCCTCCCCGGGCGAACCAGCGCTGCGACCGGACCCGCTCCAGGTCTCCGGCGTTGATATCGGGCACGATCAGGGGCACATCCGCCCGCTGACGGTGGGCGGAGGCGTTGCTGCAGACCACGTGGCCGGCGCGGGCGAGGTCGAGTTCCAGGTCGGTGGCGACGGCGCGCGGCAGCGCGGAGAGCACCAGCCGGCTGCGGAGCCGATCGCGAACGGCGCGCACCGGCAGGCCGGCCGCCGTGTCCGGGATGTCCCCGGTAAGGCTCCACTGCACTGCGTCCGCATAGCGCCGGCCGGCGCTCCGTGACGATGCGACGACTTCGGCCAGCCGCAGCGAGGGGTGTCCGGCGAGCATGCGAACCAGACGCTGGCCGACGATTCCCGTGGCTCCGAGAACGGCCACCGGCAGGCGTGGATCCCGGGCGCTTCCGGGACGCGGGCTCCGGCTGCTCACCGAAAGCGATCTCCTGGTGCGGAAGGGCTCGAAAGGATGAACGAGCCGAACTTCAGTTGCGCGGAGGGTACCGGAATCCGGTAGTCGAGTCAACGGTGGCGATGTTCCACCACGCGGCTCTGGCAGCCCGCGGATGAACTACCCCCGTCATTCCCCGGGAGACGCCGATTCGACGGGAAGATCCACGGGTGTCTGGTAGAGGGAACGAAGGGTGCTTCGATCGCGCGCGGTGGGCGCCGGGGGCAGATCCGGGCCCGCCCACATGATGTCGGACGGGTCCGGCGAATGGCTCAGGATGCCCAGGACGTGTCCCATCTCGTGGATGACCAGCCGGTCGAGCAACTCCCGGTCGCCGGTACGGCGGATGACCACGCGGTAGATGACCTGCGAGGGCTCGCCGTCGCGGCGGGGCCACGTGCGCAGCGCGTCGCGGGGGTCGTTCAGGCACCCGAGCGTCGAGGCGGCGCCCGTCACGGGTCCCAGGCACGTCATGGGGGTCGAGAGAACGCCCGTCGCATCGTGCCAGCGCAGCACCGCGCGCGCCTCGCCCAGGTCGGTGGTCTCCCGCAACCGCACTTCGCCGAACACCGCGGCGGACCGCCATGCCCGCACCGCCCCCTCAAGAGCCCGCCGCAGGTCGTCAGCGCCCGGCTGTTCGTCCACCACGAACACCGGCACGACGGCACCCCGGTCCCAGTGGAAGGTTCGCTGGCGGGCGCGGCCGTCGGTGCCGTAGACGGCCAGGCGGAAGTCGTAGGGGCCGGGAAGCGCCGGGACGGTCGCGCTGTCGCAGGCGGTGACGAGCGCCGAGCCCAACACGGCCACGCGCCACATCGATCCGGGTCCCCGCCGCCGGTTCATGGCGTCCCCCACACCGGCACGGCGAGGTAGGCGAGGAATCGAGTTACCGCACCGGTCGCCGCGCCCGCTTCGTCCAGCGGGGCGGGATCGAACTCGTGCCACTGCGCCTCGGCCACCCCGACCGCGAGAAACGGACCGGGGAGGCGGTACCCGAACCCGCCGGACAGCAGCACGCCCGTCCGTCCGTCCCCTTCCAGCAGATTCACGTCGCTGCTCAGGTACAGCACTTTTCCCGCCCCCACACGCACGTCCGCCCCCGCCAGCGGCGACAGCGGAACCCGAACCCCGCCCAGAATGTGGACGGCGGTCATCCGGCCAGCCGGCCAGGAGTTGCCCCCGCCCTCTCCCGCCACGTCGGCGATGGTCACGCCGGAACGGAACTCCAGTACGAGCGCAGGCCCGGGCCGCGCCGCCAGGGCCAGCTCGGCTACCGGGGCGGGCCGCGGGCCCACCTCCAGGTCGCGCGCCACCGCCTCGAGCTCGGCCGGCACCACGGCAATCCCTCGGGCGAAGGGGGTCGAGTACGCCCCGCCCCCACGCACCTCCACCGTGAGCGGCATCTGCGCTGCGGCCGGCGCCGCCGACAGCGCCATCAGCATCAGGTGGAGAAGCCCGGCATGCACCAGCCCGCGAGCTCGATCTCGCACCCGCGCTCCGGTCACGTGCGCCAGGAACGCAGGAGTGCCAGGTTGCGCCGGTCGTTCGACACCACGTCGTCGCCCTTGGGCGTCTCCAGCAGCTTGGGAATGTCCCGGAAGCGAGCGTCCCGCATGATGCGGCGAAAGGGAGCCTCGCCCAGCGTACCCTCGCCGATCATCTCGTGCTGGTCGCGGCGGGAAGCGAAGGGGTGCTTCGAGTCGTTCAGGTGAAAGAGTTCGAGCGAGCCCGGACCGAGCGCGTCGTCGAAAGCCCGCCAGACGTCCTCGTAGCCATCAACCAGATCGTACCCGGCGGAAAACGCGTGACAGGTATCGAAGCATACGCCCACGCGCTGGTCCAGCGGCGGGCCCACGCCCTTGCGGATCGCGGCGAGGTGCTCGAACCGGCCTCCGACCGTGGTGCCGGCCCCCGCGGTCAGCTCGAGCAGCACGCGGGGCCCATCCGGACACCCGTCGAGCGCCTCCGTCAGAGCCGCGGCGTTGCGGGCGATGCCGCTGGCGATGTCGCCGTCGGTGGCGTTTCCCGGATGCGTGACGAGAAAATCCAGGCCCAGATCGCGCCCGCGCCCCAGCTCTGCCCGGAAGCTGTCCAGGGACCGGCGCCAGAGTCCCGGATCCGGGGACGCCAGGTTGATGAGGTAGGAGTCGTGTGCGACGGCACACCTGATCCCGGCGGCCGCACGCGCCTGGCTGAAGGCGCGGACCCGCCTGCCGTCGAGGGTGGGCTCGGCCCAGCGGTTCGGCTGCTTGGTGAAGAGCTGAAGGTTGAGGGCGGTGATGTCCCGTGCACGGCCGGGCGCGCGCTCGACCCCGCCCGCTACCGAAACGTGGGCGCCGAGTTCGTCGGCGATGACGGCGGGAACGGACACCGCCGCGGGCTGCCCGGGCCGGGCGCTACCAGCTGGACTTGCGGACCCCGGGGATCTTCCCCTCCAGGGACCACTCGCGAAATGCGATGCGGGAGAGGCCGAACTTCTTGATGTGGCCGCGGGGCCGTCCCGAGGTGCCGCAGCGGTTGCGGTAGCGCGTCGCGCTGGAATCGCGCGGCAGCTTCCGCAGCGCCCACTGGGCTTCCCGCTTCTCATCCGTGGACTTGTCCGGATCGGCGATGATCTTGCGAAGTTCGCGACGGCGCTCCGCATAGCGCTCGATCAACTCCGCGCGCTTCAGGTTCTGTTCGATCTTTCCTCGTTTTGCCACCTTGCGCCTTCCTTGAGTGCTAGTGGGCGGACGAGCCCCGGGGAGCCGCGAGCATGGGCCCCAGCGGGCGTCCCCCGATCAGATGCATGTGGAGGTGGTAGACCTCCTGGCACCCGTCCTCGCCACAGTTGACGATCAGCCGGTATCCGGTTTCCGCAATGTCCTGCTCCCGTGCGATCCGGGCCGCGACCGCGAACATGCGGCCCAGCACCGGCTCGTCGTC
This sequence comes from Gammaproteobacteria bacterium, assembly GCA_028820325.1. GTDB lineage: Bacteria > Gemmatimonadota > Gemmatimonadetes > Longimicrobiales > Gaopeijiaceae > BD2-11. The sequence goes on along the minus strand of JAPPJO010000075.1, from coordinate 88,250 downwards.
GTTCGTTATGTCGCGCGCGCTTGCGATGATGTGGTTGGGCACCACCAGCACATGCGTGGGCGCGGCCGGCTCGATATCGCGAAATGCGGTCACCAGGTCGTCCTGATAGACGATGTCGGCCGGAATTTCCCGTCGGACGATCCGGGAGAAAATCGTGTCTGCCGCCATCCCCGGACCGGCTACTTCCCGTCCGACCCGTCCGCGTCGGACTTCTTGCGCATCTGTCGCGCATAGCGCTGCTGGAAGCGCTCGACGCGGCCCGCGGTATCCACCATGCGCTGCGTGCCCGTGTAGAACGGGTGCGAGGAACTCGAGATCTCCAGGCTGACCAGGGGATACTCGTTGCCGTCTTCCCACTTGATGCTCTTGTCGCTCTTGACGGTCGATCGGGTCAGGAACGCGTAGCCGTTGGACGCGTCCTGAAACACCACCGGGTGATACGCCGGGTGAATTCCTTCTTTCATTCCCTTGGCTCCGAAGACTCTTGGTCCGGGTGCGGCCGCCGCCTTTCCCGGGCGAAGGACCGACAGCCGACAAGTTTACCGAAACAGGGGACTGCGGGTCAACGCCCCGGATCCTGTTCCGGCGGGGTCAGCCTGAAGCTGCCCAGAACTTGATCGTCGGGTGGAAGTTCGTCGGAACCGGCGGGATAGCCGTTCAACTCCAGGATGTACGCCATCACATCCACGTAGGTCTGGCGCGGCAGTCCTCCCGGGTTGTCGTCGGGCATCGTGCGGCGCAGTTCCCGGTACAGGTCGCGGGCGGTGCGGCGCGCCCACACGTCCGTGAACACCGGGCCCTTGAACTCGCTCGTGTAGTGGCAGTCGGAGCAGACCTGACGAAACGCGCGCTGCCCGCGGCGGGCCTGTTCCTCCGTATAGAAGGCGACAAGAGCCGGAGATGCCGCGGCGGGAGGGGCGTCGTCCGGAGCCGGCGTCTCCACCGCCGCGGACTCGGGGGAAGGAGACGCCGGCGGAGCCTCCGGAGATCCCGCACACCCCGGAATCAGCAGAACCACAATGGCGAACGACATGCGTGATGACATCGGCGGCACTACTCCTCCGTAACCTCGAAGACGAACATCATTCCCGCGTGCAGGTGCTCCGCGATGTGACAGTGAACCATCCACGACCCCGGATTCGACATCTCCACGAGGAGATCCATGGTCGAGCCCACCGGCAGGATGGTGGTGTCCTTCCACACCAGGTTGGTGTTGGGGATGCCGTCGCGCTCGGTCACCAGGAAGCGCTGCCCGTGAATGTGGATGGGATGGTTCATCGGGTGAAACGACTCGGGATCGTTGAACACCCGGATCTTTACCACGTCGCCCACGCGGAACCGCCACTGGATGTCACCGTTCTCGCGCCCGCTGGCCGGCTCCCGCAGGATCCAGGTCACCTGGGTGCCCGTGGAGAGCCAGTTCATCATCGGCATGCCGTCGTTCCACTCGACCGGCGGCACATAGAACGTGTCGGCCTCCATCGACGCCACGATGGGCACGGGAAGGTCGCGCACCCGGACCGTGGTCACCAGCTCGTAGTCCACCGGCTTGCCCAGCAGGGCCCGGAAGGGTTCGATGTCCTCGGCCACGTCGCGGTTCTCGCGCAGTGCATCGAACGCCTGGGTGACGGCGTCGTCGACAGCGGGGCCGTTCACGCTCACCACCGCCAGCGTGTCCTCGTGCGGATAGAAGGTGCCGCGGAAGTGGTTCACGGCCTGGATCGTGTTGGTGATGCCCACCTGCCCGGCCTCGGGGAAGCGCACGTCCACCACGTAGCGCTCGGCGGGCGCGATGACCACGCTCTCCACCCAGGTCTCGCGCTCGAACTTGCCGATGTCGGAAGCGATCAGCTTCACGCGCGCATTCCCGAAGCGGACGTTGAAGGTGCGCGTGTTGGCGACATTGGTCAGGTAGAAGCGAACCACCTCGCCGGCGCGCGCTTCGATGCGGTGGTCGTCGACCCCGTTGGTCAGCATCACGGTGCCGAAGCGTCCCATGAGCGCGTGCGTCGGCGCTTCCTCGCCCCAGGGGATGAGGCCCTGCCCGTCGATGAGGATGTCGTCGAGCACGAGCAACTCCTCGCGGTGGGAGGGGCCGTAATAGTCCGGGGCCGCCGGCATGACCAGCAGGTTCCCGTAGAGGCCAAGGTCCTGCTGGACGTCCTCGCGCATGTGCGGATGGTACCAGAACATGCCGGCGTCGGGAACGTCGATCTCGTATGTGAAGGTCTCGCCATCGGCGATGGGATCCTGGGTCAGGCCGGCGACGCCGTCGAAGCGGTTCTCCAGCCGTATGCCGTGCCAGTGGACCGTCGTGGGCAGTTGAATGCGGTTGGTCACCCGCACCATGATGCGTGAGCCGCGGTCGGCCTGGATGAGGGGACCCGGGTACTGGCCGCCGTATCCGAGCATGGCGTAGTCGCGCCCGCCGATCGTGCGCCGGACCACGGACACGTCCATGTCGAGGGTGTCGCCATCCGCCAGAACCACCCGCCGGCTGGGCTCGGCCGCCGGAAACATCGCGGGATCCATGCCGTCCCCGATGAGAAACGGGCGTACGGGCGGGAGCGCGTTCTCGAGCCCGGGCACCATGGGCATGGTCATGTCCATCGGCGGCATGCGCCAGCCACCGGCCTCGCCGTGCTCGCCGTGGCCCATCATCTGGTGCTCCTGGGCCGCGAGCGCGCCCGGCAGCACGGCCAGGAGAAGGACTCGCATTCCGTGAAGGAGGCGCACCGGCGTCGGCTGCCTCAATCGTAGCCGTAGGCGGCGCAGTTCTCCTCTTCGAAGGCGCCGTGCCCCGCCATGGTGTGCATCTGCCCGCTGCGGGACATGCCGCGCATCACCACCGGGCCCGTCCACATCGCGGCCCCGGGATCGTCGGCGGGCTCGAGCGTGACCACCAGCAGAAACTTGTTCCACTGCGCCCGGCCTCGGAGCGGACCGCCGTCGGCCAGCGCGCCGATGCGCTCGACCTTGTCCAGGTTCGGCGTGGTCAGCCATCCCACATAGACGCCTTCGCGGGGCGCCATCAGGCGTTCCACCGAGAGCCACACGTCGAGCACGTAGCTGCCGTCCTCGGCCAGGGTGACCCCGAACGGGGAGTCGGGGAAGGTCACCTCGCCGAGTCCCGCCGCGAGGCCCGTGCCCGGAAGCCTGCGCGTGCTCACCACCGGGAAGGCGTAGTAGGCCGGCGCGTCGACCGGGGCGGCGGATTCGGGCAGCGGCGCGTGGAACGCCTCGGTCGGCCCGACGGCATCCGGCAGCGCGCACGTCGCCGGAGGAATCCCGGGAGAGGGATCTCCGCTTCCCGGAGCCATCCCGGCGAGAAGCGCGAGCGCCAGCAGCATCTTGCCCATCATCAGGTCACCATCATGGGGTCAGGGCTCCTGGCTGACCGGGCGCGGACGGGTCTCGTCCCATTTCTGGACGCTGGAGATGTCCGGCATGCCCCAGTCCTCGCCGTTCCAGCCGCTGAAGCCCTCCATGCGGAAGGTCCAGAAACCGGTGCTCATGTCGCTCACGACGATGAGCCCGTCCTCGTTGCGCACGTCCACGCCGAACGCCCCGTTGAACACGGGGGTGCGGAAGTCGCGAGCGTTGGGCGAGCCGACGTAGGTGTCGTAGTAGCCCACGGTGACCGGGTTGGTCGGATCCATCAGGCTGAAGATCTGGAGGCCGTCGAGATACCCGGAGACGAAGACGTAGGGCCAGCGCACCTCGTGGTTGTGCACGAGGTTCTGCCAGTCCGCGGTCCAGGCCGAGATGGGCCGGTTGATGTTCGTCTGCGTGCCCTCGAGCGCGGGCTGAAGATCGAAGATGCGCAGCGGCGCGTACTGGTATTCGGTCTCGGCGATGACGTAGCGGCCGTCGGGGCTGGGCGTGAAGGTGTGCCCCGAGCGGACGCCGCTGATGCCCGTCATCGTGACCACCAGCTCCGGGTTGTCCAGGTCGCTGATGTTGTAGACGTAATAGCCCCCGGTGCCGCCGCCGTAGAAGCGGTCCTGCCCGGTGTCGGGGTGCCAGGCGGCGTAGAAGTCGTGATAGCCGCGCCCGCTGCCCTGCCCGAGCGGAGACTCGGGAACCGGGATCCGCCCCGCCAGCGCGTCCGATGGATCGCCATCGACCGCCTTCGCCATGTCGTAGGCGTGGGCGAACGGGCCGCGCACCGTAGTGAGAAGCAGGACGCGTCCGTCCGAGTGCTTGTAGATGAAGATGTTGTGGAAGCCCCCGGGTAGCTCTGGCTCGCGGATGCGCGCCACCTCGCGAACCGTGGTCGGATCGGGGAGCCCGGTGACATCCAGGATGACCGCGCCCAGATCGGGGTTGGGGCCGCCCTGGCCGAACTGCAGCGACTGCACCACGTAGTAGCGGCCGTCGAGCTTGAAGTACTTGACGTCCATGCCGCCCGTGCGCTGGTGCAGGTCCTGATTCTCGATGCGCCAGCGGTAGATCACCTCCGGCTTCTCGGGATCCTCGAGGTTGATGATGTCGGTGCCCTTGGGACCGACCTCTCCGTACACCATGCGCGCGACGTACGCGTAGGGACGGTGCATCTCCTGCTCGAGCTCGATGTCCGCGATGCTGAGCTGCGGGCCGAGGGGGACGTGGCCGAGCACGTCCATGTTGTCGCTGCCCGGCTTCAGTGATGTCCACTGCCCGGCTGCGGGCGCGGCCGCCAGAGCGAGCGCCAGAACGGCGGCCCCGGTTTTCACGATGGTCGAATGGACGACGCTGGTTCGCATGGCGAACTCCTTCGGCAGGATGGCAACAGGATTTCCGGACCCACGCGGGCCCGTCCGGTCATAGTAACCTGATTCGGACCTCGCGCGCACGAGGCCGTGATGAATGCGGCTCCCTCGGAGGGGGAAGGCGTTGGGCGGGAACCCGGGCATGCGCGGCATTCACGCGGGCAGGAGTCCCGGCCGGCCCGCTTCGACCACGAACGAGGCGCGCGTCTCGAGCGGGGCTCCCGGTCGCGTCACGTAGGGCACGACGCGGTAGTCGGCGGCCAGCCGCTCGGGGGTTGCCTCGCAGCGGACGTAGCCTCGCTGGGCGTTGAAGAAGTGGATGTGCGGGTTGCGGGCCAGCGAGTCGGCGGTACCTGGGCGCGTATCCTCCCCGTCTCCGCCGGAGCTGATGGAAGTGCCCACCAGTTCGGCGCCCACGACGCCGGACGACGGGTCGCGGGGGTCCGCCTTCAGGTCGGCCGCCCAGTTGCTGTGGATGTCCCCGGTGAGCACCACCGGGTTCGGCGGCCGCGTCTGGTCGAGGAAGGAGAGCAGCCGGCCCTGCGCTTCCGGGTAGCCGTCCCAGCGGTCCATCGAGACGGTGGGCTCGCCGTCGCGGGAGCCCTCCAGCCGGGCGATCATGACCTGGTTGGCCAGGACGTTCCAGCGGCTCTCCGACCCGGCCAAGCCCCCGAACAGCCACTCCTCCTGCTCGGCCCCGAGCATGGTGCGGCCGGGCTCGAGGGCCTCCGGGCACAGCGGCCCGTTGGTGTCGCCACACGCCTGGTCGGAGCGGTACTGGCGGCTGTCCAGCACATGGAGGTCGGCCAGGCCGCCGAAGTGGAGCCGCCGGTAGACCTGGATGTCGGGCCCGCTGGGCATGGACGAGCGCCGCACGGGCATGAACTCGTAGAAGGCCTGGAAGGCGGCGGTGCGGCGCAGCAGAAGCTGCGCGGGAGACTGGTCGTCCTCGGCCACGTCGGACGCCCAGTTGTTGTCCACCTCGTGGTCGTCGAAGGTGATCACCCACGGGAACGACGCGTGAGCGGCCTGCAGGTCGGGGTCGGACCGGTAGAGGAGGTAGCGGGCCCGGTAGTCGTCGAGGGTGAACACTTCGCCCGCCTCGTGCGCGCGCACCAGGTTGTCGCCGTATCCCACCTCGTAGATGTAGTCGCCCAGGTGGAAGACCAGGTCCAGTTCTTCCTCCGCCATGTGGCGGTAGGCCGTGAAGTAGCCGTGCTCGTAGTTCTGACACGAGGCGAACGCGAAGCGCAGCCGGTCGGCGGGCGTGCCGGGCGCGGGCAGGGTGCGGGTGCGTCCGACCGGGCTCTGGTCGCCTCCCGTCATGAAGCGATACCAGTACGGCCGGTCGGATTCGAGTCCCTCCACCTCCACGTGGACCGAGTGGCCGAGTTCGGGTACGGCCAGCTGGGTGCCCTGGCGAACGATGCGCGCGAAGCTCTCGTCGGCCGCCACCTCCCAGCGCACCGCGACCGGCTCCGCCGCCAGACCCGCTTCGCGCATCCCCTCCCCGGACAGGCGCGTCCACAGCACCATTCCCCCGGCGTCGGGATCGCCGGACGCGACCCCCGACGGGAAGGGCGAGACGGCCAGCTGCGCCGAGCGGTCGGCCCGGCAGGCGCCAAGCGAGCCCAGCGCGACGATGCCGGCCACATCCCGCCCGATTCTCACAAAATCGCGCCGCGACATTCGAGCGGCGGCCAAGTGGTACCAGTGCGCTTCCCTCGTCTTCACGGCCGTCTCCCGGGGCAAGGGTCTATCTTCATTCGCGTGCGCGGCGGGCACCCATATTATGGAACAACCGTCCGGGAACCCAAACGGGAACCTGGAGATTCACCTTGCAGGCGTGGGAGACGATGCGCGACCTGTTGCAGGCGGCGTTCAGCGTGGTGGCCCTAGCCGGCTTCCTGCCGGGATGCGCCGCGGCGCTCGCACCCCAGCAGTCCGACCTCTCCAGCCTCTGTTCCGCGGGGGCCCGGGGCGCCCGACTGGCCGGCGGCGCCGCTTCTCCCGTGGGGCAGACGCCGACCGATCTCTTCTGCTTCGACCTGCACGCCACGGCCGCCGCACGGGATGCGTGGGGAGTGGTCGAGCTGGGCCGGGTGCCCGGTCCCTTCGGGGTGACGGTGACCGCCGAAGGCAACCATGTGTCCAACCTGACCGCCTGGATCAGCGGACTTCCCGACCCCAGCCAGCTGGGCCCATTCGAGGCCTACGTGGCGTGGGCGACCACCCCCACGCTGGATCCGATGATCCGGCTCGGGCCGGTGGGGAACGGCCGCAATCCCCTCGGCCGAGTCTCGTTCAACAAGTTCCTCATCATGGTCACCGCGGAGGCATCCGCCAGCGCCACCGAGCGCGAGGGCCGGCTCGTGCTGCGCGGCCGCTCGCCCAGCAGCCTGATGGAAGCCCACGACCTGCTGGCCCAGGCGCCGGAGGCCCTTCGCGCGCCCGAGGGCATGTCCCATGACCACGCCGGCGGCATGGATGGATCCACATGGAGCCTGCCCCCCATGTACCCCGGCCTGCCGATGCTGCCGGGCATCATGGCGCTGCGGCCGCGCGTGGACGGCTTTCTGCCGGAAGCCCCGGCGCCGGAGGACCTCCCCCCGGTCCGCCCGCGCCAGCTGGTGCGCCTGGGCGACGGCGGCACGCTCGACCTCGAAGCCGACTTCGTCCGCCGCGACATCGGCGGCCGCCCGGTGGTCATGCTTGCCTTCAACGGGCAGCAGCCGGGCCCCCTCATCCAGGTGCCCGAGAACGCGACCATCTTCGTCAACTTCACCAACCGAACCCCGCTGCCGACGGCCATCCACTGGCACGGCATCCGTCTGGACAACCGCTTCGACGGGGTCCCCGGGGTCACCCAGGACCCGGTCGAGCCCGGCGAGACCTTCCGCTACCAGATCCATTTCCCGGACGCCGGCATCTACTGGTACCATCCTCATCACCGCGAGGACATACAGCAGGAGATGGGCCTCTACGGAAACCTGCTGGTCGACTCGCCGCGACCCGACTACTACGGCCCGGCGAACCAGGAACAGGTGCTGATGCTGGACGACCTTCTGCTGGGAGAGGACGGCATCGTGCCCTTCGGCGAGAACGCGAGCAACTACGCGCTCATGGGCCGCTTCGGCAACATCCTTCTCGTGAACGGCGAGCCGGACTACGCGCTGAGCGTGAGGCGCGGCGAGGTGGTGCGCTTTTTCCTCACCAACGTCTCCAATACGCGCACGTTCAACCTGTCGTTCGCTCGCGCGGACGAGAGTTCCGCCACGCTCGACCCGTCCGGCATCCTGACCGGCGAACCCGTCATCCCGTCCAGCGCCTCGATCCCCCTGCCCGTCAAGGTGGTTGCCTCCGACGTGGGCAGGTTCGAGCGGGAGGTGATGTCCGAGAGCGTCGTCATCTCCCCGGCCGAGCGGTACGTCGTGGAGGTGCGCTTCGACGAGCCCGGCGAGTTCGTGCTCGCCAACCGGGTGCAGGCGATCAGCCACAGGGAAGGCGTCTTCCTTAGCGAGTCGCGCGTCATGGGCCGGATCGTCGTCGACCCCGAGCCCGGCGCGGTCGATCACGCACACGCCTTCGCGACCCTGCGCGAGAACGCGGATGTCGCGCGCGAAATCGACGCCTACCGCGAGCAGTTTGACCGCCCCGTCGACCATTCGCTGGACCTCACCCTCGAGGTCGAGGATCTTCCCCGCGCCGTCGAACAGTCGATGCTCTACGACTGGGTTTACTTCAACCCGGTGGAGTGGAGCGGCACCATGCCGGTCATGAACTGGGCGAGCGACGGCGGGCAGGCCCGCTGGATCCTGCGCGAATCCGGGACCGCGCGCGAGAACATGGACATCAGCTGGCGCTTCCGCGTGGGCGACGTGGTCAAGATCCGGCTTCACAACGACCGCAACGCGTTTCACGCCATGCAGCATCCGCTGCACATCCACGGACAGCGCTTCCTGGTGCTCTCGCAGAACGGCGTCGCCAACGACAACCTTGTGTGGAAGGACACGGTGCTGCTCCCGACCGGATCCACCACCGACATCCTGCTGGAGCTGTCCAACCCCGGGCGCTGGATGGTGCACTGCCACATCGCGGAGCATATCGAGGCCGGGATGAAGTTCGTGTTCGAGGTCGAGCCCTGACCCATTGTGCGGCGCCCCGCAGCCGTGCCTTTTTGATGCTCTGGAACGATATCGCGTACGAGGAGGACCAATGAGAGACCCACGCGAACAAAACGCCCCATTCGCAAAGCTGCTTCTGCCGGCCGCCTTCGTGGCGCTGGGCGTCGCGTGCGAGGCGCCTGCCCCGCAGGAAGCGGACGCACCCGCGCCGGAAGCCGCCGCGGCCCAGCCGGCGGCGGATGTCACCCAGGAGTTCGCCGACCTGATCGCGGTCGACGCCGACCCGGTGGCGCTCACCGGGGTCAAGCTCCTCGACGGCACCGGCGAACCCGCGCGCGACGGACAGACGGTGGTGATCGCGGACGGCCGCATCGCGGCGGTGGGCAACGACGGCGAGGTCGACGTGCCCGGTGGCGCCGAGGTGCTCGACCTGGCAGGACACACGGTGATGCCCGGGCTGATCGGGTTGCACAACCACAGCTTCTACACGGCGGCCGGCGGCCGGGCGGCGCAGCTCTCCTTCAGCGCCCCCAGGCTCTATCTGGCCTCCGGCCTGACGACCATCCGCACCACCGGCGCGCGCGCGCCCTACGAGGAGATCAACCTTCAGGAGGAAATCGAGGCCGGGCTCGCCGTCGGGCCGACCATCTTCATCACCGGACCCTACCTCACCGGACAGCGGGGGAGCCGCACGATGGCGCAACTGGACGGACCGGAATCCGCCCGCCGGGTGGTGCGCTACTGGTCCGAGGAGGGCGTGGACTGGTTCAAGGCCTATACCTGGATCAGCCGGGCCGAGCTGGGCGCCGCGATCGAGGAAGCCCATGCCCACGGCATCAACGTCACTGCGCATCTTTGCTCAGTGGGTTACAGAGAGGCGGTGGCGCTCGGGATCGACAACCTCGAGCACGGCCTTTTCGCCAACAGCGAGTACGATCCGTCCAAGCAGCCCGACGAGTGTCCGCCCGGGTTCCGCAACACCTACGGGGACCTCGACGTGAACGGCCCGGACGTGCAGCAGACCTTCCGGGACATGGTCGACAACGATGTGTCGATGACCTCGACGCTGGCGGTCTACGAGATCTCCGTGCCGGGCCGCGGCGACCTCGATCCCCGGGTATGGGAAGTCCTGGCGCCCGAGGTGGCCGCCGACGTGCGGGCGCAGTTCGACCGCATCCGCGGCACCGATCCCGCATCCGGCATGGGCCTCTCTCCCGAGTTGCTGCGGGTGGCGATGGACTACGAGTACGCCTTCGTACAGGCGGGAGGGCTCCTGGCCGCCGGCGTCGACCCGACCGGCTACGGCGCGGCGCCGCCGGGGCTGGGCGACCAGCGCAACTTCGAGCTGCTGCTGGAAGCCGGGTTCACCGCTCCCGAGGTGGCGGAAATCATGAGCGCCAACGGTGCCCGCGTACTGGGAATCTACGACGACGTGGGCAGCGTGGAGCCCGGCAAGCGCGCGGATCTCGCGGTCGTGGAGGGCGACGTCGAAGCCGACGGACACATCCGCAACACGAGCATTGTCTTCCGGCACGGCATCGGCTGGGACAGCGACGCCCTCATCGAGTCCGTGCGCGGCCTGGTAGGGATCCGCTAGCCGCCGCCCGCGCGGCCCAAATCAGCATCAACGCGCCCGCGCGCCCCAAGTCAACGCACCACGCGCGCGGCCCGAAACCACATCAACGCGCCCCGCGCGCGCCCTGAACCCGGAGAGGCAAGCCCGTGAAGCTCGACCGATTCGAGATGGAGCGCTGGCAGTCCGTATTCGAGCACCGCGTTCGCTACAACCTCTCCGAGAGCGGAGTGGACCCGCTCTCGCTGGACGAACTGATCGAACTCACCGGCATCGAGAATCTGGGAGCGTCGAGCCTCGGATACGGCCAGTCGAACGGGTCGGACGAGTTGAGGGAGCGCATCGCCGCCCTCTACGACAACGTCACTCCCGACGAGGTGGTGGTCACCACCGGCGGCGCGGAGGCCAACATGGCCGCCTGCTGGCAGCTCATGGAGCCGGGCGCCCCCGCGGCCGTCATGGTCCCGAACTACATGCAGGTGCCCGGGCTGGTGCGGAACTTCGGCGGCCTGGTGCGCCCCTTCGAGCTGCTTGAGGAGACGGGCTGGCAGCCCGACCTCGATCAACTGCGCGCCATCCTCGACGACGACGTTCGCTTCATCCTGATCACCAACCCGAACAACCCCACGGGAGCGTGTCTCAGCCCGGAGTCGCGGCGAGGCATCGTCGAAGCCGCGGAGCGGGCGGGGGCGTGGATCCTCTGCGACGAGGTCTACCAGGGCGCGGAGCTTTCCGGCATCCCCACGCCCTCCATGTGGGGCGAGTACGACCGCACCATCGTGACCAACTCGCTCTCCAAGGCGTACGGCACGCCCGGGCTGCGCATCGGCTGGATCGTCGCCCCGGTCGACATCACCGAGACGCTGTGGGCGCGCACCGACTTCACCACCATCACCCCCGCGACCCTTTCCGACATCCTCGCGACCGCCGCTCTGGCCCCGGACGCCCGCGCCCGCATCCTCGCCCGCACGCGCTCGATCCTGCGCCGCAACCTGCCATTGGTCACCGAGTGGATGGAGTCCCAAAACGGCCTCTTCCGCTACCATCCCCCCGACGCGGGCGCCATCTGCTACGTCCGCTACGACGCTCCCGTCAACTCAAGTGTGCTGGCGGAGAAGCTGCGCGCCGAGAAGTCCGTGCTGGTGGTGCCCGGCGACCACTTCGGCATGGACCACTACCTCCGGCTCGGCTTCGGCCCGCCCGCCCACGAGCTGCAGGAAGCGCTGGAGAAGATGGGAGACGCGTTCGCGGAGGTGGTGGCGTAGCCCACGCCTATAGGGAGCCTCGCGGAGCGACCCACTCGACATCCTGCCCCGTCGCGAGCGCGATCGTGTCGAAGTCCGAGTCGTAATGAAGAAGGGTCGCGCCGGCCATCTCCGCCGCGGCCGCGATGATCAGGTCCTGGATGGGCAGCCGGTGCTGTCCCCGGCGGGCGAGTAACCCCTGAACGGCGATCGCCCTCTGGAAAACGGCCTCCGTAAGGTCGATGCGCCGATAGGCCAGCGCCCGTCGAGCCCGAACACGCGCGTGCTCGGCATGATTGCGTGTCGAGTAGAGGACCTCGAGCTCGACGACGGAGCATGTCGCCGCCCGGCCTGATTCGATGATCGGCACCACTCGCGCCCCGACCCGAGGATCCTCCATGCGGGCCAGAGCACTCTGGTCAATCAGGTAGGCGACGGGCGTTTCCCGCGGTGTCAACGACGCCACGCCTTGGCCATGACGGTCTCGTTGGCCAGATCAAGCCCCTCCATGGTGGAGAGCGCCGCTATCTCCTGGCGCCTGGCCTCGCGCCGCAGCACTTCGCGCAACGCGGTGTCGATTGTCTCCTTGATTGAGGCTGTTCCAAGCAGCAGCCGAACCTGCTCGATGAGGCCGTGGTCAACTTCTACGCTGGTCTTCCTCAATCGAAACCCTCCGAAAAAGAGCAGAACACGGTATACTGACAATCCTAGTCAAGATATCTCAGATGGACAAGCAGGGATATCGAACCACGGGACCCACTCCGACGCCCCGACATCTCACCGCCAATGCGTTCACCACCGGGAACGGTTAGAATCGAAATCCCGGCAAGGATGACACGTTCCCGGATTCTGGTGTCCACATGCCCGAAACGTCGGACCGCCTCCTCTCCCTGGACGCGTTCCGGGGCCTGACCATCGCGGGAATGGTGCTGGTCAACAACCCGGGCAGCTGGGCGTACGTGTATGCGCCTCTCGCCCACGCCGAGTGGCACGGGTGGACCCCCACCGATCTCATCTTCCCGTACTTCCTGTTCATCGTCGGCGTCGCGATGCCGTTCTCCTTCCGGGGCAGGCTCGCGGGAGGAGCCAGCCGCTCCAGCCTGTTCCGGCACGTCATCCGCCGTTCGCTGATTCTCATCGCGATCGGGCTCGCCATGCGCGCCATCCCGGACTTCGACTTCGGCGAGATGCGCCTATACGGCGTCCTCCAGCGCATCGGCCTCGTGTACTTCGCCGCGGCCGGGCTGTACCTGTGGGCTTCCGCCCGCGGGAGGATGGCCGCCACAGCCGCGCTCTTGTTGGGCTACTGGGCCGTGATGATGCTCGTGCCGGTCCCCGGCTCCGCACCGGGCGACCTCTCGCCGGACGGCAACCTCGCCGCCCACATCGACCGCATCCTCATGCCCGGCCGGCTGTGGTCGGGCACATGGGACCCGGAAGGGCTGCTCTCCACCTTCCCGGCCATCGCCACCTGCCTCCTGGGCATCTTCTGCGGCGAACGGCTCCAAAGCGGCCGCTCCGGCCGCCGGCTCGCCTGGGAGATGTGGATGGCGGGCGCGGTGATGGTCGCGCTGGGACTCGCCTGGGACCTCGTCTTCCCCATCAACAAGAACCTGTGGACCAGTTCCTACGTGGTCTTCACCGCCGGAACCGCGCTCCTGCTGCTGGGCACGATGTTCTGGGCCATCGACGTCAAGCGATGGCGGAGTGCCTGGAGCGCACCGTTCATGGCCTGCGGAATGAACTCCATCGCCATCTTCGTGGCATCCGGGATGGTGGCCAAGACGATGGCGCGGATCCCCGCGCCCGACGCCGCCGCGTCATCCCTCTACGACTGGATCTTCCGCAACGGTTTCCAGTCCTGGGCGGGCGACTACAATGGCTCGCTGGCCCTCGCGCTCGCACAGGTCGCGTTCTGGCTCACCGTCGCCTGGCTGCTGCACCGGCGCCGGATCTACATCAAGATCTGAGGTCGCGGGTCGGGACCCCTCAGACCTCCTCCAGCTTCTCTTCCAGCAGCTGGTAGGCGATCGGCAGGAAATCGCGCTCGCTGATGATTCCGATCAGCTTGCCGTTCTTCTCCACCGGGAGCGCGGACACGCGCTTCTCGCGCATGATCCTGATCGCTTCCAGCGTGGAGGTCTCGGGCTCCACGGTCACCACGTCGGAGGCCATGATGGTGCGGATGGGGTCGGACTCCTCGATGCCTGGGACGCCGGAGGCGGCGACCAGGCGCAGGATCGCGCGGTACGAGACCAGCCCGACCAGCGTGTGGTCGTCGTCTTCCACCAGCACATGACGGATGTTCTGCTTGTCCATCAGGAAGGCGGCCAGCTCGATGGGCTCGTCCTCATGCACGGTGAACAGGTCGGTCACCATGTACTGCTCGACCTTCAGGAAATTGTAGCGCCAGCCGCCCGCCTCCCAGATCTCGGCCGGCTCCCAGGTGTGCGCCGGACGCGGATCCCGTTGCCGATGAGCCATCCCGGAGGTGAGCGCGGTCATGCGCTCTGCGGCCGATCCCTGGCCGCTCATGCTGCGCAGCGACTTGAGCTGCCACGTCGCGCCGGTCATGCCGGACTCGATGCGCCCCTGGACGATCCCCAGGTAGTGGTCGATCTCGGTCTCCTCGATCTGCAGCTCCTCGAGCCCGCTCCGTGACAGCGGAAGCAGTTCACCCAGCAGGAGATCGCGCGCGCTCACGGTCTCGCCGGTGAGCCAGTGGAAACCGGCGTCCAGGCCTCGGCGGCTGGCGGCCACGAAGTTGGCCTTGGCGTAGTCGAAGTCGACGCGGCCGGCCACGTCTCCGTATTCCCGGGCGCCTCCGAGCACGAGACCGATCCAGAAGGCGGCGTTGGCAACCTCGTCCATGATCGTGGGACCGGAGGGCAGCACGCGGCACTCGATGCGCAGGTGCGGCTTGCCTTCGCTGATGCCGTAGCAGGGGCGGTTCCAGCGGTATACCGTGCCGTTGTGCAGCTGCAGCGCGGGGAGCCGGGGCACGCCGCCCCGTGCAAGCACCTCGAAGGGATCCTCCGTCACCTCTCCGGTCAGGAGCACGCGGAAGCGCGCGATGTCGTCCTCGAAGAGCTCGGTCACCGACTTGTTGATCCAGCGCTCGCCGAAGCGCACGCGCGTGCTGGTCTGGCGCAGGTGCGGCGTTGCGCTGCGCGTGTCCATCGACTGCTCGAAGAGCGCGATGCGGGTCTCGTTCCAGAGCCGCTTGCCGAAGAGGAGCGGGGAGTTGACGCACGCCGCCAGCACCGGCGGGGTGACCAGCTGGGCCACGTTGTAGAAGCTCGGGAACTCCTCCGCGGAAACCTGAAGGTGCACCTGGTAGCTGGTGTTGCACGCCTCCACCATCACCGAGTCGTGCTCGACGAAGATCTCGTCGGTGCCCTCGATGCGCAGCCGGTACGACGACCCGCCGCGGATGCGGTTGAGCGCATCGTTGAGGGCGTAGTAGCGGGGCATGGGCGTGATGCTGTCCATGGACAGGTCGGACTTGCCCAGGGTCGGCAGGATGCCGCACAGGACGATGTCGGCCCCCTGCCGCTGCGCGGAGGCGCGCGCCTGCGCGATCCGCTCTTCGATTTCGACCTCCATGGCCGAGAAGCAGCGCCCGGTGAGGAGCTTGGGCTGGAGGTTGGCCTCCAGGTTGAAGAGCGCCAGCTCTGTCGTGAAGGTGTCTTTCGGAAGATGCTCCAGCACGTCGAGCGCGACGGTCGCCGGGCGCCAGCCGCGGTCCACCAGGAAGAACTCCTGTTCCACGCCGAAGCGGCGCACCCCGGACTCGATCATGCCCTCGGAGAGCATCCTCTCGAGGGCCTTGAGGTCCCTCAGAATCGCCTTTGTGAAGGCGCGGATCTCCGCCGAGTCCCGTCCTGTGTCTGCATCCAGGCGTCCCATTGTGCCTCGTCCGGTTGAACGGGTGGAACCGTTGACAGGTGCCCGCGCCCGGCGGGTGCCCATGGGCGGAGTTTATCCAAGACCAACACGCAATGCGAGTGGCCGGCCCGGGTTTGCTACTCGCTGAAGGTCGCGATCTCGCGCAGGGACTTCTTGCCGATGACGGGCACCCTGGCGTCGTCCGCCGGATACCCCACCACCAGCAACAGGAAGGGGCGCTCGTTTTTCGGACGGCCCAGGATGCGGTTCAGGAAGCCCATGGGGCTGGGCGTGTGGGTGAGCGATGCCAGGCCGGCGTGATGGAGGGCCGTGATGAGCAGCCCCGTGGCGATGCCGACCGACTCGGTCACGTAGTAGTTCTTGCGGCGGGTCCCGTCGGGGAGCAGAGCGTAGCTCTCGGCGAAGATCACGATCAGGTACGGCGCGACCTCCAGGAAGGGCTTGTGTTCGTCGGTGCCCAGGGGTTCGAGCGCCCGCAGCCATTCGTCCGGCGCCCGTCCCCGGTAGAAGGCCCGCTCCTCGTCTTCCGCGGCCTCGCGGATCTGCTTCTTCACCGTGGGGTCGCTCACCACGACGAAGTGCCAGGGCTGGTGGTTGGCGCCGTTGGGGGCGGAACCGGCGGCGAGCAGGCAGTCCTCGATGATCCCGCGCGGCACGGAGCGCGGTGAGAAGTCGCGCACCGTGCGCCGGCGGCGGACTTCCTCGCGGAACGCGCGCGCACGGGCGCGCATCTCCCGGACGGGATACTCCCGATAGTCTTCCAGCGGCATCAGCCGGACGCTCATCGCCTGTTCTCGATCATCTCGACGATCATGCGGCGGCTTTCGGGATTCCACTCCGGCGGCTCCGGAGCGCTGGCGATCTCGAGCCCCAGGTAGAAGATGAGCCGGGTCAGGCGCGCTCCCTTTTCGGCGTCGATCAGCTCGACCTCGTCGCTCGGCCGGTGGTAGTCGTCGTGGGTCCCGTTGAAGAAGAAGAGGACCGGCACGCCGTTGCGCGCGAAGTTGTAGTGGTCCGAACGGAAGTAGAAGTTCTCGTCCGGCCACAGGTCGTCGATGGCGGTCATGCCGAGCTCGGGATGCGCCGCGTTGACGCGTTGCAGGGTCGCCCCCAGATCCGAGTGCTCCTTGCCGATGGCCACGATGGTGTCGGGCCAGTTGCGGCCCACCATGTCCATGTTGAGGTTGGCCACCATGCGCCCCGAGGCGACCGGTTCCGGCGGGTCGTCGGCGTAGGCGCGGCTTCCGTGCAGGCCCCGCTCCTCCCCGCTCACCAGCAGGAACACCGTCGACCGCGCCGGCGGCTCTTCGAGGGCGGCAAACGCCTCGGCGATCTCGATGACCGCGGCCGTTCCGGAGGCGTCGTCGTCGGCGCCGTTGTAGATGCTGTCCCCGCTCGCGTCCGGATCCCGCACTCCCACGTGGTCCATGTGGGCGCTGAACACGACGTACTCGTTCCGCAGTTCCGGATCGCTGCCCGTCAGCACGGCGGCCACGTTGGGCGCGTCGATCGCAGGGGCTTCGAGATCAACTATCCGGGGACGGAAAGAGTAGCGCTGGATGAACTCGCCCCCGCCACCACCCGGTTCGAGTCCCATTGCAGCGAGCTCTCCCGCAATCCAGCGCGCGGCCTCCTCGATCTCCGGGCTCGGCGTGGCCCGGCCCCGCATGGAGTCGTGGGCCAGAATCGCCACCCGGTCCAGAAAGTCGGCTTCGGTGATGGTCGCGGCGGCCGCCCGAGCGTCCCTGGACGAGCCGGACAAGGAGTCTCCCGCTTCGTCGTCGCCCGCGCACGCGCCGACCGCGAAACAGGCCAGCATCCCTCCGATCACGCGCCAATCGCTTCCCTTCAATCTCACGGCCTTGCTCCCTGCTGCGGCAGTTTTCCAGCCTGGCGGGCGACGGACCGCCCGCCTTTCAACGACGGAAATCCATCATCGGCTGTCAAGATGCTGGCACTCAGGCCTTCTGCTGCTGATCGACATGTCGCTGGTCGCCGGGACCGCGGAGATCCGCCGACGCTGCGCTCAATACCAAAGCCCCCGAACCCGCTTCCACGGGCTCGGGGGCCTCACCACCCCACCCCACATCTCGACTCAGCCGATACTCATTCCCTCGAACCGGCCAGGGAAATGTTCGGAACGTCCTTCAAGGAAGAGATGGGTCGAGCGTCACGCGCCAGAAGCCGCAGATTGCGAGCTTCCCGGTACCTCCCTTCATCCTCCGCCCTCGATGCCGCTCTTCCCAGGTGCCTGATTCGTTCTTCCGTGCTCATCCCACTCCCCCTGTCTTCCGGGCCTACGCGACCGGCGCATGCCCGGTTTCAGCCAGGTCCGCCTGGCAGGACATAGAGCAAGAGTCGTGCCAAACTTGGCAACGGACCGCCCCGAGGTGGCCCGCCGGTTTGCCATGCCGATCCGGCCCCCGTAGGCTCAGGGCTCGCACCCCCGCCCGCGTGGCCCCGGAGGCCCTCGCCCGGAGAACCAGACCGTGACCACGTCCGCCCAGCACTCGTTCTTCCGCCGCTACCTGCTCCCGGGATTCGTCTTTCAGTCGGTGGTCATCGCAGGCGGGTACGGCACCGGACGCGAACTCGTGGAGTTCTTCCTCACGCAGGGTCCCCGCGGCGGCCTCATGGCCATGCTGCTGGTGTCCACGGTGATCTGGAGCGCGACCTGCGCGGTGACCTTCGACTTCGCCCGCCGCTTCTCCGCCTACGACTACCGAACCTTCTTCCGCCGCCTCCTGGGTGGGCGCTGGTGGGTCGCCTACGAAGCGGCATACCTGGCGTTCCTCATGCTGGTTCTGGCGGTCATCGCGGCCGCGGCCGGCAGCATACTCGAAGAGACGTTCGGCATCAGCTACGCTGCCGGGGTGCTCGGCATGATCGCCGCCATCGGCTACCTGGTGTTCCGCGGGTCGAAGACCATAGAGCGCTTCTTCGCCGGCTGGTCCTTCGTGCTCTACGCCGTGTTCGTCCTCTTTTTCGTCCTCTGTTTCGTCTCCTTCGGGGGAGAAATCTCGCAGAGGTTCGCCGCCGTCCCGGCGGGCGAGGGCTGGCTCCTTGCCGGCGTGCGCTACGCCGCCTACAACCTCGCGACCATTCCCGGCCTGCTCTTCGTGATGCGGCACGTCGGCACCCGCCGGGAGGCGGTCTCGGCGGGCCTGCTGGCCGGCCCGATCGCCATCATCCCCGGGTTGCTCTTCTACCTCGCCATGGTGGGACAGTACCCGGAGATCCTTGACCGCACCGTCCCCGCGAACGCGCTGCTCGAAACGCTCGGCATGCGCTGGTTCCAACTCGCGTTCCAGCTGGCGCTCTTCGGAACCCTGATCGAGACCGGGGCGGGGATGATCCACGCGGTGAACGAGCGCATAGCGGCGGTCTACGCACGGCGCAAGGCGGAGATGCCCGCCCGCCTGCGCACCGGGATCGGCACAGGCCTGCTGCTCGGTGGCGCCCTCATCGCCCAATTCGGGCTGATCGACCTGATCGCGCGGGGATACGGGACCATGACCTGGGTCTTCCTGGCCGTGTACGTCGTACCGGTGCTCACCGTGGGCGTGTGGAAGCTGGCCCGCCGAGGCCCCGATCGGCCTTCTCGTCCCGGCGAGGCAACACTTTCGTAACAGAAGCGCGCAGCGCACCGGCGCCCGGTATCGGAGGGCCCGCCGTGCGGATAGGTTATGGTGGCCCCGGTTCCGACGCAGGGAGCGGGTATGCCCGATTGCAGCGATCATCCATGGAGGGAACCGAGAATGAGACGTAGCATGTCCACCCTGTTGTCGATCCTTGTCATCGCCTGCGGCGGCCGCGCCGAGAACGGTGCGCGCGCGGTGATCCAGAACAAGGGATCGGATACGCTGATCACCGTCGCCCAGGCCTGGGCGGAAGCGTACAGCGCAGTCGACGCCGAAGTCGCCGTGGCGGTCTCGGGTGGCGGCTCCGGCACCGGTATCTCGGCGATGATCAACGGCACGGTGGACATCGCCAACTCGAGCCGCAAGATGACCTCGCGGGAGATCGAGGCGGCTCGCGCGAACGGCAACGATCCCGTAGAGCACCTTGTCGGCCACGACGCGCTGGCCGTGTACGTCCACCGCGACAATCCGGTGGGCCGGCTTACCCTGGACCAGCTGGCGGGCATCTACGGAGAGAACGGCACGATCGAGCGCTGGAGCCAGCTCGACGTTCAGGTGCCGGGGTGCGCATCGGACGAGATCGTCCGCGTCAGCCGACAGAACAACTCCGGCACCTTCGCGTATTTCCGCGAGGCGGTTCTCGACAACGAGGATTTCAAGCTCGGGTCCCACGACATGCACGGCTCGAAGGACGTGGTGCACCTGGTGGCCCAGACGCCGTGCTCGATCGGCTACAGCGGAATGGCCTACGCAACCCCCGAGGTCACGATGCCCTGCGTCATGGGCAGCGCCGGCGAGTCGTGCGTCGCCCCCTCGATCGAGACGGCGCTCGACGGCAGCTACCCGATCGCCCGGCCCCTGCTCATGTACACCTCCGGTAGTCCGGCGGGCGCGGTCAAGACCTATCTCGACTGGGTGCTGGGCGATGCCGGGCAGTGCATCATGCTGGAGCTGGGCTACACCCCGGCGATGCCCGCCGAGTGCGTACAGTAGCCCGGGATAAGGACGCCTGATCGGCCCTCAATGAATCCGCAGGCGCTCGCCCGCTCGCGCGACTTCGACCACCGCGGCCGCGCCTGGTACGCAGACCGCGCGGTGACGGTGTTCGTCTTCATCGGCGGCACTTCGGCGATCCTCTTCATCGGCGGGATCTTCGCCTTCATCGCGCGCGAAGGCCTCGGGTTCGTGTTCACCGAGTTCGACGCGGGCGAGTTTTTCGGCTCCATCGCCTGGCGGCCCACCTCGGCGGTGGATGCCACCTACGGCGCACTGGCGCTCATCGTGGGGACGGCGAGCATTACGGGGCTGGCGATGGTGGTGTCGATCCCCTTCTCGCTGGCGGCCGCCGTGTTCATCGGTGAATTCGCGCGCGGCCGGGTGCGCGAAACGCTCAAGGTGCTCGTCGAGCTGCTCGCGGCCATCCCCTCCGTCGTGTGGGGTTTCATCGGCTTCAGCATCATGAACTCGCTGATCATCGACTTCTTCGACGTTCCCATCGGGCTGAACGTCCTGAACGCGGGGATCATCCTGGGGCTGATGGCGGCCCCCATCATGACCACCATCGCCGAAGACGCCCTCAAGGCGGTCCCGGACGGCTATCGGGAAGCAGCCGAAGCGCTGGGCGCCACCCGCTGGCAAGTGATTCGCAAGGTGGTGATTCCCGCGGCGAAGAACGGCCTGGTGGCGGCGGTGCTGCTGGGCGTGGGACGAGGGTTCGGCGAGACCATGGTCGTGCTCATGGCCAGCGGCCACTCCATCAACCTCCCGGACAGCGTGTTCGACTCCGTGCGCGCGCTCACCGCCACCATTGCGGCGGAACTGGGCGAGACGGCCGTCGGCTCCGATCACTTCCGGGCGCTCTTCACGCTGGGCATCCTGCTCTTCCTGGTGACCTTCGCGATCAACCTGGCCGCCGATACCATCATGCGCGGGATCCGCAGGAAGGGGGAGCGGGGGCGCCCATGACCGGTACGGCGGCCCCGTTGTTCGCGGGCACCTCGCTGAACGCGCGCGACCGGAAGGTCGAGTGGCTGGTGCGCGTTCTGCTCGGACTGATGACCGCGCTGCTCATCCTGCCGGTCGTGATCATCATGGCACTGCTGGTGGTAGAGGGCGGCCCCGTCATCTCCTGGGAGTTTCTTACCACGCCGCCGGTGGACGGCATGACCGCCGGGGGCATTCTACCCGCGCTGGTGGGGACGGTGTGGCTGGTGGTCGTGGCGCTGATCGCGTCCGTGCCCGTGGGGGTGGCGGCCGCCGTCTACCTGAGCGAATACGCCCCCGACAACTGGCTCACGCGCGCCATAAACCTCGCGATCATCAACCTGGCGGGGGTGCCGTCGATCGTGCACGCCCTGTTCGGGGTGGGCGCCTTCGTGCTCTTCTTCCGCTTCGGCACGAGCATTCTGGCGGCCAGCCTCACCCTGGCGGTGATGACGCTCCCGGTCGTCATCGTGTCCACCCGCGAGTCGCTGCAGGCGGTGCCGCGAGCCTTCCGGGAAGCCTGCTGGAACATGGGCGCAACCCGCTGGCAGACCATTCGCCGCATCGTGCTGCCCAACGCCCTCAGCGGCATCCTCACGGGCATCATCCTGGAGGTGTCGCGCACCTCGGGAGAGACCGCTCCCATCATGTTCACCGGCGCGGCTTTCTTCCTTCCCTTCCTGCCCCAGGGCGTCCTGGACCAGACCATGGCCATGTCGCTGCACCTGTTCGTCATCGCCACTCAGGTACCGGACGCGCCGGAAGCGCTGCCGTTCGGCGTGGCGCTTGTGCTGATTTCCATGGTGCTGGCAATGAACGCGCTCTCCATCGCCTTTCGCGTGTACGTGCGCGGGAGAAAGAAATGGTAGCGGGCGGGGCGCCCAACGGCGGCGGCGCCTCGGCCGAGGCGCTTTCCGCGAAGGTGGTCGTGCAGAACCTCACGATCCGCTACGGGAACCATGTGGCGCTGCGAGGGCTGGATCTCTCCATTCGCCGGAACGAGATCCTGGGGGTCATCGGCCCCGCGGGCTCGGGCAAGACCTCGTTCCTGCGCGCCCTCAACCGCATGGACGAGTTCATCCCCGGGATGGAGGTGGAGGGCCGTATCACCTTCGACGGCCGCGATATCCGACGCGTGCGCAATGTGTACGCGCTGCGCAGCCGCATCGGCGTGGTCTTTCCGCTCCCGGTGGGGCTCCCGCTCACCGTCTACGAGAACGTGGCCCTGGCTCCGCGCCTGCGGGGCGTGCGCAAAGGCAGCGAGCTCGACGAGATCGTCGAACGGTGCCTCCGGCGCGCCGCGCTCTGGGAAGAGGTCAGGGACCGGCTTGACTCGCTCGGAAGCCTGCTCTCCGGAGGCCAGCAGCAGCGCCTCACCATCGCGCGCGCGCTTTCGCAGGAACCCGATCTCCTGCTGCTGGACGAGTTCTCGATCGCCGTGGATCCGGTCACCACGATGCGCATAGAGGATGTCCTCAAGGACTTGAAGAACGAGATGTCGATCGTGCTGGTGACCAATCTGGTGCAGCAGGCGAGGCGGCTGGCGGACCGGACCGCGTTCTTCCTGACCGGCGAGCACGTCGAAACCAGCGACACGGCGCGCATCTTCAGCGGCATCGTCAAGGATCCGCGCACCCACGACTACATCGAGGGACGCTTTGGCTGAGCCGGCTGCCGCTCCCGCACCTGCCGCGATCGCGACCCGGGGCCTCAACCTCTGGTATGGAGACTTCCAGGCCCTCTTCGATGTCAACCTGCACGTGAAGCAGGGCATCATCACCTCCCTCATCGGTCCCTCGGGCTGCGGCAAATCCACCCTGCTCCGGAGCTGCAACCGCATCAACGAGCGGCTCGGCTACGTCCGAACCACGGGAAGCATCGAGATTCTGGGCCAGGACATCTACGCGCCGGAGGTAGAGCTGGTGCAGGTGCGCAAGCAGGTGGGGATGGTGTTTCAGCGTCCCAATCCCCTGCCGCTCTCCATCCGCGACAACGTGAGCTTCGGCCACCGGCTGCACGCCCGCGGCCACCGCGTCTCGCGCGCGCGCAGGCAGGAACTGGTCGAGGATGCCCTGCGCAAGGTGCTGCTCTGGGACTCGGTCAAGGATCGGCTCGACACCCTGGCCACCGAGCTGTCGCTCGAGGAGCAGCAGAAGCTCTGCATCGCGCGGTTGCTCCCGGTGAAGCCCGCCGTGCTGCTCATGGACGAACCGTGCTCGGCGCTCGATCCCAAGGGCACGGCGGCCGTGGAGGAGCTCATCTGGGAGCTGAGGGGCGAGTTCACGATCCTGATCGTGACCCACAACATGGCCCAGGCGCGGCGAGCCAGCGAGGAGACCGTGTTCATGCTGATCGGCAAGTTGATCGAGCACGGCCGTACGGAGGACGTCTTCCTGAACCCGCAGCACCGCCAGACCGCCGATTACATCGAGGGGCGCTACGGCTGATCGCCGTGCGGCGGGGCGCGGATGGCCCCGCGAGAGAGGATACGCCCGACAGGATTCGAACCTGTGGCCTCTGCCTCCGGAGGGCAGCGCTCTATCCAGCTGAGCTACGGGCGCGTGTCGCGGCCAATGCCGGCTGCTCCCCCGCGGCGGAGCGCACGGAATAAGCCGAGTTCTGTCCCCGCCCGAAGACGGGGGAGGATCATTTATCTGGGACCGGCATCGCTGCCGGCCTCGTGCGGCCTACCCGGGACTCGGGTGGAGCGGGCAACTCCTCGTCCTCTATTCGGCCTTGCTCCGGGTGGGGTTTGCCATGCGGCCCCTGTTGCCAGCGGCCCGGTGCGCCCTTACCGCACCCTTTCACCCTTGCCTGTGCCCCGGGGGGCCATCGGCGGTCTGCTCTCTGCGGCACTTTCCGTCGGCTCACGCCGCCCGGGCGTTACCCGGCACCCTGCCCTGTGGAGCTCGGACTTTCCTCCAGCGGGCTAACCCGCCAGCGATCCTCACTCGTGCGCTCCGCGTTCTCGGGCGTTTCAACTGAAACGCCGGAGACGGGGAGCAGGAAAGCTACAGGGCAAGGCGGCCGGAGTAAAGCGCACTCTGGCCCGGAATCGGAAGATCGGTACATTGAGGGCCGACCCGGCGGGGATCCGGGCTTCCAGCCTAATCAACCAGCTTTCGGAAACGTCGGCGAACCTCGTGCGTCCCGGGAGGCTTCCGCGATTGCCGGAGAGGAGAAAACGAATGGCGCGGCTGCCACTGCTGTTGCACACGGCTCTCGTCCTGGCGCTCGCGGCCTGCATCGGCTGTGGGGATCCCTCGCCGGCGGGTGGGACCGCGTTTCCGGAGTCGTGGCGGTACCGGGACACACCCGCCCCCGTTACCGCGACCAACGGGATGGTCGTCACGACCGACGAACTCGCCAGCCAGGTCGGTGTCGACGTCCTCAGGTCCGGCGGGAACGCGATGGATGCCGCCGTCGCGGTGATGTTCGCGCTGGCCGTGGTCAACCCGGAAGCAGGGAACCTCGGCGGTGACGGGTTTCTGGTGCTTCGGACGGCAGGCGGCGAAACGGCGGCTCTCGACTTCCGCGCCCGCGCGCCCTTCGCCTCCACGCGGGACATGTACCTGGACGACGACGGCGAAGTCACGGAGGACGTCGTCGTCGGCCATCTCTCCGTCGGCGTGCCCGGCACCGTCGACGGAATGTGGCAAATCCATCGGCGCTTCGGGCGCATGGAATGGGCCGCGCTCCTGGACCCCGCGATCGAGCTTGCCGGAGGCTTCCCCGTGCGGCCCCGATTCCTGAACTCCCTGGGCGACGCGATGGTCGCGGCCCTTCAGGCCTTTCCGGCCTCGGCGGAGCAGTTCCTGCCCCGCGGAGGCCAGCCGCCCGCCGTCGGGGACACGCTCCGCCAGCCGGACCTGGCCAGCACTCTGAGGCGCCTCCGCGATATCGGCCGCGACGACTTCTACCTTGGGGAAACGGCGGACCTCATCCTCGCCGAGATGGAACGTGGCGGCGGCATCCTCACCCGCCGGGACCTCGCCGAGTATCAGGCAGTCTGGCGCGAACCCATCGCGTTCGAATACCGGGGGCACACGGTCATCTCGATGCCGCCCCCGTCGTCCGGGGGCGTCACGATGGCGCAGACCGCCGGGATCCTGGAGCGCTACGACCTTGCCTCCCTCGGCTGGCAGTCGGCGCAGACGATCCATCTGCACGCCGAGGCCTGGCGGCGGGGCTATGCCGACCGCAACCACTACCTGGCGGATCCCGACTTCGTGGAAATGCCGCTGGAGCGCCTGACCTCGGCCGCATACGCGAGCGAGCGGGGAGCGAGCATTTCCCTGGATGCCGCCACTCCGTCCTCCGAGGTCGGACCCGGACTGGAGAGTGTGGGGGAGGCCGGGACGTCTCCCGGCGTCACCGTCCCCGAGGAGGGCGAGAACACGACGCACTATTCCATCGTCGATGCCGATGGCAACGCCGTGTCGGTCACCACAACCGTGAACTCCTGGTACGGAAGCAAGGTCACCGTCACCGGGGCGGGCTTCATTCTGAACAACGACATGGACGACCTCGCCGCCAGGCCCGGCTTCGCCAACCAGTTCGGCCTGGTGCAAGGGGAAAACAACGCCATCGAGCCGGGGAAGCGGATGCTTTCCTCCATGTCGCCGACCATCGTCCTGGGGCCGGACGGAGAGCTGGGAATGGTCACCGGCACCCCGGGTGGCGCGACCATCATCACCACGGTGTTCCAGACGATCTCCAACGTCGTGGACTTCGAGATGGATGTGGTCGAGGCCGTTCTGGCGCCGCGGGTCCATCACCAGCATCTGCCGGACCAGATCTTCTACGAGGCGGGAGCGCTCTCGCCGGAGACCGTCGCGCGGCTGGAGGCGCTCGGTCACGTCGTCGTCGAGCGGGGCGGGCTCTCCGGCGATGTCCAGATGATCGTCGTCGTGGACGGTCTGCTCACCGCGTGGTCCGATCCCCGGCGCGGGGGAAGGGCTCTGGGGTACTGAACGCGCGGAACCAGCCTTCTTCACCAACCCACGGGACACAGGAACAGATGATTGGAGACAGAGTCGAGGCGGCGCTCAACGAGCAGATAGTGCAGGAGTTCTACGCCAGCCAGTACTACCTCGCCATGAGCGCGTACTTCGAGCGGACGGGATACCCCGGCTTCGCCCACTGGATGCGCATGCAGTCGGACGAGGAGCGGGAGCACGCGCTGCGCATTTTCGACTTCGTGAACGACCGCGAGGGTCGGGTCGATCTAGGCCGCATCGACGCCCCGCCCTCGGAGTTCGGCTCGCCCCTGGAAGTGTTCCAGGCGGCGCTGGCCCACGAACGCAAGGTGACCGCGCTCATCGGCGAACTATACCGCCTCGCCGTGGAGGAGACCGACTACCCCACCCAGGTGATGCTGCAGTGGTTCGTCAACGAGCAGGTGCAGGAGGAGAAGGTCGCCTCCGACATCGTCGACCGGCTGCGCCTGGCGGGCGACGACAAATCCGCGCTGCTGCTGCTGGAGACGGAACTCGGCCAGCGGCAGGGTGAATCCGAGGCGTGAAGCGGGTGCCGGCGCACCACCGGCACCTACCCCACCATAGGACGGATCAACTGCCGCTCTGTGCGTCCTCCACCGTGGCGGCGCTCTTCATCTGGAAGGCCTCGCTCTCGACCACGCCGCGGATGAAGGCCGACATGGGGTTGCCTTCGACCGCCGCCTTGCGCGCGATCTCGCGGATCTCCGGCTGGTCGTAGTACTCCATTCGGCGACCGAGCGCGTACGCCATCAGGTTTGCGGTGAAGTGGCGGATCAGCGGTTCCGGACGCTCCAGCAGCACCGCGCGCAGTTCCTGCGGGCTGGTCACATCGCTCCCGTCGTAGAAGGTTCCGCGGGTGTCGAGCGGGATGCCGTGCTCGCGGATGCGCCACTTGCCGGTCACGTCGAAGTTGTCGAGCGCCAGCCCGATCGGGTCCATGAACTGGTGGCAGGCGTTGCACACCGGGCTCGCCCGGTGCCGCTCCATGCGCTCGCGCGTCGTCAGGATGGTGGTGCCCTCGACGGCTTCGGTCTCCTCCAGGTCGGGAACGCCCGGCGGAGGGGGCGGTGGCGGCGTGCCCAGAACCACCTCCATCACCCACTTGCCGCGCAACACCGGGGAGGTGCGGTTGGCCACCGAGGTAAGGGTGAGGACGCTGCCGTGGCCGAAGATGCCGGCCCGGCGGTCGTCCGGGTACTCGACGCGCTGGAACTCCTCGCCCACGACCCCCGGGATCTCGTAGTGCTTCGCCAGCCGTTCGTTCACGAAGGTGTAGTCGGCCGTGTAGAGCTCGAGGAAGCTCCGGTCCTCGCGCACCAGGTTCATGAAGAGGAGTTCCGTCTCCCTCGTCATGGCATCGGCCAGTTGCTGGTGGTAGTCGGGGAACATAAGGCGGTCCGGATGCACCAGATCCAGGTCCTGGAGGCGCAGCCACTGGTTGGCGAAGCGGGTGCCGAGCGCGTCGGAACGCGGGTCGGCGATCATGCGCTCGACCTGGTCCCGCAGGTTTTCCGAGAGCCGGCCGCGCTCGGCCAGCGACACCAGTTCCTCGTCGGGAGGCGTGCCCCAGAGGAAGTAGGAGAGCCGGCTGGCCAGGGCCAGCTCGCTGATACGATAGCTGCCGTCGCGCGCGCTGCCCGCAACCGGCTCGAAGCGGAACACGAAGTCCGGGCTCGCCAGGATCGCCTGCAGGGCGAGCCGCACACCGGTCTCGAAGCCGGCCGCGTCCTCACCCTGGCGGTAGAACTCCATGAGTTCGGAGGTGTCGAGTTCGGTCAGTGAGCGCCGGAACGCGGCGGAGCCGAGACGGGTCACGATGTCGCGCGCGCAAGCCTCCGCTTCCCCGGGGGCGGTGGGACGGCAGGTAAAGATGTGGCGGCGAACCGGGTTCTCGGACACGCCGGTCACCTGGAACGGGCCCGCAATGGTCAGATCCTTGATGTGCGGGAGGGCGGTGATGCCGTACCCGTCCGCGCCGATGCGGCGATCGGCCAGCGACCAGTCGTGACGCGACATGAGGTCGGGCACCGGCCCCTCGAACTGCTTGAGGAAGACCGCCGAGACTTCGTGCGGCCCGGCGGTGACGAAGAAGGACTGGCTCTCCTGGTTCGCTCCGTTTGGGTCGGCGACGTGCATGAACTGGTCGACGTTGAGCAGCGCCACGCGCTCTCCGTCGATGGAGATCTCGATCTGTTCGCCCTGGGTGACGTTGCCGAAGAACTCTCCGGTGGTCGTGTGGTCGAACGCCATCTTCACGCTGTACTCGCCATCGGCGGGGAAGTTGTGCAGGGCGGAGATTCCTCCGCGGGTGCCGAAGGGCGCCCCGTCGATGCGCTCCCACTGGGAGAAGTAGCCGGACTTGGAGTAGGTGGTCTCGCTGGGCTGGACTTCGAGGTTGCCCACCGCCAGCCGGCTGATCTCCGCGGCCGCGTTCAGATACGCGTCCATGAGCGTGGGGGAGAGCAGCTGGACATCGGCGATGTTGTCGAAATTGGCGCTCTTGGTGTCGAGGGGCAGGTAGAGGCCGGCGTCGATCCTGAGCCCCAGCAGGCTCTCGACGGAGGCCTCGTACTCGGCGCGGTTGAGGCGCTGGAAGGTGCGGTTGCCGGGGTTGGGATTGCGCGCCGCGGCCTCGTCTAGGGTGGACTCGAGCGTCTCGACCAGCGCCAGCAGGGAGTCGCCGCCGGGCCGGGGAAAGCCCGGGGGCGGCATCATGCCGGCGCGCAGCTTCATGATCATGCGCTCGGCGGTCTGGGCGTTGTCGGTCGCGTTCTCGACCTCGAAGGCCTGCAGGGTGGTGTTGCCGGTCAGGAGGACGTCGTTGTGGCACACGACGCAATAGGTGCGCACCAGGCCGGTGAGGGTCTCAGGGGCGGGGTGCGGCGCGCCGGTGGGGTTCACCGCGGGCGCGGGCGAGACGGGTGCCGCGGGCTCCGCGCCCCAGGGTCCGTCAGCCAATGAAATCCCGGGATCGTTGCCTGCGATGGCCACGCCGAGAACCATCATTCCGGCGACAAGTATCCTCATCGTGCCTCCCCTCGATTGACAAGACGCATCGAATCATGCGCGGCGCCGGCGCCGAAACGGACGCACCGACACAAGCTTCAATAGCGGGGGAAGAAGCGGGCTTGTCAAGCGTGATTTGCACCGCTGCCCCAGGGACGCGCCCGCCCACCTGCGGGGCTGGCCGCCTGCCTGGACGCCGCCGGAATCCGCTTGCGCGGGAGTCGCGCGGAGCGGCACTATCGACCCTTGGGCGATTGTCTCCCCACCGCTGGTCCCGGAGGTCTCCGATGCGCGTCACGACCACCCTGCCCGTAGGGCGTCGACATCTCTTTTCGACACGTTTCCCCACCGCCGCGATGGCGGCCGTCGGTCTGCTGGTCTGCTCGCTTGCGGCTTCGGCTCACCCCGCAGCTGCACAGGACGGCTGGGACGTGCGCCTGCCCCGCGGCCAGACCCGCGAAATCGACTTCACCACCACCGAGGGGACGCGCATGTCGGTGGACCTGGCGCCAGACGGCTCCTGGGTCGTGTTCGACCTGTTGGGCCACATCTACCGGGTGCCGGCGGAGGGCGGCGCGGGGGAGTCGCTCACCCAGGAGAGCGGGGTGGCGGTCAACTACCACCCGCGCATCTCGCCGGACGGGGCGAGCATCGCCTTCATCTCGGACCGCGGGGGGCAGGACAACCTGTGGGTCATGGACGCCGACGGATCGAACGCGCGAGCGGTCTTCCACGACCTGAACTCGCGTGCGGTCACCCCGGCGTGGACGCCCGACGGCGAGTTCATCGTGGTGCGGCGCGACCCGATCGCGCGCGGCGGGGTGGGGGAGAACGGCCTGGGCATCTGGATGCACCACCGGGACGGGGGCGCCGGTGTGCGGCTGGTGGACGACGGCGGGGCGCACTGGCCGTCGGTGTCGCCGGACGGGCGCTACGTCTACTACCACGACGTCGAGGGAGGCCGCGACCGAGACGCGCTCGACGGCGCCTACCAGATCCGGCGCGTCGATGTGCAGAGCGGGCGCATCATCGACATCACCAGCGGGACCTCGTTCAGCACGGGAGCCGGACGGCGCTCGAGCGGGGGCGCGTTCGCCCCGGAGGCCTCCCCGGACGGGCGCTGGCTCGCCTTCGCCCGCCACCTGCCGGCCGCCACCGTGTCGTTCAAGGGCCACCGCTTCAGCCCGCGCACCGCGCTCTGGCTGCTCGACCTGGAGACGGGCGCGGAGCGCAAGCTGGTCGACCCGATCAACATCGCGGTGGAGAGCGGGGACAAGAGCCTGCGGGTTCTGCCCGGGTACTCGTGGTCGGCGGACGGGGGCACGATCGTGATCTCCGGGGGCGGGGGCATCGGCCTGGTGGACATCGAGTCCGGCGACGTGCGTCCGGTTCCTTTCGAGGCGCGGGTGCAGCGCACTATCTCGGAGCGCGCGCGGCTTGAGTTCCGCATCGAGGACGGCCCCTTCGAGGCCGAGTTTCTGCGCTGGCACACCGCGTCGCCGGACGGCTCCACCGTGGCCTTCCAGGCGATCGGGCGGGTCTGGGTGGCCGATCTGCCGTCTGGCACGCCGCGCCGAGCCACACCCGGGGACTTCGTGCCCGTGCAGGAGTTCGGGCCGGCCTGGTCGCCGGACGGGGAGTGGATCGCCTTCACGACCCTCGACGACACCGGGGGCGGCCACGTCTGGAAGGTGCGCGCGGGAGGCGGCACACCCGTCCAGGTAAGCGCAGCGCGCGGGGAGTACGTAAACGCGGCGTGGAGCCCCGACGGGAGCGAGATCGTGGTCGCCCGGGGGTCGGGGGCCACCCTGCGCGGACGTACCGTCACGCACAACCCCTGGTGGGACCTGCAGCGCTTCCCGGCCGACGGAGGGGAGGGGGCGCACGTGGTGCGCGTGGCGCTCCCCACCGGCAGCGGCCCCGACCGGGTGCAGCGGACGGCGATCCTGGCCCCGTCGTGGGGACCGGAGGGACGCATTTTCTATCCGGAGATCACGAACGCGGGGGTCGAGGTCGCCTCCGTCGGGCGGGACGGGGAGGACCGCAGGGTCCACATGATCCTCGAGTCCGCCGAGGAGGTCGCGCCTTCACCCGACGGCCGCTGGCTGGCCTTCCAGGAGGCCAACGACATCTGGGTGACTCCGCTCGCGCCAGCGGAAGGTGCCGGCGGCCCGGTGGCGCTCAGCCGCCGCGACAGCTCGCTTCCGATCGAGCGCCTGAGCCGCACCGGCGGCCTGTTCCCGCGCTGGCGCGATGCTTCCACGGTCGAGTTCGGAAGCGCCGCGCGCTACTACCGCCACGACGTCACCGCCCAGCGCGCCGATACCTTCGACATCCGCCTGGAGGTGCCGCGGCGCGAGGTGACCGGGCGGGTCGCGTTCACCAACGCGCGGCTGGTGACCCTGGCGGGCGCGGGCCAGGACGAGGTGCTGGAGCGCGGCACGGTGGTGGTGGACGGACGCCGCATCGTGTGCGTCGGGGAGTGCGATACGGCGGGCGCCGACCGCGTCATCGACGCCTCGGGACGCACCATCGTCCCCGGGTTCGTCGACATGCATTCCCACAGCAACCGCGAGCACCGCGGCCATCGGCCCCTGCGCGACTACGAGGCCGGCATCTATCTCGCCTACGGCGTCACCACGCGCCTCGACAACTCGCTCTGGCACCAGAACACCTTCCCCACCGCCGAACTCATCCGCGCCGGGCGCATGATCGGCCCGCGCAGCTACGCCACGGGCGATCCCCTGCCCTACGAGGAACTCAGCGACTACGCGGCCACCGAAGACGCCATCGACCGTCTCCAGTCCTGGGGCGCGGTCTCGCTCAAGCAGCATTCGCACCCGCGGCGCGACCGGCGCCAGTGGATCGCGGACGTCGCCCGCGCCAGGAACCTCAACCTCACGGCCGAAGGCTACGAACTCGAGTACAACCTGGGCCAGGCGATGGACGGCTATACCGGGCAGGAACACCCGATGAGCGTCATCCCGCTCTTCTCGGATGCCGTGCAGTTCTTCGCGCAGGCGGGAACCGTCTACTCGAACCCCTTCATGTTCGACAGCCCCACCGCGGCGAACATCGAATACTGGTACGCGGAATCGGATGTCTGGATGCACGAGAAGCAGCGCCGCTGGATGCCCTGGCGCATGACCGCCTTCCTGCGCCGCCGGATGCTCAGACCGGAAACCGACTACAGCTTCCCGATGATCGCGCAGGGGCTGGCCGACATCGTGGCGGCGGGCGGAAATGGCGCGCTCGGCGGACACGGCGAGCACCACGGCACCAGCATGCACTGGGAGATCTGGATGGCGGCCGCCGGCCTGGGTCCCCTCGGAGCGCTGCGCATGGCGTCCTGGGGTGGGGCGTACTTCCTGGGCGCCGACCAGGACATCGGCTCAATCGAGGCCGGCAAGCTCGCGGACCTGCTGGTGCTCCGCTCAAACCCCCTGGACGACATCCGCAACACCATGGACATGGAGTACGTGATGCAGCACGGGGTGCTGTATGAAGCCGATACGCTCGACGAGGTATGGCCCGAGACGCGCCCCTTCGGCCCCTACTACTGGGTGGACGAAGACGCCCAGACCACCGACGACCTGCCCGTGGACGCGTGGCTCAGAAGAGGAGGGTGACGGCGCCGAATAGAAGTGGACGGAAGGCGGGGCGGGCGGGAGGCCGCCCCGGCGCCCCGATCCGGTCAGCAGGAAACGCAGTTGTGGTTGTTGATGGCGCCCATGCCCTCGAGCAGCGCGATGGTCTCCGGGAAGGGCTGGATGCGCTGCACCGGGCCGTTGGCCATGTCGACCACGGTCTGGCCGCGCCGGCTCACCGCCATCACGTCGGCGCCCTTCTCCACCAGGTAGAGGATCAGTTCGTTGTCGCCGCGCGCGGCCGCGAAGTGCAGCGGGGTGTAGCCGTTGTGGTCGCGTGCGTTCACGTCGGCGCCCAGCTCCTCGACCAGCAGCTTCACGGACGGCATCCAGCCGTTGGGGACGTGGATGTGCGACACCCCCGCGCGACCGGCCCCGTCGCCACCGCTGTACCCTACCCCGGAGGCCGCGTGGATGGGGAATACGCCCGGGCCGCCGGTGGGCACCGGGGCAAGGCCTGACGGGTCGACTTGATCGCCGCCGCCGCCACCGTAGCCGCCGCGCCTGCGCGAGGGGGGCCTGCGGGTGGGGATGGTGGGATCGGCGCCGTACTCGAGCAGCAGCCGCATCGCCTTCTCGTCGGTGCCGTGGGCAGCCCGCCAGAAGGGGGACGCGCCCCACATGTTCACGCTCAACTGGGCGAAATTGTACTCCAGGTACCAGAGGTGGCGGTCCAGCTGCACGTTGGGATCGGCGCCCGCGTCCAGCAGCGCCTCCATCACCTCAAGGTGTGTGGCCTCCTGCTGCTTGAAGGCCTGCTGCTGGGGGTAGCGCGTCTTGGGGGCGTACTGGGTGTTGATGACGGCGAAGAGCGGGGTCGCCCCGGAGAGGTCGGCCAGCCTGGGGTCGGCGCCGCGCTCGAGGAGCTCGAGCATCAGGTCGAAGTGCCCGTTGATGGCCGCAATCAGGAGCGGGCTGTTCCTCTCGCCCCCGCTCACCTGGTTGACGTCGGCGCCCGCGTCGAGGAGGGCGTGGACCACGTCGCGGAAGCCGTCGCGGCTGGCGTGCAGCAGCGCGGTCAGCCCGCCCTGGTTCCCCACCATCTCGTGGTACGAGAGCGCGTTGGTCTGGAGCAGGGCGAGCTGGTTCTCCGTCATCTCCTGGTCGGTGGCCTTGCCGATGATCTCCTCGGGAGAAAGCGCCTGCACCCGCCACGCCGCCTCCGACGCCGCCTGTACCTGCTGCGGCGAGGGGGCCCACAGGCCCGGGTTGTCGGACTGCGCCCGGAACGACTCCAGCACTTCGTTGCGGGCCGCTCTGGCCGCCCTGTCCACCGCGTAGCGGGTGGGCATGTGCAGCACGTTTTCGGTCAGCGATACGTCCGCGCCGAGCTCGACCAGGGTGTTCACGGCCACCAGCCGGTTGAAGCCGGCCGCGAAGATCAGCGGCGTCTGGCCCCACTGGTGGTCGCGCGCGTCGACCTCCGCCCCGCCGGCCGCCAAGGTCCGGATCGCCTCGCCGCTGCCGGCCTTGGCCGCCAGGTGCATCGGAGTTACCCCGGTGCGCGAGGTCGCCACCGCCGGATCGGCCCCGGCTTCCACCAGTTGCCCGATCACCTCGGCGTGCCCGCCGCGGGCCGCCATGTGCATCGGGGTGTAGGCGTCGTTGCGGGTCAGCGGAGCCAGGTTGGCACCCGCGTAGATCAGCACGCGGGCCACGGCGGCGTCCCCGTTGTCGGCGGCCCAGTGCAGCGCGGTCAGGCCGTCGCTCTGGGGGGCGTTCACGTCGGCGCCGCTCCTGAGCAGCTCCCTCACCTCGTCCAGTTCTCCGCGCATGGCCGCGTCGGCCACGGGGGAGTCGGGGGGAGTCGCAGCGGTCGCGACCAGCAGCACGACCAGCGCCGCAACCACGTCAAGGCGGGGGCGCGCACTTCTTCTTCCGTCCTTCATCTCGCCTCCGGCTATTTCCTGGATGCGGCCCCCCGCGGGCGAGGGGCCGATCCGAGTTCGTCAGCTGCCGCTGGCCTGCTCCACCATCGAGGTCGGCATGGACAGGGCGAATTCCCCGGTGCTGTTGCCGAAGCCGTCCATGTCGTCGAGGCCGAGCGCGTGCAGCAGGGTGAGCATTGCGTTGGCCAGCGGGGTTCCGTCCGGCGCCTTCAGGTGCAGGCCACCCTCCAGCCGTCCGTTGGCCCCGCCCAGCGCGATGAAGGGCACCCGCTTGTGGTTGTGCAGGTTGGGGTCGCCCATCGCCGATCCGTAGAGGATCATGCTCTTGTCGAGCAGGTTCGAGTCGCCCTCCTCGATGCCCTTCAGCTTCTCCAGGAAGTAGGGAAGCGTGCTCACGTGGTAGCGGTTGATGAGGTTGAACTCCGACACCGCCTCCGGGTTGCCGCCGTGGTGCGAGGCCGGGTGGAAGGGCTTGTCGGTGCCGCTTTCGGGGAAGACCCGAGCCGAGGAGTCGCGCCCCATCTTGAACGAGAAGACGCGCGTCATGTCGGACTGGAACGCGAGCGCCTGCACGTCCCACATCTGCTCGACGTGCTCGCGGAAGGAATCCGGCACCCCGGCCGGGGCCTCTGGCAGTTCTCGCGCCTCGCCGCTCCGGTTCTGCGCCTCGGTCATCTCGATGCGCCGCTCGAGCTCGCGGATGTTGTCCATGTAGCGGTCGAGGCGGGCCCGGTCCTCCAGCCCCAGTTCCGTCTTGAGGCGCGCGGCCCGTGCGGCCACCCAGTCCAGGATGCTCCGGTTCTCACGCCGGCGCGCCACACGATCCTCCGGGGTGCTGCCGGCCCCGAAGAGCTGGTCGAAAGCCACCCGCGGATCGCGGATGACGGGGAGCGGCTCGGTGGGGGAGGCCCAGCTGATGGAGTCGGTGTACACGCAGGTGTAGCCGTACGCGCAGCCGCCCGACTGGTCCACGTTCTCGATGCAGAGCTGCATCGACGGAATCGGGGTGTCCTGGCCGAAGCGCTGGGCGTACAACTGGTCCATCGACGTGCCGATGTACACGTCCGAGCCCTCGGTCTGCCTCGGGTGCGCCTGGGTCAGGTAGACGGCGCTGGTGCGGAAGTGGTCGCCCCCGATCTCCTTGGGCTGGAACGCCTCCGCCATCTGGCAGTCCGTGTTGGACACGATGGTGAGGTAGTCGCGGTACGGCTCGAGGGAACTCAGGGCGCTGGTGCTCAGGTCGAAGTTCCGGCCGATCTGCGCCGGCGACCACAGGTGCTGGGTCGCGCCCCAGTCGTTGGAGCCCGCCGCGCCGTGCACCATCTCGATGCCGACCAGACGCGTCTTGTCGACCGCCGCCATCACCTCCCTCCAGCGGCCGCCCGCCGGAACCATGGCGTCCAGAAGCGGCAGTCCAACCGCCACGCCCGCGGCCCCGCGCAGGAATGTCCGTCGCGGGATGTGCTTGCCCGTGATGAAGTTCATCGTCCGGCCCTCCAGAGGGAGTCAGTCCATGCCAACCATGCATAATAACCAGCGCAGGCTCCCGGCACCATCAGCCGGGAGCCGCGCCGCGGTGGTCTCATTCGAGCCCCACCCCGGTCCTCCGCGTGCCGTCGCCGGCGTACGGGGAGCGGTCCTTCCTCATTGACATCCGAGTCGTTCTCCGCGTTCGCTCACCCGCCCAGGTTCGGGTTGCGGTTCACCTCGTTCTCGGCGATGGGGAAGCAGGTCGCCGTCGGGGCTTCCGCGAAGAGGGGAGACAGCTCCTCCCACGGCGGGAAGGGAGCCTCGCCCGGTGAACCGTCCGCAGCCCACCGGCGCAGGTCGACCAGACGGCGGCCCTCGAGCAGCCCCTCGATCATGCGCTCGGTCTTCAGCGCCGTCCACGCCGCCTCCAGGCTCATGGCGTCCCAGGGCGCCAGCGGCTCCCCGGTGTTGTCGCTGATGTACATCGAGCGCACCTGGTTGATGAGCTCCATGCCCCCCGCGTAGTTGCCGTCGCGCAGCATTCCCTCAGCCCGGTACAGAAGCATCTCCGTCCCGGTGCCGAGGTGGATCGGAGTCTCCGGATCCAGCCAGGTGAAGTTGCTCCACGGCACTTGGCCGAAGCCCTGCAACGAAGCGTTGGCGAAGGGCTGGTCGGGGATCCGGTGCCACGCCACCCGGGGATCCCCGGATTCCGCGTAATAGCCGGTGCCGGGGATGGTGACGGGAAGATCGCTGGCCTCGAGCGGCAGCAGCGAGCGGATATTGGACGGGGCCTGTTCACCGAAGAAGGTGAAGAGGAGCGTGAACTGCCGGTAGGGCTCATCTGCGTTGGCCCATCCGACCCGGCTGCGCGTGTTGAAGAAATTCGGATCGGGTTGCACCGCGAACACGAAGTTGGGAGGTACCTGGGCGGCATCGCTCAGGGCGCCTCCCCAGTCGCCCTTGGCCACCCGGACCTGCGCGCGCCCTGCGTAAGCCGCGTTGCTCTGCGTGGAATTGGCAGCGGCGCCCAGTGCCGACGTGAAGTGCTGCTCCGCGTTGTCGAGAGCCGCGCTGGGGGGCTGGGGTGCGCCTGCGGCCTCCAGCCACTGGCACCAGTTCTCGCCCAGAATCCGGTAGGTGTAGCCGGCCCAGATGTGCGCCTGGGCCAGGTTTTCACCCGTCACACCCCTCTCCAGTGCGCTCTTCGCGATGAAGAGCGCCTGCTGCACGTTGTTCCAGTCTCCGTTCACGTCCTCGGGCGGGAGCGAGCCTCCCTGAATGCGCGGGCTGTGGGAGTTGGTATCGCCCCCGGGGAAGAGCACGCGCGTGATGATGGAGTTGGTGTAGAAGACGAAGTTCGCGGTCTCGAGCACCATGCGCTCGGCCCCGCGAACCAGCGCCGCGTGCGAGGTTTCGTCGTCGAGGAACTTGTCCTGCACCGGGCCGGGATTGGTCACTTCGCAAGCGCCCGCAAACGCCACCAGGAGGAGGGCGCCAGCCGTCAGTCGTCTGTTGGTCGTGGTCATCGTCCGCCCTCCTCTAGAACTGGATCCGGAGCGAGGCCCGGAAGCTGATGGGAGTCGGGTTGCGGGCCGCGATGGCCTGCCCGAGGTCCACTCCTCCCTGGTTACCGCGCATCTCGGGATCGAGATAGGGCATCCTCTTCCAGGTATAGGAGTTGTTGAGCGCGAGCGTCAGCAGCGCGCTGCTGATGCGGTCCGGGAACGCGAAGTCCACCGGCACCTGGGCGCTCAGGCTGCGCAGCCGGAAGAAGTCGGCGTCCCAGGTGAGGTAGCCGGAGTCGATCAGACTCGGCGTGCAGCGGGCCCGCCAGAGCGCAGGGGTGCTGTCCAGGAGCGTGATGTTGGTGTTGTTGGCCTTGTCCTCGTAGTAGGGCCAGCAGAGGGGCATCTTGCCGCCGCGGCTGATGCCGCCCGGGTGCACGTTGGAGTCGCGCAGGAAGTGGCCGCCCTTGAACTCGCCAGCCGCCGAGATGTAAATCCCGCCCGGGAGACGCAGGCTCGTGCTGGGACCGATGTTGTGGGTCGGGAAGTTGGGGCCGTAGATGTGGTTCCGCTCGCGGATCGGGTCCGCGATCTCGTCGGGATTGGAGACGTAGTCGTCACGCACCACCGGAACCGGCTCCCCCTCGATGATCCAGGTTCCCTGGCTGGCATGGAACGCCTGCGCGCCGCCCAGGTCGAGCACTTCGGATTTGTTGGTGGAGATGTTGAGTCCGAGGTTCAACTCGTAGTTGGCGCTCCGGTAGGGCGTGGTGTTGATCGACACCTCGAAGCCCTCGTTCTTCAACTCCCCGATGTTCTGAAGCTGGCTCGACTGGAAGCCGTTGGACGGGACCTGCAGCACCGCGAAGAGCGCATCGGTGGTCCGCTGGTAATAATAGGTGAAGTCGATCGCCACCCGATCGTCGACGAAGGAGGCGTCGAACCCCCCTTCCAGCTCGGTGGTGACCTCGGGACCCAGATCCGGATTGCCCAGGTTCTGGGGCAGG
This sequence comes from Gammaproteobacteria bacterium, assembly GCA_028820325.1. Classification (GTDB taxonomy): domain Bacteria; phylum Gemmatimonadota; class Gemmatimonadetes; order Longimicrobiales; family Gaopeijiaceae; genus BD2-11. Next base: position 49,498 of record JAPPJO010000075.1, on the reverse strand, counting down.
AAGGCGGGCCGGTCGTTCAGGCCCGCGGCCTCCCAGGTGCGCACTGCATCGAACGCGCCCGGCGCGCGTCCCGACCTCCCCCAGGCGGCGCGCAGCTTCAGCGAGCCCATCCCGGGATTCCAGAATTCCTCGTCGGAGAGGACCCAGGAGGCGCTGACCTTCGGATAGACCTGCAGGCCGAAGCCCTCGCCAAAGGCGCTGTTGCCGTCGACGCGGACGCCGCCGGTGATGAAGTACTTGTTGTTGATGTCGAAGACGTTCTGGAAGAAGAAGCCAGCGTTCCAGACCTTCTGCCGCGTCTCGAATCCCTGAGTCTCGGCGGCGGAGTTGACCGTGGGCTCCTCGGCGCCCGGGAAGCCCTCGCCCCAGGCCTCGACGGTGTGTTCATCGTCGCCAACCGCCTGGCCGCCCCAGGAGAAGTTGGAGCGGATCCCGTCCATCAGGTTGAAGCTGTAGGTGCCGACGTAGTCGAAGGTGATGAGGCGGTTCTGCCAGTGGTGGTTGAGCAGCGCGCCCCGGGGACGGAAGCGGAAGCCGAAGGGGCGCAGGTTGCGCGAGTCCTGCTGCAGCCAGTCGTACCCCAGGGTGAAACGATTGGTAAGATCCGCGATCGGCGTGTAGGTGAAGGTGCCGCCCGTGGTGAAGCGGTCGATGGTATGGCGGATATCGAAAGCGAGCACGCTGGCCGCGATCACGTCGGGAGAGTCGTCGGTGAAGTAGTTGGCCTTGCCCCGGTACACGTTGTGGCCCAGCCCCTGCGCGTTGCTCTGGGAGAGCTGCTGGGCGGACTCGGTGGAGTACGATGTGTTCCACTGGATCTGGAAGTTGGGAAGCGGCGTGAAGGTGAAGTTTCCGCGCGTGATCCACTCGCTGCTGAACTCGTTGGGCAGGTAACCCTCCTGGTCGGAGAAGGAACCCGAGACGAAGTACTGCAGGTTATCCAGCCCGCCGCGCACCGATGTCATGTAGTGCTGGTTGTGGCCCGTCTTGAGAAAGGGCTCCATGCGCAGGTAGGGGAAGGGGGAGTCCGGATAGTTGCCGAACTTGCGGCTCCACACCGCGCCCTGCTGGCTCTCCATCGTCCATTGGGGCGCCCCCACGGATCCGCGCTTGGTGAAGATCTGGATGACGCCGGCGGACGCCTCGGTGCCGTACAGCGTGGTTGCCGCCGACCCTTTGATGATCTCGATGCGCTCGATGTCGTTGGGGTTGATCGAGTTGAGCGGCGTCTTCGAGGTGTTGGACCCGCGGATGCCGCGGTGGTCCGGAGCCGCCACGTGCGCCAGCGGCTCGCTGCGCATGCGCACCCCGTCGATGTAGATGATGGGGTTGTTGCTCATGGAGACGCTGGAGTTGCCCCGCAGGCGGATGGCGGGCGCGACGCCCAGCTCCCCCCCGGTGGCGCTCAGGTCGAGACCCGGCGCCGCGCCCTGGAGCAGGTCCACCATCTGGACGGGCTTGTCGGGCAGCTCGGTGACGTTGATCTGCGCGATGGAGTTGCCGATCTCGCGCCGGCGGGCTGCCCCGGCGGTACCGGTGACCACGATCTCGTCGAGACCCAGGGCGAGTTCCTCGAGCACGAAGTCGGCGGTGACGGTCTCACCCGCGCCGACCGTCACCTCCTGCTCGGCGGAGCCGAGGCCGATGCGCTCGGCGCGCACGGTGTAGGTGCCCGGCGGAACGTTGATGATGAGATACCGCCCGTTGGCGCGGGAGAGGCCGCCGAGTGCCTGGTCCGGAAGGTAGACCTGCGCCTCGGAGACCGGCCCGCCCGAACCGGATTCGGTTACGACCCCGGTGATGCGGCCGTTTTCCTGCGCCTCGAGTGGGGGCGCGAGGAAGAGAGCCAGCACACCCGCGGCCAGCAGCGTGGTTCGCCAGGGTGATTGCATGGTGCGTGTCCTCCTGTGGGGGTTCCGTGGCAGATACTCCATATCGTCATCCTCCGCCGCACGATGATGCTGCTCATCCGGATGAACTCCGCATGCCCCGGGGGGAGCCCGCCGGCGCCAACGCGCCGCGGCGCCGCTGCATCCTCAATGGAAACGGGCCGAGGTCCAGGGCACACCCGGACTTCTGCCCAACGGACAGACTACGGTCCGGGTTTCCGGGTGTCAAAAGGGTGCGTCCGAGCCGCCGCTATCCCCCGACGATGGTGGCCTGCTCCACGTAGTCGAGTTCGGGGAAGTTCTCGGTCAGGTAGGCGTTGCCGCTGGCCGAGATGTTCTGCTGGAGCGGCCCGTTGCCCATCGGGGCAGCTTCTCCGTAACCGGAGTAGATGTTGTCCACGACGTCCATCCCCTCGACCACCTGCCCGACGGGCGCGAATCCCATCCCGTCCAGGTTGGTGTTGTCCACCAGGTTGATGAACACCTGGGTGGTGCGCGAGTTGGGCAGCGAGGTGGCCGCAAAGCTGAGGTAGCCCCGCAGGTTGCTCTGTGTTACCGGGTCGTCGGGAATGGGATGGTTGCGCCAGGCGTTCGTGACGTACGGATCCGCGTGCATGCCGAACTGGGCCATGAAGCCCTCGATCACCCGGAAGAAGCGGGCGTCGTCGAAGTACCCGTTCTTGACCAGTACGTAGAAGCGATCGGCGCCGTTGGGGGCCCACGCGCGGTTCACCTCGACCACAAACACACCTTCATTCGTCTGGAAGCGGGCGCGGTAGGTGTCGGGCGCGGTTTCGGCGAGTTCAGCCGGTCTCATCAGCGGATTGCTCACGTCGGGTCCCTCCGTTTCTTCGCTTGCGTCGCCGGCGCATCCCAAAAGGAGCGTCAGCGCCAGGATCGGAGCGCTCAGCCTGATGCGCGCGGTCAAGGCCGTAACGTAGGTCATGTTCCTTCCCCATGCGGTGGTCATCGCGTGTTGCTCGGGAGGTCGGTCCATCCCCGGATTCAAGGCTTCCATGATGAACGGACGCGGGACGGACCCTTCCGCCGAGGGCCGAAGATAGCCCTGGCGCGGAACTCGTGCGAGTTCGCGCAACGTTGCCCTTGCCCGTGGACTCCCCCGTCGGCTACGGTGGAGGCTGGCGCTCCGATGCCCTCCCAGCCCGGTTTATCCACAGAATTATCCACTACGGGCCCGAAAATATGTCCTTTGTCCACACCGGAGAGGCGCCGCGCTTCTCACATGAGAAGATGCAGAAGGTCAATCTCTTCGAGACGCCGCAGATGTTCTGCGACATCTACTGTCTCGAACCGGGGCAGGAGCAGAAGGTCCATGCGCATGCCGGGGCCACCAAGTTCTACTATGTGATCGAGGGCGAGGCGCTCGTTACGATCGGTGCCGAGACGCGCCGGCTGGCGGCGGGAGGACTGGCGTGGTCTGCGCCGGATGAGCCCCATGGGGTGAGCAACGGAAGCAAGGAACGGCTGATTCTCCTGGTGTCGATGGCTCCCAACCCCAACGCGCCGTAGGATCGATTTCGGAGGGCAGAGCGAGAACAGATCGGAGGTGAACCGATGAGATTGGAGACTGGAATTCGGCGCGTAATCGGGGGCGGTCTGCCAACGCTTTTCGGCGCGGCGGCGCTGCTGGTGGCTGCCGGGCAGGCTGCGGCCCAGGACGCGGACAGGCCGCGGGCGCGCGATCTCGGGGTTCCGTTCGACGGCACCCCCGGTCCGCTGAACGCGATTACGGACGTGCCCGGGGTCACGGTGGGGCACACCACCATCGTCCGCGGGAGCGGCCCGCTGGTGGTGGGGGAGGGGCCGGTGCGCACGGGCGTAACGGCGATCTGGCCCCGCGGCAACGACGACCCGGCGCCCGTGTTCGCGGCGTGGTTCTCGCTCAACGGGGACGGCGAGATGACCGGCACCACCTGGGTGGAGGACCGGGGCATGATGGACACCCCCCTGATGATCACCAACACCCTGAGCGTCGGGATCGTGCACCACGCGGTCATCCGCTACGGGGCGGCGAAGAGCGTGGAGACGGGGAACGGGGCGTGGCTCAACGCGCTTCCGGTGGTGGCCGAGACCTGGGACGGGACGCTGAACGACATCCGCGGCCAGCACGTGACCGAGGCGGACGCGATCGCGGCCATGGAGTCGGCGACGGGCGGGCCCGTGGTGGAGGGCAACGTCGGGGGCGGCACCGGGATGCGCTGCCACAGGTTCAAGGCCGGAATCGGAACGGCGTCGCGGGTCGTGGAAGTCGGTGACGCCACCTACACCGTGGGCGTGCTGGTGCAGTGCAACTACGGCTCGCGCGACCTCCTGCGGGTTGCCGGGGTGCCGGTGGGCCGGGAGATCCCCGACCTGCTGCCGGAAAGGCCGGCGCCGGAGGGGGGCCGAGACTCGCCCGCCGAGCCGCCGCCCGCCAACCGCGACGGGTCGATCATCGTGGTTGTGGCCACCGATGCGCCGCTGCTGCCCAACCAGCTCAAGCGCGTGTCGCGCCGCATCTCGCTGGGTCTGGCGCGCAACGGCAGCGTGTCCACCGGGGGGTCGGGCGACATCTTCATGGCGTTCTCGACCGCGAATCGCGAGGCGACCGTCGCCGGCGAAGGGGAGGTCCCGCTGGTCATGCTGCCCAACGGGCGCCTGGACGGCATCTTCCGCGCGACGGTGGAAGGCACCGAGGAGGCGGTGATCAACGCGCTGGTGGCGGGCGAGACCATGACCGGCGCCAACGACTGGACCATCCACGCACTCCCGCACGACCGGCTGCGGGAAATCCTGCGGCAGTACAACCGACTGGTCGGCGGCTAGGGCTGGTTGCGGAGGGGTGTGCGGAGATGAACGCTCGGAGGGTGGGAGGCGCGGCGTGACCGAAGCCGATCTCGCAACCGCGCTACTGGCGGCCCGCGACGGGCGGAGCACAACGCTGCCGCCGACCAGCCAGGTGGCCGGACTCGATCTCGACGGCGCCTACCGCGTGGGCGCGGCCCTCGACCGTCGCCTGCGGGAGCGCGGATACCGGCGCGCCGGGTGGAAGGTTGGGTTCACCAACAGGACCGTCTGGCCCCGGTTCGGCATCTCCGAGCCCATTCTGGGGCCGGTGTACGAGCAGACCCTGACGATGGCTGCGCCGGCCGCCGAGTTGTCCCTGGCCGGCTTCTGCTCGCCGCGCATCGAGGTCGAGGTCATGTTCGGGATCGAGGCGGAAGGGGGGGCGCCGGACTGGAGCCGCCCCGCCTGGATGGCGGTCGGGTTCGAAGTCGTCGATTGCCACTACGGCTGGGACCTCACGCCCGCGGACTCGGTGGCGGATTTCGCGCTTCACGGAGCACTGGTCGTCGGCCCCCGCGTACATCGCGCCGCGCCTGGATTCGCGGAAGGAATCGAACGGCTCGACCGGCTCGAAGTTCGGCTCTTCCGGAACGATGAGCCGGTGGCCGAGGGACGGGGGAGCGCCGTGCTGGGCCATCCGCGCGCGGCGCTCGGGTTCGTCCCGCGGTTGCGCTCGAACTTCGAGGCCTCATCACGCGCCTCGGGCGAGCGCGTCGTCAGCACCGGGACCATGACCGCGCTTGCCCCGCTCGCTCCCGGCGAGCACTGGCGCGTCGAGACGCACGGGGTGGATCTCCCCGGCCTCGAACTCGTGCTTAAAGACTGAACGGGCGCGCGGCGCGCGCGTGGCGGACTCGCCCGCCGTTGGCGGCGCGTACCCACCCGCAAGCGGCTATTACGCGCGCAGCTTCTTCGAACCGAACCAGACGCCGACGGCGCCGATCACCGGGTTGAGCCAGGCAAACCACGTCGGCTGCCGGGCGCCCGCGGTCGCCTCCATCATCGACACGTCGTCGGGGCGCGGCCCCGCCGCCATCTCCCCCGGCATCAGGGCGTTCAACACCCCGAGCCCGATAACCATGACGATCAGACTGGTGGCGCCCCCGGCGTCTCGCGCCACCTTCGCACAGACTCGTCCGCCGATGTACGCGGCCACGAGCCCGAGCACGACCTGGCCGAGCACCCAGCTGCCGGATACCTCCCACGAACCCGGCTCGAAGGCGCGCGACGGCCCCAGCGTCACCCACAGAAGAGAGAAGAGCACGAAGAGCACGGCGGCCATGGCAACGTAGCCGGCGATGGCGGCGAGGATGTTCCTTAGCATCATGTTCCTCCTGAGAAAGCGTGAAGTTTAGTAGCGGCCGAGTCGTTCCCGATACGAGAGGACCTCTTTTCTCAGGACCGGAGCCAGCAGGTACAGCCCCAGCAGGTTGGGAATCGCGACCACGTAGATCATCGCGTCCGAGAGATCGATCAGGGCGGCGAGGTTGATGCTCGAGCCCAGGACCACGAAGCCGCAGAAGAACAGCTTGAATCCCGTCTCCACCGACCGGTTCTCGCCGGTCACGTAGGTGGCCGCCTTCAGGCCGTAGTAGCTCCACGAGATCATCGTCGAGAAGGCGAACAGCACGGCCGCGACGGAAAGGGGCACCGGCGACCAGGAGAGCGTGCTCTCGAAGGCCGTCTTGGTCATCTCGATGCCGCTGATGCCCGCATCGGCCAGCGCGGGATCGTAGACCGTCGTGATGATGACCAGCGCGGTCATGGTGCAGATGACCACTGTGTCGATGAACGGTTCGAGCAGGCTGACGAAGCCCTCCGTGCACGGTTCGTCGGTTTGCACCGCGGAGTGGGCGATGGCGGCCGAGCCGAGGCCGGCCTCGTTCGAGAAGACGGCGCGCCGGAATCCGATGATCATGACACCGATCATCCCGCCGCCGATGCTCTCGGGCGAAAAGGCGCCCTGCCAGATCTGGACGATGGCGGCCGGGAGGCGTTCGGCGTTGATGCCGATGATGGCCAGCGCCGAGAGCACGTAGAGCACCGCCATGAAGGGCACCAGCTTCGAGGTGACCCGCGCGATGCTCTTGATCCCTCCGACGATCACCATCGCCACGGCGACGGCCATGAAGACGCCCAGCAGCCAGGCCTTGTCGCTGAAGAAGCTGCCTTCCGCCCCCGTGACCTCGATGAGGATCGCGGCGGCCTGGTTGGACTGGAACATGTTGCCGATGCCGAGGCAGCCGAACACCATGGCTGCCGCGTAGAACATCCCCAGGCCCTTGCCGACCCCGGGCAGGTTCCGCAGCTCGAGGCCCCGCTGCAGGTAGTACATGGGGCCGCCGCTGACGGAGTCGTCCGGGTTGGTGTGGCGGTATTTCACCGCCAGCGTGCACTCGGCGAACTTGGTGCTCATCCCCAGCAGGCCGGCGATGATGAGCCAGAGCGTGGCGCCCGGCCCGCCCAGGGAAATCGCCACTGCCACCCCCGCGATGTTCCCGATCCCGACCGTGCCCGAAACGGCGGTCGCGAGCGCCTGGAAGGGGGTGACCTCGCCCGGCTGGGAAGGATCGGTGTAGCGCCCCCGGACCAGGTCCAGCGCGTGCTTGAAGCCGCGCACGTTGATGAAGCGCAGGTACAGGGTGAAGAACACGCCACCCGCGATGAGCCACGCCACGATGAGGGGTACGTCGGCGCCCGCGATGGGCACGGCGTAGAAGATGAAGCCGGCCACCGCGTCCGTAACGGGTTGCATGAACTCGTTGATTCGTTCGTCAAGACCCATTGAGGGCGTCCTCGGCTGGAGTGAGGGGGTGGACCGACCGGGTCAGTCCGCCAGAAGGGATGTGATGCACGCCACGTGAACCGCGTCCTCCACCGACGCGCCGCGGGACAGGTCGCACCAGGGGCCCGCGAGCCCCTGCACGATCGGACCCAGCGCCTCCGCGCCGGCGAGCCGCTGGACAAGTTTGTAGGCGATGTTGCCGGCGTCCAGATCGGGGAAGATGAGCACGTTCGCCCTTCCCGCCACCGGGGAGTCCGGGGTTTTCCGACGACCGACGGCTGCGATGAGGGCGGCGTCGGCCTGAAGCTCGCCGTCGGCTGCGGTGTGCGGGCTGACCTCGCGGAAGTGGGCCACCGCAGCCCGCACCCGGTCGACGGAGGGCCCCTCCGCGCTTCCGCGGGTGGAGTAGGACAGGAAGGCAACACGGGGCTCGTCGCCGACGATGCGCCGGCGCGCACGGCACGACGCCAGCGCGATCTCCGCGAGCTGCTCGGCCGTGGGATCGGGCACGATGGCCGAGTCGGCGAAGGTGAGCACCTCGGGTTCCGGGCCGCGGAAGGGCCGAACCACCATGAAGAAGGAGGAGGAGACGGTGGTGGCCCCCTCGGCGCGGCCGACGCAGTGGATGCCCGCCCGGATCACCGCCGCGGTGGTGTAGACCGCCCCCGCGACCCCGCCGTCGGCTTCGCCGGTGCCGACCATGAGCGCGCCGTGGTAGAGGGGATCGGCGGCGCGGCGGCGCAACTCGTCGCCGGGGAGGTCGCGGAAGCGCTTCAGGCCGCCGAGGACCGCCGCGTGGCGCTCCACCCGGGCGGGGTCGGCCGGGTCGACCACCCGGACGGCGCGAGAGCGCGCATCGCCGGCGAGCTGGCGCGCCAGCTCGCCGGCGGGGCCCAGCAGCAGGGGATCCGCGAGTCCGTGGGCGGCCGCGGCCAGCGCCGCCTCGCGGATTCGCGGATCCCCGCCTTCGGGGAACACGACCCGCCTCGGCCGCTTCCCCGCCCGGCGCCGCAACTCGTCGAGGAACGTCACATCGACCCGGTCAAGGCGATCGTCCCGAACCGCGCCGGGTTCGCATCAGCAAGCTGTGGGCTTCGCGAGTCATCTCAGAGGTCCCGGCACCCGTGCTCGATCCCGGCCTGCACGGCATCCACCAACTCGTCCACGTCCGCCTTGGTGACGATGAGGGGCGGGGCCATGTTGACCGTGTTGTTCAGCCCGGGGACGCTCCGCGTGGTCTTGCCCACCAGGACGCCCTCATCGGCGGCCTTCTTCACCACCGCCATCATCACGTCCTCGCCCACCGGCGTCTTCGAAGCCTTGTCCTCCACCAGCTCCACGCCGGCGAACAGGCCCCTGCCGCGCACGTCGCCCACGTTCGGATGGTCGGACAGCTCGCGCAGGCGGTCCAGCAGGTACGCGCCCATCACGCGGCTGTTCTCGATCAGGTCCTCTTCCTCGATGATGCGCAGGTTCTCGAGGGCGGCGGCGAAGCCCGCGGTGCATCCGCCGTAGGTGCTGATGTCCCTGAAGTAGTGGTACTTCTCGCTCGGGTCCTCGAGGAAGGTGTCGAACACCTCCCCGCGCACGGCGGCGGCCGAGATCGGCGCGTAGGAGCTGGCCATGCCCTTGGCCATGGTGACGATGTCGGGCACGAAGTCGTAGTGCTCGTACCCGAACATGGTCCCGGTGCGCCCGAATCCGCATACGACCTCGTCGATGATCAGAATCACACCGTATTCGTCGCATATCTCGCGAACAATCGGGTAGTATTCGTCCACCGGCGGAATAACGCCGCCCCCCGCCGTGATGGGTTCGAGAATGACCCCGCCCACCGTGTCGGGTCCCTCCGCCTCGATGGCATCCCCCAGGGCGCGCGCGCACTCGATGTTGCAGTCCGGATAGGTCTTGCCGAAGGGACAGCGGTAGCACATGGCGTGGGGTATCCCCGCGAACCCGTCGGGGAACGGTCCGTAGGCCTCCTTGCGCTCCTCCTGTCCGCTCGCCGCCAGGCAACCGATGGTGGTCCCGTGATAGTCCCGGTCCCGGTAGAGGACCTTGTACTTCCCGGTCCCGTTCAGGTGCGCGATCTGGCGAACCATCTTGATCGCCTTCTCGTTGGCCTCCGAGCCGCTGTTGGCGAAGTAGACATGGTCCAGTTCCGGCAGCCATTCCGCCAGCGCGCTCGCGTACTGCGCCGCAGGGACGGTGCCGACCACGCCGGCATAGTAGGGCAGGCGCATCAGCTGCTCGTAGACCACCCTCGCGATGCTCTCGCGCCCGTGGCCCACGTTGACGCACCAGACGCCGCCCGAGGCGCCGTCGAGATACTCCTTCCCGTGGATGTCCCGGACCCGTGCGCCCTCTCCCTCAACGAAGACCTGCGGATCCTGGGTCTCGAAGACGCTGTGCTGAAACAGATGGTGCCAGAGGTGCTTCCTGTCCTTCTCGATGACGTCCTGGACGTCGTAGTCGGCCAGCAGCGCCTGGGTGTCGGACATGTGGTTTCCTCCGGTATGGGCGGCTAGTCCAGGCTCAGGTGTGCGTACTTCTCCAGATGACGGGTCGGCATCGCCAGCGCGTCCCGGCGGAAGGGCTCGGCGAGCACCTTCGCGCCGCCTTCGACCACCGCGTTGATGACGCAGGGCCGGTCGCTGGCGATGGCGTCGCGCACCACGTCTTTCACGTCGCGGTAGTCTTCGACCCGGTAGCCCTTCGCCCCCATCGCCTCGGCCACCTCGGCGAAGTCCGGATTGGCGCGCAGGTTGGTGCCCACGAAGCGGTTGTCGTAGAAGTCGATCTGGTTCTTCTTCTCGGCGCCCCATTCGTGGTTGTTGATGACGACGGCGATGACCGGGATGTCCTCGCGCACCGCGGTCATGACCTCGCTCAGCCCGCTGATGCCCCAGGCGCCGTCTCCCTGAATGGCGAAGACCGGCGCACCGCGGTTGCCGACCTTCGCGCCCAGGGCGGCCCCGTAGGCGAAGCCGCAGTTCCCCCAGGTCAGCGCGGCGAGATGCTGCCGGGGGCCGTCGAACCTGAGGTACCCGTTGCTGATCGAGCAGGTGTTGCCGATGTCCGTCGTGACCAGCGCGTCGCCGGGGAGCGCGCGCGTGAACTCCCAAAGGAAGCGGCGCGGATGCATGAAGCTGTCGGTGGAGGAGGACCACGTCTCGAGTTCGTCGTCCCAGGCCCGCTTTTCGCGCGCGACGTCCGCGATACGCTCCTCGTTCCGCCCCGGGCTCGGCAGCGCGCCCTTCAGTTCCTCCAGCAGCTCCGCGGCGTACTCCCCGACGTCCGCGACTGAGAACAAGGCCGGGATCTTGCTCATGCCCCACTGCCGGGCGTCCCGGTCCACCTGGATGAGGGTTGCGTCCTCCGGCCAGTAGGTCATGTCGTACTGGGGCAGAAGGCCGAAGACGCCGAGCCGCGTCCCCAGCGCCAGCACCACGTCCGCCTTGGCGATGGTGCGCATCGCCGCCTTGGACCCGCAGTAGCCGATGGGGCCGCACCCCAGCTCGTGGCTGTAGGGGAAGGTGTCGTTGTGCAGGTAGGTGTTGACCACCGGCGCGCTCAGGTGCTCGGCCAGCGCCCTTACCTCTTCCACGGCGTCGCCCTGGCTCACGCCGCCTCCCGAGACGATGACCGGATAGCGGGCCTCCTTCAGGATGCCGACCGCCTTCTCGATGTCGGCCCGGGGGGGACGCCCGGCTCCGAGCGTGGGGGTCGCGAAGATCTGGTCCTCGATGTCCCCGTAGAAGTAGTCGCGGGGGATGTTCAGGTGGGTCGGGCCCAGTTCCAGCTTGGCCCTGTAGAAGCAGCGGCGCGCCAGTTCGCCCATGCGCTCGGGACGGTTGACGCGCACCTGGAAGACGGTCTGCGCCTCGAACATCGGCATCTGGTCCAGCTCCTGGAAGCCGCCCGTGCCGATGCCCAGCGAGCCGGTTTCGGGCGTGATGGCCACAACCGGGGAGTGCGCCCAGAACGCCGCCGCGATCGCCGAGACGAAGTTGGCGGCGCCGGGCCCGTTCTGGGCGATGCAGGCCTGGGGTCGCCCCGAGACCCGGGCCAGCCCGTCGGCAGCGTGCGCGGCGGCCTGCTCGTGGGCCACCGGAATGAAGCGGATGCCCGCATCCGGGAAGAGGTCCAGGGCGTCCATGAACGCCGATCCGACCAACCCGAAGACGTCAGTGACACCCTCGGCGACCAGCGTCTCCACCAGCGCCTCGGAGGGGGTCATCGTTCTCTTTGCCATGTGCAGCCTCCTGGTCGTCGGCAGCAGTGTCGGCGTGCAGCCGGCCGGGATACGGAACCTGGGCGCGGGAGCCTGCCCACCATGTTCCACCCGAGCGCGTTTCAGGGGAGTAGAAGTACGGGGCGGCGGCTGGCGCGGGCAAGATGCTGGGCGTGGTGCGGCCGGGTCGCTTGACGCGCGGGGACTCCGCGTCGCACGGTGACCGGATATCCATCCTCAGAAGGCCCGGAGAGCGTCATGAGCAGGTCGAAGCAGCCCCTCGCCGTTGTCGCGTTCGCTTTGTCACTCGTTTTCGCGGGCTGTGCTCCGCAGGCCGACCCCGCCGACACGATCTTCCACGGCGACAACATCGTCACCATGGATCCGCAGCAGCCCGCCGTGGAAGCGGTCGCGGTGCGGGGCGAAACCATCGTGGCGGCGGGATCGATGGACGACGTGATGGGGCTTCAGGGGCCGTCGACCCGGGTGGTCGACCTGGGCGACAACGCCCTCCTGCCCGGCTTCATCGACTCGCACGGCCACTTCCTGGGCGCGGGGCGCGACCAGACCTCCCTGGGGCTGCACCCCCCGCCGGTGGGCGACGTCAACAACATCGACGACGTCGTGCGCAAGGTCCGCGCGTGGATCGACGAGCACGACATACCGCCCGGCGAGGTGGTGACCGGGCGCGGCTACGACGACTCGCTGCTGGAGGAGGGCCGGCACCCCACGCGCGAGGATCTGGACCGCGCTTCGACCGAACATCCCATTATCCTCACCCACGTGTCGGGCCACCTGACCACGACCAACTCCGCCGCGCTCGCGGCCAGCAACATTACCGCCGACACCCCCGATCCGCCCGGCGGGCACGTCCGCCGCATGGAGGGCTCGATGGAGCCCAACGGGGTGCTGGAGGAAACCGCCCGCGGACTGCTCGCATTCGATCGTCGCGCCACCCCGTCAGGCGAGGAACTCGACGAGCTGATTCGCCGGTCGATCGACATCTACCTGAGCCACGGCACGACCACCATCCAGGACGGCGGGACCGGACCGGCGCAGGCCGAGGCGTTCCAGGCGGCAGCGAACCGCGAGCCCTTCAAGGCGGACGTCGCGGCTTTCGCGCGCTTCAACGAGACGCCCACGGACCTGGCGAGCATAGGCTACACGCGCGACTACCAGGGCGGCTTCCGGGTCGGCGGGGTGAAGCTGATGCTCGACGGCTCCCCGCAGGGCCGCACGGCATGGGTCACGATCCCCTACGAGGAAGGCCCCCCGGGTGCCCCGCCGGATTACGTGGCATACGGCGTCATGATCCCCGACGCGTACAAGGCGGCCGCGGGCGAACTCATCCGGGGAGGCATTCCGATCATCGTGCACGCCAACGGCGACGCGGCCATGGACCTCATGATCGACGGGGTGGACGCGGCGGTTGCGGGCATGGATCCGATGCCCGACCACCGCTCCGTCATCATTCACGCGCAGCTCATGCGCGCCGACCAGCTGGATCGTGCCGCCGTCCTGAACGTCGTTCCCTCGTTCTTCGCGGCGCACGCCTTCTTCTGGGGCGACTGGCACCGGATCAGCTTCGGCGAATATCGCGGCAACAACACCAGCCCCATGGGCTGGGCCCTCGAACGGGGGGTGAACTTCACCATCCACAACGACGCGTCCGTGGTCCCGCCGCACATGATGCGCCTGGTGTCGATCGCGGTGAACCGCAAGACGCGCAGCGGGCACATCCTGGGACCGCATCAGCGGCTGACGGCGATGCAGGCGCTGCACGCGGTGACGCTCGGAGGCGCCTACCAGTACTTCGAGGAGGATACCAAGGGCTCGATCACGGTCGGCAAGCAGGCGGATCTGGTGATCCTGGACGAGAACCCGCTGACCGCGGACCCGGAGAACCTGGAGTTCATCCCGATTCTGGAGACGTTCTCGCGGGGCAGGTCGGTATTCTCGATGTAGCAGTGCCGGAGAAGCGGGCCGCCGCTCACCTCACGGTGACGGAGCGGATTTCGTCCGAGCCCAGAAAGCGGTCGCCTTCGTTGGTGTACCACTCGCGGTAGCGCGGGAGGCGCAGACCGTCCCCTTCGGCCAGCCCCTCGAAGGTGATGTACTCTCCGTCGTTGGCCCTCTCGTCGTGGTAGAAGCGGCAGCCCACGAGTTCCGCGGTGTCCGCATCGAAGTAGAAGTACCAGGTGTCGCCGCCCACCTGCGGATCGTAGGTCACCCGCACCGCCTGGACGTCCCGCCCCTCGAACGTCGTCTCGGCCACCTCCGGGTCCAGACGGGCACCGGGATCCGCGATCTTCATGGGCAGGCCGGCCAGAAAGCCGTAGTAGCTGCGCCAGAAAACGCCGTCCTCGCGGTCGAGCCGCATTCGAGCGAGAGTCTCTCCGTCCGGCGAACCGTCGCCGTCCACCGTGGCGGCCCAGACCTCGCCGGAAACCTCGTATTCGATACTCGATCCCGCATAGCGACCGGAAAGAGCAAAGTCGCGTTCATCCGCGCCGAAACGGAGTTCCACGGACACGCGCTCGCCGCCATCGGAGCCGGTGCCGAACCAGGCCATGTCGATGGCTCGCGAGCCCCAGATTCCTTCAGGGTCGTGCAAGGCGATCGAGCGCTGGACCAGCTGCGCCGCCGGGGAATCGACCACGCCGGCTCCACCTGGCGCCTCGTCCCGGGTTCCACATCCGGACGCGGCGAGGATGACCAGGCCGAGGCCGAGAAGGCGACCGGACGCCCGCTGTCGTGGGTCGTGCGGAAGAGCGAGCATGTGGGTCTCCGACCTCCTATGCCCCGCCAGGGACTCGAACCCCGAACCTACTGATTAAGAGTCAGTTGCTCTACCAGTTGAGCTAGCGAGGCGGGCAATGTCGCGCCGGGCAGGTAACCTGCGCCGCGCCAGGTCGGGGGTCAAGGTCAGAAGGCGGACAGCCCGGTCATCGCCTGTCCCAGGATGAGGGAATGGATGTCGTGCGTGCCCTCGTACGTGTAGACCGACTCGAGGTTGGCCATGTGACGCATGGCCGAATACTCCACCAGGATGCCGTTGGCGCCCAGCAGCCGCCGGGCCTCCCGCGCCACCTCGCAGGCCATGTGGCAGTTGGCCCGCTTGGCCAGCGACACCTGCTGCGGCGTGGCTTTGCCCTCGTCCTTCAGGCGGCCGACCTGCAGTGCCAGCAGCTGGCCCTGGGTGATGCCGGTGAGCATGTCCGCGATGCGCACCTGCTGGATCTGCTTGGCGCCGATCACGGTGTCGAACATGACGCGTTGCGTGCTGTAGCCGAGCGCCTCGTGGAAGCAGGCCATGGCGGCGCCCACCACGCCCCACGCGATCCCGTAGCGCGCTTGGGTAAGGCACATGAGCGGACTCTTGAGACCCGTGCTGCCCGGCATGAGCGCGTCGTCCGGAACGTGCACGTCCTGCAGCGCGAGCTCGCTGGTGTCCGAGGCGAGCAGCGAGAGCTTCCCGGTCTGGTCGCGCGCGCTGAAGCCGGGGGTGTCGGTTGGGACGACGAACCCGCGGATGCCCCTGGGGTTGTCGGGCGCGTCGGTCTGCGCCCAGATGACCGCGACATCGGCCATGGAGCCGTTGGTGATCCACATCTTGGTGCCGTTGAGCACCCAGCCGTCGGCGGTCTTCTTCGCGGTGGTGATCATTCCGCCGGGATTGGAGCCGTAGTCGGGCTCGGTGAGGCCGAAGCACCCGATGGCATCCGCCGAGGCAAGCCGGGGGAGCCACTCGCGGCGGTGCTCCTCCGAGCCGAAGGCATGGATGGGGTACATGACCAGCGCGCCCTGCACCGACACGAACGAGCGCAGCCCCGAGTCTCCACGCTCGAGTTCCTGCATGATGAGCCCGTAGGCGACGTTGTTGAGGCCGGCGCAGCCGTACTTCGCCGGCAGGTTGGCCCCCAGGACCCCGAGTTCGCCCAGCCCGGGGATGAGCGAGCGGGGGAACCTGCGTTCGTAGTAGGCCTCGCCGATGATCGGAATGACCTCTTCCTCCACCCACTCGCGGATGGCGTCCCGGATCATCCGCTCCTCCTCGCTGAGCGCGGAGTCCAGATCGTAGAAGTCGAAACCCTGAAATTTTTCCGCCATGAGGGTGCCCCTGTCGCCGACGGTCCTGGAGATGCGCAGGGAAGCTAACGGAAAACGAAGCGGACACGGAGATCGTCCCCTCCCCCGGCGTCCGTCAGGGCGAAGAGGCGCCTCGCGGGCTCAGCCGGTGCTGCCGGGATAGCGCTTCCTGTTGGAGCGCTCGATGCCGTAGAAGATCTCGCGGGCCAGCTTGCCGCCGATCCAGTAGGCCGCGATGACGGTGGCGATCCAGCCGCCGATCACCACGTCGGTCGGGCGGATGATGCCCCAGATGTAACCCGCCACGATCACCGCGAGCCCGGTTGCGGCGATGCGCGCCCTGCGGGTGGCGATCAGCCGGGCGCGGGCGCGACAGCCGACGCACCACAGAAGGCGGTCGACATCGCTGCGGTCGCGGAGTTCACCGCAGCGCGAGCACTGGATTTCGTCTGCGATCGAGTCACGAATGCCCATGGGTTTTCCGTCGTCCCTGTCGAAGCGTCTCGCCGGCCATTCGGTCAGGCTCATGCACCCGCAGTGCCGCCGCGAAAGGATGCTTCAGGCGGCCCGTCACGGCAAGGCGGCGCCCCCTTGCGGCGGTGTCGAGATTGCAGGTATCGTCGATCCCCCCCGGCAGACTAGTAGGGAAGCACCCGACAGAGGTCCGCCAGTGCAGACTCCCCAAGGCATGGCATGCGACACCTGATGAATCGAGGCGAATGTACCATGAGCCTGTTTCAGTATTTTCCGAAGAAAGTCGCCATCGTTTTTGTCCTCCTGGCATTGACGGCATGTGGCGACGTCCAGGACGTCACGGAACCGGAGCCACCGCGCGCGGTTTCGCTCTCGGTCTCCCCGGCCACGGTCGAGCTCGGCATTCCCGGTGAGACGGCGGAACTCACGGTGACCGTGCTGGACCAGCACGGCAATGCCTTCCCCGCCCCGTTTACGTGGTCGAGCGAAAACGCATCGGTCATCTCCGTGAACCAGGATGGCCTGGCGACGGCGGTCGCCCGGGGAACGGCCGCGATCAGGGTTGTGGCGGGAGACCTGAGCGCCGTGGTTCAGGTTTCGGTCAACAGCTCGTCGACCGACGGCGTCTGCAGCCGGACTCCGCAGGTTCGCGACGCGCTCATGGCCGCGACGAACCGCACGGAATGCGCACAGGTGAGCGCGGGACTGTTGGCGCGCCTCAGGCGCCTCGACGTCAGTGGTCCGCACCAGGACACCACTTCGGCGTCGGGTGCCGATTGCGCGGAAGCGGTCACGGATGAATTCCAGCGCGGCGGCGCGTCGACCTCATGCGAGTCCCGGCCATCCGGTCCTGCCGGGATCGGCACGGTATTCATGGACATGGCTGGAGCCGACGGCGAGGACGAGCGCATCATCTCCCTCAAGAATGGTGATTTCGAGGGCTTGAGCGGCCTCGTGTTCCTGGATCTCAGCCATAACTTCCTGCGAGGGCTGCCCGACAGCGTCTTCGCCGATGTCGCGAACCTCGACACCCTGAATCTCGAGGAGAACCTGCTGGCATCGCTCCCGGAAGGCGTTTTCCGAGCGCTCACCGGGCTGGAATACCTCGATCTTTCGGGCAACGCGCTGACCGCATTGCCCGACAGCAGCTTCAGCGGATTCACTGCTCTCAAGAAGCTCTACCTGCAATCCAACTGGCTGACCACCGTGCCCGAGGGGATCTTCGCCGACATGACGGCTCTGGACACCCTCTGGCTGGGTGGCAACGAACTTGAGACACTGCCCGACGGCGTCTTCGACAACCTCACCGAACTCAAGGCGCTCAGATTGTCGGGCAACCGCCTTTCCGCGTTGCCGGCGGGCGCCTTCGACGATCTGACCAGCCTGGAGTACCTGACGCTCTCGGCAAACCGCTTGACCGAGTTGAACGAAGGCGTCTTCGACAACATCACCGACGTCAGGAACCTGTATTTCAGCAGAAATCGGCTGGCGTCGCTTCCCGAGGGTGTTTTCGGCGGCCTCAGCGAACTCAACTACCTGTCGATCTACCTGAACCGATTGACGGAACTGGCCGACGGCGTCTTTGCCGACCTCACCAGCCTCGACACCCTTGCCGTTTCGTACAATCGGCTGAGCGAGTTGCCCGATGGCGTCCTGGACGGCCTCGACGACCTCGACTTGCTCAGCCTCGGCGACAACCAGTTGACCGAGTTGCCCGACGGCCTCCTCGACGACCTCGGCGATCTGACCGAGCTGTACATGCACCGAAACGACCTGACGCGACTGCCGGAAGGAGTCTTTCAGGGCACGCCCGATCTCAAGAATCTCTCTGTTTTCGGCAATGCGCTGACGGAGTTGTCTCGGGGCGTGTTCGCCGGCCTCGCCTCACTCGAGATTCTCTGGCTGGAGGACAATCTGACCGATCCCTTCCCACTTACCCTGGAAGCCGTCAGGACGGACAACGAGGACCCGCTGGCGGAAGGACCCGCACAGATCGGCATCGCGGTCAGGGAAGGCGCCCCGTTCGACATGCGCCTCGTGTTCGGCGCCCGCGGGGGCGAGCCGCGCTCGACGGTCGTCTCGATCGCCGCGGGAGACACGCTCAGCCGACTGGTTACCGTCACCCGCCGGGAAGGCAGCGTCTCGCAGTACATCCAGCTCGACTCCCTGCCAACCACGCCTGTGGACGAGTGCGTTGGCTTCCTCTGTTTCGAGGGCATCACGCCTGTCGCCGGCACACCGCTGGTGCTGGTCAACCCGCCGGATCTGAAGGTCGAAGCGCAAGCCGCCTACCTCGTCCAGGCTACCCAGTCCTACGCCGGCAAGGTGCCGCTGGTCGCGGACCGCGAGGCGCTGCTGCGGGTCTTCGTGACCGCCGACTTTCTGAACTCGTACCGTCCTTCCGCGCGGGCCACCTTCTTTCTCGATGACGAGGAGATCCACGTTGCCGACCTGAGCCCGCCTTCCGGCCTTCCGAGAAGGGTGGACGAGAGCAGCCTGAACGCCTCGTTCAACGCCATGATCCCCGATTCCGTCCTGCAGCCCGGCCTGGAGATGGTGGTCGAGATCGACCCGGACAGCACTCTGTCGACGCTCACGGGCAGCCAGATGCGAATTCCGGCGACGGGTCGCGAGTCGCTGGACGTGCGCGCGCTGCCCCCGCTCGACGTGACGCTCGTCCCGGTCGCGTTCGAATCGGAGACCAGCAAGGTCGACAATGCCCCGGTGGCCGCTCTGGTCGCGGACCTGGCCACCAGCAACTCCCACGCGGCGCTGCAGGAGACCCAGGTGGTGCTGCCGCTCTCCGAGTTGAATATCAGCGTGCGGGAGCCGTACACGACCCAAGCCGACACGGTGGAGGAGGGCGGCTTCGGACTTCTCGACGAAATCCAACTGCTCCGATTCATCGAAGCAGGCGGCACCAACGACTACTACCACGGTATCCTGGCCTTGCCGGCCTCGCGCTATCGGCCGGTGTGGGGCTTTGGGGGCGTCGCCTACATCGGCGGGTGGGCCGGCCTGACCCTGTCACACGTTGCGGGGGTCTATCGCGGCGACGGACCCTTCGGCAGCACCCTGGCCCACGAACTGGGTCACAATCTGAGCCTCCGACACGCTCCCGGTTGTGGCGCGGGAGGGCCCGATCCGGACTACCCGTACACCGACGCGTACACGGGCGTCTGGGGCGTCGATTTCAGCACCGGAGGCGACTTCGGCAGGCTGATCAGTCCGGCCCGCTACCGCGACTTCATGTCCTACTGCGACCCGGCATGGACCAGCGACTTCAGCTTCACGAAGGCCCTCGAGTACAGGATGGGGCTTCCACCGGCGCCAACTGCCACCGCGGAACGAGGGGCAGTCGAGAAGACGCTGCTGCTGTGGGGCAGAGTTCAGGACGGGGAGCTGCGCCTGGAACCCGTCTTCGAGTGGGAAACGCCGGTGAAGCTTCCCACGTCACCGGGCCCGTACCGACTGGAAGGGATCGACACGACCGGGGGACGCATGTTCTCGTTGAGCTTCACGCCGGACAGGATCGACCACGGCGGGGCGGGCTTCCTTTTCGCCGTTCCTGTCGAGGAGGGCCGGGCGGACGAACTGGCGCGCGTGACGCTGACCGGCCCCGAGGGCTTCACGACCCTGGACCGCGACGGCGGTGGAGGAGGCGCGATCGTGACCAGCCGCTCCACCGGGCGCATCCTCAGCATCGTGCGCGACTGGTCCCGGGTCCGCCCGGAATCGCTCGGCGGCGCCGCGGAGGTCTCCGTGAGCCGCAGCGTGCTGGTGCGCGAGGTGCGCGAGCGCTAGGCGGACCCTACTCCAGCGCCCGGATCACCGCCTGCGCGTACTCCTGCGTGGATGCGCTGCCGCCGAGGTCGCCGGTCACCGTCTCGCGCCGGCCCAGCACCTGCCGCAGGGCCCCACGGATGCGGGCGGCCGTCTCCGGCTGGCCGATGTGGTCGAGCATGGCGCACGCGGCCAGCATGAGAGCCGTCGGGTTGGCGATGCCCTGTCCCGCAATGTCCGGCGCCGACCCGTGGACCGCCTCGAACATCGCAACGCCCCGGCCGATGTTGCCGGCGGGGGCCATGCCCAGCCCGCCCACCAGCCCGGCCATCAGGTCGCTCACGATGTCGCCGAACATGTTTTCCATCACGAGCACGTCGAAAGCGTGCGGGTTGAGCACCAGTTGCATCGCGGTGGCGTCGATGATGCGATCCTCGAACTCGATGTCCGGATACTCGCCGGCCAGCTCCCTGCCCACGTCCAGGAAAAGTCCCTGGGTGTACTTGAGGATGTTGGCCTTGTGCGCCAGCGTCACCTTGCGGCGGCCATGCCGGCGGGCGTACTCGAAGGCGTAGCGGCAGATGCGCTCCGCGCCGAAGCGGGTCACGATCATGACCGACTCGGCCGCGGCCCGGGGATCGCCCTCCATGCCGATGTAGTGCTCCACCCCGACGTAAAGCCCCTCCGTGTTCTCGCGGATCAGGACCAGATCGATGTCCTCGTAGCGCCCGCCGGGAACGAAGGTGCGCACCGGCCGCACGTTGGCGTAGAGGTCGAATTCCTTGCGGATGGCGACGTTGATGGACCGGAACCCGCCGCCCACCGGCGTCGTGAGCGGCCCCTTGAGCGCCACCCCGTTCGCCCGGATGGAGTCGAGCGTGGCCGGGGGCAGCGGATCGTTCACCCGCTCGAGCGCCGCCATCCCCCCCAGCCGTTCGTCGTAGTCGAGTCCCGCGCCGGCCGCGTCCAGCACCGACAGGGTGGCGGACATGACCTCCGGGCCGATGCCGTCTCCGTGGACGACGGTCAAGGTCCGGCTCATGGGATGGGCGCTACCCCTCCTCCGTCACCGGCACCCCGTAACGGCGCAGCGTGCCCTTCACGGTCGGGCGGCCCAGGCTGACCCGGTCGCCATCCAGCAGGAACGAGAAGACGTATCCCGTACCCAGCAGCAGGATGCCGATCAGGAAGCAGTACATGACCGCCCGGTCGGGATACGTGTCCTTCAGATAGCCCACGTACATCGGGCCGATGATCCCGGCGGCGGCCCACGCGGTGAGGATCGTGCCGTAGATCTTGGACATGTTCTTCGAGCCGAAGACGTCCACGACGAACGACGGCATGGTGGCGAATCCTCCGCCGAAGCAGAGGAGCACGTAACAGACGAGGGCGGAGAAGATCCAGGGGTTGGACTCGGTCATGAGGATGCCGAAAACCACCATCTGGCTGGCGAGGAGAAGGCGGAACACGCTGACCTGTCCCAGGCGGTCGCAGAGAGAGCCCCACAGGAGTCGTCCGACGCCGTTGCAGACCGAACTCACAGCGATGAGCGTGGCGCCGTATTCGGCCAGCATCGCGGGACCGAGGGACGGGTCGGCCAGCCCCCAGACCTCCTGCAGGAGCTCGGACTGGAAGCTGATCACGGAGATGCCGGCCGCGATGTTGGAGAAGAACACGATCCACATGATCGTGAACTGGGAAGTGCGCAGGTAGGGCGCGGCCGGCTCCACCCTCTCGGGCGGCGGCGACCTCGAGCCGTCCCCGGACGCGGGCGCCGGGGCCTCCGGCGGATCGCTCAGAAACAGGCTGGACGGGACCAGGATGCAGGCAAACACGATCCCCAGCCACAGGAATACCTGCGCGAGATCGCCTTCCGTTCCGACCACGAGAAGAGGCGCCAGACCCTTGCTCAGCAGGAGTGCCCCGACGCCGAAGCCCATCACCACGATGCCCGTCACCAGTCCCTTGCGATCCGGGTACCACTTCGCGGCGGTCGCAACCGGCGTCACGTAACCCATCCCGATGCCCGCACCCCCGATCACCCCGTATCCCAGATAGAAGAGCCACAGGGAATCCAGCGACAGCGCGAGGCTGGCGACCAGATAGCCGCTCGAGAACAGGACGCTGCCGGCCAGGGCGAGAGCCCTGGGCCCTACCTTCGGGAGCGCCTGCCCCGCAATCGCCGCCGACACCCCCAGACAGAAGATCGTGATGCTGAACGCGGCGGCGGTCTCGCTAAAGGTCCAGCCGGAGTCGCGCACCAGCATGGTCTGGAAAAAGCTCCACGCGTATACCGTGCCCAGGCACAACTGGAGCACCGTGCAGAAGAGGACGACGACGCTTCTGGGAACGCGCACGTTGTGTTCCGCCTACCTCGGGCGCTTGACCCGGGCCCGCCACTGCGCGGGCGGGGAGCCCTGGCCGGCGGCGTGACGCATGAGCCGCGCCATGTCCCCGATTTCATCTTTCCGCGCCAGCACGCCGTCGTCAGACACCTCGCCGCCGTTGCGGGCCAACTCGACCACGTAGGTGAGCAGCTCTTCCAGCGGCTTGGCGGTCGCCTTGACGATCCAGATCAGCGCCAGCACGCCCACGACCAGGATGATGCACAGCAGGTAGATCTGCTGCCCGACCGCACGCTGGATCTTGAGCGCGAGCGCCTCCGTGTCCATGCCGACGTGCACCGTGCCCGCCACCCCTGAGAGGATGGGGCTTCCCACTTCGACGAACTCGCCCAGACCCGGGAGGCTGCGCTCGACCGCATCCGTGAGCGAGGGGTCGCTTGCCAGGATCTCGTCCGGGATTCCCGGAACGAACGTATGCGCCAGGAACTCGCCGGTATCGCTGACGATGTAGATGTAGCGGATGCTTTCGATCTCCACGAACTGATCGATGAGTGACTGCAGGGTGGCCAGGTTCCTGTTCAGCAGGATGTCGACGCTGGCGTCGGCGATGTTCCTGGCGATGTTCGCGCTGTTGCTGACGTACTCGGTTTCGAGTTCGCTGGAGACGGTGCGGATGGAGAGCAGGAAGATGGAGAGCACGACGAGCGCGAAAAGCGCGAAGACGCCGAAACGCAGTCTGCGGAAGAGCTTGTGAACCCTCATGACATCGCGAACCTGGACTCCCAGTCGTCGAGCGGCACGAAGCGGTCCCCCTCCGGAACCGTATAGTAGACCCTGTCGAGCCCCTGCCGGCGCTCAGGCCCGAACGACACCCGCTCGCCGACCCCGATGTCGTAGTTGCGCACCGCGAAGACGGCCTGTTCGATCTGCGAACGGTCCGGGTCGCTCCCCATGCGCGCGATGATCTCCGTGATCAGCTTCGCGTTCAGGAAGCCCTCGAGGCTGACGAAGCTCTGCGGGAAGGGCTCATAGGGCTCGCCTTCGGCGATCCTGTCGACATCCTCCGGAGGCTCCGGATTGTAGCGCTCCATCAGCTCATGATACTCGCGCACGGCGGCCAGCGAGGTGTCCTCGTAGCTCGGTACGACCTGTGAATTCACCAGGAAGCGGGTGTGCGACTCGGGGTCGTCGCGTCCTTCCCGCAGGAGCGCGAGCAAGTTTTCGCTTCCCACGAAGGAGACGTTGGCGACGGGAATGTGGAGCCCCAGGTCGACGGCGTCCCGGGCGAAGGCGGCGCACGCCTGGTAGGCGCCGATGCAGATCACGGCGTCGGGGGACTGGCCCTGCAGGATTTCCACCTGCGCTCTCATGCTGGCGTCGAACTGGGTGCCGCGCATGTAGGTGGCCTCGCCGGCCATGGTCTCTCCGTGCGCCGCGAGTGCCTCGCGCACGCCGGCCCACCCGCTCCGGCCGTAGGCGTCGTTCTGGTAGAACACCGCCACCCGCCGGCGCCCGATGCGCACGAAGTTGTCGACCAGCCCCGCCGTCTCCTGCCGGTACGAGGCGCGCAGATTGAAGGCGAACTCGCCGTAGGGCGGTTCTCGTTGCGGCTCCGCCCCGGTGAAGGGGAAGAAGAGATAGATCTGTTCGTCCCGGAACCTCTTGAGCAGGGGCAGCACGCGGGTGACGGTGGGGGTGCCCACGTATCCGAAGAGCAGGAAGACGCTCTCGTCCTGCATGAGCTGGATCGTGTTCGCGACGCAGGGATCGGGCTGATAGCCGTCGTCGGTGAGCTTGAGTACGATCCTGCGGCCGTTGACCCCGCCGTTGTCGTTGACGTGGTTGAACCAGGCCATCGAGCCGCGGTAGAGTTCGGTGCCCAGGCCGCGGGAGGGACCCGAGAACGCGGCCGACACGCCCAGTACGATGTCGCCCTCCTGGGCAGGACCGGAGTTCCGGCCTCGATGACGCGCCGGACCCGTGGCCGCAGCCAGCGGCCCGGCCCAGGGAGCCGCCGCCAGCGCCGCCAGCCCGGAGCGGATGAGGGAGCGGCGTGTCACAAGCCGAGAACCAACCGCACCCTCGCCCTTGCCGACCCGGCACCCGGTCATGCGGGATACTCCCTTCCGTATGTTGCGCGGTGTTGGAAACGTCGATATCGCTGCCCGCCCCCGCGTCCGCCGTCTCCCTGGGGGCAACCATGGATACTAGTGTCCGCTCGGGCTCAACTCAATGCGCTCCGCCGACCCGGTCGTTATATCTTAGGAGATGGTTGCCGTTTCAGGCAGTGTCGTCCGGCACGCCTAGACATCCAGTAGCCAGGCACATGCGCCCAGTAGAAACCTCCGAGCAGGGAAATCCGGTCGCGCGAGTCGCATCGCGGGCAAGGCACCCCGGAGGGCTCCTGTTCAGCCTGTCGCTCACGCTGCTGCTCACCACCTGCCGCGATCCCGTAGAACCTCCCGTCGAGCGCGTCGCGGCGATCGAGTTCTCCACCGCCACCCTCGAACTGGTGGCTTCCCGGGACGGAAGCGCGCTCTCCTACCGGGGCGCCGTCGATCTGGCCAACACCGGCAACGTGGCGGTCGGGCCGGTGAGCCTGTCGGCTCGCGCCGCGCGCACGGGCGGGGTCGCCGTGCCCGGCATGGTTCCGACAGCCACGCCTTCCGAGATACCGACGCTGAACCCCGGCACGAGCGAGACCGTGTCCATAGTGGTGATGGTGCCGGACGCCGCCCAGGCGGGCAGCTACGAGGCCACGCTGGAGGCACAGGCCGGCAGCGACGCCCGTGCATCGCTCGGACTGCGCTTCCAGCTGGAGCAGCGGGTGGGGCCGGTCGACGGCACGCACATCCGCATCGCGGCGGGGAACCGGCGCATCCGCCAGGGCGACGTGGTGCGTTTCTCGGCCGAGGTCCGGGACAGCAGCGGCGCCGCGGTGAAGGGGGCGCAGGTGACCTGGCGCACCACCCCGCCGGATGCCGGGCTGTTCGACGCGGATGGCCGGTTCGTAGCCTACGCCCCCGGGCACATCACGGTCGTCGCGCGTACACAGGTCAACGTCAACGGCACGATTCGGCCGGATTCCGCCACCACGCCCGTCACGGTCCAGGCACGCGGGCTCTCGCAGGCGCTCCGCCTGGTTGGAAAGGGCGCCGTCGACGACCGCTACACTTCGGACCTGTGGGTGCACGGCGACCACGCCTACACCGGCACCTGGGGCATGCGGGCCGAGCTTCCGGGCAACCTTCTGTACGCCTGGACGCTGGACGCCGCGGGAATGCCCACCCTTTCCGATTCGCTCGTCGTGAGCGCGCGCACGGTGAACGATGTAAAGATCCGGGCGGACGGCCGGCTCGGCGTGCTGACCCACGAGGGCGACCCCGAAGGCCTCAACGGGGTCACCTTCTTCGACCTTTCCGATCCGGCGCACCCGCAGATCATCAGCCGCTTTACCGAAGGTCTGGCCACCGGCGTCCACAACGCGTGGCTGGAAGGCGATTACGCCTATCTGGCTCTCGACCCCTACAACAGCGGACTGCGCATCCTCGACATCTCCGATCCGGCTTCACCTCGCCTCGCCGCCAGCTTCTACGCCGGCTCGAGCATGCTCCACGACGTCTACGTCCGGGACGGGCTGGCCTTCCTGTCGCACTGGGATGCGGGGCTCGTCATCCTCGAC
The DNA here is from genome assembly GCA_028820325.1 of Gammaproteobacteria bacterium. Lineage (GTDB taxonomy): Bacteria > Gemmatimonadota > Gemmatimonadetes > Longimicrobiales > Gaopeijiaceae > BD2-11. The sequence continues at coordinate 23,370 of JAPPJO010000075.1, read as the reverse complement.
GTGGGCAACGGGATGGCCGGGGGATCGCCCACCAACCCGGTGGAGGTGAGCCGCCTGCAGGATCTGGGCGGGCAGACCCACAACGTCTGGTACTGGCCCGAGGCCGGCTACGCCTTCGTGGGCGAGGAGCAGTTCGGCTATTCCACGAGTCCCTCGGGGATCATGCATGTGGTGGATCTCCGCGACATCACCCGGCCGCGCGAGGTCGCGACCTATGAGGTCCAGGGGGCCACGTCGCACAACTACTGGATGGACGAGGATGCCGCGACCCTGTACCTGGCGTGGTACGAGCGCGGCCTGCGCGTTCTGGACGTCAGCGGCGAACTCATGGGCCAACTGGAGCTCCAGGGCCGCGAGACCGGCTTCATCGACTACGGCAACGAGACCAACTACTGCTTTCTGGGCCCCGAGGACACATGCACGTGGGCTCCCCAGCTGCACGACAACGGCAAGCTGTACGCCGCCGACATGAACCACGGGCTGGTCGTTCTGGAGCCGGACCCCTGAGACGGGTCGGCGCGGCGCTGCTCCTGGTGGCCTGCGGAGGGGCGGCGGATGGCCCGGAGGACCCGCCCCGCCTGTACGTCACTTCCGGGTTCACGGACCGGATCCATGTGCTGGACGCGCGCGACGGGACCACCCTGCGCATCGTCTCGCTGGACCGCCGCCGCACCGAGACCGACGAGCCCCACGGCGTGACCGTTTCCGCCGACGGCCGCCACTGGTACGCCACCCTCGCGCACGGGCACCCCACCCTGTGGAAGTTCGAGACCGACGGCGACAGGCTGGTCGGGCGCCTCCAGCTGGACATTCCGGGCGCGGCTCGGGTGGAACTCACCCCAGACGGCCGCCGCGCCTTCATCCCCGACTACTGGCGGGGCGGCCTGGGAGAGGAAAGCCGCGTGGCGGTGGTGGACGTCCACGACCTGACGGTGGCGGCGCTGCCGGTGGTGTGCCCCGCCCCCCACCACGCCGCCGTCGACCCGGCCGGGACGCGGGTCGCCGTCACCTGCTCGCTCTCCGACGAAATCGTGCTGATGGACGCGGCCTCGGCGGCCACCCTCGCCCGCGTCCCGGCCGGACCCGATCCCGCCCCCGCCGGAACGCCGCGCTACACCCCCATGAACGTCGCCTGGAGCCCCGACGGCGCCCGCTTCTTCGCAACCATGGCTGGGAGCGGGGAGGTGCGGGCCTTCTCCCGCGCGGGCCAACCAGAGGGCGCCGTCGCGGTGGGGCCCATGCCCGCACAGATCGCGGGCTCGGCGGACGGGCGGGTGCTGGTGGTGGCGAACCGGCGCGGCGGCTCGGTGTCGGTGCTCGACCCGGCCACCCTCACGGAGGTGCGCCGCATCGAGCTGGCTGGCGCGGCGTTCCCGCACGGGGTGGCGCTCGACCCGCCGGGCGAGGTCGCCTACGTGACCTGGGAGGGCGGGGTCGGCGAGGCCGGGGGGGTGGCCGCCGTGCGCATCGGCACGGGCGAACTGCTGTGGAGACGCGAGGTCGGCGTCCTCACTCTGGGGATTGCGTACCTTCCCGGCCGCGGGACCGGTCGAACCTGAGCGCCGCGGAGTTGATGCAGTAGCGCTGGCCGGTGGGGGCGGGACCGTCCCCGAATACATGGCCGAGATGGGCGTCGCACTCCGCGCACAGCACCTCGGTGCGGCGCATGAAGAAGCTGCGGTCGTCCTCGAGACGGATGTCGGCGCCTTCGGCCGTGTCGCTGAAGCTCGGCCATCCCGTCCCCGAATCGTACTTGTCCCCCGAGTCGAACAGCGGGGCTTCGCAGCACACGCAGCGATAGAGGCCGTCGTCCTTCAGGTTCCAGTAAGCTCCGGTAAAGGCCCGCTCCGTCCCCTTGCGGCGGGTTACGCGAAACTGCTCCCGGGTCAGACGCTGCTTCCATTCACGGTCGCTCACGCGTACTCCGGCCTTCCCTTTCCTGCCCATGATCTCTACTCCCCAATCAGCGACGACGCGGCGACGAAGTCTCCGTAGTCGAGTTCGTCGTCCTCATCGTCGTCGTCTTCCTCATCCAGCTCCATGAGAGACAGCGAAGTCGCGGAGCCGCGCGGGAGCGTGAAGCGAATCGTGGTTCCCTCCTCGATCACGCTCTCGGCCCAGACCTCGCCTCCCATGGCGATCACCAGATGGCGCACGATTGCAAGCCCCAGGCCAGTCCCTCCTTCCGCTCTCGAGCGGGCCGGATCCACCCGGTAGAACCGTTCGAAGATGCGCGGCAGGTGGGCCGGCAGGATGCCGCTGCCCGTATCCCTTACCGACACGAGGAGGAGGCCCTCACTCGCCTCGGACTCGACCTGCACCCGGATCGACCCTCCCGAGGGGGTGTGCCGGAGCGCGTTGTCGAAGAGGTTCTGGAAGATCTGCGAGAGCCCGCGGGCGTCGGCCGTCGCGATTCCGGTTCCGTCGATGTGCAGCCGCACGCTCGATTCGGAGACGCGCGGCCCGGCCTGGGCCCAGGCCTTGACGGCCACCTCTTCCACCCGGACCGGTTCGGACTGGGGCACCCATCCCCCGGACTCCAGGCGTGACAGGTCGAGCAGGTCCTCGACCAGCTGCTGCAGGCGCACGGTATTGCGCCAGATGAGATCGAGGAAGCTCTGGCGGAGGTCCTCGGGCGGATCGTCCTCGAGGAGGGTCTCCGAAAACCCGCGCACCGCGGTTAGGGGCGTCTTGAGTTCGTGGGACGCGTTGGCGACAAAGTCGCTCCGCACTTCTTCGAGGCGCCGGATCTCGCTCACGTCGACGAAGGTGATGACGGCCCCGCCCGCCCCCAGCGGCCGGCCCGACACCAGGTACCGCTTCTCGCCCAGGTGGACTTCGCGCGCGCCCACGGCTTGGGACGGAGCCGCCTCCATGAGCAGCCGGAGCTCCGCGGAACGCACGAACAGGCTCACATGCGTCAGCGCGGGAACCGGCTCCACGTCGAGAATGCGCATCGCAGCCTCGTTGATGCGCACCAGACGGGCATCGGCGTTCAGGGCGACAACCCCCTCGTTGATGGCGTTGAGCACGTCGCGCACCTCGTCGCGCGCGCCCGCAAGCTCGCGGATGCGCGCGTCCAGGTCCGAGGTGAGGCGGTTGAAGGCCTCGACCAGCTCGGCGAGTTCGGTCATGCGCGACGAAGCCAGCGGCTGCATGCCGTCCGCGCCGGCGGCGATCAGGCGCGCGCGCGCCGCCACCCGCTCGAGGGGATGGGCCAGGGCGCGCGCCAGCACGTACGAGAGACCTAGCGCCAGGACGATCGCCACCGCGCCGGCGCCGGCGATGGCCCCCTGCGTCTGAATCACCGTGGCGTCGATGGCCTCAAGCGACGCCGCCAGACGCAGGACGACGGGCTCGCCCTCGAACCCGAGCACGGTCGCTGCGTACAGGAGGGCAACTCCCACCGTCGCGCTCCGGCGCTCGGCGAACGTGGTCGAACCCGCGAGGGCCCCCTGCACCTCCGGGCGGTCGCCGTGGTTCTCCATCGCGCGGTAGTCCGAATCGGAGTCGGCGAGAACGGTCCCGTCGGGCGCGATCACCGTAACCCTGTAGTCGACCCGCTCCCGCATGCGCTCCGCCAGCTCTTGCAGATTGGAGAAGCCCCCATCGCTTCCCTCCAGCAGCAGCTGCGCCAGCGCCAGATCCCCGGCCAGGTCGCTCTGATAGGATTCCACCAGCTGGCGCCGCAGGCCGGTCCCGACGATGACCACCATGGCGGCGACCAGGATGCCCACCACCGCTACGAAGCCCAGGAACAGACCGTGGTGCGCGCGCAGCTTCATGGCGTACCCGGGCTATCCCTCCGCGTCGGGAAGCCGGAACTGATAGCCAAAGCCGCGCACGGTCTCGACCCAGTCGCCCACCTCCTCGAGCTTGGTGCGCAGCCGGCGGATGTGCATGTCCACCGTGCGCGTGTGGATATAGCCGGACACTCCGGGCCCCACCTCCCAGGCGGACTCAAGCAATTGCCGGCGGCTCTGGGTTCGCCCGCGGCGCTCGACCAGCACCCGAAGCAGCCGGAACTCCGTGGGCGTCAGGTTCAGTTCGCGGCCGTCGAGGGTCACCTGGTGGCCGGTCAGGTCGATGGCGAGGGGACCTGCGCGCAGGATCTGTCCCGCGCCGCCGGTGTGGGTGGACCGGGCGCGCCGCAGAATGGAGCGCACCCGCAGAATCAGCTCGCGCGGGCTGAAGGGCTTGGTGAGGTAGTCGTCCGCACCCATCTCCAGCCCCTCGATGCGGTCCTCCTGCTCGCGCTTGGCGGTGAGCATGAGCACGGGCAGGTGGCGGGTCGCGGCCCTGCGGCGAATGGTGCGCAGGACCTCGTCGCCCGACTCCCCCGGAAGCAGGCGGTCCAGGACGACGATGTCCGGCATCTCGCGGTCGATGGAAGAGAGCGCCGAGGTCCCCCTCGACACCGTTTCCACCCGCAGCCCGTCGCGGGTCAGCTGGTACGCAACCAGCGCCGCGATGTCGGCTTCATCCTCGACCACGAGCACGCGTGGCGGGGGATCGGACGCATCGCGGGATTCGACCTCCGGCTGATTCGTCACCGCGTCAAGTCGTTCCACACTTCATCGTACCACAGACGGGCGCGCCTCGGAAGCTCGTCCGAGTAGCGACGCTAGTCCTCCACCATGTACGCCAGGCACCAGGCGCCCAGCCCGACGTGGGTGGCGAAGATCGGTGCCGCGGGCCCGGTGAGGATGTCGACCTCGCCGTAGCGCGCCCGCAGTGCGGCCGACACCTTCTCGATGATCTCGGGATACCCGACGTGCACCACGCCGAAGCGCAGCTTCTTCGCTCCGGCCGGGATGCGGTCTTCCAGGAGCCCCATCACCGCCGGAAGAACCTTCCGACGGCCGATCACCTTGCCGACCGGACCGACCTTCCCCTCATCGGTCAGCGACAGGATGGGCTTCACGCCCAGCATGCCCCCGACCCACGCCTGCCCCTTGCCGACGCGGCCGGAATGCAGCAGGCGGTCGAAGGTGTCCACGGTGGCGAAGATGCCCGACTGGTCGCGCACCCGGGCGAGCTCGGCCAGGATCTCCTCGGCGGACATCCCGCTCTCCGCCAGCTCGGCCGCCTTGAGCACCATCAGCCCCTCGAGCACCGACACGCCTCGCGAATCGAAGAGATGCACCGGCACCCCGTCGAAGGTGCGCGCCGCGGCCTCCGCCGAACCGAAGGTGCCCGACACGCCGCTGCCCAGCAGGACGCCCAGGATGCGGTCGCCGTCCTCGGCGGCCCGGGTGAACCCGTCCACGAAGGCCTGCGGCGGAGGCTGGGAGGTGGTGGGGAGCTCCCCATCGGCGTCGCGCATCTTCTCGTGGAAGTCGTCGGCAGTGATGTCGATGCCGTCGCGCAGGGGCCGGCCCCCGTCGACCAGGATGGCCGGGACCACGTGAATGCCGTGCGCCCGGATGATTTCCTCGGGAAGGTCGTTGCCGCTGTCGGTCACGATCGCGAACGGCCGCCGCACGAGGCTCCGACGGTGTCCGCCGCCGTGACGCGCCGCCGCGTGCTGCGCGCGCATGTCCTCGGCCTTCTTCGTGGCCAGCCGGCCCAGGGTGCGGAGATAGGAGAAGACGCCTTCGGGGCCGTCGGTATGGATGTGCACCTTGAGCAGGGTGTCCGAGCTGACCACGATGATCGAGTCCCCGTGGCGGCGCAGTTCCTCGCGCACCACCGCCGACTCCGGCAGCCCCGCGCCCCGCACCAGCGCCTCCGTGCAGTAGCGGTACTGCTCCTCGTCCGCCGGGTACTCGATCTCCGCGACCGCGGCCGGGACGTCCGAGTAGTCCGTATCGTCCCCGGCCACGATCGGGTCGCCGTTGATGAGCAGGAGCACGCCCTCCAGCATGTGCACGAAGCCGCGCCCACCCGCATCCACCACCCCGGCCTCCTTCAGTACCGGGAGCAGCGAAGGCGTGCGCTCGAGCGACTCCCTGGCCGCATCCACCAATCCCTCGACGTAGGGGACGAAATCGGTGGCCACCGCCTCGCGTGCGGCGTTCGCGGTATCGCGGATGACGGTCAGAATGGTGCCCTCGACCGGATCGTCGAGCGCATCGTACAGGTTGTCGATGCCTCCGGCGAGCGCGCCCGCGAATCCGCGCGGGCCCACCCGCCGGCGCCCCTTCAGTTGGGCCGCGAAGCCCAGCAGGAAGTGCGACAGCATCATCCCGCTGTTGCCGCGGGCTCCGAGCAGCGCTGCTTCGGCCGCCTGATCCGCGACGGTCGAGACGTCGCGGTCCCGGTTGCGGCGCAGGCGGTCCGCGATGGCCTCGACCGTGAGCGCAAGGTTGGTGCCGGTATCGCCGTCGGGCACCGGGAAGACGTTTATGCGGTTGAGTTCCTGGCGCTGCTGGCGGGTGTACTCGCAGGCCGCCACCAGCGAACGGCGCAGGCGCGGACCGTCCAGGTAGGCGATGTGCGTGCTCAACGGCGTCTCTCGGCCAGGATACCGGAAGGAAGTCCCGCCCGCCGGGCGTCAGTAGCGCCCGCGCGCGCGTTCCTTGCCCGGCAGGATCTCCAGGCAGGTGGTCCACCACCCGGTGCGAATGGTCGCGATGAACTCCTCACAGATGCCCTCTCCCGCCATCTCGCGGGCCAGCGCCTCGTGATCGTAGCGGACCGGAATGAAGTCGACGCCCAGCCGGTCCCCCTCGGCCGATACCATAGCATACCAGACGCAGGTGCGCCCGTCGTTCGCCGGCCGTCCCAGCGCCCCCGCGTTGACGTACCAGCCCCGGGGCGCGAACCGCCGGGCCCAGTGGATGCCCGTGTGTCCCCCGAGAATCACGTCGCAGCCCGCGTCCGCGGCGAGCTTCGCCAGGAAATGCGAAGGCGTGGTGGTTTCCCACAGGAACTCGTTGACCTGGCGCGGGCTGCCGTGACAGGCGAGCACCCGCAGCGGGCCCAGGCGAAAGCGGATGGCGGGGGGAAGCGCGGCCAGCCAGTGGCGATGCGCGCCGGACGTGTTGGAGAGCGCGTAGTCGTACGCCAGCCTGGCATAGTGATTGTCGCGCGGGTCGGTGTAGCCGCAGCGGCAGTCGTCCAGCCCGCGCCCGATGGAGTCGTCGTAGTTGCCCTGCACCACGCGCACGTCCTCGCGCCGGAGTATGGGGAAGACCTTGTCCGGATTGGGCCCGAACCCCCCCAGATCGCCCAGGCAGAAAAGCGCGTCCGCGCCGCGCGCGCGCGCATCCTCGGCCGCGGCCGCCAGCGCCAGGTGGTTGGAGTAGACACCGCCGAACACCGCCACGCGATCGAACCGGCCCTCCGATTCAGCCACCCGCTAGAACTCGCTGCTCGCCGCCGTGTTGGCGCAGATGGACCCGTGCAGGTAGCAGGTGTAGCATGCCTGCTCGGACAGCGAGGCGGGCCGCGCCACCGCTTCGCCGAGGGTGTCGCCCAGGCGCGCGTCCGGATAGTCGAGCAGGATGGGGCAGACGTGGACCCCGGCGGCCGTGACCAGTCGCGCGCGCGTGCACAGAAGCTGATCGAGATCGAAGCCGTGCAGCATCTCGTGGGTGACCCGCATCGACGGAGCATATCCCTGGGTGCGGCGGGCCTCTTCGCCGATGAGCAGCGGCGGGATGATCTTCAGCCGGGCGCGGTCGTAGCCCACATCCGCCAGAAGCTCGCGAAAGCCTCCCAGGATGCGTCCGGTCTCGGCGTCGAGCCAGCTTTGCATGGCGGTGATGATGGGCAGGAACCCGGCGTCGACCAGACGTTCCACGCCCTCGATGCAGCGCGCGAAGGTTCCCTCTCCGCGGATGGCGTCGTTCATCTCCGGGGTGACCCCGTCCAGGCTCACCCGCAGTTCCAGCGAATAAGGCGATCCGGCCGCCAGCCGGGCCAATTCGCGCACCGTCCGCTCGGGCAGGAGGGTCGCGTTGGTCAGCACCGTAGCCGGCCCGAGCTCCAGCGTATCCTCGAGGATGCCGCACATCTCGTGATTCATGAAGGGCTCGCCACCGGTGAAGTAGTACTCCTTCACTCCCAGCGGGACGGACTCGGCGAGGGCTGCGGCGACCTGGCCGCGGGTCATGAACCAGAACGAATGGTTGTCCGGGCTGCACGAGATGAAGCAGTGCCGGCAGCGCAGGTTGCACACCGTGCCGCTCACCTGGAACCAGAGCTGGTCCAGGGCCCGCAGCGGCACCTGCGGAGGCGACTCGGCGACGCGCGGCCGAGCCGCAACCCGGCCTCCGCCAAGGCCGTTGGCGGCGGTGGACGCACTGGGAAGGATGTTGAGGTCTTTCATCAGATGATCCGCGGCTCCTCGGACCGCCCTGTCCGTGCCCTGAACCTAGCGCATGCGGCGGAGACACGCGCCAGCCAGGAACTTCCCCGGCAACAAACGGGCCCGCAGTTGTTCCTGGAGGAGGATTGACCCACGGTTTATCCGTGCGTCGCGTGAATCGGCGCATGCTTGCGCCATGGGTTACGACTGAGAGCAACGCGAATGCCGGCACACCTGATCAGGTCCGATACCGTGGCCGCCATCGTCCTCCCGGCGATCGTCGTCGCGTGCCTGGCCGGCTGCGGTGCGGACGACACGCCGGTTGCGCCGCCGTCGACCGGACCCGCGACCATCGTCCTCTCCCCCTCCGCAGTCACGCTGCCGGCCATCGGGGACACGATCCGGGTGGGGGCGGCCGCCGCGGACGCGGACGGTCACAGAGTTGCGGATGTCTCCTTCACATGGGAATCGAGCGACCTGTCGGTGGCAACCGTGGACTCGGCTGGCGTCGTGCAGGCGGCCGGAAAGGGACACGCGATGATCACGGCGGCGGCGGGTTCGATCTCGGGGACCGCCCTGGCGACCGTCCCCGGACCCGCACCATTCGACGCCACGCCTCCGCCCGCGGATCCCACGCCCGTGGCGCCGGAGATCATGGCCTGCCGGGGCTGGGAAGAGTGGTTCGTGGGTGACTTCTCCTACTTCAACAACGTCTGGAACCGGCAGGACACGAGAGACTACGAGCAATGCATCATGCGGCGGACCGTGCCCGGGCTGGTCGAGAGGGTGGAATACGGCTGGCGATGGCGCTGGCCGACGAGGAGGGGGCAGGTCAAGGCCTACCCGGAGCTCATCTACGGGCACAAGCCCTGGCATCCACGGTCGACCACGCCGGAGCTTCCTCGACGAATCGACGCAATCGAGGCCCTGGAGGTCGACTACGCGGCCTATCTCGCCGTCGAGGGCACGTACAACCTCGCGTTCGACTTCTGGATCACGCGCGACGATCCGCCCAGCGTGTCCGGCATCTCACACGAAGTGATGGTCTGGCTGGATCATGATTTCCGGCCGGCGGGGCAGCAGTTCTATGTCGGCCCGGTCCGGATCGAGGGCGTCCTGTGGGATCTGTACCACTGGCCGGACAGAGTCTGGCCGAACGCCGACGGCGACCGCGAGCTGGTCGCCGACTACATGGCTCTGGTGCGGCACCGGGATCTGCTGGTCGGTTCCGTCGACCTGCTGTCCCTCTTCCGCTACCTGATCGACCGGGGCTATCTCCCCGCCGACCACTACCTGACCGCGATCGAGTTTGGCAACGAGGCGGTGAGCGGCACCGGCGAACTCTGGCTCAAGGACTTCCGGGTCCACCTCCGCTGAGGGGCTGAGCTGTCCCCCGCACCTGGGCGCGACTGGAACCTTGACCCGCCCGGCGAAGTGTAAGAATGGTAGAGACTTCGACATGCGCCGCACCGGCCGGGACCGGCGGGCGGCGTTTCGTGTCCCCGGTGCCGGAGCCGATCCGCGTGACCCAGGCAGCTGCTGCCCAGACCCTGACGCCTGAAGCCCCCGAGCGCTTCATCAACCGGGAGCTCTCGTGGCTGGCGTTCAACGAGCGCGTGCTGGCGGAGTCCTCGAGCTCCCGCCATCCGCTGCTGGAGAGGCTGCGCTTCCTCTCCATCTCCGCCACGAACCTCGACGAGTTCTACATGGTGCGCGTGGCGGGGCTGAGGGCCCAGGTGGACGCCGGCATCACCACCACGACCCCCGAGGGCATGACGCCGGCGCGGCAGCTCCGGGCCATCGACCGGCGCGCCAGGGCGCTGATGGTGCGCCAGCAGAAGAGATGGCGCGAAATGCGTGACGAACTGCGCGCCGTCGGCATCGTCATCGCGCATCCGAGCGAGCTGAGCGGGGCCGCACGTTCGGCCCTGGATGCCTACTTCGACGAGCAGATCTTTCAGGTCCTCACCCCGCTGGCCGTGGACCCCGCGCATCCCTTCCCCTTCATCCCCAATACCGGATACGCGATGGTGCTGTCGCTGGCGCGCCCGCGGGACGGCACCGAGATGCACGCCCTGCTTCCGCTGCCTTCCCAGATCGACCGCTTCATCGCCGTTCCGGGAGAGAGCCAGCGCTTCATTCGCCTCGAGGAACTGCTCGGGATGCACCTGGACAGCCTCTTCCCGGGCTTTGCGGTCAGGGAGACCGGGTATTTCCGCGTGATCCGCGACAGCGACGTGGAGATCGAGGATGAAGCCGAGGATCTGCTGCTGGAGTTCGAATCCGCGCTCAAGCGCAGGCGCAGGGGGCGGGTCATCCACCTGAGGGTGTCGCGCGGGATGTCCGGGACCCTGCAGCGCTTCCTGATGCGCGAGCTGGACGTCGGCCCCGGGGACATCTTCCGCGAGGGCGATCTGCTGGGGCTGGGCGACACCGCGCAGCTCATCGGCGACGATCGCCCGGATCTGGTGTTTTCGCCCTACAACGCACGCTTCCCGGAGCGGATTCGCGACTTCGGCGGGGACTGCTTCGCCGCCATCCGCATGAAGGACATCCTCGTACACCACCCGTACGAGAGCTTCGACGTGGTGGTGCAGTTGCTGCGCCAGGCCGCCGAGGATCCGGCCGTGGTGGCCATCAAGCAGACGCTCTACCGGACCAGCCAGGACTCGCCCATCGTGACGGCGCTGATCGAGGCGGCAGAGGCGGGCAAGAACGTGACCGCGCTGGTCGAGCTGAAGGCCCGTTTCGACGAAGCGGCCAACATCGCGTTCGCGCGGGGGATGGAGCGCGCCGGGGTGCACGTCGTCTTCGGGGTGGCGGAACTGAAGACGCACGCCAAGATCTCGCTGGTGGTGCGGCGGGAGGCGGGGTCGCTCCGCTCCTACGTCCACTTCGGGACGGGGAACTACCACCCGGTGACCGCCAAGATCTACACCGACCTGTCGTATTTCACGTGCGATCCGGCGCTGGCGCGCGATGCCGCGCGGGCGTTCAACTTCATGACCGGGTATGCGCGTCCGGAGGGCCTCGACCAGCTAGCGATCGCACCCTTCACCATGCGCAGCACGCTGCTCGAACTCATCGCAGGGGAAGCCGAGCGCGCGCGCCGGGGAGAGCCCGCAGGCATCTGGGCCAAGATGAACTCCCTGCTCGACAGCGAGGTCATCGACGCCCTCTACGACGCCTCGCGCGCGGGCGTGAACATTCATCTCGTGGTGCGCGGCATCTGCTGCCTGCGCCCCGGGGTCCCCGGGCTCTCCGAGAACATCACCGTGACCAGCATCGTGGGCCGGTTCCTCGAGCACTCGCGCATCGTGTGCGTGGGGGGCGGGGCGGAGTTGCCCTCGGATCGGGCGAAGGTGTTCATCTCATCGGCTGACTGGATGCCGCGCAACCTGGACCGGCGCGTGGAGCTGCTGGTTCCGGTCACCAACCGGACGGTGCACCGCCAGATTCTCGACGAGATCATGGTCGCGAACCTGAAGGACACCGAGGGCAGTTGGCGCCTGGCGGCCGACGGGTCCTACCGCCGGGTGGCGGACGGGAAGCGCCCGTTCAGCGCCCACGACTACTTCATGAACAACCCCAGCCTGTCGGGACGGGGCAGCGCGCTGGAGCGGGACCAGGGTCCGGTGCTGCGGCTGCACTCGGAGGGAGGCACAAAGGGCTGACGCCGGGGGAGGTCGCCCGAATTCACATTCGCGTGGCCCATTCTGCCATTGACGGGTTCTCGGCGCCCGCCTCGACGCGATCCGATATCCCGGATTCCACGGCTCGCCAGCGGCGCTGACCGCCCATGTGAGAGCGCTGGCAGTCCCCTTCCTCTCCCGAACGTCTCTCGACCCCACGTCGGCGATTGCAGAGCATCCTGAGAGGCCGATTCCGGTGCCGTTATATTGTATGTAACTCATTGTACAATATATCGTTGGGAGGAATGATGATTGCATCCCGGGACCTTCTCTGCGACACTCGCAAGAAGCCTCTTTCCCGGCCCGACGACGACGATGAACTTCGCAAGATCAGCGATCGCATCGCGGAACTGGCCGCGGGAATCAACGCGGCAGAAGCCCGGATGATGGCCCTCATCGCCGATTTCGATCGCCGAGGCGGCTGGAAAGACGGGTTCGGTTCATGCGCCGAGTGGCTGGCCTGGAAGATCGGCATCACGATCGGGCCGGCCCGCGAGCGGGTCCGCGCCGCCCGCGCGCTGGAGAACCTGCCGGAGACGGCCGACGCCCTTAGGGACGGGACCATCTCCTACGCCAAGGTGCGGGCGCTCACGCGCGTGGCTACTCCGGAGAGCGAGACGGAGTTGCTCGAGTTCGCGCGCGCCGGGTCGGCGGCCAAGCTGGAGCGGATGGTGCGCATGTGGAAGAAGCGGAACACCAGAGGTACAAATCCCGGCAGGAAATCGTATAAAGTCTTACAGGGCTGCACGATCTGCGTTTCCTGCCGTTGGACGGGACCCGGCTGGACCGTGCCGCGACAGCGGGAAAAGCGGACTTGAATGGCGGGAATCGACAGGGCTGCGGAACCACCGCAGCCACATGGGCCGGTGGCGGGACATCGGTTGGCAGAATGCCGTCGAGGAGCCACGTCAACCTTTCCAACTGCGATTGGAACAGCCTTCAGAACGGCGATCAAGGCTATCGACTGGGACAACATCACTCACTGGCGCGAAGTTAATGCCGTCGCTGCGGAAACACCGGTCACGCTACGGGATCGAGGTGCGCCGACCGTGTAGCCGTGCCGGGCCTGCCGGCTGGCTGCCGCGCTTCGCTTGTCGACCCTCGTTCGGACGCCGGAGACCCGTCATCCGAACGAGGGTCCGATTCCGCCGCTCCTCTCCTCGAGAGAGAGGCAAGCCACATCCGACACCATCAACCCCAAAGAACCAACCGTCCGCGAGAGCGGGGCAGGTCCATTCTCCCTTGGCGAGGTCCTCGACGGGTCGGCTTGTGGCGCTCGCTGCGTCTCGCTTCCCGCTAGGCCCGAGCGCATCACCGTCGCGAGAGCGGGTGGGTCCCGCTCATCTCATCTAGCAACCTCGAAGGTTCGCTGCAGGGCATCCTCGCAGTATCTGTTTCCTCCGCACCGAAACAGCGGCAAAGCCGCCCAAGTGCCGGGAAGCCACAGGAGTGGCCAAGTTTCTGCGGCACAGGACAGTCTGCTCATTCAAGCCGGCTCTAGAAGCGTGCGAGGGTGGATTCATCCCTCTCTCACCTCGGAAGATCTCCTCGGAGTTCTGAGGTTCCGTAGTAGGTGAAGGAATTCAGCCACGACGAAAAGTGCTCGACGTAGGTGTACGCATCTTCGCCCCACAGGGAGGGGTTTCGGATCACCTTCACATACCCGATTCCGTCGACGGCGTGAAAGATCGTGAACGCTCCGGGGTTATCAGAGCGGATCACTTCTCTCATGTCGCGAGACAGCCAGAAATACTTGCCGGCTTGGTCGCGGACGATCAACAGACGGAATTCCTGTTGCTGATCCGGGGTCAGGTCTTCTTCGGTGATGGCGTCCGGGGTCATCGTCACCCGCTTTCCCGGAAGCCCGGAATAGATCAGATCGTATCCATCCACCTGGGCCGACAGACTTCCGGACGAAATCGTTAGCAAGAGCACCGAGAGCACCACAACCATCTTGTTCATCTACACGCCCCCGCGGGCCGTGGAAACATCCCCGTAGCCACCTAACCTATTTTAACTACGTGCATTACAGGTTAATGGCAAGCAGGATGACGATGGCGATACGCAGGCGCCGCAAGACGATGACGGGGTCGAAGACCACGGGTTGCGGAGCTACGTAAGCGAAGCCCAACCGAGGGGCCCACTCGTTCTAGGTATCCTCGTTGGCAAAGGCGGGCGCAGGTGGTCGATCCAGCGTCACTCCCGCTGTCGGCGCATCCGCTTATCGTTTGTTGCCGGATCCCGCCTCTAGGGCCTGACGTCGGGAGCACACGCGCTGTGAGCTCCACACCCAATTCCCATGCGCTTGCGCTCCATCCAGCGGGGCCTTTGGCCGGGGCAGAGTTTGCGCTGGGTCGGGGTATTTTGTATCCCGTCTTGCCAACATCACGCCGTGGCAGTACCTTGATTTGCCAAGGAGCAGCAAAATACTCCTCCCGCTACAAAAAGGAGCCGTGCGGCGCGGATCGTTCTTGTCCAGGACTCCCGCGCCACACGCCCAAGGTTCTACCACGACCAAGGCCGCGACGCCGACGAGATGACAAGAAACCAATCGGGACAGGAGAGAGGCTGGGGCCAGTGTGTTGGCGGCTCTACTTGGAAGTACATCCAAGCGAACATGGGGGTTCGACTCCCCCGAAGCGGGCGCCCGCTTCCCCTCTCTCCTGTCTACCGCCTTTACCTTGCCGGCATGCAGCTAGTCTAGTGGGCGCGCGGCCCCTGCACAAGGAGCGAGACATGGACGATGAGCGCACGACCTTTCATCAGGATATTGAGCGTTACGCGCAGGGCCTGGATGGCGCAAAGCAATGTCTCGACGAGTACCGCCAAGCGCTACAGGACCACGAAGAAGCCACAGCTCGGCTCGCAGCAGCCAAAGCACTTCTCGAGGCGCAGATGATCATGTGGCCGCTAGGTGGTCAGGAGGCACCCCAAACGGGACGCAAAGCCGACATCATCGGAATCATGGCACACGAACCTGATCGCGTCTTCACGAATGCCGAGATCATTGCGGCGCTACGCAAACTCGGGGACAACGCGTCAAAACGGACGCTCGACTCCGCCGTGTCTAGAATCTTGAAGGGATTGGTCAAAGATGGCATCTTGCAAGATCATGGATTTGGGAAGTCGCAATACCTTCCTCCCGGTATACGCGAAGCTAGGGCAGTATTCGACCGTGTTGATCCACCTGAGAGCTACAAGAGGGCCATCGGGGGCTATTCGGATGCCGTCATGAAGGTACTGAGCGGTAGTCCAAATCTCGCGTTCTCGCCAGAGCAGCTTGTGGAGTTGGTCTTGCCCAACGGCCATTCAGAGCAGGACCGTCAGACGCTTCGAAGGGCCGTTGCCTTGCTTGAGCACAACGATGAGATCAAGTGGTCTAGCGATGGTTGGACACTGAGCGACAGCATACGCCCCGACCTCCCATTGGTTGCCAGCCGCCCTTGATCCCTATTCCGCGACCAGCGTCCGGTACAACGGGGTTCTCCCGACCATCCGGGCAACGATGTGCGCGATCCGTTGGATGGTGTCCAGCTCGCGCAGGGATCTTTCCTACCATTTGACCTCACGCTGGACCCGTCGTCCCCCGTTCCGGGCGTGGAGACGCCGGCGCGGCAGTCCAACTCGCAGATCGCACATGTGAAGAGGCGGCCCTCGGTGGCACGGTCTGGGGACGTGCTCGGTTTAGTTCGCGGCCGGAAGAGCCACGGACGGGGCGGTGCCCCCCGACGCGGGCGGCGGCATCGTTGGCTTGTAGCTTCGGGTCCGGCAAAGCTCCGCTTGTGCGGACGGCGTAGTTGCTTGTAGCAGATCGACCGACCTATTGGAGTGGCGCGCGAGCGGAGAGGCTTGGGGCGGAGCACGGTGTCGGCGTCGGGGGAGCGGGCCGCCAGCCGCGAGTAGCACGACCAGCATCAACACCCGGGCGCTTGCGCTTCGCTTGGCCGTCATCGGATGTGGACCCTCACCCATCGGCGTTGCCCGTCGTCGAATTCCTCCTGAACGAACAAACGGACGCCCCTTTCCTCCCCGGCAAGCCTCTTGCCTCGACGGATCGCCTCTCTACGGGATGGAAAATACTCCGGGCGGATTGTGGGATCGGGCTCTCGGAAGCGATGCAGCATGCAGTCTCCCCCCGCCCTCCCCACGACAACACGGTCGACGCCTGGCTTTGGATTGTCTCGGCTCTGCGCTTCATGGGCAGTGGGCATCGCGTACCTCTCCGTGATTCGTTGCGAAAAGCACACACTTAGTCGCAACCTACCCGAGGCTGGGGTCCGCGGAAGCTCGCGCGCGCCCAACGGCAGACCTACGCCTTTGGCGCGCGGGGACGATGTGATCGACGGCGAGGTTCGGCATCTGGAAGTGCTCCTCGCAGCCGTTGCGAGCGAGCGATCAGCTTGACCCTACCAATGACGGGCGGCTACGATGCTCGAAAGGCCTGGTGCCCAAGGCAGCAACAGACAACAAGATGGAAGGACGAGCCAAAGCGACCGGCGCTTTGCCAAGAGGACCACAATTCCGTAGGAATGCGAGGTGCTCGTTTCGCAGTAGCGTAGTCGGCTCCGGACGAGCCACCGAAGCCGATGAACACGCTCCCACAGAACTGGCTCTGGGGGCTGTTGGGGAGAACTAGACGTGGGCCGGAAGCGGCGCACAGCGAAGTCTGGATGCCGTGAACCCTGAGGTGTGGGAAATAATCGCCGTCGCGGTGGTGTTGTGCGGGGGCTGGGCCCTCGCGCTGGCCAGGGACCGGATGCGCGATGGTGGGACGATGGAAGCAGCGTGGAATGCCGCCGTCGTCGTGGTGGCCGTGGGTGGTGTGGCCTGCTCGTGGATGAGCGGCTTGAATCCTTACGGCGCAGTGGGTTTCGTCGGAGGGCTTGCCCTTGTCTGGGTTGTGCTCCCCGTCTGGCTGATTCGACGCTACCGCCGCCGCAGTCGGTAAGAGGGACAGGCGGACGAGGATTGACCGGCACAGGCCTCGTGGGCGATGGTCCGGGTCACCAAGGCTGGCCCCCTCGGCGGCTTGGACCGCCGGAATCCGGTTGGGACGGACGCCGTAGTGTGTGCGGTGGATCGCCCGTTCGACCCTGGGCGCAAGCCTCTACGCCGCACCGCAGTGTGAAAACGACGATCGCCGGTCCCCGAAGGGGACGGGTAGGGTCGAAACCGGTACGCGGCAGAAAGCCCTCCAGTCGCCCTCGCGGTCCGCGAGGCTGGCGGCCAAGAGGCCGTGGAGCTTGGATGCGACGGCCCGGTGTTTCGGAGGCGTCCCACGGCTGGCTTGACGGGGGCTAAGGGAGACAAGCCAGCCTACCCCGTGTATGACACGGAGGCTGCCGAGGGGGGGTCCGCTCCCCCTTCGAACCCCCATTCTGTTCCGAGCTTGGGGCTCGGTTCGCGGGCGGACGGCACACGTCAAAGCCGTGCGCCATCCGGTCCGTGGTCCACCGCCGTGGACCCGTCTTCGGCGGCTGACTCCCGATGGCGGGATCAGCGCCGGTTTCGCGCGAGCAGTTCGCGCAGAGCCGCGTCGTCCGCGATGTCGCCGGGCCAGCCGTAGGCGGCGGCCACGGCGGCGTCGAGTTGGGCGTGGGCATCCACGAGCCACTGCGGCCGGACGTTGTACAGATTGGTCAGGGTCCGTTTCTTGAGCGCGCTCGCCGCCTGCTTGTCACGGGGCACCGGACGCAGGGGATAGCCGACGACGGGCCCCTCCATCCACTCCACCCACTCGGGCGGGTTGAGCCAGCGGTCCCGGAGTTCGACGAGGCGCCGCGCCGCCGAAGCGATGGCTCGGGCGCGCGGATCGCTCGCGTGATCGCTCGCGGGTATATCCGGGGTGAGACCGTCCGGGAACGGGAAGGTCTCGAAGGTCGTGGTCGGCGTGTAGCGCGGGTCATTCCCCTTGCCCAGCCAACTGCCCAAGCGGAGCGACCAGACCTCGTGGAACCGGCTGTGCAGGATCCCGAACGTGGTGTCGTCCTCGCGCGCGATGGCGATCAGGGCGCTGTCGGGGCAGACTCGAATGTCAAACCATACGAAGAGGCGGTGCTTGGACACCCGCGGCGTCGCGATGTACCGGGGCAGTCCGCCGAGGGCTTTCCACATGCCCTGTCTTGGCTCGACATGCCGCCACCAGTTGAGGCGGTAGGACTCGCGGCGATTCCGCTGTCGCATGGGGTGGACGTGTTCCTTGGCGTACTGGAACGGGGATTCGTAGAGGGCGGCTTCGCCCTCCTCCATCGTCCACCCGAAATCGACGATCCACTTGTCGGCGGAGCGCCGGGTGATGGCCATGCCGTTCATCCACGGCTTGAGCACATCG
Organism: Gammaproteobacteria bacterium; assembly: GCA_028820325.1. Taxonomy (GTDB): domain Bacteria; phylum Gemmatimonadota; class Gemmatimonadetes; order Longimicrobiales; family Gaopeijiaceae; genus BD2-11. Next base: position 5,093 of record JAPPJO010000075.1, on the reverse strand, counting down.
GAGTTCGGGCGACCGTTGGGGTTGGCGGGCTGCCGCAGCCACTCGCGGGCCAGGTCGCCGGGAACGTCGAACGGGCCGCCCTTGGTGTCTCCCATGAAGGCCACGCCCACATTCCGGGCCAGCCGCCTCGCCTTGGTCAGGTCGAGGCCCGATTCGCCCCGGCGGGCGGTCAGATCCGTGTAGATCTCGTCCACCGCCTCGTCGTCGAGGCGGCGATCCGGCGCAAGTTCTCCGTCCGCCGCCGAGAAACACACCAGTGAGACGCGGACGGCCGCGCCGTCGATCACCCATGGCTCGTCGCTCCACGCGTCGAAGATCGCCCCGCCGCCCGTCGCTCTTTCGAGCGCTCTGCGGTTCGCTCCGCCCCGTATCGAGTTCGTCGCGACCAGACCCACCCGCTTCGCGGCCTTGCCGTTCAAGCGTTCACCGGCCTTTACGAACCAGTAGCAGACGAGATCGGCCTCGCGGGGCACACGCCCCTCGTACACCCGGAACAGGGTCAAGATGTACTCCTCGCCGAGATTCGAGATGAGCAGCTTGCCGCCCAGGAACGGCGGGTTGCCGATGATGACGTCCGTATCGGGCCAGTCCGGTTCCCCGCCGTCCGGCGTCAGTATCGCGTCGCGGCACTCGATCGTCTCCAAAGGGTCGAGGATCGGTTCGCGCGAGCTCGGAAACCCGTTCATCCGCATCCACTGGATCTCGCCGATCCATACCGACACCCGCGCCAATTCAGCCGCGTAGGCGGACGGCTAACGGCCAACATCCCGGCAGGAGATCACGTAAGTCTAACTGGGACTGCACGATCTGCCACTCCTGCCTTTGCTCGCACTCATCTTTCGCCGCACTCAGACGGCGGGAAAACCGACCCACTTTGGCGGGAAGAGCAACCGCGTCCGCGCGGCCCGAAAGATCGGCGACAGGTCACTCAACGCGCTCCGAAAACGCATCCTGTGCGACCGCCCGCCGCGCTTCTTCAATCACGAGTGGAGGCTGACAGATTCGGTCAAAAGCCCACGGTGGGGCGGGGCTTCGACACACCCCACGCCACCACGATACTCTGATCAAGATCACGCATACTCACGATTCGACCAGTTCGACTCCTGTACTCGTTGGTGATCGAGGCGAGGTCACCGGATCTGGCCTCCAACACCCTGGGCCACTCCTCTGGCCTTACGAATACCTTGGCCGTCCCGTCCGGCCTGTCTTGGCAGTCGCAATGGAGGTCTTCGAGGATGGGTTCATCAAGCCTAGCGCGAGCGATGGTCATGCGATGAGAGTACATGGCTCTCCTTTGGTTCGGAGCCAACCGAACACAGGCCATTTGAGGGGATCGGATTCCAAGTGGCTTCCCGAGCCCCCGAAGCCCACCGAGTTCCACCGAGACCACAGTGGCCGGCACCCTTCGCCCCGGACCGCCGGCGCCATCCGCCTCTGATGGCAAACAGCCACAGCGATGGCTTCGAAGGTTGCATCCCGCGCTACCTCGGTGATCACGAAGGCCATAGGTCCGGTTGCCACATCGGCTTGCCTGTGTAGGGGTCGTTCATCGTCGGCAGGCGAGGGCCGTGTCCCTCGAAGTGCTGGGCCAACGACCAGAGTTGGCAGCGGGGATAACGTTCGGCACCAACAGCCACCATTCCCGCGCTGGCGGCTTCCGCTATGGCGTTCCGGCTTTTCACGGGATCCAACGTGACATAGATGCCGAAGGCCGCCTGCTCGCGACCGATGACGTGGATGAAATCGCGAAGTTGGCTCAGGCTGAACTTGCCCCCCTTGACTTGAGCCAGCGCCAGACGCGATCCGCCGTCTGAGGGCGGTGTGGCGAGCGACGCGCGGCCGTCCACGCCACGATCAGCGACCTGAGCCGTGTTGGGCGTGAACCCCGGTAGCCGCATGACGGCCCAAGACTCGAAGCTGAACGGGTTGGCGGCGGCCAGCTTCCGAGCGGCGCGCAGGCTGTAGGGTATGCCCTTGACGACGATGTCCTGGTCTGCCATACGCCGCTTCCTGATCAGATCTACGGCGAAGGAGGAGATGTCGATCCCGGACCACCTCCGCCGGAGCCGGTTCGCGGCGTCTACGGTTGTCCCGCATCCGCAGAACGGGTCGAGGACAAAGTCGTCCTCATTGCTGGAGGCCCGAATGATGCGTTCCAACAGCTTCACGGGCTTTTGCGTCGGGTAGCCAAGGCGCTCCTTGGCTTGCGGGCTCACCGGCGGAATGTCGGTCCAGATGTCTTGAAGCGGTACGCCCGGCATCTCGTCCAAATACCGCTTGTATTGCGGTACGTTCCCCGGCTTCGTCTGGACAACCCTACCCTCCCGAATCAGGCTCCGCATCCTCTCCTTCGAGTAACGCCAATAGCGACGGACGCCCATTACCTCGTACTCGGGGTTCCCCTTCGCCGCCCCACCAGGTCCGGTCAAGTTGTCAAGCCTGTACCTCCTGCCCGTGCCCTCTTCGACGTGGCGATAAAACGACTTCACGTAGCTCGGATCGTAGTCCGTGTAGACGGGATTCCAAGCCCAATCGTCGGTCTTCGTGTAGAACAACAGCACGTCATGGATTCTGCCGTGTTGCTTGCGACCCTGCTTGGTGTCGCCATGGGCACTCGTACGCTTCCAGATGATCTCCGACCGGAAGTTCGCGGACCCGAAGATCGCGTCCATCAAGAGCTTCAACCCGTGACTGGCCGTCGGGTCGCAATGCAGGTAGATGGACCCGGTTGGCTTCAAGAGGCGGTGGCATTGCTCAAGGCGCTCGGCCATGTAGGTGAGGTAGGCCAACATCCCCGAATGCCCCAGCATAGCAGCTAGGCCCACGACCGCCTTGTGGGCTGAGCGCGCGACGGCGCTCTCGTAGGTTTCCAATCGTGCCTGGGCAGCCTCGTTCCATGCCCAAGTGTCGTCGAAAGCCCGGTACTGAGCTTTGCCCGCGCCGTGGTCTGCGTACAGGACGTTGTAGCTGGCGTTCGAGTTGAACGGCGGGTCCAAGTAGATCAGGTCAACGGTGTCCGCCTCCCACCGGCCCATCCAGTCAAGGCAGTCTCCGTAATAGAGGGTTCGTTTCTCAGGCCCCCGTGTCATATTCTGTCGTCCCTCCTCATGTCCAAAGCTGCGGTCGCCCCCGCACCCGTTCCCTCCGACCACCGGCAGGCAGCCGATGCAGAACTCGCGCCTTCGGCTTCCTCGCCGATGCGCTCGGGCAGGATGCTCGAACTCCCTCTCGGCGTGAGACGTCTCCAACCAATATAGCGCCGATCGTTTTCGGAGCGAATCTACTCGGTTAGGGTCCGAGCGCTGTCCCGCAGAGAAGACCCGAGGCGGCCGGACCGCAGTAGCGGGCGGGGAGCTTGGTCGCCATGAGGATGCTCCCCACGGCGGAAATCCGGGGGTGTTTTCGGCTCACCTTGTTTCCTCCTGCCGAGTTTTGCCGGGTGAGTACGTATACACCCGGACATCGTGGAAGCACGCTGGGCGAGCATGCGTAAGCCAAGTTGTATCTGTTGCGATCAATGGACTTACGATATTGGTGGGGTGGATTCTCGCCAATCGGTTCCCGCCGAATTGGATCAGTCCCGAACTCTCCGGTTCGCGAGCGCCTGCCTGAGCTGTCCCTCTTCCGCTCGCTGGTAGCACTGGAGAACGGTCTTGGCGTTCTTCCAGCCGCCGAGGTCGCAGAGCACCTTGAGCGGTACGTTCATGAGGTCGGAGGCGAACTTCCGCCTGAGCGAGTGCCAGCCGCGACCGCGCTTCGGTTCCAGCGCCGCGAGTTCCTGGGCCTTCGTCCACCAGAAGCCCACCGGCGACCGGCCCACGCACCGCGAGACATCCGGCAGCGCGGGAAACACCGGCCCGTCATCCGTCCCGGTGCTCATCGTGCGCGCCTCCTCCAAAGCGGCCAACGCCTTATCCGTCACCGGCGTGGTGTGCTCGTATCCCGTCTTCTCGTGCTTCGCGCGCCACCGAACCGCTTGGCCCTCGAAGTCGACATCCGACCACCTGAGTTTGCGGATGGCTCCGATGCGGTGCCCCGTTTCGTGTGCGAGCACGAGCGCCACATGGAACCGCCAGTCCACCTGCCTAGACACCTTCAACAGGGCCTGATACTCCTCCTCGGTGAGGACGACCCGGGTGGGGTTCTTCTCCTTGGGCTTCTTGAGACCCTTCAGCGGATTCCGGTCGAGCAGCGGGCGGCCCCTCTCGTCTTTCGACCTCGTGGCCCAGTTGAGAACCGCCACCAGGAACGTCAGGTCCCACTCGATGGTCCGGTTGGACACGGGCCTGCCCGAGATGCCGACCCTGCCAGCCCGCCGCGCCGCGATGAACCGGTCCCAGTCCCGTTGCGAGAGTGTCGCCGGGTCACGGTCCCTGCCGAAGAACCGGAGGAACATCCCCGTCGCGGTTCTGTCGCGCGCCCGTGTATGCTGGGCCTTGGAGGGCGTCACCTCTTCGCCGTAGATGTCAAAGAGCGTCCCCAGCGTGAGCGGCTCGGGCTCGGCTTTCGCCTTGCCCACGATCTCCGGCCCAATGAACCCGGCGGCGAATTCGTCCGCCTGCCGCTTCGCGCGCCGCCAGTCGCGGTGCCCGAGCGACCGGCTCCGCCTGCGACCGTTCTCGCGCCACTCAATCTGGAAGTTGCCGGTCTTCGGGTCCGGGAAGATCCGGACCCGGTTCCGGCCCCATTCGCCGGCGCCGTACGAGCGCCGACTTCGTTTCGTGCGTGCCATCGTTCGATTCCTCCTCGATTCGATGGACCGCACGATCTGCGCGAAGGAAGTATCGCGCAGGGCGGTTGCGTCGTCCAGAGTTGATGCCCCGTCCGGTCTTGGCGCGAGCGCGCCACGGGGGCGCTGGTTTCTGCGGTTTTCGTTTCACGAAAACTCTCTGGCCGGGGTATCCCCGGAACCCCGATGGCACCCCCGCGCCATGTTCCATGGGCACGGAATGTCCCGGTTCGGCGCTTGGCCGAAACGGGGTGCGGAGCGCCGGAACAGGGTCGCCCCGTCAGGTCGTGCGCGCGGGCCGCCGTCAGCCCGTTCAGCCGTCGAGAGCGACGCCTCCACCCGTTTCGGTGCCGCGATCCTCCAC